>NZ_JAJGQM010000040.1 GCF_020784175.1 Xanthomonas campestris pv. asclepiadis
TTCTGGGGCGGCCGCGAAGGCTACGCCTGCCTGCACAACACGCAGATGAAGCGCGAGCAGGACAACATGGCGCGCTTCTTGACCCTGGCACGCGATTACGGCCGCGCCATTGGCTTTACCGGCAACTTCCTGATCGAGCCCAAGCCGATGGAGCCGATGAAGCACCAGTACGACTTCGACAGCGCCACGGTGATCGGCTTCCTGCGCCAGCACGGCCTGGACCGGGACTTCAAGCTCAATATCGAAGCCAACCATGCCACGCTTTCGGGCCACAGCTTCGAGCACGACCTGCAGGTGGCAGCCGATGCCGGCCTGCTCGGCAGCATCGATGCCAACCGCGGCAACCCGCAGAACGGCTGGGATACCGACCAGTTCCCGACCGACCTGTACGACACCGTCGGCGCAATGCTGGTGGTGCTGCGCCAGGGCGGGCTGGCACCGGGTGGTTTGAACTTCGACGCCAAGGTGCGCCGCGAGTCGTCCGACCCGCAGGATCTGTTCCTGGCGCATATCGGCGGCATGGACGCGTTCGCACGCGGGCTGGAAGTGGCCAATGCGCTGCTGACGTCCTCGCCGCTGGAGCAGTGGCGCGCCGAGCGTTACGCCAGCCTCGACAGCGGTGCCGGTGCCGACTTTGCCAACGGCAGCAGCACGCTGGTGGATCTGGCCCAGTACGCGGCCGGCAACGCGCCCAAGCAGCTCAGCGGCCGCCAGGAAGCCTACGAGAACCTGATCAACCAGTATCTGACGCGTTGATGCCGTGTCGGTGACCGCCTGCACGCGCAGGCGATCACCGGCGGCCTGCGCGCAGAACCGCGTGCAGCGTCAGGGCTGTCCCGCTGCATCCGGCGCCGCCGGTGCGGCCACCGAATCCCGCTTGACCAGCAGGTGCGCGACCACATGATCGACCATCTTCGCCGTGCGCTCCTTGGCGCGTATCGTCTTCAACAGGATGTCCAGCGCGGCGTCGGCCATGGCGGCGATGGGCTGCTGCACGGTGGTGAGTTCGGGCCAGACCGCGGTGGCGGCGGAGGTGTCGTCGAAGCCGACCACCGACAGATCGCGTGGCACATCCAGCCCGCGCCGATGTGCGACCGAGATTGCAGCGGCGGCCATATCGTCGTTGCTGGCGAAGATGGCGCTGGGGCGACGCCTGCGCGCCAGCAATTTTTCGGCGGCGACCAGGCCGAATTTGTAGGTGTAGTCGCCCGGTTGCACCAGATGCCGATCCAGCCGCAGGCCGGCATCGGCCAGCGCCGCCTGGAAGCCTTCGAAACGGCGCGTGCTGGCCGACAGATTGGGATGGCCGGCGATGTAACCGATACGCGTGTGGCCCTGGGCGATCAGATGCTCGGTGATTTCCTTGGCGGCGGCGAATTCGTCGATGCGCACGCAGGCCACATCCGGGCTGAAATGGTTGGAGGCGATCGCCACCACCGGCACCTTGGCGCGGACCAGTTCCAAGACCGCGGCCTTGGATTCGCACAGCGGTGGCGGCAGGATCACCCCGGCCACGCCCTTGGCGAGCTTGCGCGCGGCGCGGCGTTCGGCGTCTGCATCCAGGTCGTCCCAGCAATCGATCACCAGCTGGATCGGCGTGCGCGAGGCAACCCGCAACACGCCCAGCAGCAATTCACGCAGGTAGGCGCCACTGGGATCGCTGTAGATCAACGCAATGCGCGTGCTCTGCGCGGCGGCCAGGGCACTGGCCGCCAGGTTGGGCGTGTAGCCCAGCTTGTCGACCGCGCGCAGCACGCGTGCGCGGGTGGCATCGCGCACGCTGCCGTTGTTGTTGACCACGCGCGAGACCGTCATCGGCGAGACCTTCGCCAGCGCCGCCACCTCGTCGATGGTGGTCGCGCGGCTGGTGCGGCGGACCGATTTCCTGACCTTCTCCAAGCGTGGCCTCTTCAAGTGGGTGGCGAACCTGCACGATGCACACAAACCGCTGCGATAACGCAAGCGCTCACTGCGTGCACGACGATGCGACGCATGGTACCGGGAAGCAGGCAGAGCGGCGATACGCCGCCGTGTACGTGGATGTCGATGGAGCATGCCGCATGAGCGCGCGTGCAACGCGGCGCTGCGTCGCGTATTGCGCTGCGTTGGCGCAGCCGTGGTGGCTGGCGGTGACGCTGCTGGGTGGATTGGTGCTGGCCAGTGCCGGTGCGCGCGCCGAAGATGGCTACGACTTGTGGTTGCGCTACCACCCGCTGGCCAACGCGGCGCAGGTGCGCGGCAGCGCAAGCGAATTGATCGTCGTCGGCGACTCGCCAAGCTTGCAGGCCGCACGCGAGGAATTGCAGCGTGGGCTGTCGGGCCTGCTTGGTGCTGCGCCGTCCTCGTCTGCCACGGTCACGCGCGATGGTGCGATCGTGCTGGGTGCGGCCGCAGCGCCACAGATCGCGGCATTGCACCTGCAGACCACCGGCCTGGGCCGCGACGGCTATCTGATCCGCAGCGTCCGCGTGGACGGGCATCGCGCCACCGCCATCGTCGGCGGCAGTGATATCGGTGCGCTGTACGGGGCATTCCACTTGCTGCGCCTGCTGCAGACCGGTCAATCGCTGGCCGCGCTGGACCTGCGCGAGTCGCCGCGGCTGCAGCTGCGCCTGCTCAATCACTGGGACAACCTGGACGGGGTGGTCGAGCGTGGCTATGCCGGTGCGTCCCTGTGGAACTGGCAGACCCTGCCCGGGTATCTGGATCCGCGCTACACCGACTATGCGCGCGCCAATGCATCGCTGGGCATCAACGGCAGCGTGCTCAACAACGTCAATGCCAAGGCCTGGAGCCTGACGCCGCAGTATCTGGACAAGGCAGCGGCACTGGCCAGGGTGTTTCGCCCTTACGGCATTCGCGTGTTTCTCAGCGCGCGCTTCAGCGCGCCGATCGAGATCGGTGGCCTGACGACCGCCGACCCGCTGGATCCGCAGGTACAGCGGTGGTGGCGCGACACCGCCGACGCCATCTACGCGCGCATTCCGGATTTTGGCGGTTTTCTGGTCAAGGCCAATTCCGAAGGCCAGCCCGGCCCGCAGGACTACGGGCGCAGCCATGCCGATGGCGCCAATCTGTTGGCCGATGCACTCGCGCCGCATGGCGGGGTGGTGATGTGGCGCGCGTTCGTCTATTCGCATGAGCAGCCGGACGATCGCGCCAAGCAGGCGTATAGCGAGTTCCTGCCGCTGGATGGCCGGTTCCGCGACAACGTGATCGTGCAGGTGAAAAATGGCGCCATCGACTTCCAGCCGCGCGAGCCGTTCCATCCGCTGTTCGGGGCGATGCGCAAGACGCCGTTGATGCCGGAGTTCCAGATCACCAAGGAATATCTGGGTTTTTCCACCCATCTGGCCTATCTGGGCACGCTGTTTGCCGAAACCCTGCAGGCCGACACCTATGCGCGCGGCAAGGGCTCGACGGTGGCCAGCAGCGTGGATGGCAGTTTGTTCAAGGATGCCAAACGCACGCGGCTGACCGGCATTGCCGGGGTGGCCAACATCGGTGCGGACCGCAACTGGAGCGGCTCGATCTTCGACCAGGCCAACTGGTATGCGTACGGACGGCTGGCGTGGAATCCGCAGTTGTCGCCGCAGGCCATCGCGCAGGAGTGGGTGCGCATGAGCTTCTCCAACGATGCTGACGTGGTGACGCCGGTGGTGGGGATGATGCTGCGCTCGCGCGAGGCAGTGGTGGACTACATGACCCCGCTCGGCCTGCATCACCTGATGGGGCGCGGGCATCACTACGGCCCGGCGCCGTGGGATGCCGGCAGCGAGCGCCCGGATTGGGACCCGGTCTACTACCACCGCGCCGACCGTCACGGCATTGGCTTTGACCGTAGTGCCAGCGGCAGCAATGCAGTGGCGCAATACGCCAAGCCGGTGGCACGTGTGTTCGGCGATGTGCAGCGCGTGCCGGAGCATTACCTGCTGTGGTTCCACCATGTGCCCTGGGAGCACCGCATGGCCTCCGGGCGACCGCTGTGGGACGAGCTGATATGGCATTACGACCACGGCGTGGACGAGGTGCGTGCCATGCGCGCGACCTGGCAGGGCCTTGCCGACAGGATCGATCCGCCGCGTTACCAGCAGGTGGCTAGTTTCCTGGCGATCCAGCAGGACGAAGCGCAGTGGTGGCGCGATGCCAGCATCGCCTACTTCCAGCGCGTGTCCAGGCGGCCATTGCCTGCCGGCACGGCGCCGCCGGCGCATCCGCTGGCGTATTACCAGGCCCTGAAGTTTCCGTATGCACCGGGGAATCCCAAATGAGCGCACGCAGCTCGACGGTCATCATGGCAGCGCTCTTGGCAGCGCTGCTGCCGCGCCTGGCGCAGGCAGCCGACGCGCCATTGCTGCATGCACTGTTTCAGGAGCATGTGGTGTTGCAGCGCGATGCACCGATCCGCGTGTGGGGCGATGCAGCCCCGGGCGCGCGCGTGAGCGTGCAACTGGATGCGCAGCAGGTGCATGCGCGCGCAGACCGGCAGGGCCATTGGGAAGCGCGCCTGCCTGCGCACGCCGCCGGCGGCCCGTACACCTTGAGCGCACGCACCGGCACGGGCGTGACGCAGCAGGTCAACGACGTGCTGATCGGCGATGTGTGGCTGTGCTCGGGCCAATCCAACATGGAATTACAGGTGCATCGCACCCTGGACTCACGCAGCGAGATCGCCGATGCCGACAACCCGCGCATCCGCATGTTCAAGGTGCCGGCGCAGTCCAGCCCGACGCCGCAGCGCGGCTTCGGTGGCGCTGCCGCGTGGCAGCTCACCACGCCGGAAACGGTGAAGGAGTTTTCTGCCGCCTGCTATTACTTCGCACGTGAGTTGCAGAAGACCGTCGATGTGCCGATGGGCCTGATCAATGCCTCCTGGGGCGGCTCGCAACTGCAGGCCTGGATCGGCGAGACAGCCTTGCGCGCCGCCGGCGACGATGGCCCGGCACTGGATGTGCTTGCGCGGTACGCCGTCGACCCTGTGGATGCGGCGCCGCGTTGGGCCGCGCTCTGGGAAGCCTGGTGGCAGGTGCACGGCCAAGGCGAGCCCTGGCAACCGGATGCGCCCGGCGCCTGGCAAACCGCACCGGCGGCATTGGGCGCGTGGGACGACTGGGGCGTGCCGCAGCTGGTCGGCTTCAACGGCATGGTCTGGTACCGCACCAGCGTGGAGCTGACGCAGACGCAGGCCGCACAAGATGCCACCCTGCTGCTCGGGCCGGTGGACGAGTTGGACCAGACCTGGGTCAACGGGCGCGGCGTGGGCAGCAGCTACGGCGCCGATCAGCCGCGCCGCTACCGCTTGCCGCGCGGGCGCCTGCATGCCGGGCGCAACAGCATCGTGCTCAATGTGCTCAATACCTATCGGCGTGGCGGGTTGCTGGGCGATGCGCAATCGCGTGCGCTGCAGTTCGCCGATGGCAGCACGCTGCCGCTGGATGCACCCTGGCAGTACCGCATCGTGCCGCCGCAACTGGGCTCGCCACCGCGCGCGCCGTGGTCGTCGGCGGCCGGGCTGACCACCTTGTACAACGGCATGATCGCCCCGCTCGGCCAGCTCGGCCTGCGTGGCGTGCTGTGGTACCAGGGCGAATCCAATGCCGGCGATGCCGCGCATTACCCGGCCTTGCTCACCGCATGGCAACGCGATTGGCGGCAGCGCTTCGGTGCGCAGTTGCCGCTGCTGATCGTGCAACTGGCCAACTATGGCGCGCCGCCCACGCAGCCGGTGGAGAGCGGCTGGGCGCAGCTGCGCGAGGCGCAGCGCCGCTTCGTCGCCAACGATGCGCATGCCGGCCTGGCAGTGACGATCGACATCGGCGACCGCTACGACATCCATCCGGCCAACAAGCAGGAACTGGGCCGGCGCCTGGCGCGTGCGGCGCGGCAGGTGGTGTACGGCGAAGCGCTTGCGCCCTCCGGCCCGGTGCCGCGCAGCGCGCAACGCGAAGGCGACGGCGTGCGCATCGCCTTCGATGCTGTGGACACTACGCTGCTGAGTTATGGCAACGATGCACCGATCGGTTTCGAGGTCTGTGCCGCCGCCCCCGGCACCTGTCGTTATGCCGTCGCCACCGTGCACGACCACGCCATCGATCTGCGCATTCCTCCCGGCCTTGACCCCACGCGCGTGCGCTACTGCTGGGCCGACAGCCCGGTCTGCACGCTGTACGACCGCAGCGGCCTGCCGGCCGGCCCGTTCGAACTCCCCATCACTGCCGCCACTTCTCCCTGAGCGAGACCACGATGTCACAGACCCCCGACTCCCCTGCTCCACTGCAAGGCTCGGCCCGCGATCGCGAGATCGTCGAGGCGCGCGTCATCGTCACCTGCCCCGGGCGCAACTTCGTCACCTTGAAGATCCGCACCCGCTCGGGCATCACCGGGCTGGGCGATGCCACGCTCAACGGCCGTGAGCTGGCAGTGGCGGCTTACCTGCAGGAACACCTGGTGCCGAACCTGATCGGCCGCGACGCCGGCCGCATCGAGGACATCTGGCAGTTCTTCTATCGCGGCGCCTACTGGCGGCGCGGCCCGGTGACGATGAGCGCCATCGCCGCGGTAGACGTGGCGCTATGGGACATCCTGGGCAAGATGGCCGGCCTGCCGCTGTATCAGCTGCTGGGCGGGCGCTCGCGCGAGGGTGCGCTGGTGTACGGCCATGCCAATGGCCGCGATATCGCCGAAACCAGCGATGAGGTCGGCCGCTTCCGCGAGCTGGGCTTCATCGCCATCCGCGCGCAGTGCGGCGTGCCCGGCATCAAGAAGACCTACGGCATTTCCAGCGGCGGCAAACCGTATGAGCCTGCAGAGAGCGAATTGCCGACCGAAACGGTGTGGTCCACGCCGCGCTATCTCGGCGTGGTGCCGAAATTGTTCGAGCAATTGCGCAACGACCACGGCGACGAGATCGAGCTGCTGCACGACGCGCACCACCGGCTCACCCCGATCGAGGCCGCGCGCCTGGGCCGCGACCTGGAACCATACCGGCTGTTCTGGCTGGAAGACGCCACGCCGGCGGAAAACCAGCGCGCGTTCGAAGTGATCCGCCAGCACACGGTGACGCCGCTGGCGGTGGGCGAGGTATTCAATTCGCTCTGGGATTGCAAGCACCTGATCGAGCAGCAGTTGATCGACTACATCCGCACCACGATTGTCCACGCCGGCGGCATTACGCATGTGCGCAGGCTGGCCGACTTCGCCGCCCTGCATCAGGTGCGCACCGGCTTCCACGGCGCCACCGATTTGTCGCCGGTGTGCATGGGCGCGGCATTGCACTTCGACACCTGGGTGCCCAACTTCGGCATCCAGGAATACATGTTCCATTCCGACGAGGCCAACGCGGTGTTCCCGCACGATTACGTGTTCCGCGATGGCCGCCTGCATTGCGGCGAAACGCCCGGGCATGGCGTGGACATCGACGAAGCCCTGGCCGCGAAGTACCCCTATGTGCCCAAGCAGTTGCCGATCGCGCGGCTGGAAGACGGTGCGATGTGGGACTGGTGATGCGCTGGCTGCTGGCCGCGCTTGCGGCACTGCTGCTTGCGGTGACCGCGCCTGCGCGCGTGCAGGCGCAAGCGCAAGCCGATGTCGCTTTCGATTGGTTCGACTATCGTGGCGACGATACGGTGTTCACCAAACCGCTGCCGGCCGGTCATTACCGCAATCCGGTGCTGGCCGGGTTCTACCCGGACCCCAGCGTGACGCGCGTGGGCGAGCGCTATTACCTGGTCAATTCCACGTTCGCGTATTTCCCGGCGATTCCGGTGTTCGAGAGTACCGACTTGGTGCACTGGACGCAGATCGGCAATGTGGTCGAGCACCGTGAGCAGCTCGATTACGACAGGCTGGGCGTATCGCGCGGCATGTTCGCTGCCAGCATCCGTCATCATGCCGGGCGTTTCTATGTCGTAGGCACCTCGGTCGACAGCGGCGGCAACTTCATCGCCAGCGCCAGCAATCCCGCCGGCCCATGGTCGGCATTGACGTGGTTGCCGGGCATCGACGGCATCGACCCGTCGTTGTTCTTCGATACCGACGGCAGCGCCTACCTGCTCAACAACGGCCCGCCGGAAGGCACGCCGTTGTACGACGGCCATCGCGCGATCTGGATGCAGCGCTTCGACCTGGCCAGCAATCAACCGATCGGCCCACGCAAGGTGTTGCTCAACGGTGGCGTGGACCTGGCCAGCAAGCCGATCTGGATCGAAGGCCCGCATCTGTATCAACGCGACGGTTGGTATTACCTCTCGTGTGCCGAAGGCGGCACCGGGCCGCAACATTCGCAGGTGGTGCTGCGCAGCCGCAACGTGTGGGGGCCGTTCGAGGCCTCGCCGCACAACCCGATCCTGACTCAGCGCGACCTTCCGGCCGAGCGCGCGCATCCGGTCAGCAATGCCGGGCATGTGGATCTGGTGGACACACCGGACGGGCAATGGTGGGCGGTGTTTCTGGCCAGCCGCCCGTATGCGGGCGAGCGCTACAACACCGGACGCGAAACCTTCCTGCTGCCGGTGCACTGGCGCGATGGTTGGCCGTCGATCCTGCCGGCCGGCGAGCCGATTCCGTATCACGCACAGAGCCCGCGCGACGGCAAGACACCGGCCGATCAAGCCCCGTTGTCGGGCAACTTCACCTGGCGCGACGACTTCGCCGGCACCTCGCTGCAGCGCGAATGGCTTTTCTTACGTGTGCCCAAACATCAAGTGGCCAGCCTGCGCACGCGCGCCGGTTGGGTGACGCTGCATGCCAACGCACACGGCCTGGACAGCACCGCCACACCGGCCTTCCTCGCACGTCGCCAGCAGCACACGCGCTTTACCGCAAGCACGGCCTTGGCGGTACCCACGCAGCCCGGCATCAGCGCAGGGCTGGCTGCCTTTCAGAATTCCAACGCGTGGTATGCGCTAGGCGTACGACGCAACGGCGATGCGCTGGACGTCTTCCTCGACAAGCGCGATGGCGCAACAACCACCACGCTCGCACGCACCCGCATCCCCGCAACCGCACAGTTGCGCCTGCAGATCAGCGGCGACGGTGGGGCCTACAGCTTCGCCTTCGATGCCGATGGGCGCGGCTGGCAATCGCTACGCCGCAACGACGATGCAGGCATGCTCAGCACCGCACAGGCCGGCGGTTTCGTCGGCAGCATGATCGGGCCGTTTGCCCAGCTGGAACCGCACCGCACCCAGGAGGACTGACCATGCATTCGCACCCTGCCCATCTCGCCGTCGCGCCACGCCGTGCACTCGCACGCGGCTTACTGCTGGCGATGGCGCTTGCCGCCACCGGCACGCAGGCCGCAACGCCGCCGCCATACCTGGACACCCAGCGCCCGTTCGATGTACGCGCGGCCGACCTGGTGGCGCGCATGACGCTGGAGGAAAAGGCCGCGCAGATGCAGAACGCCGCTCCGGCGATCCCGCGCCTGCAGGTGCCCGAATACGATTGGTGGAACGAGGCGCTGCACGGCGTGGCGCGTGCCGGCGGCGCCACCGTGTTTCCGCAGGCGATCGGCCTGGCCGCCACCTTCGACACCCCGTTGATGGCCGAGGTGGCCACCGCCATCAGTGACGAAGCACGCGCCAAGCACCACGCGTTCCTGGCGCGCGGCGAGCACAGGCGCTACCAGGGGCTCACCTTCTGGTCGCCCAACATCAACATCTTCCGCGACCCGCGCTGGGGCCGCGGGCAGGAAACCTATGGCGAAGACCCGTTTTTGACCGCGCGCATGGGCGTGACCTTCGTGCAGGGCCTGCAGGCCCAGCAAGGGCCGTATCGCAAGCTCGATGCCACCGCCAAGCACTTCGCGGTGCACAGCGGGCCGGAGGCCGACCGTCATCACTTCGACGTGCATCCCAGCGAACGCGATCTGTATGAGACCTACCTGCCCGCCTTCCAGGCCCTGGTGCAGGAAGGCAAGGTCGCCGCGGTGATGGGCGCCTACAACCGCGTCAACGGCGAATCCGCCTCGGCCAGCACGCGGCTGGAAGGCATCCTGCGCCGCGACTGGGGCTTCGATGGCTATATCGTCAGCGACTGCGCCGCCATCCGCGATATCTGGCAGAACCACAAGATCGTGCCCACGCCCGAGGCCGCGGCCGCACTTGGCGTCAAGCACGGCACCGACCTGGATTGCGGCGACACCTATGCCGCGTTGCCGGCGGCGGTGCGTGCGGGCCTGATCGACGAAGCCAGCATCGACACCGCGCTCAAGCGGCTGATGACCACGCGCATGCGGCTGGGCATGTTCGACCCGCCGGCCAAGGTGCCGTGGGCGCAGATTCCGCCCTCGGCCAATCAGTCGCCGCAGCACGATGCATTGGCGCGCCGCACCGCGCGCGAATCGCTGGTACTGCTGAAGAACGACGGCCTGCTGCCGCTCAAACCCACGCTCAAGCGCATTGCCGTGATCGGCCCCACCGCCGACGACCCGATGTCGCTGCTGGGCAATTACTACGGCACGCCGGCCGCGCCGGTCACCATCCTGCAAGGCATCCGCGACGCCGCGCCGCAGGCGCAGGTGGTCTACGCGCGCGGCAGCGACCTGGTGGAGGGGCGCGAAGATCCCAATGCCGCCGCACCGATCGACACCCGCTATCTGCGCCCGGCGCCAGATGCCAAGCAGAACGGACTCACCGGCGAGTACTTCCGTGGACGTGCGTTGGCCGGCCAACCGGTGCTGACCCGCATCGACCCGCGCATCGCCTTCCGCTGGGACCGCAATGCGCCCACCGACGATGCCGTCGGCCGTGGTGAACTGCAGGCCGACCGTGCGCTGGCCAAGGACGACTTCAGCGTGCGCTGGCATGGCCAGCTGCTGCCGCCGGTGTCGGGTACCTACGAGCTGCAGATTGCCGCCGACGATGGCGTGCGCCTATCTCTGGACGGCAAGCTGCTCATCGATCAATGGAGCGAGGCCCCGCGCATGCGCGGCGGCAATGCCAGCGTCGTGCTGGAAGGCGGCAGGGCCTACGACCTGCGCGTGGAGTACTTCGAGGCCACCCGCGATGCCGGCGTGCGCCTGGCCTGGCGCATGCCCGGCGCCAAACCGCCGCTGCAGGAAGCGGTAGACGCCGCACGCAATGCCGAGGTGGTGGTGTTCGTCGGCGGCCTCACCGGCGATGTCGAAGGCGAGGAGATGGACGTCAACTATCCCGGCTTTGCCGGCGGCGACCGCACCGACACCCGCCTGCCCAAACCGCAACGCGAGTTGCTGCAGGCACTGCAGGCCACCGGCACGCCGGTGGTTGCGGTGCTGACCACCGGCTCGGCGCTGGCGATCGACTGGGCGCAGCAACACGTGCCCGCCATGCTGCTGGCCTGGTACCCCGGCCAACGCGGCGGCAGCGCGGTCGGCGATGTGCTGTTCGGCCAGGCCAGTCCTGGCGGCCGCCTGCCGATCACCTTCTACAAGGAAGACGAGCGCCTGCCCGCCTTCGACGATTACGCCATGCGCGGGCGTACGTATCGCTACTTCACCGGCAAGCCGCTGTACCCGTTCGGCCACGGCCTGTCGTACACGCAATTTGCGTATTCGGATCTACGCCTTGATCGCACCACGGTTGCAGCCGATGGCACGCTCACGGCCACGGTCACGCTGAAGAACACCGGCCAACGCGCAGGCGATGAAGTGGTGCAGCTGTATCTGCATCCGCTCAAGCCGCAACGCGAACGTGCCATCAAGGAACTGCGCGGCTTCCAGCGCGTCACCCTGCAACCCGGCGAACAACGCCAGGTGTGCTTCACCCTCAAGGCGCAGGACGCGCTGCGCATCTACGACGAGCAGCGCAAGGCCTACGCGGTGGACCCAGGCGCCTACGAGGTGCAGATCGGCGCTTCCAGCGCTGATATCCGCAGCACACAACGCTTTACCGTCACCGACAAGTAGAAACCGCTGACACTCACGCCATGCGGACATGGGCAAAGAAGCCACCCAGCCGCGATTCCCCTAAGCCACTCTCCCGCCGGGGCGAAGAGGCACCGCTTGCGCGCCACTGGCGCGCGTGCCTTGGAGCGCCCGCGTCGCAAGACGTGGGCCGGGGCGCGGAGCGGGAGTTGGGGTGAGGGTACGGCCACAGGCGAACTTGCAGCACCCCCACGATTCCAAACAAAAACCCATGCCAATTCAAACGCTCTCCATCGCAACACTCGCGCACCTACCAACCACCGTCCTCACTCCCAGCTACGACCCCAAACAGACCACCATCGGCATCGTCCATCTAGGCGCAGGCGCCTTCCACCGCGCCCACCAGGCCGTCTACATCGACGACCTGCTCGCGCATGACCCCAGCTGGGCCATCTGCGCCGTCTCACTACACAGCCCAACGGTGCGCGACGCCCTACGCCCACAAGACGGCCTGTACACCCTCGCCCTGCTCGACGAGCACCCGCAACTGCGCATCATCGGCGCCATCCGCGAGGTGCTGTGCGCCGCCGACGAACAGGCCGCCGTGCTCGCGCGCCTGGCCGATCCCGCCGTGCGGCTGGTCACCCTCACCATCACCGAAAAAGGCTACTGCCTGGCCGGCGACACGCTCGACCTCACTCATCCGGACATCGCGCACGACATCGCCCACCCCGGCACACCGCGCAGCGCCATCGGCTATCTCGTCGCCGGCCTGCAGCAGCGCAGGCAGCAAGGTATTGCGCCGTTCACCGTGCTCAGCTGCGACAACCTGCCCGACAACGGCAGCCTGCTGCGCCGCGCGGTGTTGCAGTTCGCCCAGCAACACGATCCAGCGCTTGCGGCGTGGATCGACCAGCACGCCACCTTCCCACGCTCGATGGTCGACAGCATCACCCCCGCCAGCGACGACGCGCTGCGCGCGCAAGTACAAGCGCAAACCGGCCTGCACGACGCCTGGCCGATCCAGCGCGAGCGCTACAGCCAGTGGGTGATCGAAGACCGCTTCTGCAACGGCCGCCCCGCCTTCGAGCGTGCCGGCGTGACCCTCAGCGACGACATCGCCGGCTATGCACGCGCCAAGCTGCGCCTGCTCAACGGCCCGCACTCCGCACTCGCCTATCTCGGCAGCCTGCTTGAATTGGAAACCGTCGCCGATGCCATGCGCCACCGGCAACTGGCTACCTTTGTCGAAGCCCTGATGCGCGAAGACATCGCCCCCACCCTGCAGCCCATGCCGGGCTTCGACGCGCAGCAGTACATTGACGCCATCCTGGCCCGCTTCGGCAACCCCGCCATCCGCCACCTGCTCGCCCAGATCGCCTGGGACGGCTCGCAGAAGATCCCGGTACGCCTGCTCGGCGTCATCGGCGACGCGCTGGCTGCCGGGCGGCGGATCGACCGGCTCTGCATTCCGGTAGCGGCCTGGTTGCAGTTCGTGCGCAGGCAGGCTGGTCATGGAGCGGCCCTGGTCGATCCGCTGAGCGAAGAGCTAAGCGACATCGGCCGCTCGGCCACCGGCGATGCCGCCCATGACATCGGGGCATTCCTCACCGTGGATACGGTGTTCGCGTCGCTTTCCGGCGATGCGCGTTTTGTGCAGACGCTGCACGCTGCCTACGCTGCGCTGGGCAATGCAACACCAGCAGAGATACAACGGGCCATTGACTTGGGGTGATGCATCGCACTGCATCGCCCGGTGACGTCGCATGCGACAAGCTCCGATGTCTGCAGCGTGCGATTGGCGGGCAGCAGTGCGCAGAACACCGCCCATCGAGCTACCCGATCCACGGCCTGTTGCGGATAGGCAGGCACGCAGATGCAGCCGGCGATTGAATGCCTACTTACCGATCACCTGCCCAATCCTGAGCAGGTTGCCGTTCTCGTCGACAAGCGCGAATTCCCGCATTCCCCATGGCTTGTCGCCGACAGGATCGAGCCGGGGGATGCCGTGCAGCGGAAGCTCCGCCGCATGCATGGCGGCGTAGACCGCATCGACATCGCCAACCCGGATGTAGCACCCCGCATAGCAGGCAGCAGGATCAAGGTCCGGGTGCGCGAAGAAATGCAGTTCCACCTCGCCACGCGTCATGATCGCGTAGCCCGCATCGTGCGGATGCGCATCGCCGACAAAGCCCAGCCGCCGGTAGAAGGCAACCGTGCGTTCGATCGAACGGCCTGGGAGCAGTGGAATCGTACGGTCTGGCGTTTCGGCAGTGGAAGTCATCGCTTTCTCGTAGTGGGAGAACGAAGTCGTCTTTGGGCGCAACGATACGCCACATACGAAGGATCGGTTGGGAGCCGTGCCGTCCTGTCTTGACTCGCTTCATTGGCGAGTAGCAAGATCTCGTTGCTGCGGCACATTCCGCAGCCGGATTTGACAGTCCGAAAACACAAGGCGCACCAGCGCCAATTGCACGATTTCGGCGCTTTTTCTTTGCCCGATGTCATGTGTATGGGGCGTGCTCGCTCTATGGCGGGCGGTGTGCGGAGACCGAAAGGTCTGCCGGTACCTTGTGGCCGGTCTGTCAACCGCACACCGTCCGCCACCTTGATTGACAGCGATGTGGCGGGCCTCTCTATCGCACAAGGAGTTCGATATGACCCCTCCCGACGTCGACGTAACCGCACGTGCACGCTCTACATCGCCTTAAAAGCGATCTGTTGTCGCACGTACCAGACCAAAGAAGAGTTCGGTCTCCACCGTGACCGATAAAGAGTCGGCTGCAGATCCATCGCCAGCGCCCACCCCGCCCTTGCGCAAGCCCGGCTTCCGTATTCCCGAGCGTGTCACCATGAGCTGCCAGCACTACGACGTGCGGCGGGCCGAGGATGTCGTCGGCTGCGCGGTGCCCAAGCTGCGGCTGTCCGGACGTTGGCTGGAACACTGCGGTTTCGCGGTTGGCGATGCGCTGCAGGTCACGGTGGGACGCGGCGTGCTGTTGATCAGCCGCATGGCACCCGCGCTGGCTGCGGTGAAACCACACCGAAAGTGACCCGTATGGGCCAAGCGCCCTGATGCGGCGCTTGTGGCACCTGCTCCCCTGCATGGGAGCAGGTGCGCTTGTTGCCCTGGTCCGGATTGGAGCAGGAAGCCTGGCCGATCCTGCTTGCGTTGGAGACAGAAGGCTGCCTGTGCCGTCTGCACGCGAGAGCAACGTGTCTGTTCCGAGACGGGGCAGCGAAGCAAGGCCGCGTTGCACGTGGGTCGCCAGCGGCACAGGGCTTGTTGCCTGCACCGGCATCTGCAGGGCACCGCGCGACATGACATGCTCGGCCTCATCCACGCCCCACCCACCTCCGGTTAGGCTCACGCGCCGCATGGCTATGCGCAAGAAACACGAGTTGCCTGAGAAACCCTGCATGCACTGCGGGCGGCCGTTTCGCTGGCGCAAGAAGTGGGAGCGCGTGTGGGACCAGGTGAAGTACTGCTCCGACCGCTGCCGTGGTGAAAGCAAGCGGACGCGTCCGCCTCCGTGACCTGCACGACGTGCGCATTGCCGATCACCACCACGCGCGCCCACCAGCGCCAGACCGTCGCACACAGGCGCACTCGCGTAGTGTGGGTGCGCGCTGTGCAGTAACGAACCTCGGCACAGGTTCGATGTCTGCATCGCCACTGGAGCTGGTCGTGGTCGCGGCGATTGGCAAAAACGCGGTGGAAGAGGCCCGGTTGGGTGAGCTACCGTATTCCCGCACCTATGGAGTTTTCCGCATGAAAATGGCTGTCTTCAGCACGCGCCCTTACGACAAGCGCTTTCTCGACGAAGCAAAAATGCGCCTGGGCGCGGAATGTGCAGCCGAGTTCGTTTACTTCGAGGCAACGCTGGATCTGCAGACGGCCGCACTGGCGCAGGGGTGCCAGGTGGTGTGCGTGTTCGTCAACGATCAGCTCGATGCGCATGTGCTGCAGGCGCTACACGCCAGCGGTGTGCGCGCGGTGCTGCTGCGCTGCGCCGGTTTCAACAATGTGGACCTTGCCGCGGCCACCGCACTTGGCCTGTTCGTGGCACGCGTGCCGGCCTACTCGCCCGAAGCGGTGGCCGAGCACACCCTGGCGCTGGTCATGACGCTCAACCGGCAGACGCACCGCGCCTACAACCGCCTGCGCGAGGGCAACTTCATGCTCAATGGCCTGCTCGGCCGCACCTTGCACGGCAAGACGGTAGGCCTGGTCGGGCTGGGCAAGATCGGGCTGGCGACTGCACGTATTTTCACTGGGATGGGCTGCGCTGTGCTGGGCTACGATCCCTATCCCACGCCTGGCTTCGAGACACTCGGGCAACGGGTCGAACTGGAGACGCTGCTCGCACGCGCGGATATCGTCTCGCTGCACTGCCCGCTGACGCCGGCAACGCAACACTTGATCGATGACGCAGCGCTGGCGTCGATGAAGCCCGGCGCGATGCTGGTCAACACCTCGCGCGGTGGGCTGGTGGATACCGATGCGGTGATCCGCGCGCTCAAGTCCCGCCAGCTCGGTCATCTGGCCATCGATGTCTACGAGCAGGAAAGCGCCCTGTTCTTTCAGGACCGCTCGGGCGAGATCATCGACGACGATGTGTTTCAACGCCTGATGACCTTCCCCAATGTATTGGTGACCGGGCACCAGGGATTCTTCACCGCCGAAGCGCTGCAGGAAATCTCCGAAATCACCCTGCGCAACCTCGCTGATTTCGTTGCGGGCACTGCGTGCGCGAATCTTGTTCCGGCACCTTAGCGTCACCTTTTCCGCTCACCACCCGCGCAGGCCCGACCATGTGGCAACAACTCTACGACCCGCTCGGTAACGCCAACCTCTCGGCCTTGCTGGCTGCGTTGCCGGTGCTGTTCTTTTTGCTGGCGCTGACGCTGCTGCGGCTCAAGGGGCTGACCGCCGCGTCGCTGGCGGTGCTGGTCTCGGTGGCGGTGTCGTCGCTGGTGTTCGGCATGCCGATGGCCAGCATCGTGGGCGCCGCGCTGTTGGGCATTGCCAACGGCATCTTTCCGATCGGCTTCATCGTGCTGATGGCGGTGTGGCTATACAAGCTGGCAATCCGCAGCGGCAAGTTCGAGGTGATCCGCGGCAGCATCGCCACGGTGTCCGAAGACCAACGCATCCAGGTGTTGCTCATCGCGTTCTGCTTCGGCGGATTTCTGGAAGGCGCTGCAGGCTTCGGCGTGCCGATTGCCATCTGCGCGGCACTGCTGGTGGAGCTGGGCTTCCGTCCACTCAAGGCGGCGATGTTGTGCCTGCTCGCCAACGGCGCGGCGGGTGCCTATGGCGCGATCGGCATTCCGGTGCTGGTCGGCGCGCAGCAGGGCGGCGTACAGCTGGACGAGATGTCGCTGATGCTGATCGCGCTGGTGCAGGTCTGCGCACTGTTGGTGCCGGCGGGGCTGGTGGTGATGCTCGATGGTTGGCGTGGCGTACGCGAGACCTGGCCGGTGCTGCTGTTTGTCGGCGTTGTGTTCAGTGGCGTGCAGACGCTGACCTTGTCCCTGCTGGGGCCGGAACTGGTGGACATTGCCGGCCCGCTGGCCGGCATGGGCGGCCTGGCCCTGTTCATGCGGTTCTGGCGGCCCAAGCGCATCTACCGCGAAGCACAGGCGCCGCCGTGCTCCGCCCAGCGCTGGACGCTTGCCCAGGTGCTGCGTGCATGGTCGCCGTTCTACATCCTGACCGGCGCGATCCTGGTATGGAGCCTGCCTGCGTTCAAGGCACTGTTTGCCGCGGACGGCGCGCTTGCCGCCACGGTATTGCATCTGCCCATCGGCCTGCTCGATCAACGCGTGCAGGAAGTGCCGCCACTGGTGGCCAGCGTGCGTACGCTGCCTGCGGTGTGGAATGTCGGTTGGCTCAACGCTTCCGGCACGGCGATCCTGATCGCCGCAGTGCTGACGGTACTGCTGTCGCCGCGCCTGACCCTGCGCTCGGCAACCGGCGAGTTGGCCCAATCGGCGAGGGAAATGTGGAGACCGCTGGCCACCGTGTCGCTGGTGATGGCGGTGGCCTATGTCACCAACTATTCCGGCGCATCGTCGAGCATTGGTCTGGCACTGACGCAGGCCGGTGGCGTGTTTCCGCTACTGTCGCCGGTCATCGGCTGGATGGGGGTGTTCATCACCGGCTCGGTGGTCAACAGCAATACGCTGTTTGCGCATCTGCAGGCGGTGACGGCGGCACAGATCGGCGTGCCGGCCGCATTGCTGGTGGCGGCCAACACCGCCGGCGGCGTGATGGCCAAGCTGGTCTCGCCGCAGTCGATCGCCATTGCAGCGGCTGCGGTCAAGCTGGTGGGGCAGGAGTCGGCGATCATGCGGACCACCCTGGCCGCCAGCCTGGGATTGCTGGCGTATGTCTGTCTTTGCACGTGGCTGTTGTCGATGGTGTTGCAATGATCTCCTCTGATGCGTGCTGCCGGAAGTAACGCGTTGTTGCTTGTACCGGCATGCTCTTCTGCGGATCGTGGCATGCGTTGTTTGAAGCGGGTGCAGGGTTCTTTCTGCTGATGCCATAACCACGCAACCAAGCAGGTACATCGGTTCAGTCTGCTTTGGTATGCGCGCTGCTTTCCGCGCTTTAGATTCGGTATTTCCTTGTACGCCGCATCGCGGCGATGTCGCTACACTCGGTATCCCCTGCGCTTAGGTAGCAGCCGTCCATGACACTGTCAGCAGACGCAATATGTGTGGTTTTTCTCTTGGCCATCTCCGCATGCTCACCTGCGTTTGCCGAGACGGCAGTGCAGGCGCCTGCATCGCCAGAAGCGCAGCACGCGTTGCATTGGAAGACCATTGCCGGCGACGGCAGGCCACATGCACGGCACGAGAACAGCCTGGTGGCGATCGGCGATCGTCTCTATCTGATCGGAGGACGCAATGACCGGCCGCTGGACATCTTCGACACCAGGACGCGCCGCTGGTCGAAGGGCAGCACGCCACCGCTGGCGGTCAGCCACGCGCAGGCAGTGGTGGCGTCGGGAAAACTCTACGTTGTCGGCGGCCTGACTGGTGACTATCCGGAAGAAGCAGCGCTGACTCACCTGTTGATCTACGACCCTGCCACCGATCGCTGGCAGGTGGGCGCGGAGATTCCCGAAAACCGCCGCCGCGGCGCGACCGGCGCAGTGGAACACGACGGCGTGCTGTACCTGGTCGGCGGCAACACGCGCGGCCATATGAGCGGTTATGTGCCATGGCTGGATGCGTTCGACACCAGAACCCGGCAATGGACGCAGCTGGCCGATGCACCGCGTGCCCGCGATCATTTCCATGCAGTGGTGCTCGACGGAAAACTCTACGCCGCCGGCGGACGCAGGTCGTCGCACGAGAGCGGCAACACCTTGGCGCAGACGATTTCCGAAGTCGATGTCTATGACATCCAGCGCGGCACCTGGAGCGTTGCCCCGGCCGCGTTGCCGACGCCGCGCGCCGGTGCCGCCGCCATTGCGCACAATGGCCAGCTGCTGGTCATCGGCGGCGAGAGCACGCGCCAAGTCAAGGCGCACGACGAAGTCGAAGCCTACGACCCGTCCAGGTCCACCTGGACGACGTTGGCGGCCTTGCCGCGAGGGCGCCACGGCACCCAGGCCGCAGCAGTGGGCGACGTTCTGTACATCGTTGCGGGTAGCGGCAACCGTGGCGGCGGGCCGGAGCTGGATGATGTGTTGGTGTTGAGTGACGCGGAAGCCATGCGCTAAGCGAGGTGGGCGACATCCGAGCCGGATCGCAGTCTTGGCTCGACGGGAAAGCGACTTGTCGTGCAGGGCGATCGGTCACGCTCCATCGCGGCCAGGGCCGCTCCTACAAGAGCGGCGACTGAGTGTGCTGCGGTGTGGTGGGCTACCGGGTTCTACCGCGCAAACTCCAGGCCCAGCGCCTTGACGCGCACCCGCGCCAGCATCGCGTGCGAAGTCATGTACAGCGTATGGCCGTCGTTGCCGAAGGCGCAGTTGGAAATGGGTTCGCCGGTTTCGATGCGGCCCAGCCTGCGGCCGTCGGGGGCGAACACGATGACGCCGCCGGGGCCGGTGGCGAACAGGTGGCCATCGGCGGAAATCGCCATGCCGTCCGGCAGGCCGGGGGCGTCCTTTGCAACCAGATCGGAGGCATCGGCGAACACGCGCTTGCCGGTCACCGCACCGTTGGCGTCGAGCGCGTAGGCCATCCAGATCGGGCGCTGCGGATCGGAGTTGGCCACATACAAGGTGCGCGCATCGGGCGACAGGGCGATGCCGTTGGGAAGGCTGAGGCTGTCGTCCAGCAGGTGCACGCTGCCGTCGGTGTCCAGGCGGTAGACGCCGTTGAAGCGCAGTTCCTTGACCGGCGAGTCGTTCATGCCCTTCAGGCCGTACGGCGGGTCGGTGAAGAACACCACGCCATCGCTGCGGCGGACCAGATCGTTGGGGCTGTTGAAGCGATGGCCTTCGAACTGCGTTGCCAGCGGCGTCTTCTTGCGCGTGGCCGGGTCGAGCCTGGCGACGATGCGCGTGCCGGAATCGGCCAGCAACACGGTGCCGCCCGGTTCGGCATACAGGCCGTTGGCACCGGCTTCGCGTAGCGTGGCCTGCTCCGGGCCGCTGTAACCGGACGGCGACAGCAGGACCGATAATCCGGCGTCTTCGGACCAACGATAGAGCTTGTTTTCCGGCACGTCGGTGAACAGCAGATAGCCGCCGTTGCGAACCCACGCAGGGCCTTCGGACCAGGTGAAACCTTCGCTGAGCTTTTCGATGCGCGCATCGCTGGCGACCACGTCGCTGAAGCCGCGATCGAAGGTTTTCAGGTGCCCGATCGCAGGAAAGCGCGGTGGCGGCACCTCCTTCCTGGTGCAGGCGGCGAGGATCGCCAGCAGCGGAACGGCCAACAACAGATAGGGCGGCAAGCGCATCGGAAGGTTCCTCGGTAAGGTGGGCAGATGATGACACCCGGCCGGCGCGGCCTCTTCACTTGGGGGCGTGTGGACAGTTACGTATGCTCGTTGCGGCAGTGGCGTTGCCTGCGCAGATCGGACACAGGCTGCGCCACGCCGACGCGACGGCTAAGATCATCGTCAACATGCCTGGCCGCGGACACGCACGACAAACGTTCAAAGGAGAGGCACATCATGGACCCTGTTTCCCCCAGCGGCATTTGCAGGGCACCGCCGCGTGTGGGCCGCCGGCTCTTGCAGCGCGGCGCCGTGCTGCTGGCGACCACGCTGTTGGCCGCATGCGCCGGTGCACACTCCCAACCCTCATCGATTCCCACTACAAAGGAGCGGGCCATGTCGGAGATGACGCCAGAGCAACTGGCACAAGGCGTAGTGCGGCTGATCCTTGCGATCCGCGGCAAGCAGGATCTGACCCCGGAGCAGATCGCCGCGTCTGCAGGTCTGCAGGTGGACACCGGCGACAACGCGCAGCAGTTCAGTGCCTCCGGTCGCCTGGCCGATGGTGGACGCTACGCGTTGGAGTCGGTGGCCGACACCGATGGGCAGCCGCCGTCGCGTTTGGATTTCGCGTTCGCGCCGGATGCAGCTACGCCGGCGCGCTGCACGCAACCGATCGGTCCGTACCGGCAGGCGTTGGTCGAGGCCGGTTTCGTCGCGCAGTGGATCGCGCCGCCGCGCCTGGGCAGCCCCGGCCGCTGGCACTTCGAGCGTGGCCCTGTGGTGGTTTACGCGTTCGTCGGCAAGGAGACAGCGCAGGACGACATGCAGGCTTGCATTTCTGCGTTGCAAATCCTGGCCACCGCATAAGGAGAGGGTGTGATGGCGAACGACGACGACCTGAAAAAAATGGTAGCTGCGTTCGAAGCGATCCATGCCAAGGAGGGTCAGGCGCTGCGGCAGATGTTGGACAACACGCCTGACCTCAAGGTACGGGTGGAGCAGGCGATCGAGCAGAAACAGTTGTCCGGTTTCGGGCCGCATCCGGACAATAGGGCCGGCGCGTACCGGCCGGGCACCGGCGAGATCCTGCTGCCGATGGACGTGCTGCGCACCGCCAATATGGATACCCCGCGCGACGATTCGGCCAATACCGCGAGGATCATCCTCGGCCACGAGATCGGCCATGCGATCAACAAGGCAGCGATCGATCAATCCCACGCTGCCTTCAAGGACAAGATCGACGAAGTCGCCAAGTCGCCTTCGCCACACGATTACACCACGGCATTGAAGGCGCATGGCGCCGAGGCGCGCACGCGCGAGTCCAAAGACGAGATCGCTGGCGTCAACACGCTGGCCGATTACGTCAAGCACAGTCATCCCGAGGCGACGCTGAAGGATCTGTACAACGCTAGTACGGAGATGGCCAACTACATCGACAAGAACGGCGAGGGCGCCAAGGCGACTTACAAGGCCAAGGATGGGCTGAGCTTCGGCAACGACCTGAAGATCGACGCGAACGCGCCGAAGAACGTGGAGGCGATGGGCAAGCTGTTCTACGACACACGCGGTTATCCGCAGCACTACGGTGCACCCGATCTGCTCATGGTCGCCGAGGCAGAGGAGGCCGCGCAGCTGCGCGATCCCAGGCGTGTGCAGCCGGAAGTGCGCGCCGATCTGAAGGCGCTGGGCATCGATCAGGACAAGGTCCCGCCAGAGTGGATACCGAACGGGTTTCGCGATACCGGCCTGACACCGCCGGCGCCGCGTACCGGTGCGCCCGCAGCCGAGCCGACTGGCGCGGACCGGGCCTTGCACGACAAGGTGCGCAGCGGCGTGGCCCAGGCCGAGCAGGCGCTGGGCAAGGGCTGGGACGACAACAGCGAACGTATGACAGCCAGCCTGACGCTACTGGCCAAGCAGAGCGGCTTCAGCGAGCACGACCAGCTGTCGGTGGGATTCAACCGACCCACGGCGACGCGCCAGGGCGGCGAGTTGGCATTCGTGTATCGCGACGGCAACACTGCCTCATCCGATCCCTATGCCAATCGCGCGCAAATGCCGACCAGCGAAGCGATTGCGCGGCCTGCCCAGGAAACCTACCAGCAGCTGCAGCAGCAACACGTGCAGCAGGCGCAGACCCAACGCGTGGTGCAAGAGCAGGACACGCAAGCGCAGACCCAAGCCACCTCGCCACCGGTGCTGACGCGCTGAGCCGATGCCGGCGTTGCGCTGTGCGACGGCAATCTCAGACAACCCGTGCAATGGCAGTAGCCGACGGCTGACATACGGCTACTGCGCTCATAGGATGCGCTAGTGCGCTTGCGCCGGCACCGCCAACACCGCATCCACTGCCGGCTTGGGCTGGTAATTGCGATCGAACAGCAGCGGATAATTGGTACGCCCCGGCACGGGGTAGTCGTTCTTCCATGACATGCCGTCGGTGACGCCCCAGACACTGACACGGGCGAGCTTGTCGCGCTTGCGCCAAAACAGCGCGAACAACTCGGCGTAGCGATCGCGCAGTTGCGCCTGCACCTGCGCTGGCAAGCCATCGCGGTAAGGGTCGAGAAAGCGCTTGAATTCCGGCAGCTGGAACTGCGTGTGCGCAAGCCCGGTGCCGATGACCTGGCCCTCTTTGGTGAGCGGCAACACGTCGATGTCCAGCTCGGTGATCATGACCTTGATGCCGAGCGCGGCGTAGGCATCGATGGCGTCTTCGATGTCGCGCAGGCTGGGGTAGTTGAGCCCCCAGTGTCCTTGCATGCCGACGCCGTCGATACGGATACCGTCGTGCTGCAGCATCCTGACCATGCGCACGATGCCGTCGCGCTTGGCCGGGCGCCAGGCATTGAAGTCGTTGTAGTAGAGCTGCGCATCGGGTGCGTACCGCTGCGCGAAGCGAAAGGCATTGCGCACCACGGTGTCACCATCGCCACGCGCTGCACCCAGTTGGTGGAGCGATAACTGCCGTCCTCGTCGATGATCTCGTTGACCACGTCCCAGGCCTGCACTTTGCCGACATAGCGCCCTGCCACGCGCTCGATGTGCGCACGCATGCGCTCCAGCTGCGCGTCGGCGGTGTTGGGCTTGCCTTGTGCATCGACGAAGAACCAGTCCGGCGTCTGGTTGTGCCAGACCAGGGTATGGCCGATCACGAACATGTCGTGGCTGCGTCCATAGGCGACGAAGGCGTCGGCAGCGCTGAAGTCGAACACACCCGGACGTGGCGCAACCACTTCGGCCTTCATCACGTTTTCGGCGGTGACTGCATTGAAGTGGCAGGCGACCAGCGCCGCAGAAGCGGCATCCTTGCCGGAGACGATGTCGGCATTGACGGCGGTGCCGATCAGGAAGCCATCGGCGTAGGCGCGCTGGAGCGACGTGCTGCGAGTGTCGCAGGCAGCGGAGGCTGGCAGTGCAGTGACGGCGCTGATGACGGCGAACGCAATGCTCAGGCAGGTTGATGCGCGCGTACTGTTTTCTTGCATGACGGACTTCCTGATCAGATGCGTCTTCTGTTCTCTTCGCGGCTGACTGGCAATGCGCGCCAATGCGGGATCGCAGCTTACGCGTTGCCAGGTGCGTTTGAATCCAGCAACCACGCTAGCGATACCGGGAGCACGTTTGCATCCGTCGCATCTGTTGCGTGCAGGCACCGCATCGCCATCCGCACGCGACAGCTCACCTGCACGTGCCACACAATTGCCGAGCAGCAGCCCCATCACTCCACCACCACCTGCGCACTGGCGGCCTGCAAGCTGTCGGATTCGACATGGACGGTGATCGTGCCATGCGCGCCGGCCTTGGCACGCACGATCGCCAGACACAGGCCGTTGAAGGCGTTGCGCTGCGGCGCGGCGAACGACTCCAGGTTGGTGGGGTCGCCATTGTCGGTAGCGACCAGCTCGCCCGGGCCTTCGATGCGGAAACGCAGGCGGTCGCCGGCGACAGCTCGGCCTCATCGCCGGAGGTGAACACATGCACCGGCGTGACCTGGCCCTCGCGGCCGGGCCAGGTCCAGTGCGGCAGCAGATGCGCCATCGGCAGATCGGGGCGCCAACGCGATTGATAGAGCCAGTAGCGGTCCTTGGGAAAACCGGCCAGATCGAAGATGCCGGAGTACGAACTGCGCGAGCTGTAGTACGGCGTGGGCTCGCCCAGATAATCGAAGCCGGTCCAGACGAATTCGCCGGCGACATACCGATGCTGGTCCTGCGCCGAGAACACCTTGTCGGCGCTGGAGCCGAAGTCCACCGCATGCAGTTCGTAGGCGCTGACCTGGTGCGCGACCGAGTCGCCGCCGCGCCCATCGCGCACCGGCGCGCTGTTGTCCGGCGTCACCGGAAACAGATACACACCGCGGCTGCTCAACGCCGAAGCGGTCTCGCTGCTGAGAATGGCCTTGTGCGGGAACCTGCCATGGAACGCCGGATATTGCGGTTGTTTTCGGATGCGCTCGGTGCCTGCGAATTCCGGCGCGTCGCGGATGCCTTCGCCCTGGTAATTGAGGCTGATGACATCCAGCGCAGCGGGCAGCGGCATCTCGGGCGAGGCGTAGTTCATCGCCACCGTGGCGGGGCGCGTGGGGTCTTCCTCGTGCACGATGGCGTGCAGTGTGCGTGCGATCGCCGCGCCCTGCTCGCCGGTGTACTGCTCACCGACTTCGTTACCGACGCTCCACAAGATCACCGAGGGATGATTGCGGTCGCGCCGCAGCATCGCGCGCAGGTCCGGCTCGTGCCACTGCGGGAACACCAGGTGGAAATCCAGCGGGGTCTTCTTCATCTCCCAACTGTCGAACACCTCGTCCACCACCAGCAGGCCCATGCGGTCGGTCAGCTCCAGCAGCTCCGGTGCGGGCGGGTTGTGACTCATGCGGATGGCATTGGCGCCCATCTGTTGCAGCAACTGCAGTTGCCGCTCGGCGGCGCGCAGGTTGAACGCCGCCCCCAGCGCGCCGAGGTCGTGATGATTGTTCACGCCGCGAATCGGCACATGTTCGCCGTTGACCAGCAAGCCCTTGCCGGCATCGAACACGATACTGCGGATGCCGAACGGTGTTTCGTAGCGATCCACCACGTGCCCGTCCTGACTGACCTCGGTCACGGCGACATAGCGATGCGGGTGCTGGGTGGGCGGCGGGCCCCAGAGACGTGGATGGTCGATCTGCGTGCTGCCCTGCACGCGTGCGCTCCCACCTGCGGCAACCGCAACCCGCATGGCGGCAATGCGCGCGACCGGCTCGCCACTACGTGTACCGCGTGCAGCGTCGAGCACATAGATCGCGGTGCTGACCTGCGCCTGCACCGCACTGCGCGCGGCATTGTCCAGCGTGATCGCCAACTGCACCTGCGCGGTGTCGGCCGACACCTGCGGCGTGGTCAGCTGCGTGCCCCAGTGCGCGACATGCAGCGGCGCAGCTTTGGTCAGCCACACATTGCGATACAGCCCGCCGCCCGGATACCAACGCGCCGACTCCGGCGGGTTATCCAGACGAATCGCCAATTGATTGCGTGCACCAAACACCACGTACGGGCTCAGGTCCACGCGCCAGGAGCTGTAGCCATACGGCCAGCCGCCGACCAGCTTGCCGTTGAGCCAGACCGTGGCATAGGCCATCGCGCCATCGAGATCCAGAAACAGCGAACGTCCGCGATCGCTGGCCGGAATGTCCAGGCGCTTGCGATACCAACCCACGCCCCAGCTTGGCAGGCGCCCCATGCCGCCATAGGGGCCATCGGCCAGGAACGGCCCGGCGATGGCCCAGTCGTGCGGCAGATCCACGCGCTCCCAACCGCTGTCGTCGAACTGCGGCTGCACGAAGGCGACGCTACTGCCGGGGTGGCCGGGCGGGCGTTTGTGCCGCTTCGCGGGATCTGCAATCAAGTTGTTGGCCGTGGGCAGGATCCACGGCTTGAGCACGCGGGTTGCGGCGGCATCGAGGCGCTGCGCCTGCTCGGGCTGCGCGTCGGCCACCTTGCCGTCTTCGCTGCGTAGCACATGCGGGCGGGTGTCGTAGTCCAGGATTTGCCGATTGCCTGGAGGATCGCCGCGATGGAAGCGCCACTGCGCGTTGAGCGAGACACGCTCGCGTGGCGGCTGGGTCGGCACAGGTGGTGCTGCCAGCGCGGGCACTACCACGCAGATGCAAAGCATCGCGACACCTGCGAGTCGTGCGCAATGCCTGAAAAAATCTCGCGTCGCCGTCGCTGCCATGCCTGCATGCGTCATATCGCGCCTCGCGTCGACCATGCACGCATGCATGGTCGATCCGCACTACCTGCACGCGTGCAGGCATCGCCACGTGCTGCCTCGCTCAGCCTCACAGCTTGTAGGCTTGCTTGGGCAGGCGATACGCCAGATCGATCACCACCTCGACCGCCTCGTCCTCATCCAGCCTGTGCTCGGCGACCAGCTTGGCGAGAAACGCGCTGTCCACGCGTCGCGCCACATCGTGGCGTGCCGGGATCGACAGGAAGGCACGGGTGTCGTCGTTGAAACCCACGGTGTTGTAGAAGCCGGCGCTGGCCAGGGTCTGCTCGCGGAAGCGCCACATGCCCTCCGGCGCATCATGGAACCACCAGGCCGGGCCCAGCAGCAGCGACGGATAATGCCCGGCCAGTGGCGCCAACTCGCGGCTGTAGCTGGTCTCGTCCAGGGTGAACACGATCAGGCGCAGACGCGGGTCGTTGCCGAATCGGTCCAGCAAGGGCTTGAGTGCGTGCACGTAGTCGGTGCGCATCGGAATATCGGCACCCTTGTCGCGCCCGAAGGTCTGGAACAGCTGCCGGTTGTGATTGCGGAAGCAGCCCGGATGCAGCTGCATCACCAGCCCATCGTCCAGGCTCATCGCCGCCATCTCGGTCAGCACCTGCGCGCGGAACAGCTCGGCCTGCGCGGGCGTGGCTGCGCCGCGCACCACGGTATCGAACAGGCGCTGCGCTTCGGCCGGCGACAGATCGGCGGTGGCCGCACTGGGGTGGCCGTGGTCGGTGGAGGTTGCGCCGTGTGCGGCAAAGAACGCGCGGCGCTGCCGATGCGCACGCAGATAGCCCTGCCAGCTCAGCACGTCCTCGCCGGTGAGCGCGCCAAACTGCTGCAGTGCGCCGGCAAACTGTTCGTGTTCGGGGTCGACCACCGGGTCCGGCCGATACGCGGTGAGCACGCGTCCCTTCCAACCGCTGGCGCGAATGGCCGCGTGGTGCTGCAGCGTGTCCAGCGGCGACTCGGTGGTGGCGATCACCTCGATGTCGAAGCGCTCGAACAGGGCACGCGGGCGGAATGCCGGCATCTGCAGTGCAGCGGTGATGTGGTCGTAGTAATGATCGGCAGTGCCGGCATCCAGCCGGATGCGCAGATCGAACACGTCATGGAAGACATGATTGAGCCACAACGCTGACGGCGTTCCGCGCAGCAACGTGTAGTGCTCGGCGAACACGCGCCACGCCGCGCGCGGGTCCACCGCCGCGCGCGATCCATCCGCCCGCGGGATGCCCAATGCGTCCAACGCGATGCCCTGGCTGTAGAGGATGCGGAACACATAATGGTCCGGCACCAGCAACAGCTCGGTGGCATTGGCAAACGGCGCATCGGTGGCGAACCATGCCGGGTCGGTATGGCCGTGCGGGCTGATGATCGGCAGCGCGGCGATCTGCGCATACAGGCGGCGCGCGATCGCACGCGTGCCGGGGTCGGCGGGCAACAGGCGATCGTCGTGCAGGGTCAGCGGGATGGATGTAGGCATCAGTCGGCCGACGAACTCGTGGGAGGAATGCAGGACACAGGGATCACGGCGCTGCGCTGTGGCTGGCAACGTAATCGCGCAGCCAGGTCAGCGCCGGCCGCTCGGTGCCATCGGCACGGATCAGGTACGCCGCCTCCTTGTCGCGCCACAGGCCGGGGCGGAACCCCCACAGCGTAATGCCGCGCACCGCCGGGTGCTCCCAGAACACCGGGAAGACGCGCTGGTAGTCGGCCAGCTGCTGCGCATCGCTGGGGCCGTCCAGATCGAACTCGGTGATGTAGATCGGCAGGCCGGTCGCGGCCAATACATCGAGATTGGCACGATGCACCGACATCGCCACGTTCGGGGTGGTTTCGAAGGCATGCTCCTGCACGCCGATCGCATCGACCAGCTGCTCGCGCTGCAGCAGCTTCACGATCTGCAGGTACTTCTGCGTGGCCTGGGCGCTGTTGGTGATGCTGTAGTCGTTGATCATCAACCGCGCACGCGGAAAGTGCTGGCGCGCCAGCCGGAACGACTGCAGCACCCATTCCCAGCCGCTGGCGCCGTCGCCGCCCAACGCCTGCAGATAATTGCCGCCGCCGGTGTCGTCCTTGCTGGGCGGGTCGTTGAGCGGTTCGTTGACCACTTCCAGCAGGTCGATGTCCGGATAGCGCTGCGCAACCGCAGCAAACCACTGCGCGATCTCGCGGCGTTGCTCGGCCGGCGGCAACGACTTGATCCATTCCGGCTGCTGGTTGCCCCACACCATCACATGCATCTGGAACGGCATGCCGTTGGCCTTGGCAAAGCGGTAGGCCGCATCCAGCCCGCCCCAGTCCATCTGGTCGCGCACCGCTTCCACGCTGCCCCACTTGCCGCTGTTTTCCGGGGTGAGCTTGTTCCAGTACTGCGCGAATCCTGGCGCCTGTTGCGGGCTGTAGGCGCTGCCCAGGAACTTGGGCGCGCCGGAAGCCAGCGGTGCGGCCTGCGCAAGCGTTGCGACGTTCGCCGCCAACAACAACCCGATTGCCAGTGTGCGTAATTGCATGATGATCCCCTCAGGAAGATGCGGCGGTAGCGGCGGCGTCTGCCGGCAGCTGCGCCGGCTCCAGGCGTGGCACCAGCGTGTGCACCACCGCCAGCGCCAGCAGGTAGGCCGAGCCCGCCATCAGGAATACCGGCACGTAGCTGCCGGTGGCCTGCAACAGAAAACCGATGAAAGTAGCGATCAGCATGCCACCGACCGCACCGGCAAAGCCGCCGATGCCGACCACGGTGGCGACCGCGTGGCGTGGAAACATGTCCGACGGCAGCGTGAACAGATTGGCCGACCAACCCTGATGCGCGGCAGTGGCCAAACCGATCAAACCGACCGCCACCCATAGATTGTCTGCGCGTGCAGCGAACACGATCGGCACCACCGAGACGGCGCAGATCAGCATGGCGGTCTTGCGCGCGCGGTTGACGCTCCAGCCGCGCGCGATGAAGCGCCCGGCAACCCAGCCGCCGGCAATGCTGCCGATATCGGCCAGCACGAAGATCACGATCAACGGCGCACCCAGTTGCAACAGGCTCAAGCCGTATTCGGCATGCAGGAACTTGGGCAGCCAGAACAGGAAGAACCACCAGATCGGGTCGGTGATGAACTTGCCCAGCACGAACGCCCAGGCCTGCCGGTGCCGCAGCACCTGCAGCCACGACAGCCGCCGCTGCACCGGCTCGTGCGCATCGCTGCGGATATGCGCCAGCTCTGCCGCCGACAGGCCGGGTTGCTGCTCGGGCGGGTGATAGCTGAGCCACCACACCAGCAGCCAGGTGGCGCTGAGCACGCCGGTGAACAGGAAGGCCGCCTGCCAGCCCCAGGCGGTGGCGATCAGCGGCACCAGCAACGGCGCGACGATGGCACCGATGTTGGAGCCGGAATTGAAGATGCCGGTGGCCAGGGCGCGCTCGCGACGCGGAAACCACTCGGCCACCGTCTTCAGCGCGGCGGGGAAGTTGCCGGACTCGCCCAGCCCCAGGAAGAAGCGCGCAATCGCAAAGCCCACCACGCTGGTGGCCAGCGCGTGCCCCATCGCCGCCAGGCTCCAGATGCCGATTGCCAGCGCGTAGCCGACGCGCGTACCGAAGCGGTCAATCACCGCACCGCTGCACAACAGGCCCAGCGCGTAGGCGGCCTGGAAGGCGGTGACGATATAGCCGTACTGGATCTCGTTCCAGCCGATTTGCGTCTGCAGAAACGGCGCCAGCACGCCAAGCACCTGGCGGTCGACATAGTTGATGGTGGTGGCGGCAAGCAGCAGTGCGCACACACGCCACCGCATGCGGCCCAGGCGCGCCAGCGTGCCGGCAGGGGCAGCCGCTTGCGGCAACTCGCTCATGTGCGCGAGCGCCACGTCGCTGCTGGACGCAGTGTGCGAGGGGCAATCGCGCAACGATCGCTGCAATGCGTTGCCACATGTCGCGTGTGGCCCGGCCTCTGGCTGCCGCGTTCTTCGGTTCGATTCATCGAGCACTGCACCTGCACGAAGGTGGCCTTGCGCCACGGGTGATAGCGCTACCATTACCACGCCACCGGGCAAAAACCATCGCGCAGTGCAGCACGCCAGCGCATGGTGCGCAGCCGGCACGGTTTCGATCAGCGCCACTGTTGCCCGCCGCCGCGATACCTCGCCGCCTATGCTGCCCTGCAGCGTGATGTTCTGAATTTGGTAGCGCTAACATCGGCCACCGCTGATCGCCCGTCTCCCCCATCGCACCATCGCCGCGCCGCGCATCGGCAGCGGCACTCCCTGCGCAGGGGCGATGCGTGGGACATCTGCTCACGTGTTAGGGAAGGGATTACGGTGAAGAACAGCTACGCACGAACCGCGTTGTCCTGCGCGTTGGGGTCCATCCTGCTGGGCATGGCCAGCACTGCTGCCTGGGCGCAGTCCAGCGACGCCAGCAGCGCCGCACCTGCCGCACAATCGCCAGCGGCCACTGCTGCCGGCGGCGATGCAGTGACCCAGCTCGACACCGTCACCGTGTCCGGCTACCGGCGCAGCATCCAGTTTTCCACCGATGCCAAGCGCGACTCGGTGGGCTTTGCCGACACCGTGTTTGCCGAGGACATCGGCAAGTTCCCGGACATGAATATCGCCGAGTCGCTCAACCGCATCCCCGGCGTGCAGCTCTCGCGCGACGTCAATGGCGAGGGCTTGAACATCGCCATCCGCGGCCTGGGCACCAGCTTCACCAAGACCACGCTCAACGGCGCCAGCATCGCCACCGCCTCGATCGGCCTGAACGCGCAGAACCAGAACCGCGAAGTCGATCTGAACCTGTTTCCCACCGAGTTCTTCACCCAGCTCACCGTGAGCAAGACGCCCACGGCCAGCATGCTCGAAGGCGGCGTGTCCGGTGTGGTGGACATGCGCAGCGCGCGCCCGTTCGATCGCCCCGGCGTGCATTTCACCTACCAGGCCCAGGCCGACTGGAACAGCACCAGCGAAAAGACCACCCCGCGCGGCGCCTTCATGGGCAGCTGGACCAACGAGCAAGGCACCTTCGGCGCGCTGTTCGGCGTGGCCTCGGTGCGCAGCAAGCTGGGCGTGCGCGGCTTCGAAAGCGTGGGCTGGACCAACCCCGGCCTCACCTACACCCAGTGCGGCCTCACCCCGCCTGCCGGCACGCCGGCCACCAATCAGCCGGCCGCCTGCAACGTCAACGGCGGCGGCAACTGGCGCATTCCCGACCGCGTGCCGGCCACCGCCGGCAGCGGCCTGACCACCGGCGAGACCATCGATGCGGCCTGGCTGCTGGCGCGCAACCCGGGCCTGAGCATCGACCAGATCAGCGACGCGCTGATTCCGCGGCTGGGCCGCAGCGTCTACATGAATGGCGATCGCGACCGCGATGCCTCGGTGATGTCGCTGGAATGGCGCCCCTCCGACAGCATGCATTTCTACCTGGATACGCTGTATTCGGAAGCCAAGCGCACCACCGAGCGGATCAGCATGAATCTGATCGGCCGCAACGGCAACATGATCCCGCTGGGCATGCAGCTGGACCAGAACAACGTGGTCACCAGCGCCACCTTCGCCAATGCGCAGTACTTCCTGGAAGCGCGCCCGTATCGCGAAGAGGTCAAGTTCTGGAGCGTCAACCCGGGTGCGGAACTGCTGTTCGGCGCGGACCAGGACATCAAGCTCAACGTGCAGGCCAATGCCACGCGTAGCTGGCTGGATCGTGAGTCGCCCAGCATCCTGGTCACCTCGCCGTTCACCACCGTCGACTACCGCAATGAAGGCGGCGACCGCCCGTCGATCAGCAGCCCGCTCGATCTCAACGACCCGAACCTGGGCTGGGGCTGGAACGGTGGCCGGGTCAATATCCAGAACGAAAAACGCGTGACCGAAACACGTGGCGGACGTGCCGACCTGCAGTTCGGCGAAGACAAGCGCAACATCAAGATCGGCGCCGCCTACGACCAGGCCGAGCGCACCATTCGCGGTTTCGACAACAGCATCGCCTGGGAGCAGGTGGTCTGCCGCGGTGGTGGCGGCACCATCTGCAACGGCGGCCCCGGCTCGGCAATCCCGAATGCGGCCCTGGCCGGCTATCTGCGCCCCGGCCCGGATGGCTTCATCACCGCCGATTTCAACCGCTTCCTGGGCGACACCAACTACTACGCGCTACGCGATTCCGCCCCGGAAACCAACTCCGCCAACACCGGCGCCTCGGCCGGCGGCATCCGCGAAAAGAACTGGGGTTTCTACATCGAAACCAACGCCGAAACCGAAGTGTGGAACCGCACGCTGCGCTTCAATGCCGGCGTGCGCTACGTGACCACCGACCAGACCATCACCGGCCCGGTCACCATCAACGGCATCCGCCGCATCCAGGTGCTGGATTCGGACTACAAGGAAACCCTGCCCTCGTTCAACGCCGCCTGGGACGTGGCAGACAACGTGGTGCTGCGCCTGTCCAGCTCGCGCACGCTCACCCGCCCCGATCCCAGCGCGATGCTGCCCAACACCAACTTCAGCGACCCCTCCGCGCAGACTGCAACCCAGGGCAATCCGAACCTGGCGCCGTACCTGTCCACCAACGTGGACTTCGGCGGCGAGTGGTACACCGGCGGCGAAGGCTATGTGGGCCTGACGCTGTTCAACAAGCGCATCAGCGGCTTCACCGTCAACGGCGTGCGGCGCATTCCCTTCAACGACCTGGGCGTGCCGTACGAGAGCCTGCTGCCGATCCAGCAGGCCGGCCTGGACCAGCGCGGCGGCCCGAATGCGGCCACCGTGGATGTGCAGACCCAGGTCAACGCCGACGGCGTGCTCAACATCCGCGGCACCGAGGCGATCTGGGTGCAGCCGCTGGACCGGCTGGTCGACGGCCTGGGCTTCAGCGTGAACTACACCCATGTCACCCAATCCTCCGAAGGCGAAGGCATTCCGGCAGTGGCGGTCGGCGTTGCACCCAACCTGTGGAACGGCACCGTGTACTGGGAAAAGGACGCCGCCTCGGTGCGCCTGTCCTACACCTGGAACGACGACATGGTGATCTCCGGCGCCAACCAGAATGGCATTCCCTACGCGCGCCTCAACGCCGATGCGCGCGGGCAGCTGGATCTGTCTGCCAGCTACACCCTGGAATCGCTGCCGTCCAAGCCGCAGATCACCCTCAACGTCACCAACCTCACCGACGAGCCGCTGCGCACCACCTACGCCTGGCCCAACGCCACCTACGATCTGTACGAGCCCGGCCGCACGGTCATGCTCGGCATTCGCGGCACGTTCTGAGCGTGGTCATCGACACGACAGCACAGAGGCCAGGCGGGTGTGGCCGACCCGTGGGGAGCGCATGGCCTTGCCGCATGGCCCGCGCACCGCGTATCGCTGCCGCCTGCCTGGCGACGGCGCGCGCGATTTTGCCGGACACTTCAGGCGCCATGCCTGCCGCCGCGATCCGGACCGATCGCGGTCGGCGGCCTGGCGCGCGCCGCGGCGTTTCCCGCAGCACTCCTCGAGCCCGCCCCGCCTCATGAACGATCAGTCACAACAGCTCTCCCTGCGCGAAAAGATCGGCTACAGCCTGGGCGACCTGGCCGCCAACCTGATCTTCCAGACGCTGGTCACCTTCCTGGCGTTCTTCTATACCGATGTGTTCCGCATTCCGGCGGGTGTGGCGGCCACGCTGATCTTCGTGGTGGGCATGCTTGGCGCATTCGTGTTCACGCCCATCATCGGCATCCTGGCCGACCGCACCCGCACGCGCTGGGGCAAGTTCCGCCCGTGGATCCTGTGGACGGCAGTGCCGTTCGGTGCGTTGTCGCTGGCCGCATTCAACACGCCCGCCCTCGGCGAGCAGGGCAAGATCGCCTACGCCTTCGCCACCTACACGCTGCTGATGCTGGTGTACGTGGCCAACAACCTGCCGTACTCGGCATTGAGCGGCGTGCTCACCGGCAGCATGGAGCAGCGCAACAGCCTGTCGGCCTATCGCTTCCTGGCGGTGACCTTCGCCCAGTTCGTGATCCAGGTGCTGCTGCTGCCGCTGGTGCTGATCCTGGGCAATGGCGACAAGGCGCAGGGCTTTCGCAACACCATGGCGCTGTTCGCCGCCGTCGGCACGCTGTGCTTTCTGATCACCTTCTTCACCACGCGCGAGCGGGTGCTGCCGATCAGCGAACAACGCAGCAGCGTGCGCCAGGACCTCACCGATCTGGTCCGCAACAAGCCCTGGCTGGTGATGCTGGCGCTGACCATTCTGGTCTTCATCAATCTCGCCATGAAGGGCGGGATGTACATCTACTACTTCAAGTACTACCTCGACGCCGGCGCGCTGGCGCAGTTCCTCGACAATGCCGGCTTCAACCGCTTTATCGCTGCAATCAATAGCGTGCTCACCGGCGCTGGCATGAGCGCGCTGCAATGGCCGCAGGACGCACCGACCTCGGCCTTCAGCGTGTTCAGCGCCGGCGGCATCCTGGCGATGATCGTGGGCATCGGCTTTTCCAAGCGGCTGGCCGATCGCTACGGCAAGCGCAATGTGTGCGGCGGCGCGCTGCTGGTTTCTACGCTGTTTTTGCTGGCGTTCTATGTGTATCCGCCGGCGGCGATCGGCTGGGTGTTCGCCTCCTACGTGCTGCACGGCTTCTTCTACGGCATCACCATCCCGCTGCTGTGGGCGATGATCGCCGACGTGGCCGACTACTCGGAGTGGAAGAACCACCGCCGCGCCACCGCGATCATTTTCTCGGCGATGTTGTGCGGGTTGAAGATCGGCCTGAGCGTCGGCGGCGCGCTGGTCGCCGGCATCCTGGCGTTCTATGGCTACGACGCCACCCTGCCGCAGCAAAGTGCAGCGGTCACCGACGGCATTCGCCTGGCCATCAGCGTGTACGCCTCGATCCCGTTCCTGCTCGGCACCGCGTTGCTGGCGCTGTACGAGATCGACAAGACGCTGGAAACCCGCATCGAACACGAGCTGGGCCTGCGCCGTCAGGCCGCACCACTCGCTTCGCCCTGACTCCCTCCTCCACCTCATGCACAGGTACGCGCATGTCCGATGAACTGCACACCGCTGCACTGCAGGCGCTGGCGCGCACCGCCATTTCCGCACCGCTGGTCACCCACCTCTATACCGCCGACCCGTCCGCACACGTGTTCGACGGCGCGCTGTACATCTACCCCTCGCACGACATCGATGCCGGCGTTGCCTTCAGCGACGACGGCTCGCACTTCGACATGGCCGACTACCACGTGCTACGCATGGCGCATCCGCACGCGCAGGTAGAAGACCTGGGGCAGGTGCTGCACGTGCGCGACGTGCCCTGGGCACAGCGCCAGATGTGGGCACCGGATGCCGCGCAGCGCGACGGCAAGACCTACCTGTATTTTCCCGCCAAACGTGCCGACGGCATCTTCCAGATCGGCGTGGCAGTCGGCGATGGCCCGCAAGGCCCGTTCGTCGCCGAGCCCGAACCCATTGCCGGCACCTACTCGATCGACCCGGCCGTCCTGGCCGACGACGACGGCGCGCATTACCTGTACTTCGGCGGCATCTGGGGCGGCCAGCTGCAGCACTACCGCGACAACGTCTACGACCAAACCAACCAGGAACCCGCAGACGACGCATCCGCACTCGGCCCACGCGTCGCGCGCCTGCACGAGGACATGACGCAACTGGCCGAACCCACCCGCGAGATCGTCATCCTAGACGAACACGGCGCCCCGCTCCGCGCCGGCGACCACGCCCGCCGCTTCTTCGAAGGCCCCTGGGTGCACCGCCATGCGGGCCGCTACTACCTGTCGTATTCCACCGGCGACACCCACCTGATCTGCTACGCCACCAGCGACTCCCCGTACGGGCCATTCGCCTACCAGGGCGTGCTGCTCGCACCGGTGATCGGCTGGACCACGCATCACTCCATCTGTGCGTTCGAAGGCCAGTGGTATCTGTTCTATCACGACGCTGTCTTGTCGGGCGGGCAGACGCATCTGCGCAGCATCAAGATGGCACCGCTGGAACACGACGCGGATGGAAGGATCGCGACGATTCATCCATATGGGGAAGACGCGGTATCGCCCTGGTGAATGCCGTCGGGCTACCGCCTGCCTGGACTTAAACCAGCCCGTCATGGCTCGATCGCCGGCACTGAACGACACGTCCTGTCATCTCTGCATTTTCAAGCACGTCGTGACCCTCACTGCGGCTGATCGTCGCCCCAGCGCTTAAGTCTTTGATCGAGCATCTCCTGGCGTGCGCAACGCGTCGGCCTGGCGCTTCAACGCCGCCATGACATGTTGAACGTTACCGTCGCCTCACTGGCAAGGCAGGCCGGCGTGCGCCAGTGCGGAACTGCATCGCATGGGGTTGCATCCGCACGCAGGGCAACGCCGTAGGACTATGTACGTATTTCTTTCAGGTGGAGATTGCCATGCGACATGGTTCGATGCTGTTGTTACTGACGCTCGCGGCTCACGGAAGTGCAAGCGGCAGCGAGTCGCGTCCCGCCCTGCCGCGCGCAGACAGCGTCGACGTGCCACGCTTCATGGGCGACTGGTACGTCATCGCGCATATTCCCACCCGGCCCGAGCGCAAGGCCTACGATGCGGTGGAGAGTTATGCACTGCGACCAGACGGTCGCATCCAGACCACCTTTACCTTCCGCAAGGGCAGCTTCCAGGCGCCGCTCAAGTCCATGCATCCGATCGGCCAGGTGGCGAAGGAGGGCAATGGCGCGCTGTGGAGCATGCAGTTCTTCTGGCCATTCAAGGCCGAATACGTGATTGCCTGGCGCGATGCGGAGTACACGCAGACCATCGTGGCGCGCAGCAAGCGCGATTACGTCTGGTACATGGCGCGCACGCCGCAGGTCTCCGAGGCCGACTATCAGCAGGCCGTCCAGCGTATCGCCGCCATGGGCTACGACGTGTCGCAGCTGCGCCGCGTCCCGCAGTCGCAGCGCTGACGCGGTAAAAAGGGCCGATGCGGTAAAAAGTGCGACGAGCTCAGCGATGTAGTGACTGCATCGCAGGCTCTCGCACATCGCCGGCGTTAGACGTTCTTTTCATCCGCAGAAAACTCCCATCCGTCATTCAAACCTCCTAACGGCTTGGCCTCTGTTGCCAACTCTTCCTCGAACGCCGAAATCGCCTTGTACGTTGGGATCATGGTCGGATACACCGTCACGTCCATCGGAAACGCCGTGTTTTCCGGGTAATGGCAGCAACGCACCTTTTGCTCGAAGCGCAGCAGCGTCACCGAAAACGCCAATGCCGACTCCTTCGTGGGGAAGACCACGGAGAACGCAATCTCGCGTGGCTTGGATAGATCCACCCCTTGCTGGGCAATGTGCCAGAGGGTGTCGCCGTTATCGTCGTTAGGATACAGATCCGGATTTCGTTACATGGGAAGCTTCATTTTTTTGACAAATTTACCGAGGAGGAATCCTAGCGCCCGGCTTGTGTGGGGCTTGTCATTAACTGCGCGCCTGAAATCAAATGGTTTCAGAATGCCCTTCGAGCTCACTATATTTCTGGCGATCACACCATTTCCCGCTTCATCAGCTAGCGTATTCGAGTCACCTAAGTATCCCCCTGAGCTGAAATGCCTGCATGTTAATACCTACATCTTTGCGACACGGCATTGATAACCGAAAGGGCGCGAAGACTCCAGGCCTGCACCTTGACTCCTCCATGCATCAGTAGCACACTCCTTCACGGAGCGTAGCAACTCCACAGATAGCGGTGCCACCCCCGTCAAGCGGTGGTTTTTTGTGCCTGATGTTTGGGCGCATGCTCGGCGTTTCCACGTCGGGAGGGCGGCGAATACAACACCCGCAAGGGAAATAAGCCCGCCGGCTATCTGCGGTTGCTAACCTCCCGGCATCCCGCCGCATCGTGCGGCGGGAGCCTGTTCCGGAGGAGTAAGCATGGAGCAGTCTCTGTTCGGGTATTACCTGCTGCCGGAAAACGCGCAGCTTCGGTTACTGCAAACGCGCGATCATTTGCGCTTTCTGGCTGCGCTCGCACGCCCCCGCTACGTGTCAAACACCTCAGGCATCAATGAGCCTCCCATACCAATGGATGCGTTGGCGTTTTGCTTCGATATGCTGGCGGAGCAGTTGGACGATGTACTATCGCAGACCACGGTGCCTGTCGATATGACAAAGCGACGTGCTTCGTCATAGCATGCGCTTGACTCGAATCAACAGTAGTAATCGCTGCGGCCCTGATCTCGGCCACCTATTGCTGCTTCTACAAGCTATAAGAAATTGGCAGTAGTTGAACATCGTCAAGCAACAAAATTTTTAAGCGGTGCACTTGGCAAACGAAAGGAGCATGCGAAGTGAAATCCAAGGCGAATTTATTGATAGTCGTAGTGCTCATCTGCTTGGCAACGTCTTGTGCAACTGCCAAACCTTCGGCTGACGAACCTCGAGGAAGAGACATGACCACACACACTGAGCTGACACCCCAAGCCCTGCTGGACCGTCTCTTCTCTTTAATAGAAAATGTCGAAAGTTTTGATGAATTATCGCCATTACTTCTTGAGAAGTATCTAGAAGTTCCATTCACCAAGAGTGCAGGTGAAAATTCTGGGTTTTATACGCTCGATCAACCAGCTCCTTATTCAGGATACGGCATCACGTATAACTTCGACAAGAAATTTACGCAGTACTCCAATGTCACTTTGGAACTTTTACCACCGAGTAGCATTCCTCTTTCAACCACTCCTCCTTGCGAGCTAGCCTTCGAGCAATATGATAGAGCATTGAAAGATGCTGGGTTCAAAGCCGAACTAGGACTCTATAACGAATTTGGATGGATTCTGTCTTTTCAGTACTCACGCAAAAATATACGTGCCCAGATCAATCCATGGCACCCAGCCTCCCCTGAACCTCAACAAGCAAGTGTCAGCTGCGTTAAGTCAATCAGTCTTCACAAGATTGAGGAGTAATGGTCATGGCCGTTCCAAACGCTCAACTGCAATCCGCTTTGACTCGATTTGCAAATCGACCGGATGTAACTCCCGATCAGGAAGCGCAGCTACGCGCAACGGTTGCGGCCGATCCAGACCTTACACAGAGGCTCAATCAAGAAGCAGCCAGGGGTCATCTGAAAGGATTCGAGCCAGGCGTTGGCGGTTCCGAACCGCTGACAGGCTCCTACGATAAGGCATCCGGAATCGTCACTCTCCCGGCGCTTGATCCAGGATCCGCACCGACGGCGAGCTTGCGCGGTTCGCTCCGGCTGCAAGAGATGGGTATGCGTTTCGCAAATAGTTCGTATATGGATGCAAACCAACAAAGCCAGCCTGTAACGCAAGATATGGTCACCAACCTGCAGGCAACAATCAACAGTTCGCCGACGCTGGCGAACGAGATGAAGCGAGCTGTTACGACCATTGACAGTAGCGACCCCCAAAAACGCATGCTGCTGGAAAATTTCGCTCCTCTTAGTGGCACGATTGCAGGGGGGACGTTCAACCCGACCAGTAAAACCATGAGCATTCCACCAGCTACGGTCGGGCAAACCCAGAGTCAGTTCAATAAATCCAACGCTACTGATCTAACATTTGTTCTTGGTCATGAGACGCAGCATGCCTTCAATCAAGTAAGCATGGCCAACTCATATAAGCAATTTGATGCCGCAGTGAAAGCGATTGCAAAAGATAATAATCCGGTCAACGATTACACGATCCCCGTGGAGAATCTAGTTAAAAGTGCGCGCGACGATGAGGCCAAAGCTCAGATTTCAGGTTGGAACGCATTGATTGATCGGGAGCGGCAAATCAATCCGGCCGTCGATTTGAATGCAATGAGACGTCTCGGAAATGGCCGTGTGGATGACTTTGTTGAAGCCAATCCGAGCAACAGGACGCAGACACAAGCGCGGCCAGGGATTACGTTCAATCAGGACGGCTCACTGCCCATGACGCCTCAGAATGTATCTGCACAAGCGACTTACTACTTCGACAAACAGCCCAGAGGCACGCCAGGACTTCCGCAAAATCAGACAACAGGCATTGGATTCCACGGTGACTCGGACTACCCCAACTACTATGGGGCCGGCGCTGTCAGTCGAGCGATTGCATTCGACAGGGCGTATGCGCATCCAGTGGGTGGGGTTGCTCCGCAAATGCAGCTCGATATGCAACGCCTGCGCTTCAAAGAAGAGCTTTTAGAACATAACGGAATCACGCTGCCCCCAGGCACCACCGCAACACCGCAGATCTATTGGGACACCAGCAGCAATCCGCCAACCCGCGGGCTCTTGCAACACACAAAAGGATCGCACCAGCACATCAGCCCGACTCCCGACATCGACCCTCAACAGCCAGCACTCAACGTCCCCTACAAGACAGGGAGACCAGACGATGAGCTGTTGGAGAAGATCCGTAGTGGCGTTCGCGGACTTGATCAACAAGCAGGGAAATCATGGGATGAGAGTAGCGACCGCCTAAGCGCAAGTTTGATGCTGATGGCTGCAGAAAAGGGCTTTACAGCAAAAGACGATCTGAAATTTGCATTTAATTCGCCAACCGAAAAAATGGCTGGCGGCGAAATTATGCACATGTGGCGAGAGGGCCACCAGTCCCCAGATCCCGCTGCGCATCGAGCGCACATGCCGACGCAAGAGGCGCTCTCTGTTCCTGTCGATCAGCGTATGGCACAGGTGGAAGTAGTCCAGCAGACAAAGGCGCGGGAGGTTATGCAGGCTCAACAGCAAGATCGTATACAGACACAATCAACACAAGCTCGGTCAATTTGAATAATCTGGTCGTGGGTTTCCACGCCTGCTGCGGGATAAGTCACTAGACACCAGATTGATACGTCAGTTGAACCAAGGACGCGCCTCATCTCAGCATACTGGTTGATAACTGCACGATGCCAGCTACTTGGCCAGAGCCTGCGTAGCTCACACCTTTGCCTTCCTCTCACCTCACCCACGGGCTGCAGATCTCTCAGGAGGCAGTTGAACTAAAATACATTTAGCTCGCCAATTCCACTCATTTATTCCGATTAGTAGCTTTGGTCACTAGGCGTTAAGAGATTAGTCCATGCTGAATAGCATAAACCTTTCCCTTAGCCGTCAAAATGACGTCCTTATCATTATCCTGAGTTAATAAATCCTGTGACCTAGCTTGATCGACATAAATGTCAAACATAATTCTCGACATCTTTGCTTTTGCAATGAGCTCTGAATAACTGACATGATCCCATGTCTGCTTTTCAAAGATATTTACAACGCACCTAATCACCTGCAGAACGCCATCACCAACGCGATTAGGTGGGGTTTGAGAGGTAGAGACAAAGGGATTACTGGAAACTTGTGGCTTTTCGAATAGCGAGGAATTGTGCAATGTGCGAATTAGCTCATCGAATGAAAACTCAAATTGATCAGGTCGTGAGAAGTCCAAAAAAAAACTTTGACTGAAGGAAAATAGGGACTTCATGAGTTCCATTCTGGCGTATCAATGGTATTACTTTGTTAGAGTCTATTTTTTTAACAAATCAGCTGTGACAATCATTCTCTCGTAGCCGACGCCTCCCACTCCGGAATTTGCCTTGCCAACATAATTATCCGTACAAACCATTAGCACGCGATCGGCAGAATTCATGCCTCGGTCCATGAATAGAGGCAAGTCATCGCCGGGCTTCAAGTCCCATTGATCAAGCATTGCATCTATTCCATTATTTCGAAGCCTAACTGCAAAATCCAATACCCACTTCTTGTGATCCTGTGAGTCGTGCGAATAAGATATAAATGCTTTTGGTATCGCCATTAGTTTTTCCCCAAAATTTCACTGCGCCCAAATCAAATTCATCAGCTGCGGGTCCGCGGTCACCTTGACCAGCTTGCCGCTGGGGCCGAACTGCACCTGGTACTCGGAGAAGCTGTCGCGCCAGTAGCGCCACAGCGAGGCGTCCAGATTCGGGTTTTCGCTGCTGATCGGGTAGCCGACCGCCATCAGCACCTGTTCGCGGGTCATGCCGCCGGTGAGCTTGCCGTCATTGATGGCCTGGCGGATCTTGGGCGGAAAGGTGGCCAGCTTGAGCTTGGGGTCGGCGGTGACGACATAGCGGGCGGCGAAGGCGGTGTTGTCCAGGTCGCGGCTGTAATCGTTGCCGATGGACTGCTTTTCGCCGGCGATCTTGAGGTTGACGCGGTTGCGACCGAAGCCGGTGACGCTGACCGGGGTGCCTACGGGAAGCATGCGCTTGCCGTCTTCGGCGTAGTTGCTGTCGCTGATCCAGCTGCCGTCGGTGCGCAGGTTGCAGCACAAAAAGCCGTCGTACTTGGCGACGTCGGCGGCGCTGGCCAGGTTGGCGGCGGTGAGCAGGCTCAGGGCCAGCAGGGAAGAACGCAAACGCATCGTAAAGACTCCTTTCTCGACGGCCGTGGCCGCGCGGCAATGAGGGGATCAGACGCGCCGCCGTTTCCCCAGCGGCGCGCCGGCATTGTCGCAGCCTCAAGCGGCTCGGCAAGCACAGGTGACGCGACCGGGCCGCGGTTGTGTATGCTCGGAGCCGTGGAAACCCTCTCACCCGCCGAGATCGCCGAGCAGATCGCCGAGTTGCGACGCGCCCACCGCGCGTTGGACGAGGAGATCCAGCGCGTGCCCGCGAACCTGGAGGACGAGCTGCAGATGAAGCGCCTGAAGAAGCGCAAGCTGCATCTCAAGGACTGCATCACGCGGCTGGAAATGGAGCTGGTGCCTGACGAGCCGGCGTGAGGCCATGCCTTCAGTTGGGTTCGCTTGTCGACACCCGCGCTTTGATCGCGGCGTCTGCCCGCTCTTGGGGCCAATTCCCTGCGTAGGAGCGCACCTGGGCGCGATGAGGCGTTTCCCTGGAAGGCCCGTCGCGCTCAGGCGCGCTCCTCCGGTGCCCGTAAGCAGATTGGCTGCGGGGCTGCGAATGCGCGACATGTGATTCGCGATGGGGGACGCGGCGTGTCGTGGCTGGTTGAGCAAGCGTGGCCTTGGCGTGGCGTTGCGCGGGTAATCCCCCCACTTCTAGCGGTCGCCAGAAGTGGAGCTAAGTGGCCATCGCCAACTTCATGGCAGGCGTGATG
>NZ_JAJGQM010000041.1 GCF_020784175.1 Xanthomonas campestris pv. asclepiadis
CATCGTTGGTCTCCTTGGTGGCTAGTGTGCCCGGGGACCTCTAACTATGGATGGACCAATTTTACGGGGAGTCGACAATGCGAGCAACGCGCGCAGCCTCTCTATGGGTCACAGATTCCAATCGATCCGCATGCCCGCAATCAATGCATTCTTCAGATCGCTGGTGCGGGTGGGTTCGTTGAACTGGTCCGGGTTGATCACGTAATGCAGGTTCGGCGCGATGCGCAGGCGCTTGGTGACCTGGATGCCGTAGCTGAGCTCCATCATGATCTGGTTGTCGGCCGGGGTGCCGGTGCCGCCGGCCGAGGCGCGGGCCAGGCGCAGGTTTTCGATCGCCTCGTCGCTGTATTTCTGCTGGGTGATCACGAAGGCGATGTTGTCCTGCGGGCGGCTGGCGAAGGTGCCTTTCTGCACCAGGCCCAGTTGTACGAAGTGGTCCTCGATCGCCTGGCCGCCGGTGCTCTTGAGGATGGCGCCGAACACGGTCAGGCCGCGGGCGCCGGACGGATCCGGATTGGTGACCTGTTGTTCGAAGCGGGCGAACATGCCCGAGCGGCCCTGCTTGTTTTCGTAGCCAAGGCCGCTGAGCACGGCCGGGTTGCCGTTGCGGTCGCGTAGTGGGTCGGTGTAGTCGGAGTTGTCCTGCCAGCCGCCCAGTTCGTACATCGCGGCCATGCTGCCGTCGCCGCCCTTGTTCTTGTAGCCGACCGCGTAAGGCACCACCACGCCGGTGGTGTCGTCGGTGCTCCACTTCAGGCCGTGCTGGCCATCCTGGGCCTGCACCGGGTTCACCTCGTAGGCGCCCACATGCACGTAGACCTTGGGCGTGACCCAGGCGGTGGCATGCGCGGCCCAGCTGGAGACCGGCCAGTAGGTGAAGTTGCTGGTGCGGAACACGAAGGTAGGGTTGCCGCAGGCCGAGTTGCCCTGGAAGTACTGGCACAGGTCCGAGCCGAGGAAGTGGATGTTGGCCACGCTGCGGCCGGCTTCCAGTTCCAGGCGGTCGTCGAAGAGTCTTTGCAGCAGGGTGAAGTTGGCCAGCCGCGTGCCCTGGCCGCCGTAGATTTCCTGTACCGAGGTGCTGTTGCCGATGCTGCTGTTGGACAGGTTGGTGCCGTGGCGGTTGGTGACGTACAGCTTGACCGTGGCGCCGCCCCAGCCGAACAGGCGGTCCATGTCGACATCGGTGCCGACCATCAGCTGGCCGGCGTAGGCATCGCCGTTCTTGCGGCCGCCATCAATCATCGACGCCGCTTCGCCGGTGTAACCCAGCTTGAGCTTGAAGGCATCGGCGGCATCCTGCGCATGGGCGAGCGGGGTCAGCGCCAGTGCCAGCGACAGGCACAGCAGGCGGGGACGGGCATGGCGGGGGGCGAGGGCGGTCATGGCAGGACTCCGAACGAAGGAAGGCGTGGCCGGGTGGCGAACGCGACAGCTAGGGGATGGGCAAGCCGCCGGCCGCGCACGAAGGTGCGCAGCGCAGCGGTGAAACCAGTCAGGGGTGGAGTGGGGCGGCGATCAGGCGTAGCGCATGCGCGGATGGCAAGCGGCAATGGCGAGGTGGCCGACCGTCAGGCGACCACGTCGGCCACCGGCTTCTTGAGCAGGCGCAGCGCCACCGCGGTGACCACCACGCCGACCACCAGGGCCAGCACGTAATTGAGCAGGTGGGTCACCGCGTTGGGGATCAGCAGCACGAAGATGCCGCCGTGCGGTGCCTTCAACTCGGCACCGGCGGTCATCGAGATCGCGCCGGCCACGGCCGAGCCGATCACCAGCGCCGGGATGGTGCGCAGCGGGTCGCGCGCGGCGTACGGGATGGCGCCTTCGGTGACGAAGGCCAGCCCGAGCACGCCGGCGGCCGTGGCCGAGCCGCGCTCTTCCACGGTGAAGCGGTTGCGGAACACCCAGGTGGCCAGTGCGATGCCCAGCGGCGGGGTCATGCCGGCGACCATGGCCGCGGCCATCGGGGTGTAGACCTGGCTGGCGATCAGGCCGGTGGAGAAGGCATAGGCAGCCTTGTTGACCGGCCCGCCCATGTCGAAGGCCATCATGCCGCCAAGCAACAGGCCCAGCAGCAGCGCGCTGCTGCCCTGCATGCCGCGCAACCAGGCGGTGAGCCAGGCCAGCAGGTCGGCGACCGGTTGGCCGAACACATACATCATCGCCAGCCCGACCAGCAGCGTGCCCAGCACCGGTAGGATCAGCACCGGCTTGAGCCCTTCCAGGTTGCGCGGCAGGCGGATGTAGCGGTTGAGCGCGGCCACGCCGTAGCCGGCGATGAAGCCGGCGATGATGCCGCCGAGGAAGCCGGCATTGAGGTTGGCCGCGACCAGCCCGCCGATCATGCCCGGCGCGATGCCCGGGCGGTCGGCGATGGAGTAGGCGATGTAACCGGCCAGCGCGGGCACCATCAGGGTGAAGCCGGCCTTGGCGCCGATCTGGAACAGCGACCAGGCCAGCGTGCCCTGGTGCGCATCGTCGCCGGCATAGATGCCGCCGAGCGCGAATGCCAGTGCGATCAACAAGCCGCCGGCGGTGACGAAGGGCAGCATGAACGACACGCCGGTCATCAGGTGCTTGTAGGCGCCGGTGCGGCCGTTGCCCGCGTTTTCGGCCTTGGCGGCGCCTGCGACCGGCACCGCGCCGCCGTGCACGCCGGCTTCGGCCAGCGCTTTCTGGATCAAGGCCGGGCCATCGTTGATGGCCGGCTTGGTGCCGCTCTTGAACAGGCGCTTGCCGCCGAAGCGGGCCAGGTCGACTTCGCGATCGGCAGCGATCAGCACCAGGTCGGCATCGCGGATTTCCTCGTCGGTCAGGGCGTCCTGCGCGCCTACCGACCCCTGGGTTTCCACGCGGATCTGGTAGCCGAGTTTCTTCGCGGCCTGCTGCAGGCCTTCGGCGGCCATGAAGGTGTGCGCGATCCCGGTGGGGCAGGAGGTGATTGCGACGATGCGCTTGCTGCCGGCGCCTGCGCTTGCTGCGGCAGCCGATGCATTCGCGGCGGCCGGTGTGGCGAGCTTGTTCACTGCCGCGGCCGGGTCGTCCAGCACCGCGCCCAGGCTCAGGCGCAGCAGCTGCGCATCGCCGAAGCGGGCGGTGTCGGCATCGGCGTCGCCGATCACCAGCACCTGGGTGGCGCCGCTGGCCAGGTCGCCCGGCAGTGCGCCGAGCACACCCTGGTCGCTGCGGATTTCGATCGTCACGCTGCGCCCGGCGGCGGTGGCCGCGCGGCGCAGCGCTTCGGCCGCCAGGACGGCTTCGGTGCTGCGGTCGCCAGCGGCGATGACCACGATGGAAGAGGACATGCAAATCTCCTGCGTTGTTCGGTCGCCGGCGAGCGCCGGCGGGATACGTGGTGTCTTGCGCAAGACCCGGGCGCGTTGCGGTGGTGCTCCCACCGGGCGCGCCGCCGGCCTTGCTAGGAGAGCTGGTCGATGACGACCTCGCCGGTGAGCTTGCGTACCTGCTGCGGGTTCAGCCGGCGCGCATCGCCGCTTTCCAGCCGGCTGACCGAGAACGCCGTCGCCAGCCGCGCGCACTGTTCCAGGTCGGTGGAGTCGTCGAGTAGCGCGGCGGCCAGGCCGGCCACCATCGCGTCACCGGCGCCCACGCTGCTGCCCTGCGCCAGGCGCGGCGGACGCGCGATCAGGCGCTGGTCGCGCTGCACGAACAGGGCGCCCTCGGTGCCCATCGAAATGACCACCAGTTGGATGCCGCGGGCGATCAGTTCATGCGCGGCGGCGCTGAGCGCGGCGCGGTCGGCCAGCGGGCGGCCGGTCCAGGCTTCCAGTTCGTGCCGGTTCGGCTTGACCGCGTACGGCAGCGCCTGGCGTTCGGCACCGAGCGCGGCCACCAGCGGCGCGCCACTGGTGTCCAGCAGCACACGCGCACCGGCGGCGCTGGCTTGCGCCTGCAGCTGCGCCCAGCTGTCGTCCGGCAGGCCGGCCGGCAGGCTGCCCGACAGCACCACCGGCAGGCCGGGCCGCAGCAGCGGGGCGAGGTGGTCGGCCACGCCCTGCAGGTGCGGCTGGCCCAGGCGCAGGCCGGGCAGGTTGATGTCGGTGGTGTCGTTGCTGCGCGCCTCGACCAGCTTGAGGTTGGTACGGGTCTCGCCGGCCACGCGCTGGCAGTGATCGGTGATGCCGCGCTCGCGGAACAGCGCCTCGAACACGCAGGCATTGCCGACCCCGAGCACGCCGAGTGCGGCGACCTGGCTACCCCAGTCGGCCAGGCAGGCGGCCACGTTGATGCCCTTGCCGCCGGCATCGTTGCGCACGCTGCTGGCGCGATGCACCGCGCCCGGCTGCAGGCTGTCGAGCTGGATGGTCTGGTCGATCGCCGGGTTCAGCGTCACCGTGATGGCATGCAGGTTCATGCCTGGCCCTCGCGCGTTGCTTCGAGCGCGCGCACCTGCTCTGCGGTTTCGCAGTCCAGCGCCTGCTCGGCCAGCTGCTGCAAGGTGCTCAGCGCGGTGCCGCGCAGGCGTGCCTTGACCGCCGGGATGTCGTTGGGCGTCATCGACAGTTCCTGCACGCCCAAACCGGCCAGCAGGCTGGCGCCGAACGGATCGCCGGCGAGACCACCGCATACGCCCACCCAGCGGTCGTGTTTGCGTGCACCTTCGATGGTGCTGCGGATCATGCGCAGCACGGCCGGGTGCAGGCTGTCTGCCTCGGCGGCCAGCTCCGGGTTCTGGCGGTCGATCGCCAGCACGTATTGAGTCAGGTCATTGGTGCCGATGGAGAAGAAATCCGCATGCCGTGCCAACACGTCTGCCTGCGCGGCGGCGGCTGGCACCTCGATCATGATGCCGATCGGCACCTCGGGCGCGTCGAGTTCGGCGCGGATGCGCGTGCAGATGGCGCGCAGGGTGATCAGCTCCGGCACCGAGGTGATCATCGGGAACATGATCGACAGCCGCGCCCCGTCCTTGGCGGCGCGGTACAGCGCACGCAGCTGCGGTTCGAGCAGGTCCGGGCGACGCAGCAGCAGGCGCGCGCCGCGCACGCCCAGGAACGGGTTTTCCTCGTGCGGCAGCTCCAGATGCGCCACCTGCTTGTCGCCGCCGATGTCCAGCGCACGCACGATCAGCGGGCGGCCATCCAGCGCCTGCGCCATCGCCAGGTAGGTCTGGTACTGCTCGTCTTCGCTGGGTGTGCTGCCGCTTTCCAGGAACAGGAATTCGGTGCGCATCAGGCCGACGCCTTCGGCGCCCTGGGCCAGCGCCATCGCGACCTGGTCAGGCAGGTTGACGTTGGCGCCGATGTCGATGTGGTGGCCGTCGGTGGTTTCTGCCGGCAACGCGCGCTGCGCGGCCTCGCGCTCGCGGATGGCCTGTTGCTCGGCGATATGCGTACGGGCGGCGTCCAGATCCAGTTCGGACGGGTTGATGTACAGCCGCCCGCTACTGCCGTCGATGATGGCGGTGACGCCGTCTTCGATATCCAGCAACTGGCCGCCGGCCGCGACCAGCGCCGGCAGGCCGAGCGTTCGCGACAGGATCGCGGTATGCGACGTCGGCCCGCCTTGCGCGGTGGCCAGGCCGAGCACGCGCGCGGTGTCCAGGTTGGCGGTGTCCGACGGCGACAGATCGCCGGCGAGCAGGATGCAGGGCTGCTCCGGTAGGTCGGTCAGGCCGGCGCCGGCGGCGGCCGGGTCGAGCTGGGCCAGCACGCGGCGGCCGACATCGCGCAGGTCGGCGGCGCGGCCGGCCAGCACCGGGTTGCCGAGTGCGGCCAGGCCGGAGGCGATCTGTTCCACCGCCTGATGCCACGACCACGCCACGCCGTGGCCTTCGACCATCAGCTGGCAGGTGCGGGTGATCAGGTCGGTGTCGTTGAGCAGTTCGGCCTGGGCCTTGAAGATCGCCGCGTCCGAGGCGCCGAGCCGGCGCTGGGTGTCGTCCTGGATCGCCGCCAGCTGCTGGCGGGTGCGGGTCAGCGCGTCGTGCAGCAGCGCGCCGCCATCGCCCAGGCCGACCGGTTGATCGGCCACTTCGGTCTGCGCCGCACGCAGCCGGTGCACGATGCCGATCGCCACGCCCGGGCTGGCGCCGATGCCGACGATGGCCGGCTGCGCCTGCGGCGGCGTCCAGCCGACCACCGGCGCGGCGCGGCGTTGCGCGGCGCGTTCGGCATCGGCCTTTTCCTGCGCGGTCAGGCTGTCCATCACCGCGCGCAGGCGCTTGAGCAGCGCGCCCGCATCAGTGCCTTCGGCCGAAACGGTGATGCTGTCGCCGGCACGCAGGCCCAGCTGCAGCAGGCCGACCAGGCTCTTGGCATCGGCGGCCTGGTCGCCGGCGCGCACCTGGGCGCGCGCCGAGAAACCGCGTGCGGTCTCGGCCCAGCGGGTGGCCGGGCGGGCGTGCAGGCCGCTGGGGTAGGCGATGGTCCACGCGAAGGTTTCGGCCAGGTCGGTGGCCGGAGCGGCGCTGGTGTCGGGCGCACGGTCGCCGGTCAGGGCGGCCACGATCACGCCGGGGTCGTCGGTGGTGAACAGCGCTTCCAGCTGGGCCGGGTCCTGGATCAGGCGGGTCAGCCGGCGCAGCAGGGTGATGTGGGTGTCGGACTGGGCGGCGATGCCGACCACCAGCCGGGTGGTCTGGCCCGGGTTCCACTCCACGCCCTCGGGCAACTGCAGCACCGCGATGCCGTCGCGGCGCACCAGGTGGCGGTCTTCTCCGACGCCGTGCGGGATCGCCAGGCCGTGGCCCAGGAAGGTATTCGCCAGGCCTTCGCGGCGTCGCATGCTGGCGTCATAGCCCGGCGCCACGCAGCCGGCGGCGACCAGCAACTGGGCGGCCTGCGCGATGGCGTCGTCCTTGTCGCGGGCATGCGCACGCAGGCGCACGAGTTCGGGGGTGACGGGGGCGGCTGGCGACGGAGAGGACAAGACGGACTCCGGGGTAGGAACGGGCTGGGCAGTATAGTGGGAACGTTCCCACGTTCCAGGTCAATGTGCGCTGCACAAAAACGTTGTAGTGCTTTCGGGTTAGCATCGAATCAGACACGGCGCCTGGCCCCAGGTGCGCAAATGGAGCGGGAACGGTCCCAGTGAGTATCAGCATCAATGACGTGGCCCGGGTGGCCGGGGTTTCCAAATCGACGGTCTCGCGCGCGCTGGGCACCGGCCCGGTCAGCGAGGAAGTACGGGCCAAGGTCGAGGCGGCGGTGCGCCAGACCGGCTACCGGCCCAACCTGATGGCGCGGCGCCTGCGCTCCCAGCAGTCCGGCATCCTGGGGGTGATCGTCGCCGACATCCGCAACCCGTACTTCACCGCGCTGATCCGCGCGGTGGAGGAGGTCGCCTATCGCGCCGGCATGCGCGTGACCCTGTGCAATACCGACGAAGACCCCGAGCGCGAAGCGCTGTACCTGCAATTGATGCAGGAAGAACGCATCACCGGGTTGATCTTCGCGCCGACCCGCAACACGGTCGGGCGTATGCACGAGTTGGTGCTGGACTACCCGACCGTGCTGGTGGACCGCGCCGGCCCCGGCAGCCGCTACGACAGCGTGGTGCTGGATAACGCCGCAGCGATGGGCGAACTGGTCGCGCATCTGCAGGCGGAGGGCTATGAACGCATCGGCGGGCTGTTCGGCACCAGCACCACTGCGGCCGAGCGCCGCAACGGCTATCTGGCCGCGATGGGCGCGCCCGGGCTGACGCCGGCCTACCGCGAAGTGGCGCCCACCGCCGAAGCGGCGATTGCCGAAGTCGGTCAATGGCTGGCCGGTGCAGACCGGCCCGAGGCCATTGTCACCAGTAACAGCCTGCTGTTGATGGGCGCGCTCAAGGCTGCCCGCACCGCGGGTCTGCGCCTGCCCGACGACCTGGCCCTGGCCGGCTTCGACAACGAGCGCTGGACCGACCTGGTGGAGCCCGGCATCACCGTGGTCGAGCAGCCGGTCGAGGACATGGGCCGCGCAGCGATGTCGCTGCTGCTGGAGCGCTTGCGCAATCCGCAGCTGCCGATCCGCCGCATGGTGATGACCGGCCGCTGCGTGGTGCGTGGCTCCACCGGTGCACGCACGCCATCGTAGGAGCGCACCCGGGCGCGACGGGGGGTATCGGTAACGCCCGTCGCGCCCGGGTGCGCTCCTACGAGACATCACTGTTGCGCAGCCCAAAAAAAGCCCCGGCATTGCCGGGGCTTTTCGTTCTACGCCATGTCCCGGATCAACGATCCGGACGATGACTTCCGGCGTCGCCCTGGTTGGCCAGGTATTGCTTGGACTGTTCGTCCAGTTTGTCGCCCAGCATGCGGCGCACCACCACGAAGAACAGCGGGATGAAGATCACGCCGAGCACGGTGGCGAACACCATGCCGCCGATCACGCCGGTACCGATGGAGTGACGCGAGTTGGCGCCGGCACCGGTGGAGATGGCCAGCGGCAACACACCCAGGATGAAGGCGAACGAGGTCATCAGGATCGGGCGGAAGCGCAGGTGTGCCGCTTCCAGCGTCGCCTCGCGCAGCGTCTTGCCTGCCGCGCGCTGTTCCACCGCGAACTCCACGATCAGGATCGCGTTCTTCGCCGCCAGACCGATCACCGTGATCATGCCGATCTTGAAGTACAGATCGTTGGGCAGCCCACGCAGCATCGAGAAGGTGATCGCACCCAGCACACCGATCGGCACCACCATCAGCACCGCCACCGGAATCGACCAGCTCTCGTAGAGTGCGGCCAGGCACAGGAACACCACCACCACCGACAACGCCAGCAACAGCGTGGCCGCATTACCGGCGATGATTTCCTGGTACGACATGCCGCTCCAGTCGAAGCCGAAGCCCGGCGGCAGATCGTTATTGACGATCTCCTCCATCGCCGTCATCGCCTGGCCGGAGCTGCCGCCCGGCGCCGGATTGCCGACGATGTTCACCGCCGAATAGCCGTTGTAGCGGTTCAGTGCCGGCGAGGCGTAGGTCCAGTTGGCCTTGACCACATTGCTCAGCGGAATCATTCCCGGCTGCCCATCGGCACCGACTGCTGTCGCACTGGGGCTGAAGAAGCTGCGCAGCGACTCGGGGCCGGTGCGGAACTGGTCGTCGGCACGGATGTTGACGCGCTTGATGCGGCCTTCGGAGAAGTAATCGTTGATGTAGACAGGCGCCAGCATCAGCTGGATCGAGCTGTAGATGTCGCTGACGTTCAGGCCCATCGACTGCGCCTGCACACGGTCCACGGACAGCTGCAGCTGTGGCGCGTCTTCCAGGCCGTTCGGGCGCACGCCCACCATGGTGTCCTGCTTTTCCGCCGCCTTGCCCAGCACGATGTTGCGCGCCTGGGTCAAGGCTTGCTGGCCTGCGCCGGAGCGGTCCTGCAGCCACATGTCGAAGCCGCCGAACTGGCCCAGGCCCTGCACGGTGGGCAGGTTGACCACGAAGATCTGCGCGCCCTTGATGCCGTAGAAGGCACCGTTGAGCTGCTGGATCAACTGCTCGGCAGTGACGTCACGCTCTTCCCACGGCTTGAGCCGGATGAAGCCCATGCCGACGTTTTCGCCCGAGCCCAGGAAGCTGAAGCCGGCGATCTGCAGCATGCCTTCCACGGCCGGCTGCTTCTCCAGCACCGCACGCATCTGCGCGAATGCCTCGTTGGTACGGATCTTGGTCGCGCCCGGCGGCAGCTGCACGATGGCCACCGCAAAGCCCTGGTCTTCTTCCGGCAGGAAGCTGCCCGGCATGCGGGTGAACAGGAAACCGCACAGCACCACCAGCACCACGAACACGATCATCCACGGCGGCGAGCGCTTGAGGGTGTGGCCGACCACGCCGACATAGCGATGCGCCAGCTTGTCGTAGTACTTGTCGAAGGTGCGGTAGATCCAGTTTTTCTTGGTCGAATGGGTCGACTTGAGGAACGCGCCGCACAGCGCCGGGGTGAAGCTCAACGCCAGGAACGCGGAGAACCCCATCGACATGGCGATGGTCAATGCGAACTGCTTGTAGATCGCACCCGAGGCGCCGGGCTGCAGCGAGGAGGGGATGAACACCGCCGCCAGCACCACGGTGATGGCCACCACCGCGCCGGTGATCTGGGTCATCGCCTTCTGGGTGGCCGCCTTCGGCTCCAGGTGCTCCTCGCTCATGATGCGTTCGACGTTCTCGATCACCACGATCGCGTCGTCGACCACGATGCCGATCGCCAGCACCATCGCAAACAGCGTCAGCTGGTTGATGGTGAAGCCGATCATGTACATGCCGAAGAACGTGCCCAGCAGCGCGACCGGAATCACCAGCGTGGGAATCACGGTGGCGCGGAAGTTCTGCAGGAACAGCAGCATCACCAGGAACACCAGCACGATGGCTTCCACCAGCGTGTGGATCACTTCCTCGATGGAGATGCGCACGAAGGTGGTTGATTCGTACGGCGCAAACCAGGTCACGCCCTGCGGGAAGGTCGGCTGCAGTTCGTCGAGCTTGGCACCGACCGCCTCGGACACGTTCAGGGCATTGGCGCCCGGCAACAGCTGGATACCGAAGGCGCCGGTGGGCTTGCCGTTGTACTGGGTGTCGAAGCCGTAGTTGCTCGGCCCCACGGTGACCCGCGCGACATCCTTCAAGCGCACCGTGGCACCGTTGTTGTCGGTGCGCAGGATGATGTTCTCGAACTGGTCCGGCGAGCTGAAGCGGCCCTCGGCCGACACCGTGGCGGTGAAGCTGATGCCCTCCGGGGTCGGGTCGGCGCCCACCGAACCGGCAGCGAACTGCACGTTCTGGTTACGCACCGCGGTCAGCACCTGGGTCGCCGACAGGTTGTAGCCCTGCAGCTTCTCCGGGTTCAACCAGATGTTCATCGCGTACTCGGCGCCGAACTGGTTGGTGCTGCCCACGCCGGGCACGCGCGAGATCTGCTCAAGCACGCGCGAGCCGACGATGTCGTTGAGCGCGTCGCGGTTGATCGACGGGTTGTCCGAGCGCAACGCGGCCACCATCAGGAAGCCGGCGTTGGCCTTGGCCACCACCACACCCTGCTGGGTGACTTCCGAGGGCAGGCGCGGCGTGGCCAGCGACACCTTGTTCTGCACCTGCACCTGCGCGATATCCGCGTCGGTGCCGGTTTCGAAGGTCAACGTAATGGTCACGCGGCCATTGGCGGCCGAGGACGAGTTGAAGTACAGCAGGTGATCGATACCGGTGAGCTGCTGCTCGATGACCTGGGTCACTGCTTTTTCGGCGGTATCGGCGCTGGCGCCGGGGAAGTTGGCGGTGACGGTGACCTGCGGCGGGGCGATCGTGGGGTACGACTCGATACCCAGATTCAGGATCGAGATCACGCCCGCAAGCGAGATCAGGATCGCCACCACCCAGGCAAAGATCGGGTGTTCGATAAAAAACTTAGGCATGTCCGGGTTCCGTTACTGCTGCTTGGACTGGGAGTCGGCCGGCTGCGCCGCAGCGTCTGGCTTGGACTGTTCCTGCGCGGCCGGTGCCGCTGCATCGGCCTTGTCGGCTGCCGGTGCGGCCTGCGCGCCGCCACCCTGGGCGGCGGCGGGAGCGGCGCCCGCTGCGCCCGGCTGGCCGCCCTGCGCCGGCTTGTTCGGATCCCACGGCACGCCCTTTGCCTGCTGGCCTTCCTTGGCCTTCTGCACGCCATCGACGATCACCTGATCGCCCGGGGTCACGCCACCGGTGACGATCCACTGACCCTTCTGCTGGCCATCGACGGTGAGATTCTTGCGCACCACCTTGCCGTCCTTGCCCAGCACCAGCGCATAGGCGCCGGTGGCATCGCGCTGCACCGCCTGTTGCGGCATCAGGTAGGCGTTGTTGCGCTGGCCCAGGCTGGCCTTGAAGGTCACGAACGCGCCCGGCAGCAGTGCCTGTTCCGGGTTGGGCAGGGTCGCGCGCAGCGACACCGCACCGGTGCTCGGGTCCACCGTCACTGCCGACACGTCCAGCGTACCCGGGTGCGGGTACTGCGTGCCGTTGCCCAGTTCCACGTTGATGGTGGACTTGCCATCACCGCTGAGCTGCACGTTGCCGCTGCTCTGGGCCTGGCGCAGGGCGGCGAGTTCTTCGCTGCTCATCGCAAAGTTCACATACAGCGGGTCGATCTGGTCGACCGTGGTCAGCAGGGTCGCTTCACCCGAGCCCACCAGCGCACCCTCGGTCACGCGCTGGATGCCGGCGCGGCCGGTGATCGGCGAGGTCACGCTGGCAAAGCCGAGCTGGATGCGGGCGGACTGGACCTGGCCGCGTGCCTGCTGCACGTTGGCGCCGGAGGAGCGCTCGGTGGCTTCGGCGTTGTCGATGTCGGCACGCGACACGTACTGCTGCGGCGCCAGGCTGCGCGCGCGCTTGGCGGCGACCTGGGCATTGGCGTAGGTCGCTTCGGCGGCGGCCAGCTGGCCTTGCGCCTGCAGCAACGTCGCCTTCAGCGGCGCCGGGTCGATCTCGAACAGCGGCTGGCCTTCCTTGACGTCGGTGCCCTCGGTGTACAGCCGCTTGAGCAGCACGCCGTCGACACGTGCGCGCACGTCGGCCGAACGGAATGCCGACAGCCGGCCGACCAGGTCGCGTTCCAGCGGCAGGGTCTGCGGCTTCATTTCCAGCACCGACACTTCCGGCGGCGGCGGCGCCTGCTGTTGTTCGGGCTTGCTGCAGGCAGCCAGCGCCAGGGTGATGGCACAGGCCAGGCCGAATGTGCGGAGCGGGGCGATCATCAGGAGGAACTCCGTTAGGGTCTTGAAGTGAGAAAGGAAAGCGGGGACAGCGAAGGCGTGGCAGCGACCGCGGCAAATGCGCGCAGGAAGGTGTCGACAGCGAACTGCGCCCACTGCTGCCTGGCGGGAAGGCCGGCGCGGTGCGGCACCTGAAAGCGTTGTCGGTCGAAATCCAGACCGACGATCATGCTCAACAGCAGTTCGGCCATACAGTGCGGATCGTCATGGCGCAGCTGGCCGGCCTGCATCGCCTGCTCGAAGCGATGCGCCAGGCGTTGCTGCATGCCGACGACCCCATCCTGGAAAATCTGCTGCGACTGATCGGGGAACCGATGCGATTCGGCTTCCACCAACCGGCAGGTCTGTAACACATCCGGGCTGTTCAGGCGGTCAAGGTGGGCCAGCGCGAAGGCCAGCAGATCCTCGCGCAACTCGCCCGAGGCGGTGCCCAACGGCACCGTGGCCAGATGCACATGGTCCTGAAGGACATCGCGTAGCAGGTTTTCTTTACAACCGTAGTAACTATAGAGCGTCTGCTTGGAACAGCCGGCACGCTCGGCCACCGCATCCATGCTCAGCCGCATGCCGCGCTCGGCAAGCAGCGTATGCACAGCCGCATGGATGCGGCGATCGCAGTCCGAGCGCCGGGCAGCACGGTGGGAACGGGGGGTCATGGCGGTAGACTATACCGTCCAGTTTAGTTTTTAAACAGACTTGACGGTCGCAGTTCTGTCTGCGCAACGCCTTGTGCGTCAAGCGCCTGGCCGGACTTTGCCGGTTGTGGCGGTCCGGCGGGCGGATGCGCGGCCGCCAATCCGGCGCCGCTCGAAGAATTACAGTCGGGTAGTGCTCCGGTGCTGCGCCCGGGCCGGCGCCGGGCCAGGAATTTGCGCTATGCAGCAAGGCGTCTTCATCCAGCGCCGGTACAATTCAGGTTTTCCACCGAGCATCCCAGCGCTCTCATGACAGCCAAGAAAGCTGCTTCGAAATCGTCCACGCCGTCGGTCACACCGGTCGCCGAACATGCCGTCCCCGTGCTTGCCACCGCGCCGCAGGCGGTCGTCCTGGAGCCGGTGTTTGCCGCGTTGCGCAAGCGCTACCCGGCTGCCCGCCAGTCCGAGGTGCAGCTGTTCGCAGCCGACTTCTACCGGCGCATGGAAGAGGACGAGTTCCCCAACCACCCACCCGAGCAGTGGGCGGCCCTGGCGGCCGACATTCTGGAGTTTGCGCGCACGCGCAAGGCCGGCACGGTCAATGTGCGGGTGTTCAACCCGACCCTGAAGAGCCACGGTTACGAGTCGCCGCACACGCTGCTGCAGATCGTCAACGACGACATGCCGTTCCTGGTGGACTCGGTGAGCATGACGTTGTCGGACCTGGGCATCGGCGTGCACGTGCTCGGCCACCCGGTGCTGCGCATCGCGCGCGACAAGGCCGGCAAGCTGACCGCGGTGGGCGAGGGCAAGAGCGAATCGCTGATGGTGCTGGAGATCGACCGCCAGCCCGCCGACGACATGCCCAAGGTGGAAGCGGCGGTGCGCAAGGTGCTGGCCGAAGTGCGCGCGATCGTGCACGACTGGGCGTCGATGCGCGAAAAGATGGTGATGCTGGCCGACGACCTGGCCACCCGCCGCCTGCCGATGGACGACATCAGCCGCCACGAGGCGCAGGAATTCCTGCGCTGGGCGGCCGCCGACCACTTCACCTTCTTCGGCTATCGCGAATACCGCGTGGAGAAGCAGGACGGCCAGGATGTGCTGGCGCCGGTGGAAGAAACCGGCCTGGGCCTGATGCGCGGCCACGACACCTCCCCGGCGCGCCCGGTGACCACGCTGGCGGCGCACGGCCTGAACACCTCGGCCAAGCTCAAGGACGCGCTGATCCTGACCAAGACCAATGCGCGCTCGCGCGTGCATCGGGTCGGCTACATGGATTACATCGGCATCCTGGAATTCGATGCCAAGGGCCGCATCGTCGGCGAACAGCGCTTCCTGGGCCTGTTCACCTCCAGCGCCTACAACCGCCGCCCGTGGGAAATTCCGCTGGTGCGGCAGCGCCACGAATACGTGATGAGCAAGTCCGGGCTGACCCCGAGCAGCCACAGTGGCAAGGCACTGCGGCACATTCTGGAGACGCTGCCGCGCGAGGAGCTGTTCCAGTCCAACGAGGAAGAGCTGTATCGCACCGCGATCGGCATCCTCGGCCTGCAGGAGCGCGTGCGCAGCCGCATGTTCCTGCGCCGCGACAAGTACAGCCGCTTCATCTCCGCGCTGGTGTACATCCCGCGCGAACGCTTCAACACCGATGTGCGGCTGCGCATCGAAGCCTTGCTCAAGGATGCCCTGCACGGCGAATACATCGATTCCAGCGTGGTGCTGGGCGAATCGCCGCTGGCGCAGCTGCACCTGATCGTGCGGCCCAAGAGTGGCGAGGCGCTGGAATTCAACACCACCGAGCTCGAATCGCGGCTGGCGCATCTGCTGCGCAACTGGCGCGATGCCCTGCGCGAGGCGCTGGTGGCGCGGCATGGCGAGGTCAATGGCCTGCGCATGGCCGCCAACTTCGGGCGTGCGTTGCCGGCTGGCTATATCGAAGACTCGTCGATCGAATCGGCGGTGTCCGACGTCGAGCATCTGGCGGCACTGGAAGGCCCGGACGACCTGCATCTGAGCCTGCAGGAAATCCGTCGCGACGACGGCGTGCGGCTGGACGCCGGCGAAGGCCTGCGCCTGAAGCTGTATCGCCAGCTCGACGACATCCCGTTGTCCGATGCGATGCCGATGATGGAGAACCTGGGCCTGCGCGTGATCTCCGAGCGGCCGTATCGGCTGCAGGTGGGCGAAACGCCGGTCTACATCCAGGATTTCGAGGTCGAATCGACCTCCGGCAAGATCAACGCGGCCAACGCCGACGCCGGTTTCGGCGAAGCTTTCGAGCGGATCTGGAGCGGCGATGCCGAGAACGACGGCTTCAACCGCCTGATTCTGGCCGCCGGCCTGCACTGGCGCCAGGTCGCGCTGCTGCGCGGCTACTGCAAGTATCTGCTGCAGACCGCGGTGCCGTTCTCGCAGGCCTATGTCGAGGCGACGTTCACCCGTTACCCGCTGCTGGCGCGCCTGCTGGTGGAACTGTTCGAAGCGCGCTTCGATCCGTCCACCGGCAACGAGACCAAGGCGCAGATCTTTGCCGGGCAGGAACGCCTGCGCGAGGAATTGTCGGCACTGGCCGGTGGCGACGAGGCCACACTCAAGGCCCTGGAGCCGGTGTTGCAGGCGCGCGGCAGCGACCGCGATGCGCAGCAGGAAGCCACCCGCGCCACGCTGCTGAAGCTGATGGATCGCGTCTCCAGCCTGGACGAGGACCGCATCCTGCGCAGCTTCATCGGCGTGATCGACGCGACGCTGCGCACCAACTATTACCAGACCGACAAGCACGGCAAGCACGGCCATTGCATCAGCTTCAAGCTGGATTCTTCGACCGTGCCGGATCTGCCCAAGCCGCGTCCGTACCGCGAGATCTTCGTCTACAGCCCGCGGGTGGAAGGCGTGCACCTGCGCTTCGGCGCGGTGGCGCGCGGCGGCCTGCGCTGGTCGGACCGGCGCGAGGATTTCCGCACTGAGGTGCTGGGCCTGGTCAAGGCGCAGATGGTCAAGAACACCGTCATCGTGCCGGTCGGTGCCAAGGGCGGTTTCTACGTCAAGCGCTCGCCGGTCGGCGGCGACCGCGATGCGATCCAGGCCGAAGGCATCGCCTGCTACAAGCTGTTCATCCAGAGCCTGCTCGACATCACCGACAACATCGTCGGCGGCAAGATCGTGCCGCCGCCGCAGGTCGTGCGCCATGACCAGGACGACCCGTACCTGGTGGTCGCGGCCGACAAGGGCACCGCCACGTTCTCCGACATCGCCAACGGGCTGGCGCTGGACCACGGCTTCTGGCTGGGCGATGCGTTCGCTTCCGGCGGTTCGGTCGGCTACGACCACAAGGGCATGGGCATCACCGCGCGCGGTGCATGGGAGTCGGTCAAGCGCCACTTCCGCGCGATGGGGCGCGATTGCCAGAGCCAGGAATTCAGCGTGGTCGGCATCGGCGACATGTCCGGCGACGTGTTCGGCAACGGCATGCTGTTGTCGCGGCATATCCGCCTGCTGGCCGCGTTCGATCACCGACATATCTTCCTGGACCCCAATCCGGATGCCGCCGCCTCGTTCGCCGAGCGCGAGCGCCTGTTCAAGCTGCCGCGTTCCAGCTGGGCCGATTACGAGGCCAAGCTGATCAGCGCCGGTGGTGGCATCTATCCGCGCACGCTCAAGTCGATCGACATCAGCGCGCCGGTGCGCGAGGTGCTGGGGCTGGAATCCAACGTCAAGCAGCTCTCGCCCAACGAGCTGATGAACGCCATTCTCAAGGCGCCGGTGGACCTGTTCTGGAATGGCGGCATCGGCACCTATGTCAAGGCGTCCAGCGAATCGCACACGGACGTGGGCGACCGCGCCAATAACGGCCTGCGCGTCAATGGCGGCGAGCTGCGCTGCAAGGTGGTGGGCGAGGGCGGCAACCTGGGCCTGACCCAGCTCGGTCGCATCGAGGCCGCGCAGACCGGCGTGCTGCTCAATACCGACTTCATCGACAATTCGGCCGGCGTGGACACCTCCGATCACGAGGTGAACATCAAGATCCTGCTCAACGACATGGTGCAGGCCAAGAAGCTCACCTACGACGCACGCAATACGCTGCTCGCGTCGATGACCGACGAAGTGGCCGACCTGGTGTTGTGGGACAACTACCGCCAGAACCAGGCGATCAGCCTGATGGAGCGGATGAGCGTCAAGCGCCTGGGCTCCAAGCAGCACTTCATCCGCACGCTGGAACTGCAGGGCCTGCTCGATCGCCAGATCGAGTTCCTGCCCTCCGATGCCGAACTGTCCGCACGCAAGGCGCGCGGGCAGGGTTTGTCGCGCCCGGAGCTGTCGGTGCTGTTGTCGTACTCCAAGCTGGTGGCGTTCCAGCAGCTGCTGGAATCGGATATCCCCGAAGACCCGTATCTGTCCAAGGAGTTGCAGCGCTACTTCCCGCAGCCGCTGCAGAAGAAATACGCCGATGCGATGGAGCGTCACCGCCTCAAGCGCGAGATCATCGCCACTGCGGTGACCAACACCACCATCAACCGCATGGGCGCCACCTTCCTGATGCGCATGCAGGAAGACACCGGCCGCAGCATCGCCGAGGTCGCCAAGGCCTATACCATCAGCCGCGAAACGCTGGATGCGCGCGCGCTGTGGACGCAGATCGATGCGCTGGACGGCAAGGTGCCCGAGTCGGTGCAGATCGATGCACTGGAAGTGATCTGGCGTCTGCAACGCTCGTTCGTGCGTTGGCTGTTGTTGCGTCCGGGCCAGATGCCGGGCATCACCGCGGCGGTGGAGCGTTACCACGGCCCGTTCAACGACATCCGTATCGCTTCCGGCGTGCTGTCGGATGCGCAGCGCCCGCAGTACGAAGCCAGCGTGCAGGAATGGCAGGACAAGGGCCTGCCGCCGCAACTGGCGCAACAGCTGTGCGAGTTGCGTTACCTGGAACCGGCCTTCGACATCATCGAAACCGCGCGCACCCGCAAGCTCAAGCCGGTGGACGTGTCCAAGGTGCATTTCCGCCTGGGCGAAGCGCTGCGCCTGCCGTGGTTGTTCGAGCAGATCGATGCGCTGGAGGTCAACGGCCGCTGGCATGCAGTGGCACGTGGTGTGCTGCGCGATGAACTGGCCGCCCATCAGCGCGCGCTGGTGAGCCAGGTGCTGACCATGCCCGGCAGCAGTGCCGAGGACAAGGTGGCCAACTGGCTGGCACGCGACGATTCCAGCCTGCGCTTCACCCTGGCCATGCTGGCCGATGTGGCCGAGCAGAAGACGCTGGACTACCCGACAGTGTCGGTGGCGGTGCAGCGGTTGGGCCAGTTGGCGGCGCACGGGATGTAACTGTGTGCAGCGAGGTGATGGCGGAGCGAGTGATTCGCCATCACCTTGGCTGAGCTGATGCAGTTACGTGATTGTCTGCCCATGCACAAGGCGGCCAAGGGTTGCCTTGTTTACGTGCGGAATTGCTCCGTACGATCGCGAGCCCAATGCGTCGTCCGGGTGTGACCAATCGCGTGGTCCACATCCGGTCAGCTACGACACGCGCGCTGCCTTTCTGTGAGCATGTCTGCATGCCAGAGGCATGTCAGGCAACGCACGCGAGTAGGTGAACAATCCCAGGCTTCTTGACACTATCGAATAGTCCGATGAGTATCACCTAGCTGCAGTAGATCCTGCAGACGGGTGTGGAAGCCCGAAATCCAAGGCGCACGAGCGCCGGTCAACGATGGCGGTGCTCTCCACTATCCAAGGAGATCCCTCATGCCGCGTAACAATCCTGCCCATTCGGCCACTACCGCAACCGCCTCGCAGTCGACCGCCCATACCGTGGCCGATCATGCTGATGCGCGTGAGGACGTGTTCTTCCGTCGCCTGTCCGAGTCACGTGGTGCGGAAGCCACCAACGGCCTCCATTGGTCCGATCTGCCGATGCAATTTGGCCTGGCTCTCAAATGCGCGCATATCGATCACTGCTTGCTTGGACTGCAGGGCGTGTTGGAGATGCTGCACGCCGGTGAGGCGGCCCGCGAGGCAGGTCAACCTGGCCTGGGTGGCGAGCTCACCGATCGCCTGCTCTACGCGTCGCGTGCGCTGGCTGCGTCGGGAAAGGATTCGCTGCATGCGTTGCAGGAACGTCTTGCAGCTGCATCGTAAGGTGCAGTGCGAACGTCGGTCATCGAACGGCGTCGGACTTCCTGCATCCTGGCTGCGAGCAGCGTTGTTGGCGGGAGACCCGGATGCGCTGGACCGAATTGCTCTCAAGGTTTAGCGATTGAGTGATACAGCGCAGGTGGCGCTCACCAATGGCGACCTGCGCACGAATGCCGCGATAGTGTAGTCATCAGCGACTGAGTGGCATTCGCCATCGGGGCGACCTTTCGCATGAGGTGGGTCTGCACCGATTGCCGTGACCAGCTCACTCCCTTATCTGATCTTGACGACCACCTTGCCCTTGGCACGGCCCTGCGCCAGATACTCCAGCGCCTGCTTTGCCTGGTCGAACGCAAACACCTTGTCGATGACCGGGCGGAGGCGTTCGGCTTGGAGCAGTTCGCCGATCTTCGCCAGTTGCGCGCCATCGGGGCGTACGAACAGGAAGCCGTAGGCGACGTTGCGCTTGTTCGCCAGGCGGATGATCTTGCGGCTCATCATGGCAAAGACGAATTGCAGCACGACATTCAACCGGCGTGCACGTGCGAAGGCCGCGTCCAGCGGCCCGACCAGCGACACGATCCTGCCGCCGGGCTTGAGGATGGCGAGCGATTTTTCGATCGTATCGCCTCGCATCGTGCCAAGCACGATGTCGTAGCCATGCAGGACGGTTTGGAAGTCCTGCTGCGTGTAGTCGACCACCTCGTCCGCGCCAAGGCTGTTCACCAGCGCGACATTGCCGGTGCTGGTGGTGGTGCCGACGGTGGCGCCGAGGTGCTTTGCCAACTGGATCGCGATGGTACCGATGCCGCCGGAACCGGCAGGAATGAACACCTTCTGGCCGGGCTGCAGGCCGGCACGTTCGTTCAGGGCCTGCCAGGACGTGAGCGCGACCATCGGTAGCGATGCCGCCTGCACAAAATCCAGATTGGCCGGCTTCAGCGCTGCGGCGCTTTCCGGTACCGCGACATACTCGGCGATGGTGCCGCGGCCAAGATCGAACACACTGGCAAAAATCGCATCGCCCCGCTTGAAGCGGGTGACGCGGCTGCCGACGTCGATGACGATCCCGGCCACGTCGCTGCCCAGCGTGGCGGGCAGCTCGAACTTCACCACGGGTTTGAAGATGCCGGTGGGAATCATGTTGTCGATTGGATTCACGCCGGCGGCATGCACCTCGACCAGCAGTTCGTCGGGTTGCAGCGTCGGGCGGGCGCGCTCGCTGAAGCCGATGTCGGGAGATTTGCCATAGCGTTTGAAGGTGAGTGCTTTCATCTGGTTCCAGTCCAATGCCGTCGTTGTAGGGATGCGTGGCCGGGCGTGACGCGGGCCCTGGCCGCCTTCACCCCTGCGCTGGCAGAGCGATGCCAGCCGCTTGATCGCCACGTGCGCCATGGGAATCGATCGAACCCGTGCACGCGTGCGGCTGCGTGCCGTCTCCATGCAGATCCGCAGCGCTCACCAGGGCAAGCGTTGCGTGCAGCAGTGCCGCTCGGCCGGTCAGGCTGCCGGCTGATAACGCTCGGCGGCGTTCGCCTGCCGGATGTCGGACAGCAAGCCCTGGCGCGCGCCATCCAATGCGTCCCAACGTTCGGCCACGTGCAATGGCGGAATGGTGACCAGCTCGCGGCGATCGAAGCCGACCAGCGCGGCGTCGACTAGTTCGCCCACGTCCATCAAGTCGCTGAGCGTGTTGACGTCGATACCGGCGCGTTCCCAGATCTCGGTGCGCGTGCCGGCTGGCAGCACGGCCTGCACATACACGCCCTTGGCGCCCAGCTCCAGGTGCAGCCCCTGCGACAGGAACAGCACGAAGGCCTTGGTGGCGCCATAGACGGTCATGCCGAATTCGGGCGCCAGCCCCACCACCGAGCCGAGGTTGATGATCGCCCCGCTGCCGGACTGCGCAAAGCGCTGCGCAACCGCGGCGGACAGACGCGTCAACGCAGTGACATTGAGCGCGAGCAGGCGGTCGATCGCCTCGGCGTTCTGCTGCAGGATGCCGCCGGACTGCGCCATGCCGGCGTTGTTGATCAGGATGCCGATCTGCGCGTCATCGCGCAGGCGGGTTTCCACCGCGCCCAGATCGGCGGGCTGGGTCAGGTCGGCCTGCAGCACATCGACGCTGACGCCATGTGCATCGTGCAGACGCGTCGCCAGTGCATCCAGGCGGGCCTTGTCGCGTGCGACAAGCACAAGGTCATGGCCGCGTTGCGCGAAGCGCTCGGCATAAACGGCGCCGATGCCGGTGGAGGCGCCAGTGATGAGGACAGCGGGAAGTGTGGACATGCAGAATTCCTTGATGAGAGTGGATGAAGGACGGCAGGCGAGGCAGCCTCAGCCGGCGAGGGACGGGTAGTCGATATAGCCTTCGGCGCCACCGCCGTAGAGCGTGGCCGGATTCAACGGGGCCAGCGCCGCGCCGGTGCGCAGGCGCTGGACCAGATCGGGGTTGCTGATGAACGGGCGGCCGAAGGCCACCAGGTCGACGTTGCCTGCGCGCAACTGGGCGTTGGCCAGTTCCAGGTCGTAGCCGTTGTTGGCCAGATAGGTACGGGTGAACTTGCTGCGCAGCGCGGCATAGTCGAACGGGGCCGCGTCGCGCGGGCCACCGGTCGCACCTTCGACCACGTGCAGGTAGACGATGCCCAGCGCATCGAGCTGTTCGGCGATGTAGTCGTATTGCGGCTGCGGATCGCTGCCGGAAATGCCGCTTGCCGGCGACACCGGCGAGATGCGCACGCCGGTGCGATCGGCGCCGATCTGCTTGCTCACTGCAGCGACCACCTCCAGCAACAGGCGTGCGCGGTTTTCGATCGAGCCGCCGTAGGCATCGGTACGCTGGTTGGCGCCGTCCTTGATGAACTGCTCCAGCAGGTAGCCGTTGGCGCCGTGGATTTCGACACCATCGAAGCCGGCGGCAATCGCATTGGCCGCTGCCTGGCGGAAGTCGTCGACGATGCCCGGCAGTTCGTGCAGCTCAAGCGCGCGTGGTTCGGAGACATCGGCAAAGCCGTTGTTGACGAACACCTTGGTCGCCGCGCGGATCGCCGACGGCGCAACCGGTGCGGCGCCGCCCGGCTGCAGGTCGACATGCGACACCCGGCCCACATGCCACAGCTGCACGAAGATGCGCCCGCCCTTGGCATGCACGGCGTCGGTGACTGCACGCCAGCCGGCGATCTGCTCGGGCGTGTACAGGCCGGGGGTGTCCTGATAGCCCTGGGCCTGCGGCGAGATATGGGTGGCCTCGGTGATCAGCAGGCCGGCCGAGGCGCGCTGGGCGTAGTAGGTGGCCGCCAGTGCGCTCGGCACCAGGCCGGCGCCCGCACGGTTGCGGGTCAGCGGGGCCATCACGATGCGGTTGGCCAGGGTCAGCGCGCCCAGTGCATAGGGTTCGAACAGCGAAGGGTGAGTCATTGGCGGTGCTCGGAATCAGTGGTTGACAAAGATTACGATCAAAATCTAAAGTGTCAACACTTTGATGACGAATGACATCAAAGTAAGCTGTCGCTCTCACCAGTCCCGCACAAGCACGGAGTGTCCCAACGATGAAAGTGACCAAGGCACAGGCGCAGGCAAACCGGGCGCACGTCGTCGAGACGGCCTCGGTGCTGTTTCGCGAGCGTGGTTACGAAGGGATCGGCATCGCCGATCTGATGGCCGCTGCAGGGTTCACCCACGGCGGCTTCTACAAGCAGTTCCGCTCCAAGGCGGATCTGATGGCCGAATCGGCGGCCTGCGGCCTGGCCAACATCGCCGCGCAGACCGAGCACGTGGACAAGGCGGATTTCGTGAACTTCTATCTGTCGCGCGGACATCGCGACAGCCTTGCCACCGGTTGCACGATGGCTGCGCTGGGCGCCGATGCCGCGCGCCAGCCGGAGGAAGTGCGCGAGGCGTTTGCCGCCGGGGTCGAAAACCTGTTGGCCTCGCTCGACCGTAGCGGCGCTGCGCCCGGCACTGCCGAGGCAGCAGCGGAGCGCGCCAGCAACCTGGACATGATGGCGCATGCCATCGGCGCCATCGTGCTGTCGCGGTCGTGCCCGAACGATTCGCCCCTGGCCGACGAAATCATCGCGGTGTGTCGCGACCAGATCCTGTCGTAGTTGCAACCATCCAACTGACCGCCAGACCTGCATCCTCCGCATATGTAGCCGAGGTTTCACCGGTAGTGCCGCGTTTTTAGCGAAGCCACCGCATCCCCAGTCGCGGCGTGAGCCTCAACCCACCGCCGCCTGTCACTCACCGCATTGAAGGAATTCCGATGACAAGCAAACCCCCTGTTGCGCTGGTGACTGGCGCCTCGTCCGGCATCGGCGAAGCCAGCGCTAACGCGTTGGCCGCCGCCGGCTATACGGTGTACGGCACCAGCCGTCGCGGCGCGCAGTCCGGGCAGCGCGCCTTCACGCTGCTGGCGCTGGATGTGACCAGCGACGAATCGGTCGACGCCGCGATCCAGGAGCTGCTGCGAAGGGAAGGGCGCATCGACCTGCTGGTCAATAACGCCGGTTTCGGTGTGTCTCCCGCCGCTGCGGAGGAAAGCTCGATCGAGCAGGCCAAGGCCATCCTCGACACCAACTTCCTCGGTGTCGTGCGCATGACGCGCGCAGTGGTGCCGCAGATGCGCCGCCAGGGCAGTGGCCGCATCATCAACATCGGCTCGATCATCGGGCTGGTGCCCACGCCGTATGCGGCGCTGTACGCGGCCAGCAAGCACGCGGTGGAGGGTTATTCCGAAGCCGTGGACCACGAGCTGCGCAGCTACGGGATCCGGGTCACGGTGATCGAGCCGGCCTATACCAGGACCCAGTTCGAGGCGAACACTCTCGCCCCGGATGCGCCGCTGGAAAATTACCGGCAGGTCCGCGCCCAGGTCAGCGAGGTGGTTGCGCAGGCAATGGCAAGCGCAGACGAGCCCTCCGTCGTGGCCGAGGTGGTGGTGAAGGCGGCGCGCGCGCAGCAGCCCAAGGTGCGCTACACCGCGGGCAAGGTCGCCGGACAGCTGCAGTTGTTGCGGCGGTTTGCGCCGGCAGGCGTGTTCCAGGCGCTGATTCGCAAGAATCTGCGCCTGGATGCGAAGACGTCCTCCGCTGGCAAGACGCCATCCCATGCCGGATAAGCGTGGCTGACAGACCATCGCAAGTGCCGGCCTGGCGGTGAGCACGACAGTTTTTGCTGCTTACGTCTGGTTGCACCGCTGCACAACCAGGCCGCAGCGATCGCAACGATCGCAGCGCGCACGCCGCTGCTGGCGCATCGGCCGTGACGCGGTAACGCGCGGCCTCCATCCGAACAGGAGAAGGCAATGACCTTCCATGTAGTGCTCGCCACTCACACCAGCGGGCTGGTTGCGACCAGGCTGGTCCAGGGCAACGAAGACGACCTCATGCCGGGCGGGGTGACGGTTGTCGTCGAATACTCGAGCGTCAACGACAAGGGCGCAACGGCGCTGAGCGGACGTAGCCCGATCATTCGCCGGTTGCCGCTGATTCCCTGCATCGACGTTGCGGGTGCGGTCGGAGTGCCCAGCGATGCCGGGATTGCGGCTGGATACAACGTGCTGGCCAATGGCTGGGGATTGCGTCAGCCCCACCATTGCGGCGACGCGCAGAAGGTGCCGGGGCGCACCGTCGCGGACGTGAACGCATGAGCGCGCCCACGGCATCGCGTGCATTTCGCTACCTGGCCACGCTGTCGGCGCTGTTGTTCTTCGCGTTGGGCGCTGCCTGGTTGCTGGCGCCTGCGACCATGCTGGCCAACTGGGGCGTCGCCTTCGACAGCGGCGCGCTAGGCGTGGTCGGTCGACGCGCCGCGCCGCTGTATGCGGCCATTGGCGTCATGCTGCTGCTGGTGCGAACGGCACCGCCGTCGCCCGGGCGCCGTGCCGTGATTGCGGGCTTTGCCACCGCCTGCCTGTTGCTGGCAGGACTGGGCATGGCGGAGTGGGCCGCCGGGCACGTCAACGCCGGCATCTTCGCGGCAGTCGCGATCGAGATCGGCTTTCCGCTGGCGTTCCTGCTGGTGACGCGTGCGGAGGTCGCGTCGCGGCAAAACGACAAGGCGCGATGATGGCAGGCATGGCGGCGCCTGTGGGGCGCTGTCATGCGAGTTGGCGGACATGACACGCTGCAAGACTGGCCAACCAAGCGTTGCGCGCATTTGGCAACTGGATGCGAGCATCGCGTTGGAGCCGCAGTTGCCGTGGCGGTGCACGCCGATTCCAGTAATGGCTGGGTAGCTGCGGCGGCTACGCAGCCCTGCTGTCAGCCGCTCGACGCCCGGTGCCCGCTCATTTCCTGCCCGGCATCCTTGTCGAAACGCACATGCCAACAGGTGGCGCTGAGCGAAATCAGGCTGACCACGCAGAACGCCAGCGAAAAATCGCGTTGCGCCGGTTGGGCGTGATCGCCGGCCAGCATCGCCAGCTTGAGGATCATTGCGCCGGCGCATACGCCGACCGAGAGCATCAGTTGCTGCAAGGTGGTGTACAGGCTGCTGGCGCGGCTCATGCGCGATGCGGGCACGTTTTCGTAGGCGATGGTGTTGTAGGCAGCGAACTGAAACGACATGAAGGCGCCGCAGCACAGCAGCAGGCCAAACATCAGTGCCGGTGGCCAGTCGGGCCGGAACAACGCACATACCATGTAGCCCAGGCTGGCGAGCACGCCGTTGCCGATCAGGCTGTTGCGATAGCCGAAGCGGCGCAGCAACTGCGGGGTGATGCTGCGCATCAGCAGTGCGCCGAGCGCGGTGGCCAGGATCAGGCGCCCGCTGTGCGCTGCGCTCATGCCGAAGCCGATCTGGAACAGCAGCGGCAGCAGGAACGGATGCGCGCCCTGGGTGATGCGCATCAGCGCACCGCCGATCACCGACAAGCGGAACGAATCGATCCGCAGCAGGCTCAGGTCCAGCAGCGGAGCGGGGTGGTGGCGTGCATGCCACAGATATCCCAGCGCAGCGCTGCCGCCGATGGCCAGCAGCCAGCTCGCCGTGCCGATGCCGTCCTGCTGGCTGACCATTTCCAGGCCGAACAGCAGGCAGCCCAACGCGGTGCCGCACAGCACGAAACCGCGCAGGTCGAAGCGGGCCGGGGCCGACTCGGTGGGGATTTCCGGGATGAAACGGCGCACCAGCAGGAAACCGGCCACGCCGATCGGCACGTTGATGTAGAAGATCCAGCGCCAATCCAGGTACGAGACGAACAATCCGCCCAGCGGCGGGCCCAGCATCGGGCCGATGAAGGCGGGCACCAGCGTCCAGGCCATGGCCGACACCAGATGGCGGCGCTCGACGGTGCGCAGCAGGATCAGCCGGCCGAGCGGGGCCATCATCGCGCCGCCGGCGCCCTGCAGCACGCGCGCGGCGACCATGGTGGGCAGGCTGTCGGCCAGCGAACACAGGATCGAGCCGCCGACGAACACCCAGATCGACGCGCCGAACACGCGGCGCAGGCCGAAGCGGTCGGCGATCGCGCCGCTGGCCGGGATCAGTACCGCCAGCGCCAGCAGGTAGCTGGTCATGGCGATGCTCATCGCCGGCGCGGCAACGCCGAAGTCGCGCGCCAGGGTCGGCAGCGCGGTCGCCAGCACGGTGGCATCCATCTGCTCCATGAAGATGGCGCAGGCCAGGATCAGCGAGATGATGCGGTAATCGGGATAACGCGGCGGCGGCGTGACGCCGGCCTCGGACACGCTGGAGGACATCGGACTCTCGGTTGCGGGGCCGCCTCGGTGGCGCGCAGATGGCGGTCGGATCGGCCCGCGTCGCACGGTGTTGTGCGGCGCAACATGGCTATTGTCCGCCCGTGCGAAGCGGTGTTCAAGCACGCGCCAGGCAACACTGCGTACGCATCACAGGGCCGATACACCACCAGCCCACCTGAGAGAGCCGTACGCCCCGCAAGACGGGCGCGAATGCCTCGTGCCAACCTCGCCCGATCGGCCCACAAACTGATCAGCCCGTCCCCCGCTCCTCGCTCTTCGATTCCCGATTCCCGACTCCCCAATCCCCGCTCTTCAGGGCCCCGGCGCCGCGCTATCCCAGGCATCCATGATCTGCAGGATCTGCGGCAACGCCTCGCGGAAATGCTGCACCAGGCGTGGTTCCAGTTGCTTGCCGGCCATGCTGTCGAGCTTGCGCATGGCATCGTCCACCGTCCATGGCGCCTTGTAGGCGCGCCGCCCGCATAGCGCATCGAACACGTCGGCCACCGCCACGATGCGCGCCGATTCGGGAATGGCATCGCCGACCAGGCCGTTGGGATAGCCACTGCCGTCCCAGCATTCGTGGTGATGCAGCGCGATTTCCGCAGCCAGCTGAAACACCGGCCCACGACCGTGCCGCAGCAGGTCGTGGCCGACCTGCGGGTGCTGCCGCACCACCGAGCGTTCGTGTGCGTCCAGCGCATCGGGCTGGTGCAGGAGATTGCCGGGCACCGCAATCTTGCCGGCGTCGTGCAGGGGCGCGGCATCCTGCAGCAGCTGCGCCTGTTGCGCCGACCAGCCGACCGTCTCGGCCAGCACCCGCGCATAGGCCGCCATGCGCCAGATATGCGCACCGGTGTCGGCGTCCTGGCCTTGCCCGGCGGTCCCGAGCAGATGGATCGCATCGCGGTATTGCTGGGCCAGACGCGCGTTTTCGGCCAGCTTCAGTTGGGTGGCGATGCGGGCCTTGAGCAGGGCGGGCGAGTAGGGCTTGCTGACGTAATCGGCCGCGCCCGCTTCCAGGCCCGTGCGTTCGTCGTGCTCGCTGCTGCGCGAGGTCACGAACAGGATCGGGATGGCAGCGCTGGCCGGCTGCTGCTTGAGCGTGCGCGCCACCGCGTAGCCGTCCATGTCAGGCAGCTGGACATCCAGTAGGATCAAGGCCGGCGTGTGGCGGAGCACCGCCTCCAGCGCTTCGCTGCCGGATTTGGCGAACACCAGCGGGAAATCGTCGCGCAGCAACTGGCGCAGGGTGGCCAGGTTGCTGGATTCGTCGTCGACACACAGCAGGGGACGATGCGGCATGGAGGCTCCTTGCCAACTAGCGTGGTGACCGGTCAGTGCAGGTGAGTGGCTTGCCAGTCGCGCAACGTGGCCTCGGCGCGACGGAAGTCGAAATCGTCCACCGCACGCTGCAGTTCCTCCTGCAGAGTGCGCGGCAGACGCGGGGCGCAGATCAGCAGCGCGTGGTCGATCCTGTCTGCGTCGTCGCTGTCCAGGGCCGCTTCCAGGATCTGCACGCTGTCCGCGTCCAGCACGACACCGTCATCGCTTGCTGCCGCGTCGCTGTCGCTGTGTTGCAGGAAGGCGTGGATCGCGGTGGCGGTGCGTTGCATGGTGTCCTTGAGTGCGAGCAGCGCCGAGGTGATGTCGTGGCCTTCCTCGATGCGGGTTTCCAGATCGCTGGCGGCACCGGCCAGGGCCGGCAAGGCCAGCGACCCGGCCGCGCCACGCAGCTTGTGCGCCAGCGCGCCGATCGCCGGCAGCTCGTTGCGGCGCAGGTGCTCGGCTGCGGTCTCGGCCGGGTCGGGATTGTCGCGCAGCAGTTTGAGCAGATAGCGCTGGTACGGTTCGCGCTCGCGCCACAGGCTGCGTGCACGCGCCGCATCCAGGACCTCCGGGTCGGCGTGTTCCCACTCGGGGCCGCCATGGACCTCGGTCTCATGCGGTAGCGAGGGGATGCGCCGCACGCCGGGCTGCAGGAAGTGGCGGATGGCAGTGACCAGTTCCTCCACATTGAACGGCTTGGCGATGAAACCGTTCATGCCGGCTTCCAGCGCTTTCTCCTGTTGCGGGCGAAAGGCACCGGCGGTCAGCGCGATCACCGGCAGGCTGGCCAACGCCGGGATCTGCCGCAGCCGCCGGGTGGCTTCATAGCCATCGACCACCGGCATCTGCACGTCCATCAACACCAGCTGGAACAGCTCCGGCGCGCGCTTGAGCGTATTGATGGCCTGCTCGCCATCGTGGGCGACCGTGACCATGGCGCCTTCGCCTTCGAGAATGCGTTGGGCCACTTCGCAGTTGATCTCGCTGTCGTCCACCAGCAGCAGATGCGCGCCTTCGAGGCGACGCGCCACGAAGGTGGGCGCCACCGGCCGCGCGCCGGGGCGGGCGTCGACCAGTTGCTCCACCAGCCGGTGCAGCGCCGCAGTGGTCACCGGCTTGGTCATGACTGCATCCAGATCCTGTTGCTCGGGATGTTGTTCAAGCAGCCGGCGCTCGTACGCGGTGACCATGACGATTACCGGGTGCGGGCCGGGCACGGCGCGCGCGCGGATCTGCCGCGCGATCGCCACGCCGTCGATGTCGGGCATGCGCCAGTCGAGCAGGAAGATGTCGTATGGCTCGCTGGCCTGTTCGATCGCCTGCAGGGCAGCCTGGCCGCTGGCGACCGCATCCACGCGCCAGCCGAGTTCGGTGGCGATGCGCACCAGGTTGTTGAGCGCCGCATCGTGGTCGTCGGCGATCAACACCCGCGGCATCGCTTCGGGCGGTAGCGCGGGCAGGTCGCGCTGGGCCAGCGGCGGGGCGGATTTTTCCAGCGTCACCACGAAATAGAACTCGCTGCCGCGGCCGGGTACGCTTTCCACTTCCAGCTCGCCCCCCATCAATTCGATCAGGCGCCGGCTGATGGTCAGGCCCAGGCCGCTGCCGCCGTAACGCCGGCTGGTGGAGGTGTCGGCCTGCAGGAAGGGCGAGAAGATCAGGCTCTGCTTTTCCTTGGAGATGCCGATGCCGGTGTCGCGCACCGAGAACAGCAGCTTGAGCTTGTTCGGATCGCCGCTGGGGAAGCGCCGTACCGACAGCACCACTTCGCCTTGCTCGGTGAACTTGATCGCGTTGCCGACCAGGTTGACCAGCACCTGGTTGATGCGCAGCGCATCGCCGAGCAACCAGCGGCAGTCGCGTGGCAGCGGTTCGACGATCATTTCCACCGGTTTGGTGCTGAGCGAGGACCGCATCAGGTCGGCGATGTTGTCGAACAGTTGATTGAGGTCGAACGGTGCGCGTTCCAGATCGATGCGCCCGGCCTCGATCTTGGAAAAGTCCAGGATGTCGTTGATGATTTCCAGCAGCGAGCGCGCGGAGCGATCGATCTTGGTCACCATATCCTGCGCCGCAGCGGGCAGTTCGCTGCGCTGAAGCAGGTACAGCATGCCCAGGATCGCGTTCATCGGCGTGCGGATCTCATGGCTCATGTTGGCCAGGAAGTCGGACTTGGACTGGTTGGCGCTCTTGGCCGCGTCCATCGCCAGGCGCAGTTGTTTCTCGTGCAGTTTCTGCTCGGTCAGATCCACCGCCATGCCCAGATAACCGATCACCTGGTCGTTATCGTCGCGCAGGGTGCTCAGGGTCAGCAGCACCGGCAGGCGGCGGCCTTCGTGGCTGACATAGGTCCATTCGCTGGTATCGCTGCGGCCCAGGCTGGTCAGCGCGGCGATCGCCTCCAGGGTGTGCGCCACCGGTGAGCCGGTCTGCTCGGAGAGCAGGTGCGCGCGCTCCTGCAGTTCCTCCGGCTCGATGAACTGGCCGGCCTTGCGGCGGCCGATTACCTCGTCGGCGTTGTAGCCGAGCAGTTTCTCCGCGGCGCGATTGAACAGCGTGACGAATCCAGCGGAGTCGGTGGCGATGATGGCAAAGCCGGCATGCGCCAGGATCGCCCGATGCAGCGCGGAGAACTTCATCAGTTCGCTGGTGCGTTCGGCGACCTGATGTTCGAGCGATGCATTGAGCGCGACGGTGCGCTGGTGCGAACGCACCCGCTCGGAGATGTCGCGGAAGAAATGCGAATGCCCGCTCAGGGTGTCGTCGCGTTCGATGATCGGGGCCTTGCTGGCCAGCACATGCACCAGATGCCCGTCGCGATGGCGCATGCTTTGCGCCGCAGAGGTGTCGACCGAATGGTGTTCGTCGGCGTGCTCGATGTCGGCAATCGCATACGGCTGCGGCGACAGCAGCATCGTCAGGTTCTGGCCGATCGCCTCGTCCGCGCTGTAGCCGAACATCGCCTCGGCAGCGGGATTCCAGTGGGTGATGTTTCCGTCCGGGGTTTCGGCGACGATGGCTTCGCTGGAATGGCTGACCAGCGCCGCCAGCTCCATCTGCTTGCGCAGCACTTCCTCGCGCCGGAGTCCGTTGCTGAAATACAGCACCAGCAATGCCGCAAGCAGCACCGACACGCCCAGCACCAGGCCGCCCATCAGCCATGGCGAGGTCTGGTTGAGCGAGGCCAGGAAGCCGGCGGTGGGATGGGCGGTGATGATCCAGGTGCGGCCGTAGATCTGCAGCTGCTGCACCACCGGCGGGCGACGCGCGCTGTCGCTGGATGGCGTGCCGCTGCGGTAGAAGTTGTGGGTCGGCTCGTTCCTGTCGGACAGGTCCAGCGCCACGTCGTCGCGCTCGCCCAAGGTGCTTTGCACCATCTGTTCGACGCTGAAGGGCGCATACACCCAGCCGCTGGTGGCGGCCATGCGTTGTTGCGGCGTCTGCAGCGGCATGCCTTCGCGATAGACCGCCAGCAACACCAGAAATCCGCTCTCGCTGGGAATGCGATAACCGGACAGCGAGATCGGCGAGGTCATGATCGGCACGCCGCTGCGTGCGGCCTGCAGTGCGGCTGCGCGGCGACGCGGCTCGGAGGCGATGTCCAGGCCGATCGGACGGTTGCCCGAGGACTCCGGTTCGAAATACAGCACGATGTAACGCTCACCGTCCCAGGGCTCCAGCGGCCGCCGCTTGATGTCCGGTGCGCCGTCGGCACGGGCGGCCTGCAGGAATGCCTCTTCGTCGGCGGGGGCCACGCGATGGATGTAGCCATAGCCCAGTACGCCGGGAAACTCGCGCGCGTAATCGCGCGAGCGGCTGTACAGGGTGAAGCGGTCGCGACTGATGATCTCCTTGCCGGCGCCGATCACCGCGCCGCGCGCGCCGCGCAGCCCGTGTTCGAAGGTATACATGCGCTCGCTGATATTGCGGGTCAGCGTGCGCACGACATAGTCGAAACGCTGCTCGCGCTCGAGCTCGTTATGCCGCTGCAGCGACAGGCCGGCGAAAATGGCGGCAACCAAACCTGCGGCGAGAATCAGCAGGGCCCCGATCGACGCACGGCGCCCGTATTTTCTGCGCAGATCCCAGCGGCCATTCGGCATTTGTGTCCCTTTGCCTTGCCTGTTGCGTGCCCAGTGTGCTGGCCGACGGCAAGGTCGGCCTCGTGGTGGCGCCTGACGATCATCAGAATGCGTGCAGTCTCCCCGGTGACTGCACGTGTTTCCGGTGGGCGATCAACGTCATTGCCAATGCATCAGAACGCCAGCCAGATCGACAATGCGTGAAGGGCAAGACCGATCAGTCCCCCCACCAACGTTCCATTGAACCGAATGTATTGCAGATCGCGGCCCACACCCAATTCCAATTGTTCGACGAGGTGACGTTCGTCCCAACTTTTCATCGTCGACGCAATATGCTCGGTCACCGATGCGCGCAGGCGCGTGGTGAGTTTGTCGGCGGCCTGCAACATGTGCTGGTTGAGCGCTTCACGCAGCGAGGGATCCTGCGCCAACGCCTGGCCGAGCGATTGCATGGAACGCTCCATGTGCGCGGCCATCGACGATTCCTCACGTGCCAGGTCGGTGCGCAGCGCATCGCGGATCTCGCCCCACAGACCTTGCACGTAGTCCTGCAGGGCCGGATGTTCGATCGCGCGTTGCTTGAGTTCTTCCACGCGCTCGGCCATGGCCGGCTCGTCGCGCAGGCGCGCGATGTAGCGTTGCAGCCACGCTTCATAGTCGAGCCTGATTGGATGCTCGGGCGTCTTGAGGATGTCCTGCAACTCCTCGATCGCCGCACGCGCCATGCGGTCGGCCAGGCTGTCGCCGATCTCTTCGATCGGCTTGACCCAGTTCACCGTGCCGACCAGCTTGGGCCACTCGCGCCGCGCGTAGCGCACGATCAACGCCGAGGCGCGCGTCTTGACCTGCTCCTGGTCCAGCCACTCGCCCAGGCGCAGCAGCACCTCGTCCAGCAATTTCTGGTGCCGGCCATCGGTGGTGAGCAGGGCCATGATATCGCCGACGGTGGCGGCGGCATTCCACTTGCGCAGACGGTCGACCACAAAGCGCTGGATCGCGCGGCGCACCGCAGCCTCGTCCAGCAGCTCCAGTGCCTGCAGCATCCAGCTGCGCGCCATCTGCGCGAGCATGCGCGCCTGCTCGGGTTTGGCCAGCCATTCGCCGAGGCGGCTGGCCGGGTCGAACACGCGCAGTTTGTCCATCAACGCATCCGGGGCGAGGAACTGGTCGCGCACGAACACCGCCAGGCCATCGGCCAGACGGTCCTTGCCGCGCGGCAGGATGGCGGTATGCGGGATCGGCAGGCCCATCGGGCGGCGGAACAAGGCCACCACCGCGAACCAGTCGGCCAATGCGCCGACCGTGGCCGCTTCGCAGAAGGCCGAGACCCAGGCCCAGACGCCTTGCTCGCCCATCAGGTGGCTGACGACGAAGCCGGCGAACATGGCCAGCAACAGGGCCACTGCCAACAGCTTCATGCGCTGCAGCTGGGCACGACGGGGATCGACGGGACGGGGAGTGCTGAGGCTGGGTTCCATGTCCGAAGTGTACCCAGTCGCCGGAGCAGGGCATGTCCACGGCCGGGCGTGATGGTCCCGTTGGAGCGCGCCTGAGCGTGATGGCGTTACCGGGACAGCCGCGTCGCGCCCGGGTACGCTCCTACGGGGTGGTTGCAGCGATCGCGGTCGCCATTCGCGCAGCGGCTGATCGGTTCTGTAGGAGCGCGCCCGAGCGCGACGGCGTTACCGGGACGGCCACGTCGCGCCCGGGTGCGCTCCTACGGGTGGTTGCAGCGATCGCGGTTGCCGTTCGAGGTGGGGGCCGATCGGTTCTGTAGGAGCGCGCCTGAGCGCGATGGGGTTACCGGGAACGCCAGGTCGCGCTCGGGTGCGCTCCTACGGTGATGCACCGTCCGGTACTCAACCGCGCAGGCGCTCCAGCTGCGCTTGCAGCGCGGTCACCTTGGCCTGCAGCGCGGCGTTTTCGTTTTCCAGTTCGGTGACGCGGCGTTGCAGAGCTTTCATGTCGCGGCGTTCGGCTTCGCCGCCTTCGGCCTCGTCGGGCTTGGGTTTGCGCTTGGCGTCGCGTACGCGCTTGGCAGCCTGCTTGAGCTCGGCCTTGCCGGCCTGCGCAGCGGCGCGTTGCTCGTCCTCGGACAGGGTGGCCACGGCAGCGGCGGCGCTGATCGAAATCTCGCCGGCCTTGACCGCCTGCACCACTTCCGGGGCGGCCTGCTTGTGGATGCGCTCGATCATCACCACCTGGTTGTTGCTCAGGCGGGCCTCGCGCGCCAGCTCGGCGCGGCTGACCGGGGTGGAGGTTTCTTCCCACGGCGGGCTGTCGCTGTCCGCGGCCGCCGGCGTGGCGTCGTGGTCGATGCCGGTGGCCGGCTGCTCAGGGTCGGCCACCGCCGGCGCTTCCGCAGCGGCGTCGGCATCGCGCTGGCTGCGCTGGCGCGCGGCCAGGATCTCGCGCTTGCGCAGCGCCAGCACGCCACGCTGGAAGTCCGACACGCTGCGCCGGCCCAGGTGCTGCTCGATCATCCACAGGTGCACGTCCTGCATCGACTGGAAGCGCGGGTTCTGCACGGTCTGGAACGGCAGGCCGTGCTTCTGGCAGATGCCGTAGCGGTTGTGGCCATCCACCAGCACATCGCCCCACAGCACCAGCGCATCGCGGCAGCCCTCGGCCAGCAGGCTGCGTTCCAGCGCCTCGTGCTCGTCGGGCGTCAGCGGGTCGATGTAGGCCTTGAGTTCTTCTTTGACAACGATGTTCATGCGGCAACTGCGGGGAAGTGCGGGGCCGGCATTGTAGTGAGCCTGCTCCGGCTTTGCGCGCTTGACCGGGCTGCGCGCGGACGGTACACGCGGGCGCCTGTGCCGTCGCCGTCAGGCAGTGCTGCGCAGGATCTTCCCCAGCGTTTCGACCATCTGCCCGATCTGCTCGGGGGTGACGATCAGCGGCGGCGACAGCGCGATGACATCGCCGGTGACGCGCACCAGCAGGCCACCGTCGTGGAAGCAGCGCTCGAAGACTTCGTAGCCGCGTGCGCCCGGCGCGCCGTCGCGCGGGGCCAGCTCGATCGCGCCGATCAGGCCGATGTTGCGGATGTCGATGACGTGCGGCAGCCGCGCAGGCTGTGCAGCGCGTCTTCCCATTGCTGGCCCAGCGTGATCGCGCGCTCGAACAGGTTCTCCTCGGCGTAGGTGTCCAGCGTGGCGATCGCCGCGGCGCAGGCCAGCGGATGACCGGAATAGGTGTAGCCGTGGAAGAGCTCGATCGCGTTCTGCGGGCCGTGCATGAAGGCATCAAAGATCGCATCGGCCACCAGTACCGCGCCCATCGGCACGCTGCCGCTGGTCAGCCCCTTGGCGGCGGTGATCAGGTCCGGCGTGACGCCGAAGCGTTGCGCTGCGAACGCCTCGCCGACCCGGCCGAAGCCGGTGATGACCTCGTCGAACACCAGCACGATGCCGTGGCGGTCGCAGATGGCGCGCAGCCGCTGCAGATAGCCTTCCGGCGGCAGGATCACCCCGGCCGAGCCGGATACCGGCTCGACGAAGACCGCCGCAATGGTCGAGGCATCGTGCAGGGTGATCAGGCGTTCCAGATCGTCGGCCAGCTCGGCGCCGTGCGCCGGCAGCCCGCGCGTGTAGGCATTGCGTTGCAGATCCAGCGTATGACGAAGATGGTCGGTGCCGGCCAGCAGGGGGCCGAACCATTTGCGGTTGTTGGGCAGTCCGCCGATCGACATGCCGCCGAAGCCGACCCCGTGATAGGCCTTCTCGCGCCCGATGAAGCGGGTGCGCTGGCCCTCGCCGCGCAGGCGGTGGTAGGCCAGGACGATCTTCATCGCGCTATCGACCGCCTCCGAGCCGGAGTTGGTGAAGAACACATGGCCCAGGCCCGGCGGTGCGATCGCGGCCAGCCGCTGCGCCAGCACGAACGGCAGCGGTGAACCCATCTGAAAGGTCGGGGCGAAATCCAGCGTGCCGGCCTGCTCACGGATCGCCGCCACGATGCGTTCGCGTGCGTGGCCGGCATTGCAGCACCACAGCCCGGCGGTGCCGTCCAGGATCTGGCGGCCGTCGACATCGCGGTAGTACATGCCGGCAGCGGAGGCCAGCAGGCGCGGGCGCGCCTTGAACTGGCGGTTGGCGGTGAACGGCATCCAGAACGCGTCCAGGTGCGCCGGTGCCTGCAGCGCGTGCGCGCCATCGCGCGGAGGGTGGTCGTGCATGGCGGACTCCGTCGCTGGGGAGCGTCCGACTCCACGGCCACCGCGCGTCGGCCGTCACCCGGCGGAGCGCGACGGCGAGCACGATTCCCGGAGCTGCACAGGCCGATCCGCACGGACTAGTCAATTAGTCGCAGCGTCTGCCGCTAAGCTCTGGGAACGCCTTGTGGCGTGGGCCATGACGGGTGTTTGACCGGCTGCGGGGCGCGGCGAAGCATTGCAAAGATTCAACGATCGCCGATGATGCGCCAGACGAGTGCCAGTTGGGCCTGGTAGTCGTCGCTGCCCTTATCGCAACACGTCAATCGATCGCAGCCATCAATCGTTTTCGGGACCACTGACACCACCTGCGCGCAGGCGTCCTGTCAGGCGCTCCGGACACACTTCATCGTACTTTTTAGGGGAACGGGAATGACACAAGGGTCCACCGTGGCGAGCGCCAACGGCGCAGACGCCGGCCTGCTGTCCAAGGAGCGCATCGTCGCGCGTCCGGGGTTCAATCGTTGGTTGGTACCGCCGGCGGCATTGGCGATCCATCTGTGTATCGGCATGGCCTACGGCTTCAGCGTGTTCTGGCTGCCGCTGTCCAAGGCGCTGGGCATCACCGAAGCGATCGCATGCCCGGCCGACATGGGCCTGTTCGCGCGCATGGTCGCCACCACCTGTGACTGGAAGATCAGCGAACTGCAGTGGATGTACACGTTGTTCTTCGTGCTGCTGGGCTGCTCGGCGGCGGTCTGGGGCGGCTGGCTGGAACGTGCCGGCCCGCGCAAGGCCGGTGTGGTCTCGGCGCTGTGCTGGTGCGGCGGGCTGGTGATATCGGCGGCCGGCATCCACTTCCACCAGATCTGGATGCTGTGGCTGGGTTCGGGCGTGATCGGCGGTATCGGTCTGGGCCTGGGCTACATCTCGCCGGTGTCGACATTGATCAAGTGGTTCCCGGACCGTCGCGGCATGGCGACCGGCATGGCGATCATGGGCTTCGGTGGCGGCGCGATGATCGGCAGCCCCCTGGCCGATGCGCTGATGCGCCACTTCGCCACGCCGACCTCGGTGGGCGTGATGGAGACCTTCCTGGTGATGGCGGCGCTGTACTTCGTCTTCATGATGGCCGGCGCGTTCGGCTACCGCGTGCCGCCGAGTGGCTGGACCCCCGCCGGATGGACCGCGCCGGTGGCCAGCAACAACGCCATGATCACGGCCAACCACGTGCACGTGAGCAAGGTCTGGGGCATCCCGCAGTTCTGGTTGCTGTGGGGCGTGCTGTGCCTGAACGTGTCAGCCGGTATCGGCGTGATCGGCATGTCCTCGCCGATGCTGCAGGAAGTGTTCGGCGGCCGCCTGATCGGGGTGGATGCCGGCTTCGGCAGCCTGGATACGGCGCAGCTGGCCAGCATCGCGGCCATCGCGGCCGGCTTCACTGGCCTGCTCAGCCTGTTCAACATCGGCGGTCGCTTTTTCTGGGCCAGCATGTCCGACAAGCTCGGCCGCAAGAACACCTACACGCTGTTCTTCGTGCTGGGCATCTGCCTGTATGCGGCGGCGCCGTCGGCCGGCAGCGTGGGCGGCATCGCGCTGTTCGTGGGCATCTTCTGCATCATCCTGTCGATGTACGGCGGCGGGTTTGCCACCATCCCGGCGTATCTGGCCGACCTGTTCGGCACCCAGATGGTGGGCGCCATCCACGGCCGTCTGCTGACCGCCTGGGCCACCGCCGGCATTCTCGGCCCGGTGGTCGTCGGCTACATGCGTGAGTACCAGCTGGCCCACGGCAGCCCGCCGTCACAGGTCTACAACACCACCATGTACATCCTCGCCGGCATGTTGGTGCTCGGTCTGATCTGCAACCTGTTGGTGCGTCCGGTGGCCGCGCGTCACTTCATGACGCCCGACGAACTGGCGCGCGAGAAGCAGCTGGCGCACGAGAAAGTGGACCGCAGCGGGCATGGCATGTTGCCGCCCGAGCAAATGGCGCGCATTGGGCATGGTGGTAATCCTGCACTGGTGGCGTTTGCCTGGCTGGCGGTCGGTATCCCAATGCTGTTCGGCATCTGGGTCACGCTGCAGAAAGCCTTCGTGCTGTTTCATTGAGATGAGATGACACTTCCGTCTTCCCGTTCCGTGCGCGCCGGCAGTGTGGTGCGCACGGTTGTCCGTCACCGCGGCGGTCGCAACGCCACGGTGCAGGACATGGTGGCGGCCGAGATGCCGGTCGCCTTCCACTACAACGGTGTGCCGTTCGCGGTGATGATGGCCACGCCGGAGGACCTGGAGGATTTTGCACTCGGGTTTTCGTTGAGCGAGGGCATCGTCGATCATCCGCAGGATCTGCGCGTGGTGGCGGTGGAGACCTTTCTGGAAGGCGCCTCGCTGCAGATCGAGATTCCGCCCGAGCGTGCCGCCGCGCTGGACCAGCGGCGGCGCAATCTGGATGGACGCAGCGGTTGCGGGGTATGCGGCAACGAATCGATCGAGGCGGTACTGCGCGTGCCGCCGGTGCTGCAGTCGGCGTTGCAGATCGATGTGGATGCCCTGGCGCGTGCACTGGATGCGCTGCATGCGCAGCAGCCGATCGCGGCGCAGACCGGCGCGGTGCATGCCGCCGGCTGGGCCGATGCACAGGGTGTGGTGCGTTACGTGCGCGAGGATGTCGGCCGGCATAACGCGCTCGACAAGTTGATCGGTGCCTTGGCGCGTGCGCGCGTCGATGCATCGCACGGGTTTGCGGTGGTGACCAGCCGCGCCAGTTACGAGATGGCCATGAAAGCCGCGCAGGCCCGGATCCCGCTGCTCGCAGCGATTTCTGCACCGACTGCGCTGGCGATCAGCCTGGCCGACAGTGCGGGACTGACCCTGATCGGGTTTGCCCGCGATCACGATTGTGTCGTTTACAGCCATCCGCAGCGCCTGGAATTGGGCGTCGCCGTGGGAGAGCCCGCATGAGCAAGAAGACCATCCAGCAATACGACAATCCCGCTGGCGGCTGGGGCGCACTGCGCTCGGTGGCCAAGCACTTGATGGAACAGGATATCGCGGTGCAGGGCGCCAAGACGCTGCTGCATGCCAACCAGCCGGACGGTTTCGACTGCCCCGGCTGCGCCTGGCCCGACCGCGACCACACCTCCACCTTCGAGTTCTGCGAGAACGGCGCCAAGGCCGTCGCCGCCGAGTCCACTGCGCGCCGCGCCGGGCCGGAGCTGTTTGCCTCGCACAGCGTCAGCCTGTTGTCGCAGTACAGCGACTACTGGCTGGAAGGGCAGGGCCGGCTGACCCAGCCGATGCGTTACGACGCGGCCACCGATCACTACGTACCGGTGAGCTGGGACGAGGCGTTTGCGCAGATCGCCGGGCACCTCAACGGGCTGGCATCGCCGGACGAGGCGATCTTCTACACCTCCGGGCGCACCAGCAACGAAGCGGCCTTCCTGTATCAGTTGTTCGTGCGCGAATTCGGCACCAACAACTTCCCCGACTGCTCCAATATGTGCCACGAGCCGTCCGGAACTGCGCTGCGTTCGCAGATCGGCGTGGGCAAGGGCACGGTGTCGCTGCACGACTTCGAACTGGCCGATGCGATCTTCATCTTCGGTCAGAACCCGGGCACCAATCACCCGCGCATGCTCGGCGAGTTGCGTCAGGCCTCCAAGCGCGGTGCGGCGATTGCGGCGTTCAATCCATTGCGCGAGCGCGGGCTGGAAAAGTTCGCCGACCCGCAGGACAAGCTGGAGATGCTGCACAGCGGCTCCACCCGCATCGCCTCGGATTATTTCCAGCTCAAGATCGGCGGCGACCTGGCCGCGGTCAAGGGCATCATCAAGCACGTGCTGGAGCGCGACGCCCAGGCCCAGCGCGACGGCACGCCGCGCCTGCTGGATCTGGAATTCATCGACGCCCACACCGCCAACTTCGAGGCCTTCGCTGCCGAGGTGCATGGCGAATCCTGGGACACCATCGTCGAAGAGTCCGGACTGGACGAAGCGGCGTTGCGCAAGGCCGGCGAACTCTATCTCAACGCCGAGCGCGTGATCGCCTGCTGGGGCATGGGCATCACCCAGCACAAGCATTCGGTGGCCACCATCCACATGATCACCAACCTGCTGTTGCTGCGCGGCCATCTGGGCCGGCCGGGCGCGGGCGTGTGCCCGGTGCGCGGGCATAGCAACGTGCAGGGCGACCGCACGATGATGATCTACGAAAAGCCGCCGGCCGCGTTTCTCGACAAGTTGCAGACGGTGTTCGGTTTTGCGCCGCCGCGCGAAGACGGTTTCGACACCGTCGGTGCGATCGAGGCGATGCTGGACGGGCGCGGCAAGGTGTTCTTCGCAATGGGCGGCAATTTTGCCGCTGCCACGCCGGATACCGACGCCACGCATCGCGCGCTGCGCAATTGCGAACTCACCGTGCATGTCACCACCAAGCTCAATCGCAGCCATCTGGTGCATGGCCGCGATGCGCTGATCCTGCCGTGCCTGGGCCGTACCGAAATCGACATCCAGGACGCCGGCTCGCAAGGCGTGACGGTGGAAGACTCGATGAGCATGGTGCACCTGTCGGCCGGCATCAATCCGCCGGCCTCGCCAGAGCTGTTGTCCGAGCCGGCGATCGTCGCGCGCCTGGCCGAGGCGACACTGGGTGCGCGCAGTGCGATCCGCTGGCGTTGGCTGGTGGGCGACTACGACCGCATTCGCGACCTGATTGCCCAGGTGTTCCCCGATTTTGCCGACTTCAATCAGCGCGTACGTGTGCCGGGCGGCTTCCGCCTGTCCAATACCGCGCGCGATCGCCAGTGGGTGACACCCGAAAAGCGCGCGGTGTTCAAGCCGCACGCGGTGCCGACCGACAACCCGATCCATCGCGCACGCCGCAGCCACACCGGGCAGATGGTGTTTACGCTGGCCACCACGCGCTCGCACGATCAATACAACACCACCATCTATGGGCTGGACGACCGCTACCGCGGCGTGTTCGGGGAGCGCCGCGTGCTTTTCATCAATGGCGCGGACATCGCGGCATTGAACATGAAGGCCGGCGATTGGGTGGATCTGGAGAGCCTGTGCGAGGACGGTGTGCATCGCGAGGCGCGCCGCTTCCTGCTGGTGGACTACAACATCCCGCGCGGCTGTCTGGCGGCGTACTACCCGGAAACCAACGCATTGGTGCCGCTGTCCAGCTTCGCCGACGAAGCGCGTACGCCCACCTCCAAGTCGATTCCGGTCATCGTGCTGCCGCACCGCGCCGAAACCGCCGATGCGGCGCCGCGCGACATCGGAGCGGTGCTTGTCCGCTGATCCACAGCTCACCGCGCAGTTGCTTGTTGCGTTGGCCGACACGCCGGAGGGCGTGTCGCTGGCCCGGTTGTGCAAGCAGCTGGGCGTGCGCATGAGCGTCCTGTTGCGCACTCTGGCGTGGTTGGGCAGCGCCAGCCTGGACGGTCACCCCGGTCCGGGCTGGATCCAGGTGGAAGCGCGCGGCGAGCGCCAATTCGCGGTGCTGACGGATGTGGGGCTGGCAGCGCATGCGCAGCGCACAATGGCGCAAGCGCCGCACGGCGACTGAGCATCGCCAGGACTCTCCTTTCCGGCCATGAAGGGTCCTGCAGCAAACTGACAGCGTCGAGGGCGCGGTGTCCTCACCGCTCGCGGGACACGCCGTGAATCCGTCCCTGGGGGCTCGGTGGCGGCATCCATGCCGCCACACGGTCCCGCAACCGGCGAGGACACCGCACCAGATAGTTTGCTGGTTGCTTTACAAAAGACCATGCACACCGACCCTCTCGACAGGTCCTTGCTCGCCCACCGTCGCGGGACCTTGAGCGGCATGGATGCCGCGCCAGAGCCTTATCTGTTCGGATTCTGGCAGTTTGGGC
>NZ_JAJGQM010000042.1 GCF_020784175.1 Xanthomonas campestris pv. asclepiadis
CCGCAAGTACGTCCTTGTAGGCTCTTACGCGGCATCCATGCCGCGTAAGGTCCCGCGACGGTGGGCGGGCAAGGACCGGTCAAGATGGTCGGTGTGCGTGGTTGCAAGCATGGCATGGCGGGCGCTGGTCGAATCACTATGCGTCAACCAGCTTCCCGCCACCTTCCTATCGCAAGCCGGGCAAGTGGAAAGGCTTTCAACACGCGACCTGCAAACGTCTGATCTGCCACCGCAAGCCGAGTAACAAGCTCTCAAGAAAACAGCCGGCAAATTTCCTGGTGCGGTGTCCTTGCCAATTGCGGGACCCTCGGCTGCAAGGATGCCGCCAAGGAGCCTCCACGGACGGATTCACGGCGTGTCCCGCGAGCGGTGAGGGCAATGCGTCCTCGACCCAACGAGCTTTTGACTGCATCTAATAAACGACGCAACGATGCTTCGACTCGAGTATCGGTCTCTTGCGTCTTCGCTTGCGCGTGTCGCCGGTAACTTCTGTCGTCTGTCAGCCACGCTAGCGTGCAAACCCGGCCCGATATGCCTGTACTGCTGCGAGCGGGTCCGGCGCGGCGTACACGCCGCTGACCACCGCAATCAATTCGGCACCTGCAGCCACCAAGCCAGGCACCTGCGCAGCCGCGATGCCACCGATCGCCACGCGCGGCACTCCCAGCGCTGCGGCTTGCTGCAGCAACGCCGACGTTGCGCGACGTGTCGTCACCTTGGTGGTGGTCGGGAAGAACGCACCGAAGGCCACATAGCTGGCACCGGCCGCGACCGCTGTGCGCGCGCGCGCGATCTCGTCGTAGCACGACACCCCGATGATGGCCTGTTCGCCCAATAGTTCACGCGCCACTGCCGCCTCGCCATCGTCTTCGCCCAGGTGCACGCCCTGCGCGCCCACCTGCAACGCCAGTTGCGCATCGTCGTTGATGATCAACGGCACGGCGTGCGCTGCGCAGGCCTCGTGCAGCGCGCCAGCCTGCTCCAGTCGCAGCGCCGCGGTGGCCTGCTTGTTGCGGTACTGCAGCCAGGCGACAGCGGGCAGCAGCGGCAAGGTGCGCGCGATCAGGCGGGCGGTGTCGGGCTCGTCGGGTGTGATGAGGTAGACGCCGCGGGCGTTGTGCAGGTCGGGCATGGCAGCGCTTCCGGAAGCGGTGGGTGGGATGGGACAATGCAGTCCCACCGTTGCGTGACCGCGATTATCCGATGAGCGAGACATCCACGACCACCTACCGCACCTGGATGTGCGTCGTCTGCAAGTTTCTCTACCACGAGGCCGACGGCATCCCCGAAGAAGGCATCGCCCCGGGCACCGCCTGGCAGGACGTTCCCGAGACCTGGACCTGCCCCGATTGCGGCGTGACCAAGGACGATTTCGAGATGGTCGAGATCGACTGAGGCCCTGGTTGCTCAGCTGTGTTGCTGCGTTTTTCGCGCCACAACATCGCCTGCGTCCGTTCGGGCGGGCGCTGATGACGAAGCGGCAAGCTGTGGTTTCAGTGTGCGCGCGCGCGCTGACTGTTCAGCTCGACCAGATGCTCATGTAGATTGGCCGCATCCTGCGCACTGGGGTTGAGCTGCAGGTAGCGCGACAGATCGTGGCGGGCACCGTTGCGGTGACCCAGATGCAGATAGGCCATGCCGCGATCGCGTAGTGCCTCGGGCTGGTCCGGCACCAGCTTCAGGATGCGGTCGGCACTGCGCGCGGCGCGGTCCCAGTGCTCGGCATCGGCGTAGACGCCGTGCAGATTGCGCAGGATGCGGATCAGGATCGCGCGGTGCGGCGCGGGGTCGAGGATCTGCGCCAGGGCGCGGTCGTCGGGGATCTCGCCACCCAGGTGCGGACGCGCGCGCTCGCGCAGCTCGTCCACGCCCAGCGGGCGGCCGCCGTTGAACGGATCCATGACCAGCACGCCGTCGTCCACTGGCAAACGCACCAGGAAATGCCCGGGAAACGACACGCCCGCCAGTGGAATGCCCAACCGGCGCGCAACTTCGATCTGCACCATCGCTAGCGAGATCGGGTTGCCCAGCCGGCGCTCGAAGACCTGGTTGAGGTAGCTGTTGCGCGGGTCGTAGTACTCGTCGTGATTGCCCGAATAGCCCAGCTCGTCGAACAGGTAGCGATTGACCGCGGCCATCTTCAGCGGCCACAGGTCGATCGCCTCCACCTCGCGGCGCAGGTGCTCGACGTGGCTTTGCACCAGCGTGTCGTACAGCTCGGCGTCCAGCTGCGGATACTCGTCACGCGCGATCAGCAGCGCGGTGGACATCAACGGCACTGCGTCGTCGTCCAGGCTGGCGAGCGCGGTCCAATGGGGAAGTGGGAGCATGTCGACCATGCTGCCAAGAGTGTCGGCAAGCGGCGCGTGGTTCAAGTCCGGTACTTCCTGACAGGCACGGCCTGTCGCGTGAGATTCACTTGAGCTTTGGGATGTCCGGGCTCAGGGTCAGGCTGGCGCCGTCCTGCAGGTTGAGCCTGGCGGCCTGGCCGGCATTGAGTTCCAGCACGTAACGGGCCGGGCGCTTGCTGGGGTAGGGCGGGCAGGCGTCGCCGGCCGAACACGGCGGCACGTCGCGCTGCTGCGAGACCAGCCGGCGCTCATTGTCGAAATACAGGATATCCAGCGCGATCTTGGTGTTCTTCATCCAGTACGCCAGCGGTTCCTGGCGGTCGTGGACGAACAGCATGCCGTGATCGTCGGCCATGGCATCGCGAAACATCAGGCCTTTGGCGCGGTCGGCATCGTTCTGCGCCAGCTCCACCTGGTAGCGCGTGCCGGCCAGTTCCACCCATGTGCCGCCGCCGCTGGCGCAGCCGCTGAGCAGGATCAACAACGCAAGGGCGAGGAGGCAAAGACGGCGCATGCGGCATACCAGTGGGCGGGGATGCCGCACCATCTGCCAAGCGGCCGCGTGCGTCAAGCCGCTGTGGTGCGGCGTACCGTCATCGCAGGTGACGGGAGTCCGGCCCGCTGTCGCTTCGCAACGCGGGCCGCAACTGCGTATGCGCGTGCTTGCACGCGATCGCTCAGATCACCCGCGGCGGCTCGCCACCGACGATCACCACATCGGCCGGGCGACGCGCGAACAGGCCCACGCAGACCACGCCGGGAATCTGGTTCAAGCTGCGCTCCAGCGCCACCGGGTCGGTGATCTGCAGGTTGTGCACGTCCAGCACCACGTTGCCGTTGTCGGTGACCACGCCATCGCGCCATACCGGCTGACCACCGGTGAGCGCCAGGATCTGGCGGGCCACCAGGCTGCGCGCCATCGGAATCACTTCCACCGGCAGCGGGAAATTGCCTAGCACCGGCACCTGCTTGCTCGGGTCGACGATGCAGATGAAGCGCTCGCTGGCCTCGACAATGATCTTCTCGCGCGTCAACGCCGCGCCGCCGCCCTTGATCAGGCAACGGTTCGGGTCGCACTCGTCGGCGCCATCCACGTACAGCGACAGATTGCCGGTGTGGTTGAGATCCAGCACCTCGATGCCGTGGCGCCTGAGCTGCGCGCTGCTCTGCTCGGAGCTGGACACCGCCCCCTTGATGCGGTGGCTGATGCGGCCCAAGGCATCGATGAAGTAGGCCACCGTCGAACCGGTACCGACCCCGACGATCATGCCGTCTTCCACGTAATCGATCGCTTTCTCGGCGGCCAGGCGTTTTGCTTCGGACATTTGGGGGCTCGGGATTGGGGAATCAGGAATCAGGAATCAGGAATCAGGAATCAGGAATCAGGAATCAGGAATCAGGAATCAGGAATCAGGAATCAGGAATCGGGATTGGGGAATCGCAAGAGCGGCTGGGCTGAGTGGGGATTTGCAAATCTCAAATCCCGAATCTCTACTCCCGGCTATTCCATCGCCAGCAACAATTTCCACTGCGCGGCGGTCACCGGCAGGATCGACAGGCGGTTGCCGCGGGCGATCAGTGGGAAGCCTTCGCCCAGGGCGTCGGCCTGCTGCTTGATTTCGTCCAGTGCGATCGTGCGCGTGAGTTTGCGCTCGAAGGCCACGTCCACCAGCATCCAGCGCGGATCTTCGCGGGTGGCCTTGGGGTCGTGGTAGTCGGACTTGGGATCGAACTGGGTGTCGTCCGGATATGCCGCGCTGGCGACCTTGGCGATGCCGACAATGCCGGGCACCTTGCAGTTGGAGTGGTAGAACAACACCCCATCGCCGACATGCATGCCGTCGCGCATGAAGTTGCGCGCCTGGTAGTTGCGCACGCCGTTCCACGGTTCGGTGCCGACCCGCTCCAGATCATCGATGGAAAACGTGTCCGGCTCGGACTTCATCAACCAGTAGCGCTTGCGGGCAGTCATACGGAAACGGCGTCGTCTTTCAGGAAGGTGGCGTGTTCGGTGCAGATCGCATCCACCGCCACGTCCCAGGATTCGGTGGGCAGGGCGGGTAGCTGCTGCGCGGCGAAGCCGACGCCGACCAGCCAGGGCGGCGGCGTCTGGCGGTGCCGGAACGCGAAGCTGCGATCATACCAGCCGCCCCCCATGCCCAGCCGCCGGCACTGCGCGTCGAAGCCGGTCAACGGCGTCACCACCAGCGTCATCTCCTCGGGTGCAAGCAGCTCGGCGCGCGCCACGTCCGGCTCGGGGATGCCGTAGCGGTTGCTGACCAGCCCCTGGCCCGGCCGCCACGGCGCAAAGCGCAGGACGCGCCCGTCCAGCACCGGCAGGCAATAGCGCACGCCGGCCGGCAGGCTCAGTTGCCAGCGGTGCAGCGCGATTTCGCCATCCATTGCCCAGTACCCGGCCACCGCACCGGTCTGCGGCGCGAACGGCAGCGCCAGCAGGCGCTCGGCCAGCGCATCGGCGGCTGCCAGGCGCTGCGCTGCGGGCAGGCTGCGGCGCAGCGCACGCAACTGCTGGCGCAAGGCGTCTCGGTCGTCGGTCATGGCGTCTCGCAGCGATAGGCAGGCCGGTATTGTCGATGGCGTGGATGCGCCTGCCTAGTGCGTGTGTATCGACGGATTTCCAGCTCCTGCACGGCTCTGGCCTGTCGCTGGGCGCATGTGCGTGAAGCGGTGGCCGGGTTGCGCGTCGCGCATGCGCGCATCATGTCCGGGCGCAGTGATCGCAGCAGTGGCGCAGCCACGCTGCGTGCACATGCCGGATGTTTCAGGCACACAAAAAGAAACGGCGCCCGAAGGCGCCGTTTCAGATTTGCATTCTCCGCCGTGAACGATGCGGGCGAAACGACCTTGAACCCGGGGTTCAAGTGGGGACGTTGTGAGGCCATCGGGCTTCCCGCTACAAGGCGGACTTGCACTCCCGGCTTCGTCGCGCCCCCGTGGTCGTAATTAAGGGACAAGGCGAATGTTTTGCACGCTGTCGTTTACAGCAGAGAACGCAGGTGAAGTATAGACCTCTGCTGCGCGATGGCTAGCCCATTCGTCGGCCGGCGCAATTGAAAGTTCATATTTGCGACGACAGTGCGAACTGCACCTCAACGCGGCGTGTCGGGCACGCTGTCCAGGCGGCGATTCAAGCTGTCTAGCGTGTTGGCCAATTCACGGTCGTATAGCGCTTGCTGATCGCGCAGCTGCTGCAATTCGTGCGCCAGGTTGAGTGCGGCCAGCACCGCAACGCGGTCCACTGCCGCCATGCGATTGCTGCCGCGAATCTCGCGCATGCGCAGGTCCAGCAGGCGCGCCGCAGCGGTGAGGCTCTCGCGTTCGTCGGCGGTGACGCCAACGGTGTATTCACGATCCAGAATACGCACGCTGACCGGCTCGTTGTTGCTCACGTGTGCTGCTCCAGGGATTTCAACCGCACGATCATCGCTTCCACGCGCGAGCGCGCCTGTTCGTTCTTGGTCAGCAATTGCGCGCGCTCGCCGATCAACTGCTCCTGCTGGTGACGCAGGCTGCGGTTCTCGTCGGTCAACCGCTGGCTGCGCTCGACCAGGGCCTCCACACGGGCGGCAAGTGCGCGGATCTGGGCGAGGGCAGCGGCGTTGTCCATGCGCTCACGATAGGGGCGCGTGCGCGCGGCGGTCAAGCGCCCGATCGCAGCCCGCTTACCCGCCGTCAGGCCAATCCCGACAAGGGCTTGCACCGCGCCCGGCGCGGCCGGCGTCACACGCGTGGAACCCGTATGAAACGCGCCGCTGGCGGCCGACGCGGGGTGCCTTGATACACTGGGAAGTCAAATCGTCGGCCCATGTGCCGGCACCTCCTGTTCCCAGCCTGGATGACCCGATGGATCTGCCTGATGTAACCGCGGTGCAAAACGAAAGTCGCCAGCTGGAGTTGGCTTCCTCCGCAGCGGAGTTGCATGGCGGGCTGTGCGGGTGGCTCTCCGGTGGCGGTGCCGACAGCGGCGACTGGCTGGCGCGCATTTTGGCCGACACCGCGCAGGTGGCGCCCAGGCAGGGCGGGGCGCTGGACCAGATGCGGCAGGCCACGGTGGCGCAGCTGGAAGACCGCGATTTCGCCTTCGAACTACTGCTGATCGACGACGGCGCACCGCTGGCGGCGCGCACCGATGCCTTGTTCGACTGGTGCCGCGCCTTTCTGGGCGGCTTCGGCCTGGCGGCGCAGCAGCGCCCGGCGCTGACCGAAGAGGGCGAAGAGGCGCTGCAGGACCTGGCGCGGCTGGCGCAGGCGTCCAGCGACGATTTCGATGCGGCCGACGAAGACGACACTGCCCTGGCGGAGATCGAGGAGTTTGTGCGCGTGGCAGTGCTGTTGCTGCATGGCGACTGCGTGATGGGGCCGCGCTTCCGCCAACGTCTGAACTGACCGCACGACCGCCATGAAGAAACTCACCGGGATCGGCGCGGCCGAGTACGCGCGTCGGCGCAAGCAGCTGATGCAGATGGCCGGCGATCAGGCCATCCTGATCCTGCCGGCCGCGCCCGAGCGGGTGCGTAGCCACGACACCCACTACCCGTACCGGCAGGATTCGGATTTCTGGTATCTGAGCGGCTTCCCCGAGCCGGAAGCGGTGCTGGTGCTGGTGCCGGGTCGCAAGCATGGCGAGGCGATCCTGTTCTGCCGCGAGCGCGATGCCGAGCGTGAGGCCTGGGATGGCCCGCGCGAGGGCCAGGAAGGCGCGGTGGAGCGCTACGGCATGGACGATGCCTATCCCATCGACGATGTCGACGAGATCCTGCCGGGCCTGCTGGAAGGGCGCAGCCGCGTCTATTACCACTTCGGGCGCGATGTCGATTTCGACCTCAAGCTGATCGGCTGGCTCAAGCGCGTGCGCGAGCAGGTGCGCCACGGCGCGCAGCCGCCGCACGAATTCCTCGAGCTCGGGCATCTGCTGCACGAGCAGCGGCTGTTCAAGTCGCGCGACGAAATCGCCTTGATGCAGCACGCCGCCGACGTCAGCGTGCGCGCGCATCGTGCCGCCATGCGGCTGGCGCGGCCGGGTGTGCACGAGTACGAACTGCAGGCCGAGGTGGAGTGCGCGTTCCGCGCCGCCGATGCGTGGCCGGCGTACGGCAGCATCGTCGGCACCGGCAGTAATGCCTGCGTGCTGCACTACCGCGCCAACAATGCGCGCAGCCGCGATGGCGAACTGGTGCTGATCGATGCCGGCGCCGAGTACCGCGGTTACGCGGCCGATATCACCCGCACCTTTCCGGTCAACGGCCATTTCACCCCGGCGCAGCGTGCGCTGCACGATCTGGTCGGCGCTGCGCAGGCTGCCGCGCTGGCGCAGGCGCGCCCCGGCGTGCCCTACGAAGCCGGCCATCTGGCCGCGGTGCAGACCCTGACCGAAGGACTGCTGCAGCTCGGCCTGCTCAAGGGCAAGCTGGAGCGCAATATCGCCGACGGTCATTACAAGCGTTTCTATCGGCACAAGACCGGCCACTGGCTGGGGCTGGATGTGCACGATGTGGGCGACTACCGGTTGGCTGGCGACTCGCGTCTGCTCGAGCCCGGCATGGTGTTCACCATCGAGCCGGGGCTCTACATCTCCGCCGACGACACCACGGTGGAGGCCAGGTGGCGCGGCATCGGCATCCGCACCGAAGACAATGTGCTGATCACCGCCGACGGCCATCGGGTGCTGACCGATGCGCTGGCGCGCAGCGCAGACGAGATCGAAGCGGAGATGGCGGACCGCGACGCGTTGCGCGCATAGCGCGGTCATGCCGCGATGAGCCGTCCTGGTCTGGATCGGTGCATTGCCCTGCACGCGACCCGCGCACGGCCGGTTTGGTTGGGATTGCGCGGCGTATTCGGCTGAGGGCGGCGGCGTCGCTCGACGCGCGCTTCGCCGGGCGCCTTGCAAACATGAGGCGCCCGGCCGCTGTGCTGCGGGCCGTTCTACTGGCCCAGTTGTGGTGTCTGGGTGCGTTCGGGCTGCTGGACCTGTTCGCCTGGCGTCACCAGTTGCTGCGCGCGTGCGAACGACTGCGCTTCCGGCGTGTTCAATGCCTGTTCGGTCTTCATGTGCGCGCGCAGATGCGCTGGGTTGGCCGGGTCGCCCTGCACCACGAACACGTTTTCGCCACCGTGCACGCCGCGATGGTTGGCCTCGCTCATCAGCACGTGGTCCACGCGCGACAGGCCGCCTTCCTTGGCCAGCGGCAACAGCGCCGCGCTGAGCCGGTCGCTGGTCTGGTCGGGTGCGCGTCCATGTGCCGCATCGATTGCATGCACGCCGCGCTGGATCTGTTGATACATCGGATGGTCGGGATGCGAGGGTTGGCGTGGATCGTGCATGGCAATGCTCCGTGCTGTGCAAAATGACTCAGGGGCGGCAAACACCGGGCGGGTCAGGTTTTCGGGCGCGCCATCGGTGCACACCACCTCGTCTTCGATACGGATGCCGCCGTAGGGTTTGAACTGCGCAATGCGTGCCCAGTCGACGCTGGCGGCGTGGCCGTTCTTCTTCACTTCGTCCAGCAACATGTCGATGAAGTACACGCCCGGTTCGATGGTGACCACCATGCCCGCTTCCAGCACGCGGGTCAGGCGCAGATACGGGTGGCCGGCGGGGCGTTCGATGCGGCCGCCGCGGTCGCTGGCCGCAAAGCCTGCCACGTCGTGCACCTGCAGGCCGATCAGATGGCCCAGCCCGTGCGGGAAGAATGCCGCGCTGACGCCGGTGGCGAGCGCGGCTTCCGGCGACACGGTGAGGATGCCGAAGTCCTTGAGGATGCCCATCAGGGCCAGATGGGCATCCACGTGCAACTGCTTGTAATCCAACCCGGCGCGCACGCTCTGGCCCATGCGCACCTGTGCGGCATCCACTGCATCGATCAGGGCCTGGAATTCGCTGCCGGGGTCGGCGGCATAGGTGCGGGTGATGTCGCTGGCATAGCCGTAGGCCGAAGCACCGGCATCGATCAGGAAGCTGCGCAGCGGCTGCGGCGGCTGCTGGCCGAGTTCGGTGTAGTGCAGCACCGCGCCGTGCTCGTTGAGCGCGATGATGTTGCCGTAGGGCAGCTCGTTGGCGTCCTGGCCGACGGCGGCGCAATAGGCCATGTGGATGCCGAATTCGCTCTGGCCGGCGCGGAAAGCCGCTTCGGCGGCGCGATGGCCGCGTACCGCCAGTTGCTGGGCGATGCGCAGCAAGGTCAGTTCGTAGGGCGTCTTGAAGGCGCGCTGATACTCCAGGTAATCGAGCGCCGGCTGCGGATTGTTCGGCACATAGGCACCGAGCGCGCTCTGCGCCTCGCCCAGGATGGCGCAACGTTCGATCTGCCTGGGCAGCAGCGCCAGGGCCTGGTCCGGGGTGCGGATGATGTGGATGTCGCAGTGTTCGACCCACCAGCCACTGGGGGCGTCGGGCACCACATGCCAATAGTCCAATGGCTGGCAGAAGATCAGCGTCGGGCGCTTGCCCGGTGTGTAGACCAGCCAGCTGTCGGGCACCCGCGTCAGCGGCACCCAGGCCTTGAACTGCGGATTGACCGCGTACGGGTAATCGCGGTCGTCAAACACCTGGTAATGCAGGCTGCCGCTGGGCACGACCAGGTGGTCGAAGCCACCGCGTTGCAGCGCCTCATCGGCGCGCGCGGTCAGCGTGCGCAGGTGGTCGGAATACATGTGGCTCAAGGACGGCTGGGGCATGCGGGACTCGATCGGCAATGCAAAGACAGGACGCAATTTTGCCGTAATCGTGGTGAAGCTGTCCCTCAGCTCAGCATGTGTTCCTCGGCGATCCAGGCGCGCAGGCGTTGGCGATGCGGCTCGGACATGGTCAGGAAGCGGAAGCCAGCCCAGGCCTGTCCGGGTGCGTGCGCGGCTTCGGTCCACAACAGATGCACGCCGACGTCGATCTCGGTTGCACGGCCGATGCGCTCGGGCAGGCTGAAGCGCAATTGATACAGGGCATCGTCCTGCAGCGGAACCGAGGCCAATAGCAGCATGCCGGTTTCCGAGACATTGCCGACCCGGCCGATCTGCGCCTCGCTGAGCATGTCGGTCACCGGTACCAGGTCAGAAGGCTGGCGGCGTGGTGCGCGGCGGGTGTCCTGGATCATGGCTTGACCTCCGTAGCGGGTGCCTGGCCAGCCAGGCTGCGCAGCGTGCGCACGGTGGCATGCCAGGCGCGGTCGATCAGGCGCGACTTCTCTTCGATCAGCAGGCGCGCCTGGCCGCCGGCCATCAGCCGCGCCAGGCCATCCAGCGATTGCTCGCCGACCTTTTGCCCACGCTGATTGACGAACAGTGCGTTGCCGGTCATCGGGCTGTACCAGGACAGCCGTTGCCGGCGCAGGTCGCCCTGCTGGTTGATCACGAACTCGAACCAGCTGCCGAACGGCAGGCTGCGTAGCTGCGTGTAGCACGCCTCCTCGGCCGGCGCGCGCGCGGTGGCGATGTCGCTGCGCGATGCGCTATCGCCTTGGTCGCCCAGCCGCGTGCGCGCCTTGAGCCTGGCGGTGAGCTCGGTGCGCGAGGTCATCTCGTCCTCGCCGCCCGGCGTGGACAGGCGCCGCGCGATCGCCGCCGCTTCGTCGTGGTGATAGCCGACCTGCAGCAGCGCGGTTTCGACCTCGCCACCGAGCGCGGTGTCGGTGGGTTGCCCCTTGCTGAGGCAGGTGACTTCGGCGATGCGCGCGGTCAGCGCCTGGCGCTCGTCCCATTCGGGCGATTGCTCGCCTTGGCGCAGCAGCGTCAGCGTGAGCACGTCCGACCACGCCTGACGCAGCAGCGCCTGCACGAAGCGCGGCGGGGCGCTGTGCTCGCACAGGTCCTCGATACGCGCCTCCGCCTGCTGCTTGGCCGACTCCAGCCGCTCCTTGCCGCGCGCGGCATCCACATGGCGCCGCTCGGCGACCTCGGCCTTGCGCGCCAGCGTGCGCAGATGCGTCTGGATCTCGTCGTTGGCTGCGGCGAAGACGGCCTCGTCGCCCTGATAGTCGTTGACGATCCTGTCTACCGCGCTGCCCAGCTTGAGCAGCAGCTGCGGGTCGACGTCGTCTTCGCCCAGCCATACCGCGCCGGACTCGGCCACGGTGTTGAGCAATTCGCGCACCGGGTGCTGGTCGCGCACGAAGAAATGCGTATCGGCCAACGCCGCGCGCACCACCGGGACCTGCAATTTGGCGAGCAGGGCCTGCGCCGGGGTCTGCGGGCGGACCTCGCATTGCATCTGCGCGTAGAGCAGGCCGAGCAGATCGAAGGTGTCGGTGTCCTGCGGCGACAGCGCGGCGTCGGGGCCGTGTTGGGCCCGCAGCAACGCCAGCACCTGGCGCTGCACCGCATCGATGCCGGTGGGCTGCGTCGATGCCGCTGCCTGCGCCGCCAGCGCGCCCTGCAGGCTGGCCAGTGCGTCGCCGAGGGCGGCTTTGGGCACGGCCGTGGAGGCACGCTGGGGAGATGCTTTTTCAGGTGTTGCCTGCGTGCTAGCCGCAGGCGCTGCGCCGTGATCTGCAGAGCTTTGATTCGCAGCTGCGCCAACGTTGCCCGCCGCCTGCGACTGCCGCGCCGACAACATCAGGCCGCCCAGCGCCTGTACTGCATCGCTCAGTGCAGGTGTCGCCTGCTCACCGTAGGTCGCCGTTGCCAGTGTCATCGGAACAGCGGGCGGATCCAGCAAGGCGCTCTGCCACGGTGTCGGTGCGGACTGCCCGCTCCAGCCGGTTGCTGGTCGCCCGTTGCGCGGCGGCGTCGCGCGCCCACTGGTGGCCGCAGCATCCTTCGCTGCGGTGGCTGATGCAGGCGTGGCGCGCCGGGTCTGCACCTGGGTGGGTTTGACCAGATACGGGTGATAGATCAGTCCCGGCAGGATGCCTTCCTGCGCCAGTGCGCCGTTGGCACGCTCGTACAGATCGTTCAAACGCTCGATCACCTGACGCTCGAACACGCGGTAGAGCGTCAGCTGCCCATCCAGGCTCAGTCCCAGCGTTTGGCCGCACTGGCGCAGCAAGCGGCACAAGGCGTACGGGCCCAGCGGCACTGCTTCCAGTTCGAATTCGGGCACCGCGCCGATCACCGCCAATCGCTGTGCCAGCAATTGCAGCGCATCGGCGCGGCGGGAGGTCTCGCGACGCGCAATCTCGTTGAGCACGATATCGCGATCGATATCGGTGTCTTCCACCAGGGTGAGCATCTGCGGATGCGCCGATGCATCGGCTGCTGGTGTCAGCGACGGGCGATCGCGCAACGCGGCCAGGTCCTGCGCCAGCTGCTGCAGGAACGCCTGCGGAAATCGATCGATGTGATCGCGCAGGCCGCGCATCTGCGCATAGGTCTCGCTCTGGATCTGGCTGTTGCGTGCATGCTCGGCCTGCTGCAGCAGCTCGCGTTCCAGCTCGACGATGGTCAGCCGTAGCGGCCCGCTGAGCGCTTGCATGCAGTGCGCGTGCAGTGCGGCAAGCAGGCGTCGCCCGCGCACGGAAACCGGCGCATCGGCGATCGGACCGCTGGGCGTGTGCTGCAGGGAAAAGGCGGGAGTGGACATCCGGGGAGGCGGGCTCGGTGCGAGGCGTGCGTTATTTAGCATGTTTTTCCATCGGTCAGCGACTGCGCGGCCGCAAGAAGCGCGTTGCCGGATGCGGTCGCCGCCCTGATGCGGGAGACGCGCGTGGCGCTAGATCGATGAATCTACGCGCCAGGGCGTCGCGTGCGCTACCGAATCATGGTGCGGCGTGACGGCTATGTAGTGCAGCCATGCGATTGCCGCGGTCAGGCCAGGAACAGCTCGACCACGTCATTGGTGAAGCGGCGGCCCAGCTCGGTCGGCACTACGCGTCCGTCCTGCTTGGTCATCCAGCCCCGCGCAATCGCGCGCGCCACGGGCAGGTCGATGACCGACGCCGCCAGCCCGGTGGAGACTTCGAAGTCGCGCAGAGCGAAGCCCTCGTGCAGGCGCAACAGGTTGAGCATGTATTCGAACGGCAGTCGCTCGCGCGGCACGATCTCGTCGCCGCCGATCGACGCCGCACTGCCGGCGCTGGCCAGGTAACTCTGCGGATGTTTGTGCTTCCAGCGTCGCAAGACGTGCTGTTCGGCGCCGGAACTGATCTTGCCGTGCGCCCCGGCGCCGATGCCCAGGTAATCGCCGAAGCGCCAGTAATTGAGGTTGTGCGCGCATTGCCGCCCGGGCCTGGCGTAGGCGCTCACCTCGTACTGCGCGTAGCCGGCCTCGGCCAGCAGACGCTGGCAATGTTCCTGCATGTCCCAGGCCGCATCGTCGTCGGGAATGCCCTTGGGCGGCCGCGCAAAGAACACCGTGTTCGGCTCCAGCGTGAGCTGGTAATGCGACATGTGGGTGGGCTGCAGCGCGAAGGCGCGTTCGAGATCGCGCTCGGCCTGCGCCAGGGTCTGCTCGGGCAGTGCATACATCAGGTCGATGTTGAAATTATCGTAGCCGGCATCCTGCGCCAGCTTGATCGCACGCTCGGCCTCGGCACTGTCGTGGATGCGACCCAGCCGCTGCAGCGCTACATCGTCGAAGGTCTGCACACCGAAGCTCAGGCGGTTCACGCCGGCGGCGCGATAGCCGTCGAAGCGGCCATGCTCGGCGGTGCCTGGATTGGTTTCCAGGGTGATCTCCAGATTCGGTGCGAAGCGCAGTCGCGCAGCAGCCGCCTGCAGAAACCGGTCGATCGCCTGGGGCGGAAACAGGCTCGGCGTGCCGCCACCGAAGAACACCGAATGCACCACACGTCCCCACACCAGGGGCAGATCCGCATCCAGATCGCGGATCAACGCATCCACATAGTCTTCGAACGGCAGCACGCCCTTGGCTGCATGCGAATTGAAGTCGCAGTACGGGCATTTGCGCACGCACCAGGGCAGGTGCACGTACAGCGACAGCGGCGGTGGAATCAGGTCGGGCACTGCATCAGGCCATCGTTCACAGCGACAGGGCGTGCAGCTTGTGCTGCAACGTGGCCAATGCCACCGCACGGTGACTCAGCCGGTTCTTCAACGCGGTATCCATTTCCGCAGCGGTCAGGCCATGCACCGGATCCAGGAACACCGGGTTGTAGCCGAAGCCGCCATCGCCACGCGGTTCGGTGGTGATCACCCCTTCCCAGCTGCCTTCGGCGATCAGCGGCTGCGGATCTTCCGGGTGACGCAGCAGCACGATCACCGCGTAGAACCGCGCGCTGCGGCGCTCGGCCGGCACTGCGCGCATGGCATCGAGCAACTTGGCGTTGTTGGCCTGCGCATCGGTCGGGCTGCCAGCGTAGCGCGCGCTGTACAGGCCGGGTGCGCCGCCGAGCGCATCGACGATCAGGCCGGAGTCGTCGGCCAGTGCCGGCAGGCCGGTGACCGCGCTGGCATGGCGCGCCTTGATCAGGGCGTTCTCGACGAAGGTCAGGCCGGTTTCCGGCACATCGTCCACGCCGAGCTCGCCTTGCGCCACGATGCGCAGCGGCAGGTCGGCGAGCATGGCGCGCAGTTCTTCCAGCTTGCCGGCGTTGCCGCTGGCCAGGACCAGTTGTTTCATTGCTTGGGCTCCAGCAGGTCCCACTTGGTGCCGTACAGATCGCGGAACACCACGACCGTGCCGTACGGTTCCTCGCGCGGGGGTTCCAGGAATTCCACCCCGAACGCCTGCATCGTCGCGTGGTCGCGCCAGAAGTCGTCGGTGTAGAGAAAATGATCCACCCGCCCACCGGTCTGGTCGCCGATGCGCGCGCGCTGAGCGGCGTCGGCCGGCTGCGCGAGCAGCAAGCCGGCGTCCTGCGCGCTGCCCGGGCCGATCACCACCCAACGCTTGCCGTCGCCAAGTGCGCGATCCTCCAGTATTTGGAACCCCAGCGCACCGGTGTACCAGGCGATCGCCGCATCGTAATCGGCGACCAGCAAGGTGGTCAGGGCGATGCGCCGGCTCATCCGGCCAGCGCAGCGCGTTGCAGCGCGAACAGTTCGCTCATGCCTTGTTCGGCGAGTGCGAGCAGCGCGTTGAGTTCGTCGCGGCTGAAGGCGTGGCCTTCGGCGGTGCCCTGCAGCTCGATGAAGCCGCCGCCGTCGTTCATCACCACATTCATGTCGGTGTCGCAGTCGCTGTCTTCGGGGTAGTCCAGATCCAGCACCGGCTCGCCGCGATAGATGCCCACCGACACCGCGGCCACGGCGCCGATCAGCGGATGCTTCTTGATGTCGCCACGCTTGAGCAGCAGGTTCACCGCATCGGCCAGCGCCACGTAGGCGCCGGTGATTGCGGCGGTGCGGGTGCCGCCATCGGCCTGCAGCACGTCGCAGTCCAGGGTGATGGTGCGCTCGCCCAGGGCATTGCGATCCACGCAGGCGCGCAGTGCGCGGCCGATCAGGCGCTGGATTTCCAGCGTGCGGCCACCCTGCTTGCCGCGCGCGGCTTCGCGATCGGACCGGGTGTGGGTGGAGCGCGGCAGCATGCCGTATTCGGCGGTCACCCAGCCTTCGCCCTTGCCGCGCAGGAATCCGGGTACGCGGTTTTCCACGCTGGCGGTGCACAGCACGCGGGTGTCGCCGAAGCTGACCAGCACCGAGCCTTCGGCGTGACGGGTGAAGGCGCGTTCGATGCGCACCGGGCGCAGCTGGTCGGCCGTGCGGCCGCTGGGACGGGAAAAGGTCATGCGATGAGTCCGGAAGTCGGGAGGTGGGTCTGGGGCGGCGCGTGGCGGGGCGGTCAGCCAGCGCGGGCCGCTAGGGTACCATTCGCGCTTTGAAGGTACGGGACTGACGATGATTCGAAGCATGACCGCGTTTGCTGGTGGCGAACGCATCACGCCCTGGGGCACGCTCGGCTGCGAGCTGCGCTCGGTCAACCATCGGTTTCTGGAAGTGGGCGTGCGCCTGCCCGAAGAACTGCGCGCGCTGGAGCCGCTGCTGCGCGAGCGCGTGGCGGCGAAAAACAGCCGCGGCAAGCTGGATCTGGCGTTGCGCCTGCGCGCGCCGGACAACGCGCAGACCCTGGCCGTCAACGAATCGCTGCTGCAGGAACTGGGCGCACTGGCCACCCGCCTTGACGGCATGTTCCCCAAGCTGCAGGTCGGCTTCACCGATCTGCTGCAGCTGCCCGGCGTGCTGCAGGTGCAGGACGTGGACGCACCGGCGTTGCAGGCGCAGGCCCTGGCATTGCTGGACGAGGTGGTGGACAGTTTCGTCGCCGCGCGCGAGCGCGAAGGCGGCAAGCTGGCCGAGGCGATCAGCGAGCGGGTCGATGCGATCGAACGCATCGCCGCCGAGGTGCGCACGCTGATTCCCGTCATCCGCGAAGGGCAGCGTGCCAAGCTGGCCGCCCGTCTGGCCGATCTGCCGCATCCGGTCGATCCCGGTCGCGCCGAACAGGAACTGGTGCTGTGGCTGCAGAAGCTGGACGTGGACGAAGAGCTCGACCGCCTGTCCAGCCACATCGCCGAGATCCGCCGCGTGCTCAGGCAGCGCGAGCCGGTCGGCCGTCGCCTGGACTTCCTGCTGCAGGAATTCAACCGCGAAGCCAACACGCTCGGCTCCAAGTCGGTGGACAGCCGCACCTCCAACGCCGCCGTGGATCTGAAGGTGCTGATCGACCAGATCCGCGAGCAGGTGCAGAACATCGAGTAGCCGGGAATAGGCAATCGGGAATGGGGAATCGTCAAAGCAGGTACGATTCACCCCTGGCCTGCTTGCTTGGCGCGGTGCCCCATTCTCAATTTCCGACTCTCTATTCCCTAAAATGCGCGGCACCCTCTATATCGTTGCGGCCCCTTCCGGCGCCGGCAAGAGCAGCATCGTCAACGCCACCCTGGCGCGTGATCCCAAGATCGCCTTGTCGATCTCGTTCACCTCGCGCGCGCCGCGGCCGGGCGAGCGGCATGCCGAGCACTACCATTTCGTCTCCGCCGACGAGTTCCAGGGCATGATCGAGGCGGGCGACTTCTTCGAATACGCGTTGGTGCATGGCGACTGGAAGGGCACCGCGCGGCAGTCGGTGGAGCCGCAGCTGGCCGCCGGTCACGACGTGCTGCTGGAGATCGACTGGCAGGGCGCGCGCCAGGTGCGCCAGAAAGTGCCTGACGCGGTCAGCGTGTTCATCCTGCCGCCGTCGCGCCAGGCGCTGGACGAGCGCATGCGCAAGCGCGGGCAGGACAGCGAGGACGTGATGGCGCAGCGTCTGGCCGCCGCCCGCGAAGAGATGCTGCACTTCGAGGAATTCGATTACGTGATCATCAACGAGACCTTCGACACGGCTGTCTCGGAGATGTGCGCGATCTTCACCGCCAGCCGGCTGCGCCGGCAGGCGCAACAGCAGCGACATGCGGAGTTGATCCGGGCGCTGCTGGACTGATCGGCTCAAATCCCTGATTCCAAAGGAAACTGAATAGGCCCAGGTTGCCGTGACAGCGGCCCGGGCGTACACTCCGCCCCCTTTCCCTCATTCGATGCGCGGCCGTTGCTGGTCGCCGGGAGCCCGCATGGCCCGCATTACCGTAGAAGATTGCCTGGAAGTCGTGAACAACCGTTTCGAGCTGGTCATGATGGCGTCCAAGCGCGCCCGTCAGCTCGCCAACGGCGTGCAGCCGTTGATCGAAAATGCCGACGCCAGCGACAAGCCCACCGTGATGGCACTGCGCGAGATCGCCGCACGCCGGATCGACAACGCGCTGATCGACGAAGTCGAGAAGGCCGAGCGCGAGCGCGCCGAACGCGAAGCGCTGGAATGGGCCGCTGCCGAAGTCGTCGCCGACGAAGACATGTCCAAGAACGACGATTGATCGTCCGCATCGCTGCGATCGATCTGAACAGCCCGCCGCGTGCGGGCTGTTTCCGTTTCAGGCCCGCTTTGCTGCGTGCAGCGTGCAAACGTTTGCCGTGACTGCGTTGCTGGCATAGTCTTCCGGCATGAACCCAGGCCCCACTGCCCAGGCGACCGTCGTGACGTCTCCGTCTTCCGACCAGGCCATCCCCGACTACGTCCTGCACCTCGAACGCGCGGCCAGCTACCTTCCCAAGGAGCAGCTGCCGATCCTGCGCCGTGCCTGGGAAGTGGGCGCCACCGCGCATGCCGGCCAGACCCGCAAGTCGGGCGAGCCGTACATTACCCATCCGGTTGCGGTGGCCGGCGTGCTCGCCGAGCTCGGCCTGGACATGGAATCGCTGATCGCCGCGATCCTGCACGACACCATCGAAGACACCCCGCTGACCCGCGAGGAGCTGGCGTCGGAATTTGGCGAAGCGGTGGCCGAGCTGGTCGATGGCGTCACCAAGCTGGACAAGCTCAAGTTCCGCGACCGCCAGGAAGCGGCGGCGGAAAGCTTCCGCAAGATGCTGCTGGCGATGTCGCGCGACCTGCGCGTGATAATGATCAAGCTGGCCGATCGCCTGCACAACATGCGCACGCTGGGCGCGCAGAGCAGCGAAGCGCGTAGCCGCATCGCGCGCGAAACGCTGGATATCTACGCGCCGATCGCCCAGCGCCTGGGCATGAGCCTGATCAAGTCCGAGCTGCAGAACCTGGGCTTCCGCGCGCTGTATCCGTGGCGTCACGCCATCATCGAAAAACATATCCGCAGCCAGCCGGTGGTGCGGCGCGAATCGATGGCGCAGGTGGAGGTGCAGCTGTCGCAGCGGCTGGCCAAGGAAGGGCTGGAACATCGCCTGGTCAGCCGCATCAAGACGCCCTGGAGCATCTATTCCAAGATGCACGAAGAGAACAAGTCCTTCGACCAGGTGATGGATGTGTTCGGCTTCCGGCTGGTGGTGCGCTCGGTGGCCGATTGCTATCACGCGCTGGGCGCGGTGCACGCCACCTTCAAGCCGCTGGACGGTCGCTTCCGCGATTTCATCGCCATCCCCAAGGCCAACGGCTATCAGTCGCTGCACACCGTGTTGTTCGGCCCGTACGGCTCGCCGATCGAGGTGCAGATCCGCACCGAGGAGATGGACCTGATCGCCGAACGCGGCGTGGCCGCGCACTGGACCTACAAGGTCGGCTCGGCCTCGCCCAATAGCGCGCAGAGCCGTGCGCACGACTGGATCGTGGAGCTGATCGATTCGCAGCGCGCGGCAGGCTCGTCGCTGGAGTTCCTGGACAACGTCAAGGTCGACCTGTTCCCGGACGAGGTCTACCTGTTCACGCCCAAGGGCAAGATCCTGGCGTTGCCGCGCAACTCCACCGCACTGGATTTCGCCTACGCGGTGCACACCGACGTGGGCAACCGTGCGGTCGCCTCGCGGGTGGACAAGAAACTGGTGCCGCTGCGCACCAAGCTGGTCAGCGGCCAGGCGGTGGAGATCATCACCGCGCGCTCGGCCACGCCCAAGCCGCAGTGGCTGGAGTTCGTGGTCAGCAGCAAGGCGCGTACCGCGATCCGCCACCAGCTCAAGCAGCTCGAACACGAAGATGCCGTGCAGCTCGGCCACCGCATGCTCGATCGCGCGCTGGAAGCGATGGACAGCTCGCTGGAACGCTTGCCCAAGGGGCGCCTGGATGCCTTCCTCACCGAGCATCGCTATCCACGCCTGGAAGCGCTGCTGGCCGATGTGGCGCTGGGCAACTGGATGCCGACCCAGGCCGCGCAGGCACTGATGGCCTACGCCGAATTGCGCGGTGGCGGCCACTCCAAGCATTCGCACGAAAAGATCCTGATCGACGGCAGCGAGCGTGGCGTGATCAGCTTCGCCAACTGTTGCCAGCCGATTCCCGGCGACGAAATCATGGGCTACCACACCGCCGGCAAGGGCATCGTGGTGCACCGCCTGGATTGCCCGAACCTGGCCGAGCTGCGCAAGTCGCCCGAGCGCTGGGTGCCGATCGACTGGGATTCCAGCGTCAGTGGCGACTACGACACCGCCCTGATCGTCGAGGTGGAAAACCGCACCGGCGTGCTGGCCCAGTTGGCCGCGGCAATCGCGCAAAGCCAGTCCAATATCGAACGCGTGGATTACCTGGACCGTGATTTCAATGCCGCAGTGCTGCGCTTCAACATCCAGGTGCGCGACCGCCGCCATCTGGCCGAGGTGATGCGCCGGCTGCGGCGCCTGCATGTGGTGCAGAGCGTGGGGCGGCAGTAAGGACTCCATATCCTGCCGACAGGCAGCACCGAGGCCGCGCCAGGGAAGGGCGTGCGTTGAGAGTCGCCCCCCTCACGTCCGGTGCGACAGCACGTGGCATGCGTCGTGCGCGTGCATGGTCCGGCTCCACGCCGCCATTGCCGCGCAATCTGTTTGACACGGCAGCACGGTGTCCAGCGAGCTTTGCAAGACGCGCCGCAACAAGATCGTGCGCAACAGTCGAGCAAATCCGCACAAACGCCTAAACTGCTGCACACACCTTTGCAGTGGAGTTCCCATGTCCCAGATCATCCATACCGATCAGGCGCCTGCCGCCATCGGTCCGTATTCCCAGGCCGTGCGCGCCGGCAACACCGTGTATTTCTCCGGGCAGATCCCGCTGGACCCGGCCACCGGCGAGATCGTGCCCGGCGACATCGGCGCGCAGGCACGCCGCGCGTTCGACAACCTCAAGGCAGTTGCGGAGGCGGCCGGCGGCTCGCTCGACAGGATCGTGCGACTGGGCCTGTACCTCACCGATCTGGGCCAGTTCGCCGCCGTCAATGCGGTGATGCAGGAGTATTTCCAGGCGCCGTTCCCCGCGCGTTCGACCATCGAGGTCTCCAGCCTGCCCAAGGGCGCCGGCTTCGAGGTCGATGCGGTGATGGTGCTCGACTGATCCAGCTCGGCTGATCCGAGCGCCCTGCCGTGCCGCGCGCAGCGACCGTCACCCCACGCCTGGCCGTCGCAGGCCAGGCCTCGCTTGCCAGCCTGCCCGGCGTCGGCCCGAGAGTGGCCGAGAAATTCGCTGCGCGCGGCATTTTGACGCTGCAGGATCTGTGGTTGCATCTGCCGTTGCGCTACGAAGACCGCACGCGGCTGACCACGATCGCGCAGCTGCAAGGCGGTGTGCCGGCGCAGATCGAAGGGCGTGTGGACGCGGTGGAGCGCGGCTTCCGTTACCGGCCGATGTTGCGGGTGGCGGTCTCGGACGAGTCGCATGGCAGCGTGGTGCTGCGCTTCTTCCATTTCCGCGCGGCGCAGGTCGCGCAGTTCGTACCGGGCGCGCGGTTGCGGGTGTTCGGCACGCCCAAACCGGGGCAGAACGGCTGGGAAATCGTGCATCCCAGTTACCGCGTGCTGGCACCGGGCGAGGATGCCGGGCTGGGCGACAGCCTGGACCCGGTCTATCCGGTCCTGGAAGGCGTGGGCCCGGCCACGCTGCGCAAGCTCATCGGCCAGGCGCTGGAGCGGTTGCCGGAAGAGGCCGCGCTAGAACTGCTGCCGCCGCACTGGTTGCAGGACCAACAACTGCCCTCGCTGCGCGCCGCGCTGCTGACCATGCATCGCCCGCCGGTGAACACCGACCCGCAGCAGTTGCTCGCCGGTGGGCATCCGGCCCAGCAGCGTCTGGCGATCGAAGAACTGCTGGCGCATCAGCTCAGCCTGCGCCGCCAGCGCATCGCCCTGCAGCGCTTCCGCGCGCCGCTGCTGCCGGGCAACGGCACCCTGGTGCAGCAACTGCGTGCGGCATTGCCGTTCCAGCTCACCGGCGCGCAGCAGCGCGTGTTCGCACAGATTGCCCGCGACCTGGCCAAGCCGTCGCCGATGCTGCGGCTGGTGCAGGGCGATGTCGGCAGCGGCAAGACCGTGGTTGCCGCATTGGCGGCGATGCTGGCGGTGGAGCAGGGCAAGCAGGTCGCACTGGCCGCGCCGACCGAGCTGCTGGCCGAGCAGCACCTCACCAATCTGCGCGGCTGGCTGGAACCGCTGGGCGTGCGCATTGTCTGGCTGGCCGGCAAGGTCACCGGCAAGGCGCGCGCCGCGGCGATGGCCGAGGTGGCCTCCGGCCAGGCGCAGGTGGTGGTCGGCACGCACGCCTTGATGCAGGAGGCGGTGGTCTTCCACGATCTCGCGCTGGCCATCATCGATGAGCAGCACCGCTTCGGCGTACATCAGCGCCTGGCCTTGCGCGACAAGGGTGCGGCCGCCGGCAGCGTGCCGCATCAGTTGGTGATGACCGCCACGCCGATCCCGCGCACCCTGGCGATGTCCACCTATGCGGATCTGGATGTCTCGGCCATCGACGAACTCCCGCCCGGGCGCACGCCGGTGCAGACCATCGTGCTCAGTGCCGAGCGTCGGCCGGAGCTGGTCGAGCGCATCCGCGCGGCTTGCGCCGAAGGGCGCCAGGCCTACTGGGTGTGCACCTTGATCGAAGAAAGCGAGGAGCCCGGCAAGGGCGCGCCCAGTGGCCCGCCAAGGATCGAAGCGCAGGCGGCGGAGGTCACCTTCGAAGCCCTATCCGCGCAATTGCCCGGGGTGCGTGTGGCGCTGGTGCACGGGCGCATGAAAGCGGCCGAAAAACAGAAGGCCATGCTGGATTTCAAGCAAGGCCGCACCGATCTGCTGGTGGCCACCACGGTGATCGAGGTCGGCGTGGACGTGCCCAATGCCTCGCTGATGATCATCGAGAATGCCGAGCGCCTGGGTCTGGCGCAGTTGCACCAGTTGCGCGGCCGGGTCGGCCGCGGCGCGGCCGCGTCCAGTTGCGTGCTGCTGTATCAGGCCCCGCTATCGATGATGGCGCGGCAACGCCTGGAAACCATGCGCCAGACCAACGACGGCTTCGTGATCGCGGAAAAGGATCTGGAGTTGCGCGGCCCCGGCGAATTGCTGGGCACCCGCCAGACCGGCCTGGCCAGTTTCCGCATCGCCGATCTCAGCCGCGATGCCGGGCTGCTGCCGCGCGTGCAGGTGCTTGCCGAGCGGCTGCTGGCCGAAGCGCCGGAGATTGCCGACCGTGTGGTCGCGCGCTGGATCGGCAGTGCGGTGCGTTATGCCGCTGCTTGAGCGGCGGGGATTGGGGAATCGGGAATCGGGAATCGGGAATCGTAAAGGCAGGGCTGCTGCGTCCTGGGCGTCCCGGTGATTCGCTTGGCCGGCTGATCCTTGCGAAGATGCGGCAACGAATCCCGAATGCCCAATCTTCAATCCCATGACAAAAAAGATACCGCTGCTGATCGACACCGACCCGGGCGTGGACGACGCGCTGGCCTTGCTGATGGCCTTCAACGACCCCCGGCATGACGTCGTTGGCCTGACCATCGCTGCCGGCAACGTCGGCCTGGAGCACACCGTGCGCAATGCCTTGAAGGTTTGCGAGATTGCCGGGCGTGAGGATGTGCCGGTCTACGCGGGTTGCCCGCAGCCGCTGCTGCACCCGTCGGTAGACGCGGCGCATGTGCATGGTGTCGACGGCTTTGGCGATGTCGGCCTGGCGCCGGCCAGGCGTACTGCCGAGACGGAGCACGCCGCGCTGGCCATCCTGCGCCTGTCGCACGAATACGCCGGCGAACTGCTGCTGGTGGCACTCGGTCCGCTGACCAATCTGGCGCTGGCGCTGACGCTGGATCCGACCCTGCCGCAGCGGGTGGCGCGGCTGGTGGTGATGGGCGGGGCGCTGACCGGGCACGGCAACATCACCGCGGCGGCCGAATTCAACATCGGCTTCGACCCGGAAGCGGCGCATATCGTGTTCCGCGGCTTTCCGCGTTTCGACGTGGCCGACTGGGAAGCCACCATCGCGCACGGCCTGCTGCATCGCGATGTCGAACAATGGCTGGCGGCCGACTCGGCGCAGGCACGGTTCTACGAGGAAATCTCGCGCAAGACCCGCCTGTGGTCCGAAGACAGCCGCGGCGAGTACTGGTACGCCGCCGACGCACTGGCGATGGCGTTTGCGCTGCACCCGGAAGGTGCCCAGCGGCTGGAGCAGCGCCCGGTCCATGTCGAGTTGACCGGTACGCATACCCGCGGGATGACCCTGGTGGACTGGAACCGGCAGGGTGGCACGCCCGACAATGCCAACCTGCTGCTGGAATACGACCGCCGGCAGTTCTACGGTCTGGTCGGGGCGGCGCTGGCGGCGGGTTAGGGTGATCTTGCGCCGGGCGTCTGGAGGCCGCTATAATGCCGGGCTTATCCAGGCAGCCCGGCGCCAAGTCCATGAAAGATAACGTTCATCCCAGCTACAACGACGTCGTCTTCCACGACGTGACGTCCGATTTCAAGATTCTGACCCGTTCCACCATGAGCTCGAAAGAGACCGTGAAGTGGGAAGACGGCCAGGAATACCCGCTGATCAAGGTGGATATCTCCTCGGCCTCGCACCCGTTCTATACCGGCAAGCACAAGGTGATCGACACCGGCGGCCGGATCGACAAGTTCCAGAAGCGCTACGCGCGCTGAGCTTGCAGGACGGGCTGTACCGGCAGCGGCCGCGCATTGCGCGGCCGTTGTTTTTTGGGGCGTTGGCAACTTCGTTTTCACGCCTCCGATAGGGGCGTCTACGACTTCTGTCCAAGCGACGGCCAAAATGCTGCTGTGCGATAATGACGTGATCCGGGGCGATGCCCTGGACTTCCATCACGTGCCTGCCCATCCGGTGACAGGCGCCTTCCACTGAAGGAGCGTACACAGTGTCCGATCTTGATCAGGTCACGCTCAACGCCGGCGACAAGTCGGTCGTTCTGCCGGTTCTCAAGCCCACGCTTGGCAATGATTGCGTCGATATCTCAAAGCTGACCAAAGAAACCGGTCTGTTCACCTACGACTCGGGCTTCACCGCCACCGCCAGCTGCAAGTCGGCCATCACCTACATTGATGGCGACAACGGCGTGTTGCTGTATCGCGGCTACCCGATCGAACAGTTGGCCGAGAAGTCCAGCTTCCTCGAAGTCTCGTACCTGCTGATGAACGGTGAGCTGCCGACCGCGGACGAGTTCAAGAAGTTCGACCACGAAGTCACGCATCACACGATGATGCACGAGTCGCTGAAGAACTTCCTCGGTGGCTTCCGTCATGACGCCCATCCGATGGCCATGCTGGCCGGTTCGGTCGCCTCGCTGTCGGCGTTCTATCACGACACCCTGGACCTCAACGATCCGGAGCAGCGCCGTCAGGCCGCCATCCGTCTGATCGCCAAGGTGCCGACCCTGGCTGCTGCCGCGTACCGCTATTCGATCGGCTGGCCGATCCGCTACCCGCGCAACAACCTCAACTACGTCGACCGCTTCCTGCACATGATGTTCGAAGTGCCGAGCGAGCCGCTGGAGATCAATCCGGTGGTGGCCAAGGCGCTGGATCTGCTGTTCATCCTGCATGCCGATCACGAGCAGAATGCTTCGACCTCGACCGTGCGTCTGGTTGGTTCGACCGGTGCCAATCCGTACGCCTCGGTCGCAGCGGGCATCACCGCGCTGTGGGGCCCGGCACACGGCGGCGCCAACGAAGCCGTGCTGAAGATGCTGGAAGAGATTGGCACCGCCGACAACGTCGAGTCCGCCGTGGCCAAGGCCAAGGACAAGAACTCCTCGTTCCGTTTGATGGGCTTCGGTCACCGCGTCTACAAGAACTTCGACCCACGCGCCAAGATCATCCGCGAGATGACCCACAAGGTGCTGGGCGAGCTGGGCGTCAACGATCCGCTGCTGGAAGTGGCGTTGAAGCTGGAAGAAGCCGCGCTGAAGGACGACTATTTCGTGCAGCGCAAGCTGTACCCGAACGTCGACTTCTATTCCGGCCTGATCTACAAGGCGCTGAATATTCCGGTGGAGATGTTCACCGTGATGTTCGCCATTGCACGCACCGCCGGCTGGGTGTCGCATTGGCTGGAGCAGCAGGTCGACCCGGAAATGAAGATCGGCCGTCCGCGCCAGATCTACACCGGCTACGACAAGCGCGACTACACCGACAGCGCCAAGCGCTAAACGCTTGCGGTTTTCTGCTTGAACGAACGCCCCGCATTGCGGGGCGTTTGCTTTTACGGGGCGGGCGTCATGCCCACGGTCGCGCGTACTGTCGTATGGCGATCAGCGCGCGTGTCGCGGGGCGTGGCCACCGTCGTCTTCTGCCAACAGCTGACGCAGCTGGGCGGCCGAGGCGCGCTGCATCGGTTTTTCGTCCAGCTGCGACAACGGCGCCTGGCGCAGGGCGTCGTACGGCAGCACGGTCAGGTCGAAGGTCAGGTCCTCGGCACTGAACAACCACACCGGGAACTCGGCAGTCCGCTCGCGGTCCAGGCGCAGCCGGCGCGTCCGCAATTCGGCAGGGATGCGGTGTTCTTCCAGAAACCGCTGCACGGCATCGGCATCGTCGCTGTGCAGCTGCAATTGCACCGGGGCATTGGCATCGGCCGTGCCATCGAGCACCGGGCCGGTCAGGCGCGGCTGGAACCGGCTGAGAAACTCCAGCGCGCGCAAGGCGGCTTCGCGGCGCTGGCGCAGCCGCAGCCCGTGCGCAGGTCCGGCAAACAGGCTTTGATGTTCGCGCAGTGCATCTTCGATCTCGCGATTGCGCGGTAGCGATGCGTCGTCGTGGATGCCCAGCCGGCTGGCTGCCTTGAGCTTGGCCTGATGGAAATCGCGGATGCCACCTTCGGCCATCAGTCGGGCTGCTTCATGCGCCAGACGGTGGCGACGTTCTCGGGTTCGCGTATCGGCGTGTTCGCGCGCGTGATGCATGACCGGGCTCCCCTCATGAACCTGGTTCGACTCTACAACAGCGGCATGACGGCGTGGCGAAAGTCACACGGCGCAGGCCCGACGGACAGTGTCCGATCACAGCAACCACGCCATGGCATGCGTTGCACCATCGCTACCGCTACGTGTCGAACCCAGGGAATCGGCCGGCCTGCGCCGTTCCGATTCCCCATTCCCAAATCCCGGCACTCAGAAAATATCGAACGCCTTCTCGTCCTGCTGCTCCTGCAGGCCGTAGTCGTAATCCTGCAGGCGATCCAGGTCCTCGTTCTTCACCCATTCCACCGCGCCATTGATGGTGGCCTGGGTCATGCCGTCGGGCGGGTCGTTGGCGGCGATCGGCTTGTCCTTCAAGGCCACGCGCATGTAGTCGATCCAGATCGGCAGTGCGGCCTTGCCGCCGTACTCGCGATAGCCCAGCGAACGGAAGTCGTCGCGGCCCACCCATACCGTAGTGGCGTAGGGGCCGCCGAAACCGGAGAACCAGGCGTCACGGTGATCATTGGTCGAGCCGGTCTTGCCGCCGACGTCCTCGCGCCCCAGTACCTTGGCTGCGGTGCCGGTGCCGCGCTGAACCACGTCGCGCATCATCGACACCAGCTGGTAGGCAGTGCGCTCGTCGATGGCGCGCGGCGCGATCTTGGTTTCGACAGTGGCCGCCGGGGCGGTCTCCGCTGGCGTGGCCGGCGTCGCCGTGGTGGGCTCGATCGACTTGGGCAGCGCCGGGGCGCCGAAGTTGAAACCGTCCACCACCTGGCTTACCGGTGCGACATTGCCGCCCTGCAACGCGCAGGTACGGCAGGCCACTGCCGGCACTTCCTTGAAGACGACATTGCCGTCGCGGTCCTTGACCTCGTCCACGATCCAGGTGTCCACACGCGAACCGCCGTTGGCGAACACCGCATAGCCACGCGCGACCGACAATGGCGTCAGCGACGCGGTACCCAGTGACATCGACAGATTGGGCGGCAGCTCGGCTTCCTGGAAGCCGAACTGGCTGATGTATTTACGTGCGAAATCCACGCTGATCGCGTCCAGCAAGCGGACCGACACCAGGTTGCGCGATTGCACCAAGGCCTCGCGCAGCCGCATCGGGCCGCGGAAGCCGCCGCCGTCGTTCTGCGGCGACCAGGTCTTGCCGCGACGGTCGCGGAACACGACCGGCGCATCGAGCACGATCGAGGCGGGATTGAAGCCCTTTTCGAACGCAGCCGCATACACGAACGGCTTGAAGCTCGAGCCCGGCTGGCGGCGCGCCTGGGTGGCACGGTTGAACTTGTTGCCGGCAAAGCTGAAACCGCCGACCAGCGCGCGCAGCGCGCCGCTATTGGCGTCCAGCGAGACCAGTGCGGCCTGGCCGCGCGGCAACTGGTCGATGATCCATTCGCCGTCTTTCTCGCCGGCGCGGATGCGGGTCAGGTCGCCGCGCGTCAGCAACTTGGCCGGCGTCTTGTTGGTCCAGCGGCTGGCGCTGGCCGGCAAGGTCAGCTCGGTCTTGTCACTCTGCACGATGGTCACGCCGCCGTCGGCATTAGTGCGCGCCACGATCACCGCGCGCAGGCCGCCCTGGGTGAATACGCCCGACAGATGCTTGGCCAGTGCCGCTGCATCCGCATCGGCGGCGACATCGAAATGCTGCTCCACGCCATGCCAGCCATGCCGGTGGTCGTACAGGCGCAGGCCTTCGGCAACCGCCGCATCAGCGCCGGTCTGCAGGGTGGCATCGATGGTGGTGGTGACGTGGTAACCCTTGTTGAGCACATCGCCGCCGTACTTGGCGATCATTTCCTGACGTACCAGCTCGGCCACGTACGGGGCGTAGACCTCGACCGGTGGCTCGTGCGGCTTTGCGTGCATCGGCACCGCCTTGGCGGCATCGGCTTCAGCCTGGCTGACAAAGCCCAGGTCGGCCATGCGTTGCAGCACGTAGTAATCGCGACGTTCCTGCGCACGCTCCGGGTTGCTGATCGGGTTGCCGCTGGACGGGAACTTGGGGATGCCGGCCAGCGAGGCTATCTCGTCCAGGCTCAGTTCGCTCATCTTCTTGCCGTAGTAGTACTCGGCCGCTGCACCCACGCCGTAGGCGCGGTTGCCGAAGAAGCTCTTGTTGAGATACAGCTCGAAGATCTCGTCCTTGCTCAGCTCACTTTCGATCTTGCGCGCCAGCAGGATCTCGGCGAGCTTGCGGGTGTAGCTGTACTCGGAACTGAGGAAGAATTGCCGCGCCACCTGCTGGGTGATGGTCGAACCACCCGGCACCCGCTTGGCGTCGGTGCTGGTCAGCAGCCACACCGCGCGGGCGATGCCCTTGTAATCCACGCCGCCGTGCTCGTAGAAGCGCGCATCCTCGGTCGCCAGGAAGGCCTGCTTCAGGCGCAGCGGCACGTCCTTCATCTGGATGGGGTAGCGCCGGGTCTCGCCATAGACGGCCATCAGGCGACCGTCGCTGGAATAGACGTACATCGGCTCCTGCAGCTCGACCTGCTTGAGCGACTGCACGTCCGGCAACTTGGAGGAAACGGCGTAATACAGGCCGCCGGCAGCAATAGCGCCAAGCAGGGCGAGCACTACGAACGCGGCCAGGATCCAGCCCAGCCAACGACGAATACGGGGCATGTTAAAAGAGATTCCGATTGCAGATTTCTTGGTCACAGAGTATAGATGACGCCGGGTTTGGCTGGGGCCGAACTCTGGGGATCGCAGCAGACAGCGCTGGGGATCACGTCGCGGGGCCATTGCCTTGCGCGTGAAGGGCTTGTCAACTGTTAAAATTTGATTATTAATACGAGGGCGCAGACAGCGTCCAAGTGCCCATCGGCAGGGGAGTTTCCGTGGGGCTTCTACCCAAGAGTCAGTCGCCACTTATCGGTGTCGATATCAGTTCCACTGCGGTCAAGCTCTTGCAGCTGTCGCGCAGCGGGAACCGCTTCCGCGTGGAACATTACGCGGTAGAACCGTTGCCGCCGAATGCGGTCGTGGAAAAGAACATCGTCGAAGTGGAGGCGGTGGGCGAAGCCATTCGTCGCGCCGTCAACCGTTCCGGCAGCAAGGCCAAGAATGCCGCAGCGGCAGTGGCCGGGTCGGCGGTGATCACCAAGTTGATCCCGATGCCGGCCGATCTGGACGACAGCGATCTGGAAGCCCAGGTCGAACTGGAGGCCACCAATTACATCCCGTACCCGATCGAGGAAGTGAATCTCGACTTCGAGGTGCTCGGCCCGATGCCCAACAGCCCGGACATGGTCCAGGTGCTGCTGGCCGCCTCGCGTTCGGAAAATGTGGAACTGCGCCAGTCTGCGCTGGAACTGGGTGGCCTGACCGCCAAGGTCATGGACGTGGAGGCCTTCGCGGTCGAAAACGCCTTCGCGCTGGTCGCCAGCGAGCTGCCAGTGGCTGCCGATGGGGTGGTTGCGCTGGTGGACATCGGCGCGACCATGACCACGTTGAGCGTGCTGCGTGCCGGTCGCAGTCTGTATAGCCGCGAGCAGGTCTTCGGCGGCAAGCAGCTCACCGACGAGGTGATGCGCCGGTACGGGCTGACCTACGAAGAAGCCGGCCTGGCCAAGCGTCAGGGCGGTTTGCCGGAAAGCTACGAGGTTGAAGTGCTGGAGCCGTTCAAGGAGGCGACGGTGCAGCAGATCAGCCGTTTGCTGCAGTTCTTCTACGCGGGCAGCGAATTCAATCGCGTCGACTGCATCGTGCTGGCCGGTGGTTGCGCGGCGCTGTCGCGCCTGCCGGAAATGGTGGAAGAGCAGCTCGGCGTGACCACCGTGGTCGCCAACCCGCTTGCGCAGATGACGCTGGGCCCGAAGGTCCAGGCCCATGCGCTGGCGCTGGATGCACCTGCATTGATGATTGCCACCGGCCTGGCCCTGAGGAGCTTTGACTGATGGCAAGAATCAATCTATTGCCCTGGCGCGCCGAGCGCCGGAAGGCGCGCGAGCGTGAGTTCTATTCGATGCTGGGCTTTGCCGCGTTGGGCGGGGTGCTGCTGTCTGGATTGATCTGGTTCTACTACGACGTGCAGATCAGCGGCCAGACCGAGCGCAATGCGTTCCTGACTACCGAAATCGACAAGGTCAAGGCGCAGAACGAAGAGATCAAGGAACTCGACAAGAAAAAGGACCGTCTGCTCGCCCGCAAGAAGGTGATCGAGGAACTGCAGGCCAATCGCTCGCAGATGGTGCATCTGTTCGATTCGCTGGTGCGCACCATTCCCGATGGCGTGGCCTTGACCAACATCAAGCAGGACGGCGATATCCTGACCCTGGAAGGTCGCTCGCAGTCCAATGCGCGCGTCAGTGCCTACATGCGCAACCTGGAAGGTTCGGGCTGGATGACCAATCCGGACCTGTCGATCATCGAGGCCAAGAGCCAGGACAAGACCGGGCAGCCTGCTGCATCGTCGATGGATACCAAGACGCTGCCGTACGTGTTCACGCTCAAGGTCAAGCTGGCCAATCCGAACGAGGCTGACAAGAACGGCACCGCGCCGGTCGATGCGCAAGCGCCGGGTGCAACGCCGGCCGGGACGTCACCTGCGGGCGCGCCAGCGGCGACACCCGCAGCGCCTGCGCCTGCGACGCCGCCGGCCGCTGCGCCTGCACCTGTGCAGCCAGCGTCGGCGCCAGCCAATCGGCCGCAGGAGGGGGCGGCGTCATGAGTAAGAAAGCATTCAAGCTCAGCGATCTGGATTTCAACAACATCGGCGGCTGGCCGCAGCAGGCGCGCATCGTGTTCTGCGTGGTGGTCGGCCTGTTCATCATGGTGCTGGCCTGGTTCCTGTTGATCAGCGGCAAGCGTGATGAACTCGAAGCCCTGGAAGGCACCGAAACGCAGCTGCGCACCGAGTTCGAGACCCAGCAGGGACGTGCGGTGAATCTGGAGCCGCTCAAGCAGCAGCTCGCGCAGATGGAGCAGGTGCTGCAGCAGATGCTGCGCCAGTTGCCCAGCAAGACCGAAATGCCGGACCTGATCATCGACATCTCGCAGACCGCGCTGTCCAGCGGCCTGTCCAACGAGTTGTTCCAGCCGGGCCCGGAGTCGCCGAAGGAGTTCTACGCCGAAAAGCCGATCGCCCTGCGCATGGTGGGCAGTTACCACCAGTTCGGTGCCTTCGTCAGCGGTGTGGCGTCGCTGCCGCGCGTGGTGATCCTGACCATGCACGACATCAACCTCAAGCCGAAGGACCCCAAGGCCGGCATCACGCCGCGCGGGGCGCTGGAACTGTCCGGCACGGTCAAGACCTATCGTTATCTGGACGATGAGGAAATGGCCGAGCAGGAGAAGGCTGCGGCCGACGCTGCAAAGAAGGGCGGCCAATGACCATGAGACTGCTCAAGATCCTGTCCTGCGTGGCGCTAATGGCTGTATTGCCGGCGTGTACGCGCGGTGTGACCAGCACACCGGGCGATGCGCCGAACCTGGAAGCCTGGGTTGCCGAAGTGCGCGCACGTCCGGCGCCGCCGTTGGAGCCATTGCCGGTGATGCAGCAGTTCGAGACGTTCGAATATGCGGCGCAGTCGATGCGCGACCCGTTCAGCGATGCCTGGGTCAGTGCCGAAGGCGGCAATGGCACGCGTCCGGACCCGAACCGGCGCAAGGAGCCGTTGGAAGCCTACCCGCTCGACGCCCTCGACATGGTGGGGACCATTGGCGGCGGCGCGGGCCTGGTCGCCCTGGTCATGGCACCGGACAAGGTGACCTACCGGGTACGGCCGGGTGTGTATCTTGGACAGAGCGATGGCCGGGTCACCGGGGTCTACGAAGACCGCATCGAGCTGATTGAACTTGTGCCGGACGGTGCGGGTGGATGGCTTGAACGGCCGGCCGCGCTCGCGCTGGATGATCAATAAAGTGATAGGGGATAGCACGATGACGTTTTCCAATGCCCAGCGGCTGCGTCCGGTTCGACGCCACGTGGCACTTCGGGCCTGCGCGTTGGGGTTCGCGCTGGCGCTGGCGAGTGGTGGCGCGGTCGCGGCGGCGGCACTGAAGCAGCCCGCGCAGGATCCGGCCAAGACCGCTCCGGCGAGCCTGGCGGTGTCCAAGATCGATTTCAAACGGGGCGAGGATGGCACGGGTCGTCTGATCCTGCAGTTCGACGGCCAGGGCGCCAGCCCGGATCTGCGGACGCAGGGCGACAACGTGCTGGTCGACATCAGCAACGCGCGGTTGCCTGCCGAACTGCAGCGCCCGCTCAACGTCACCGACTTCGCAACCCCGGTGCAGCGTGTCGAGGTCAAGCCGTCCGGTTCGGGTTCGCAGCTGGTGCTGTCGACCAAGGGCGCGTTCGATTCGCTGGCCTACCAGACCGGCAACGAATACGTGGTCGAAATCACTCCGCGCAAGGGCCAGCCCGCGGTCGGGGGCGTCAGCGCCGCAGCTGTCAGCCAGGCCGCTGCGCAGATCGCTGCGCGCGGTTACAGCGGCCGCCCGGTGACGTTCAACTTCCAGGACGTACCGGTACGCACCGTGCTGCAGCTGATCGCCGAGGAATCCAACCTCAACATCGTCGCCTCCGACACCGTGCAGGGCAACGTCACGCTGCGGCTGATGAATGTGCCGTGGGACCAGGCGCTGGACATCGTGCTGCGCGCCAAGGGCCTGGACAAGCGTCGCGACGGCGGTGTGGTATGGGTCGCCCCGCAGCCGGAGCTGGCCAAGTTCGAGCAGGACAAGGAAGACGCCCGCATCGCGATCGAAAACCGCGAGGATCTGATCACCGATTACGTGCAGATCAATTATCACAACGCAGCAGTGATCTTCAAGGCGCTGACGGAGGCCAAGGGGATTGGTGGCGGCGGTGGTGGTCAGGGCGGTGGCGGCGGTGCTGGGCAACAAGACAACGGGTTTTTGTCGCCGCGTGGTCGTCTGGTTGCTGATGAGCGCACCAATACGTTGATGATCAGCGATATTCCGAAGAAGGTCGCGCAGATGCGCGAGCTGATCTCGCATATCGATCGCCCGGTGGATCAGGTGTTGATCGAGAGCCGTATTGTGATCGCGACGGACACGTTTGCGCGCGACCTTGGTGCGCGATTCGGAGTCACCGGTGCAACGGGGCGGGGTATCTTGAGTGGCTCGCTGGAAAGTAACGTCAATTACCTCAACACCTCTGCACAATCTCGTTTGGAACAAGCCAACGGCGGTACGGTCACGACGCTGCCGGCGCATCTGTTTCCCTCTGGTCTGAATGTTGATCTGGGAGCTGGCGGCTTCACGAACAGTGGTGCGGCTGGACTCGCCTATACGCTGTTAGGCTCGAACTTCAACCTGGATATCGAGCTGTCGGCGATGCAGGAAGAAGGCCGAGGCGAAGTCGTTTCCAATCCGCGCATCGTGACTGCCAATCAGCGCGAAGGCGTCATCAAGCAGGGCCGCGAGATCGGTTACGTCACAATCAGCGGTGCGGGTGTTGCAGGCGGTGGGTCACAGGCTAACGTACAGTTCAAGGAGGTCCTGCTTGAGCTGAAAGTGACGCCAACCATTACCAATGACAATCGCGTCTTTCTCAATATGAACGTCAAGAAGGACGAAGTCGCCCGTTTCATTACCTTGCCGCAGTACGGCACGGTGCCGGAAATCAATCGTCGTGAAGTCAATACGGCGGTTCTGGTGGCAGATGGTGAAACGGTGGTGATCGGTGGCGTTTACGAATTTACTGATCGGGAAAGCGTTTCGAAGGTTCCATTTTTGGGAGACATCCCGTTCCTGGGCAATTTGTTCAAGAAGCGTGGGCGTAGCAAGGAAAAAGCCGAGCTACTGGTCTTTGTAACTCCCAAGGTATTGCGGGTCGCAAACGCAGCGCGGTAAACGCGCTGGAGACTATGGATGCAAAGGAAGGCCGCGAAAGCGGCCTTCTTCTTTTTGTCATGTGTGCTCCGGATTAAAGGCGTGGTGAAACCATGTCCTTCCCCAACGGGAAGGCTTGCGGAGTGCCGCAGGGGCCGGCCATCCGCGGTGTGGCCGGCAGCATGACCCTGGTCACTCACTGAACATCTTCCTGGCAGGCAGTGAACCAATCGCGCTCGAATCGGTCACACTGGGCCTATGAACGCACCGCCACTGTTGCCCCCAGAAGCCGCTGCCGCGCCCGCCGAGGACCGGTTGCATCGTCAATTCACCTTGCTGCGCGAGTCGCTGACACAGCGCATCGTGGGCCAGTCTGCGCTGGTCGAACGCTTGCTGATCGCCTTGCTGGCCGATGGTCATTTGCTTGTCGAGGGCGCGCCCGGTCTGGCCAAGACCACCGCGATCCGTTCCTTGGCCTCGCGGCTTGAAGCGGATTTCGCGCGGGTGCAGTTCACCCCGGATCTGCTGCCTTCCGATCTGACCGGCACCGAGATCTGGCGGCCGCAGGACAGCCGGTTCGAGTTCATGCCCGGGCCGATCTTCCATCCGATCCTGCTGGCCGACGAGATCAATCGTGCACCGGCCAAGGTGCAGTCGGCGCTGCTGGAAGCGATGGGCGAGCGCCAGGTCACCGTCGGGCGGCACACCTACGCGTTGCCGCAGCTGTTCCTGGTGATGGCCACGCAGAACCCGATCGAGCAGGAGGGCACGTTCCCGTTGCCCGAGGCGCAGCTGGATCGCTTCCTGATGCATGTGCGTATCGGCTATCCGCAGGCCGATGCCGAGGCCGAGATCCTGCGTCTGGCACGTGAAGCCGCGCGCGATACCCTGGAAAAGCACGAGACGGTGCCCGACAAGATTCCGCTGGAAGATGTCTTTGCTGCGCGACGTGTCGTGCTGGACGTGCATCTGGCGCCGCAGCTGGAGCGCTATCTGATCGAGATCGTGCTCGCGTCGCGCGATGCCCAGCGTTATGACCCGGCATTGGCGCGGCGGATTGCCTGGGGCGCAAGCCCGCGTGGGTCGATTGCGCTGGAGCGCTGCGCACGTGCGCGTGCATGGCTGGCCGGGCGCGATTACGTGACCCCGGACGATATCCGCGCAATCGCCCCGGACGTGCTGCGTCATCGCGTGCTGCCCAGCTACGAAGCCACCGCCGAAGGCTGGGATGGCGAACGTCTGGTCGCCGCCCTGCTGGAAAAGATTCCGCTGCCCTGATCGGGTAGCGTGTCGCCGAGGTATGCCGTCCTCTGAACAGAATCCGATGTCTTCGATGCCATCTTCTTCCCCTGTCACCGCGCCGTCGTCGATCGCCGGCGATGGACTGTGGCCGACGCTGGCGGAGCTGATCGCGCTGCGCGGCACCACGATCCATCGCGGGCAGCCAGGGCGTGGCCGCCATGGACTGGTCGGGCCGGTGCCCGCGGCAACGCGCGGGCGCGGAATGGAATACGCCGAGTCGCGCGAGTACGTGGCTGGCGACGATGCGCGGCACATCGATTGGCGCGTCACCGCGCGTACCGGGCGCGCGCACACCAAATTGTTCCAGGCCGAGCGCGAACGCTTGAGCCTGATTGTGGCCGATACCGCGCCGGCGCTCTTCTTCGGTACGCGGGTGCGCTACAAATCGGTGCAGGCCGCCCGTGCCGGCGCGGTCGCGGCGTGGCTGGCGCAGCGGGAGGGCGACCGGATCGCCGCGCTGCGTGGCACTGCCAGCGAGGCGCCGATTGCACCGCGCTCGGGGCAACGCGGCGTGTTGCCGGTGCTGGATGCCTTGGCGCGCTGGTATGCCCAGCCACCGTCCGGCGACGCGGGCCTGGAGGTGGCACTGGACCATGCCGCGCGGCTGCTGCGCCCGGGCGCGCGGCTGACCGTGCTGGCCGATGCGCGCAGCGCCAGCAGGATTTCTGCCACGCGCTGGTCGGGGCTGGCCTTGCATCACGAGGTGGTGGTGATCGTGCTGGTCGACCCCCTGGAACTGGCGCCACCGGCCCACGCACTGAGCTTCGATGTGCGTGGCGAGCGCATTGCGATCGATCTGTCCACGCAGGCCGGACGGGCGCGCTGGCAGGCCGAATTCGTGGCGCCGCTGGAGCAGTTGACCTCGGTCTTGCAGGCACGCGGCGTGCGCCTGCACCGCCTGTCTACCGACGATGCCAGCGATGCCTGGCTGGGCGGCGGCGCTGCCGCGCGGAGCCTGTGACGATGGCACCGCAATCGCTGCCGCTGCGCGATGTCCATCTGCCGCCGTCACCGTCGTGGTGGCCGCTGGCGCCGGGCTGGTGGCTGGTGATTGCGGCGGTGATGCTGGTGCTTGGGACGGTCGGCTGGTGGTGGTGGCGCCGCCGTCAGCAGCAGCGTCTGTGGCTGGCGGCATTCGATGCCGAACTGCAGCGCGCAACGACTCCCGCACAGCGCCTGGCAGCGTTGTCGGTGTTGTTGCGACGCGCAGCGCGCAGCGTCGATGCGCAGGCCGACCGGCTGCAGAGCGAGGCATGGCTGCAGTTTCTGGACGGGCGCAAAAGCAAGATGCAGGCCTTTTCGCAGGGACCGGGGCGCGCGCTGCTGGACGGCGGCTTTCAACGTGCGCCGGCGGTGACCGATCTGGATGCGGTGCAGGCGCTGGCGCGGCAGCGGTTTCTGAGTCTGATGCGAGGCCGGCGATGAACTGGCTGCAATGGTCGCAATGGCAGGATGCGCTGGCGCACTGCGCATGGCCGTGGGCATGGTGGTTGATGCCGTTGCCGTTGCTGATGTGGTTCTGGCCGCAGCGCCGTGCCGATACGGCGGCGCTGCGTGTGCCTTACGCCGATCAACTGCATGCGGTTGCGCAGGCAAACAGTACACCGGCACTGCGGGTGCCGCGCTGGCTTGCCTGGTTGGGCTGGTTTTTCCTGTGCGCGGCGCTCGCGCGCCCGCAGCAATTGGGCGATGTGATCCAGCCGCCGCGCGAGGCACGCCAGATGATGCTGGCGGTGGATCTGTCCGGCAGCATGAGCGAGCCGGACATGGTGCTCGGTGGCAAGGTGGTGGACCGCCTGACGGCGGCCAAGGCGGTGTTGTCGGACTTTCTGGATCGTCGCGACGGCGATCGGGTCGGCTTGCTGGTGTTCGGTCAGCGCGCCTACGCGTTGACGCCGTTGACCGCCGACCTGACCTCCGTGCGCGACCAGTTGGCCGACAGCGTGGTCGGACTGGCCGGGCGCGAAACCGCGATCGGCGATGCGATCGCGTTGTCGGTCAAACGGCTGCGCGAGCAGAAGCAGGGCCAGCGCGTGGTGGTGTTGCTCACCGATGGCGTCAACACCGCCGGCGTGCTCAATCCGCTCAAGGCCGCCGAGCTTGCCAAGGCCGAAGGCGTGCGCGTGCATACGATCGCCTTCGGCGGCAACGGCGGCTATTCGTTGTTCGGCGTGCCGATTCCGGCCACGGGCAACGACGATATCGACGAAGACGGCTTGCGCAAGATCGCCGCGCAAACCGGTGGACGCTTTTTCCGTGCCCGCGATACCGAAGAACTGGCCGGCATCTATGCCGAACTGGATCGGCTGGAGCCGGTCAAGGCGCTCGGCCCCTCGGTGCAGCCGCGCGTGGAACGCTATTACTGGCCGTTGGGCGCTGCCATCGTGATTGCGCTGCTGGCCTATGTGTTGCCGCGGAGATGGCGATGAACGCGCTGACCGAACTCGCAGGCTGGCTGCAGTCGCTGCATCTGCTGCGCCCGGGGTTGCTGTGGGCGCTACTGGCGATCGTGCCGGCGGCAGTGCTGTGGCAGTTGCGTCGACGCGCTGCGGACGTGTGGCGGCAAAGCGTGGATGCGCATCTGTTGCCGACCTTGCTGGTGTCCGGCAGTCGGCGTGGATGGCTGGGATTCGTACTGGCTGCGCTGACCTATGCGCTGGCGGTGCTGGCGATGACCGGGCCGAGCTGGCGGCAGACCGAGCGGCCGGTGTATCACTCCAGCATGCCGCTGGTGGTGGCGCTGGACCTGTCCTCCAGCATCACCGCCAACGACCTGCCGCCATCGCGTCTGCTGCAGGCGCGGGCCAAGTTGGCCACGTTGTTACGCAAGCGGGCCGGAGGCGAAGTCGCATTGCTGGTCTATGCGGGCGAGAGTTTCACCGTTGCGCCGTTGACCGAAGACACCGCCAACGTGGCGTTGTTTCTGGATGCGCTGTCGCCATCGGTGATGCCGGTGGACGGCAAGCGCGCCGATGCGGCGATCGACGCGGCCACGCAGTTGCTGCTGCAGGCGGGCTTCAAGCAAGGCGACATCCTGCTGGTCAGCGACAGCGCCGATCGTGCGGCCGGAAGTTCCGCACGGCTGGCGCGCTCACGTGGATTCAGCGTGTCCGCGCTCGGCGTGGGGAGCGCGCGCGGCGCGGCCTATCGCACCACGACCGGTGAGATTGCGCAGACAAAACTGGATGAAGGCAGCCTGCGTGATCTTGCCGGGCAGGGCGGTGGTCGCTATGCGCGCATCACCGCCGACGATGCGGACCTGCGTGCGCTGGGCGTGCTCGACCCGGCGCAACAGCCGCTGACCGATGAAACCGCCGAATCCACTGGCGGCAAGACCTGGCTGGACGAGGGCTACTGGCTGCTGCTGCCGGTGATGCTGTTGGCACTGCTGGCGTTCCGGCGGCGTACGGTTGTGGCAGCACTTGCCTTGGTGTGCGTGTTGCCGTTGGCCCAGCCCGCGCATGCTGCCGACGGCACCTTGTGGCAACGCGCCGACCAGGTGCAGCAGCAACGTCTGGATGCCGGCGTGCAGGCCTATCGCAAGGGCGATTTCGCCGCGGCACAAAAAGCCTTCGAAAATGTGCCCACCGATGAGGGGCTGTACAACCTCGGCAATGCGCTGGCCAGGCAGGGCCAGTACGACGAAGCGATTGCAGCTTACGACCGGGCGCTCAAGCAACATCCGGAGCAGCCCGACGCCATTGCCAATCGTGCGGCGGTGGATGCGGCGCGCAAGCGTCAGCAGCAGAACAACAAGGAGGGTAAAGGCAAGGACGGCAAAGGCCAGTCCAAGGACCAGAAGCAATCCGGTCAGAACAGCGCCGGCCAGAATCAGTCCGGACAGAACAAGCAGAACGATCCAAAGCCCGGCCAGGACGGACAAGGCAGGCAGGATGCGCAAGGCAAACAGGACGGCAAGGACCAGCCGTCTGCGCAGACGCCGCAGGACGCAGCCTCGCAGAACCAGCAGTCCAAAAACGGCCAGGGCGAGCAGAGCAAGCAGGACGCAGCGCCGCAATCGGCCGACGCCAAGGCGCAGCAGCAGGCCGATGCCGCGCAGCGGCAAAAGATGCAGCAGGCGATGGCGCAGGCTGGCGACAAGAGCGCCGATGCAAACGGCAAGCAGGCCGCTGCGGCAACGGCGAACGAAACGCCGGAGCAACGCGAGCAACGTCAGGCAGTGGATGCCTGGTTGCGGCGGGTGCCGGACGATCCGGGCAGCTTGCTGCGCACCAAATTCAGGCTGGAACACGAACGCAGGCAACGGGACGGACGATGATCGGCACACACCATTTGCGCCGCGCGGCGATCGGCATGTTGACCGGCGTGATGCTGCTCACCTGTGCACCGGTGGGTGCCGTCACGCGCGCGTGGCTGGACCGCGACAGTGCCAATGCCGGCGACGTGGTGATGTTGAATATCGAAACCGATCAACGCGGTGTCGATCCGGATTACACGCCATTGCGCAATGACTTCGCGCTGGGAGCCAAGAGCGCCAATCAGCAGATGCAGGTGACCAATGGGTCGGTGACGGTGCGCGCACTGTTCGGTGTGGTGCTGACGCCGCGCAAGAGCGGCGAGCTGATCGTGCCGGCGATCCGCGTCGGTAACGAGCGCACCGAACCGTTGCGGTTGCAGGTGGGCGCTTCGGCAAGCGATGCCGGCAGCAGCGCGCCCGGCGCAGCAGCTGCGGCGCAAGGCAATGAAGATGCCTTTGTCCAGACGCAGGTGGACGATCCGCAGCCCTATGTGCAGCAAAGTGTGGGCGTGGTGGTGCGGCTGTATTTCGCCACGCAGCTAGCGTCCGGTGAGCTGGATCTGGAAGCGCCCGATGGTGCATCGCTGCAGCGCATCGGCGATGACGTCAGTTCGGTCAAGGTGCTCAACAACCGTCAATATAACGTGGTCGAACGACGTTACCTGCTGGTGCCCGAGCGCAGCGGTCGCCTGGTGTTGCCGTCGGCGCGCTTCAACGGTCGGTCGGTCGGTGGCTTCTTCGACGACTACTTCGGTCGCGGCAATGGCGAGCTGAGCGCGCGCAGCGCCAGCATCCCGCTGCAGGTACGCGCACAACCGGCCAATGCGCCGCAGCCGTGGTTGCCGCTGCGCAGCCTGCAGTTGCGGTATACGACCACGCCGCAGCGCGCCACCGCCGGCGAAGCGGCGCAGATCGTGGTGGAGGCCAGCGCACGCGGTGCCACCCAGGCGCAATTCCCGGAATTGCCGACCCCGAGCGTGCCCGACGCGCAGGTGTTCGCCGAGCCGCCGCAGTACGAAGAACGCTTCGTGGATGGTTCGCCGCAGCTGCGGCTGACCCGCCGCTATTCGATCGTGCCCAACCGCGCCGGCCCGCTGGTGGTGCCCGGCTTGCAGGTGGCGTGGTGGGATGTGGGCGCGGGGGCAGCCAAGACCGCTGCGTTGCCGGACCTTACGCTGGATGTGGCGGCAGGCAGCGGTGCGTTTGCGGCGCCCGCGCCCGCGCCAACGGCTGCAGCCAGTCCATCACCGGATAACGCTGCGCCAACCGCTGCGGCCGGCACGCTGAGTCTGCAGCAGGCTGCGGCCACGCAACGGCCATGGGGCTGGATCGCTGCGGCGATCGGTTTTGCGCTGCTGTGGATTGCCACCCTGGTCTGGGCGTTGTCACGGCGTCGCGGTGGTTCGCACGGCGCGCCGGTGCTCAACCCCAGCGATGCAGCTGCGCCCGGCCGGCGTGCGACCCACGGTGTGGCCGAATTGCGACGCGCGCTCGACACCGGCGGCATGGACGACGTGGCCGCAGTGCTATGTGGCATGGCCGGCGTTGCCGACATCGACAGCGTGCTGGCCGCGCTGAGCGACCCGGCGCAGCGCGCGGCGGTGGCGCAGATGCAGCGTGCCCGCTGGGGCGGCGATGGTGACGTGACCAGTGCACGTTCGGCATTGCGCGAGGCCTTCGCCAAAGGTCCGCGTTGGCGGCACGCCACCGCTGCGGAGCCGGAAGTATTGGCGCCGCTGTATCCGCCGGTGCCTTGATCGGTGTCGCTGCATCGTTAGCGGCAGGCAGGTCCTGGATAGCCAGCGTGCTGCGCCTCGTTTTGACGCGCTGACTGCGGTTCTTTAGCTGTGCTACTTAAAGCAAGGCGTTTTTCAAGGCACGGCGTTGGGTCTGCGGCCTGGCTGCATTGCCCTTGACCGCCCACCATCGCGGGACACGCTGCAAGTAAGTCCTTGTAAGCTCTTACGCGGCATCCATGCCGCGTAAGGTCCCGCGACGGCGGGCGGGCAAGGACCAGTCGAGATGGTCGGTGTGCATGGCTAAGAGCAGTGCTGGATGCGCCTTGTTCCACCATGAAGCATCGGCTCCACGTCCGGTGCACACCGCACGAGAGACAGCTTTTCAGATGAGCGCCGACCAACTGTCTGGTGCGGTGTCCTCGCCGGTTGCGGGACCGTGTGGCGGCATGGATGCCGCCACCGAGC
>NZ_JAJGQM010000043.1 GCF_020784175.1 Xanthomonas campestris pv. asclepiadis
CTTCATGGAACCTCCTCGGGAAAGGGGACGAGAAAATTCCACTTCTGGCGTCAGCTAATGGGCGGGGGGATTACCCATCCCTCTCCGTTTGAGCGCGCCTTGTTGTGGTCATGCTTCCAGCACGCCCGATGCTTGATGGCCTCCCCGCCAGCCAGTTCCAGCTCCCGTCCGGCCCCTGGTCCACGGTGTTGGAGGCGTTATGCGCGTGCTTTCCGGGTGTGGATGCCGCCATCTGGCAGGACCGCTTCGCGCGTGGGCGTGTGCTGGATGTCGAAGGCAGCGCGCTTGATGTATCTGCGCCGTATAGCTTAGGTGCCGAGATTCTGTACTTCCGCGAGGTAGTGGACGAGCCGGTCATTCCATTTGCCGAGACGGTGGTGCATGCGGATGCGCATCTGGTGGTGGCGTGCAAGCCGCACTTTCTGCCAGTGGTGCCCGCGGGCGCATATGTGCGCGAGACGCTGCTGACGCGATTGGTGCGACGCTTCGATAATCCCGCATTGGTGCCGCTGCACCGCATCGATCGCGACACTGCGGGGTTGGTGTTGTTCTCGGCCAACCCGTCCACGCGCGGGATCTACCAGGCGCTGTTCCGCGAGCGGCGTATCCGCAAGCACTATCTGGCAGTGGCACCGCCGCTGCCGGGGCTGACGTTTCCGTATGTGCATCGCAGCCGGCTGGAGCCAGGCGAGCCGTTCTTCCGTATGCGCGAGGGCGTGGGCGAGCCGAATAGCGAGACGGTGATCGATGTGGTCGCGCGCGGCGAAGACATGTGGACGTACCGGCTGGAACCGGTCACCGGGCGCAAGCACCAGTTGCGCGTGCACATGGCCGCGCTGGGCGCGCCGATCCTGCATGACCGTTTCTATCCAGAACTGGAAGATCAGCGGCCCGATGATCCGGAGCGGCCGCTGCAGTTGTTCGCGCATACGTTGGCGTTCGATGACCCGATCACTGGTAAGCATCGGCGCTTCACCGCGACGATCGAACCGACAAAATCGGCTTGAGACGCAAACCTGTGTTTCGCTAAAAAATCAGGCGAATATCTGGTTTTCAGATATCCGAAAAAGCGCGCTACGGTGGCTTTGCGGACATCCCGTCCGCTCACGTCGAGGACGGAGGCCATGACTACTTCGAGAGCCCTTACGACCAATAGCCGGCAGCGCGTGCGAGCAGCGGCCAAGATACAAACGCACGCAGAGGCTTTTACCTTCGGCGTCACCCTGCAGCAGATCGACCAGTTCCATACGCTGCTGCGCACGATCACTGCGCAGAGCGATATGGTGGCGGTGTGCAGCGGCAATCCGCTGGATGCCACCAGTCTGTCGGTTCTGGGCGAAAGCATCTTCAACGCTGCCCGCGCGGTGCGCAGTGTGGTCGACGAGATTTACGAGCAGCGGCTCGGTGTTGATGGCCCGGCCGATGCGGACGAAGCGAGCAGGTAGCGCGGCGCCAGGGTCTGACTGGGCGCCGCGTGCAATCGCGTCAGCCTCAACGCACCTTGTACAACACCGCCGCACCCGGCCTGGGCTCGAACATCGGCACGGTCTGCTGCTTGAGCGCGGTGCCCTTGGCGTCCCACACCAGGGTCTCGACGGGGTAGTCCTCGGCGCGAGTCATGCTGCCGATCTGCTTGACGATCACCGCCGAGCTGGCGGGCACTTCCGGGTTCCAGGCGAACACGCCCAGGCGGCCGTAGAACACAGCCGGCGCAGCGGCGTCCAGGCAGCGGTCGGGGCACATGACCAGGCCGCGTTCGAGCATCACCCGCAGCGCGCCCACGGGCACGGCCTTGACGGTGGGCGAGGTGCGGTCGGTGCTGTGGCCGGGGCAGACATTGGCCGAGCGGGTGAGCATGTCTTCGACCACTTGGCGGTCGGGTTGGGCCACGGCCGGCAGGGTGGCGGTGGACAGGGCAAGCACGGCGAGAGCGGATTTCCAGGGCATCTGACAACTCCTCATGAGGTGACACTCCAAATACTGCAGCCCTGCAGGCGCGGGCTGCTGCCAGTGACGCGCCCGGATGCTAGCAATCCGGGCGTTAAACACGGCCCATGGTCGGCGCCGCTTGCGGGTAGGCGCGCACAAGCGGGAATCGGCCGCCGAAGCCGCCGCCGGCTCGCCAGCACCGCCCACGCCGGCCGGCGCGGAATATAACGGCGCTGACGCTCATCGCCGCTGTCAGGAGTCTCCTGATTGAGCGGCGAGGGCGAGGCAGATAGCGTGCGCGCTATCACACCGCTGGACTGCTTTATGGAACGCGCCGACCTCATTGCGTCACTGCTCACCGGCATGCGGCGTGCCGAAGATTTCCGCGCGCAGGCGTCGATCTACAGCACCGCGCATAGCCAGCAGATGGCGGTCGACCACGGCAAGGCGGCCGATGCCGAGCTGGTGCTGTCGCTGTTCGCCTTCACGCCGGAACACCTCAAGCTGCTGGGCAACGTCGGCATCGAAAACCTGGGCGAGATCGTCTGCCACGCCTGGGCCTTGAACGGCGGCAACAACGAGGCGCTGATCGGCTGGTTCCGCAAGCCCATGAACGCGCTGGACGGGCAGACGCCGGCCGCCCTGGTCCGCGGCGGCCGCCTGCAGGTGCTGCTGCTGGTGCTCAGGCAGCAGCTGGAATGGGAGTTGCCCAAACGCTCGGCCTGAGGATCGGCACCGGCCACCGTCGCGCTGGGGCATGCGCGCGGCCGGCCCGCCGTATCGGCAGCGCCGGCCGTGCGTCGGCGCGCTTACTGCTTGGGTCGCGCCACGGCGTACATCTCCCAGGCGATCTTCTTCATCAAGGCGTTGCTGTCCTCGCCCTCCTTGTACAGGTCGAAGTGGCTGCGGCCTTCCAGGTAGCGGAAGTCGCTTTTGGCGCCCAGGCCGTCCAGCACCGCCTGGAACTTGCGCGCCGCCCCATCCAGGTAGAACGTGTCGGCGGTGCCGACGATCAGGTGAATCTTGCCGTCCAGATCCGGCTTGAGCGTGGGCCACTGCGCGGCCACCCGTGCGGAAATGTCGTAGTGCGTGCGCCAGTAGGCCACCACGGCCGGGTCGACGGTGCCGGTGTCGCGGTCGAACATCGGCAGCGGGCGGCCGTCGGGCCCGCGCGGCGAAAACACCCACTCGAACGAGGTGAGCTGGCCGCCGTACGGGCCGAGCACGCGCTCAAGCTTGGCGAAGGTTTCCAGGTCGGCCACCACCTTGCCCTGGTCGCGGATCAGCGGGAACTGGCTGCCGTCCGGGCGGCGGTAGACGTTGGCATTGGGCGCGTACAGATCCGGCCCGGTGAAGTCGTGGAAGTCGCTCGAGTCGGGCGAGGTGGACCAAGTACCGCCGAACAGCTTGGGGTAGCGCGTCTGCAGCCACAGCGTGGCCCAGCCGCCGGACGAATGCCCGTTGAGGAACCGGCCCTCGGCGTTGCCGTCCATCTTGTACTGGCGTTCGAGCGCGGGTATCAGCTCTTCGGTCAGCGCGGTGCCCCAGGGGCCGTTGTTGACCGAGTCGGCGAACTCGTGGGTGCCGGTGGGTGTGGCCTGATCCAGGAACACCCAGATCATTGGCGGCATCTGCTTGGCCGCCATCGCGCTCCAGGTCGCCGCGATGCTGCCGGCAAAGCGGTTGTAGTTGCCGCCGAAGCCATGGGTGACATACACGGTGGGATAGCGGGCGGCGGCCTTGGCGTCGTAGCCCGGCGGGGTCAGCACGCGGGCGCGGATGGAGATCGGCCGGCCCCAGAAGGCGCTCAGCGACGGGCTCACCATCGAGGCATCCGCGCTATGCAGCCTTGCCTCCGGGATGGCGTCGCGGATCGCCTGCGGTGCCCGCGGCGACACCTGCCACGGGTCGTCCGACACCGGCACCTGCTTGCCGAGCGTCAGCGTGGGCAACGGCTTGCCCTTGCCCTGCGTCACCGCGGTGACGGCGCTCAACAGGTCGCCGCCATCGCGGCCGCTGTAGCCGTAGCTGTGGTCCGGATCCAGCACGGCCTGGAACAGGTACTCGCCGGCCGGCAGCGCGGAAAACCCGCTGGGGAAGGCGATGTTGTCCAGGTCGATCTCGACACTGGCCCCGGGGGCGAGCGCAGTCACCTCATGCGCCGCCACGGCCACCGCCGTCGGGCGGAACGGGCTGACGTCCACCTCTTCCACCTTGCCGGCTTTGCCGTCCTTTCCATCCTTGGCCGCGGCCTGGGCGTCCTTGGCCAGGGTGGCGAAGACCAGCAGGCGCCCGGACACGGGCTGGTCGCTCGCCCCATCCAGCGTGACGCGCAGCAGGCGATGGGCCGCTGCCGGTGCGGCGGCGTGCGCGCAGCAGGCGCACAACAGGCCAACGGCCAGACCCAGGCGGGGAACAAGACGATGCAGAGACATGCAGATCCTTGGGAACGCAGGTGGATGGAGCGGGCGCATGGCCCTGCGCAGACTGTAGCCAGTTCCCGGCCCACCGTGCGCCGCCATCGCGAGGTCTGGTCAACGTATCCGATCTGCCTGCTCTAGGGCTCACATCATCAACCGGACGCGACAACGACTCCGGCCGGCATCGCGAGCGGTAGCGTGAAGTTAGGCCAGCCCCAAGTAACCAAAACGAAAGCCAGCGTCAGTTTCAACCCAGTAAATGTCTGACATACAGCCAATCTAATGTCGGCTTTAGATTTCGCTTGTTCCCGGTGAGGCGCGCTTGCTGCGGCAGATTATGTTTGCTCCTGTGGTCAATGCGTTACGTGCGGTCTCAACTGATGTCTGACTCGAGAAACAGACACGGTGTTCGCTCCCGAATTCCAAACTGCATCACGCAACGACGTTGTTGAGACGATTTGCCGGGTTTGCGAGGCGTTGGTCTTCAACGATGAGCACACCAGCGGCGTGGCCAGCTGGGTGGCGTAGGTGTGGTGCTTCCCCCACACACACACGCAGGACGTCATCGTACGCAATCGATCATCTGCCGCTTAGCGTTATGCACAGGTGCCGTTGCGATTATCCATTCAAGGCGCAAGCGGCAGCCGCGCGAACAGCCGCTGCCGGCACCTTGCGTTACAGACCAAGGAGTGATCGAAAATGAAACGTAAAACCAGCTATCGCGGTGCGCTTGCGGCATGTGGCCTTTCACTCGTCGTGGCCGCGCTGTGCATGGACGCTGCTGTTGCAGCACCGGTCAGCAAGACGGACAAGGTCACGCTGACCCATGTCTTTGCCACGCTGCAGACCGGTCAGCAGGATCAGAAGCCCGAAGACATCGCGGCGTGTCGCAAGCAGGTGTCGGCACCAACGTCCAAGTATCTGGGTGTGGCGGTCACCACCAAGTATTCGATCGACGTGCAGTCCAAGATCATGTCTGCCTCCTCGTCGCTGCCCTCTCCCGTGGCCACTCAGCCGCTGATGCTGACAGTGCCGCTAGCGCCGTTGGGCGTGGCTGGGGAGTATGCCTTCGGCGCGTTTCGGCCGACCGCGCTGCCCAATACCTATGTGCTGTTCTCGGTCGGGCTGGATTTCAAGGGGCCGCAGTCGTCTGTGCTGGTTCTCAACAGCGACAAACCCTACAACTGCCTGGTGACCAGCAATCCGGCGCCGTTCAAAGGAGCACTGGGTACGAAGCTGGGACAAGACCAGGGGCGCTGATGTCTGCGACCGCCGGGTAATCGGCGAACGAGCCGAAGGCAGCTTCGGCTCGTTCGGCTCGGTGCTGCGGCCGTGCAGTGCAGCCCTCGCGCGGATCGCGCGATGCACGTCGTCGGGATATTGCGGACGGTGAAAGAAGGCATGTCGCCCTCCCGGTGAAATCAGGTTGCTTGCACGTTAGGAAAGTGCAAGCACTCAAACAACGTCACCCGGTATCGAAGCAGTCATCCCCGCACCAGCAATAAGTGAAATCCGGGGCCAACCTAGCCCCACCAATCACCGATACGGCCCCGGCCCGCGCCATACCGGCTCGCCTTGCTTGTAGACCTCCATCATGTTGATGACCTCGCGGGCATCGCCGATGTCTTTGAGTTCCGGCGAGTCCGGCGGCAGCAGGCGGCATTTGCTGGAGCCGCGCTTGAGCGCGACTTCCAGCGGGCAGACCATGCGGTACTGGGTGCCGGGCAGGATGATGGCCACTTCCTTCATGCCCTGGTCGCGCCAGTTGCGTAGCTGGGTTTCGCTGCGCACTTCGTAATAGACCTGGTAGCCGCCCACATCCATGCTGGGTTGGGCGTTGTTGCGGTCGCGGCGGCGGCCTTCGCTGATGGTGGGCGTGTTGGACATGCCGTCTTCGGCGGCATCGGCTTCTTCTTCGAGCATGCCGGGTGGGCGGCCGGTCCAGGTTTCGGGGCGGCGCTGCGGCGGCGATGAGGGTTCGGCCGGCGGTTGCGGCGGGGTGGGGCGCTGCACCGGCTGGGTCTGGCGTTGCTCGACCAGGCCACCGCGGCGGGTGTTGCCTGCCGGCGGGATCGGGTTCTTGGCGGTCTTGACCAGGGTGGACTGCACCGGCGAGGCGGCCGGCGGCGGCTGCACGGGTGCTGGCGTTTGCGACGGCGGAGTCGGGGTCGGCGAGGGCGTGGGTTGTTCGGGCGTGGAGGTGTCGCCGACGAAATCCACCTTGGTGCGGCCACCGCTGGCCGAGCCCTGCGGCGGGGTCATGGTGGGCGTGGAGGCCGACAGCAGGATCAGCAGCATCAGCACATGCAGCAGGGCGCTGATCAGCGCGGCGATCCACGGTTCGATGCGCTCGATCAGCGGCTCGGTGCGCGGCAGCCAGTCCTGCGTCTCCAGGCGGACGTGCAGCAGCTGCAGCGCGTCGTCGCGCACGCGGTAGACCAGCACGTAGGGCGTTTGCCTGACCACCCATTCGCGGGTGCCGGCGACGCGGCCGGCGCGGCCGCGCCCGGGTTGCTCGGCCAGGGTGCGGGTGGCTTCCAGCACCTGCCGCGCCATCGCGGCGGCGGCGGTGGGATTGAGCGCGTGGTAGTGATCCTGGGCGTGTGCGAGTTGCCTGGCGGCCGGGACGGTCCAGTCACGCCGCAACATCAACGCCCCATCTGGCGAACAGTGCCGCCACCTGTGCCGGGGCGGCAACCGCGCCCTGATCCGCTGCGGCCATGCCCTCCAGCACGGCCGCCTCGAAGCTGGCGGTGTCCACGACGCGGACCACGTCGTCCCATCCTGCCGTTTCGGGCAGCGTGTCGATCAGCGTATGGGCTTGTTGCTTGATGGCGGACATGGCACTGCGGTGGGGGAGCTCTGCCGGCAAGTCTACCCGTGCGGCTCTGGTTCGCGTGTGGCAATGGCCGGCGCGGTTGGAGCGTGCATCGCCCGTGGCGGGGCGCGGCGCCTTGTGTGGATGCGGAGGTCGGTCGTCTGTCGCAATCGGCGGCGGCAGCTCGGGCAACCCGCCTGCACGCGCAGAAAGTGACACTTGGCACCTTGTTCGCCACCGGGGCTGGTTTCATTCTGCGTCGGTCACCTCACCCCGCAAAGGAATCGCCATGCCCGCTGCTGCCATCGCACCGCTGACGCCGTATCTGTCGATGGCGGCCATCGCCTTCCTCTACTACCGGCGCATCCGCCGCAGCTTCGGCCGCCAGCAATGGAAGCCGGTGAGCACGGCGCTGCGTGCCGTGGTGCTGGTGGTTGCCGCGGCGGCGCTGGCATACGCGGTCTATGGCCTGCCGCAGGTCCGGCCAGGGATCGCCGCGGGAGCGCTGGTCGGCATCGGGCTGGGCGCCGCATCGCTGCGCTACACGCATGCCGAATGGGTGGAGGGACGCGGCTGGTATACGCCCAATCCGTGGATCGGCGGTGGCTTGATGCTGGTGCTGCTCGGGCGCCTGGCCTGGCGCTGGGCCGATGGCGCCTTCAGCGCGGGCGCGGCGGCGGCCGGATCGCAGGCCAGTCCGCTGACGCTGGGCATCGCCGCGGCGCTGGTGCTGTATTCGCTGGTGCATCTGGGCGGGCTGTGGTGGCGGCTGCGCCAGCTGCGGCTGCAGGCTGCGCCGATCGCGGTGCCGCCGCCACTGTCGTGAGGGTTGTCGGGCGCCGCCGCTGCTTGCGGCGTCCGCGCTGCATCACACCTGCGAGCGGAACGGAAGGACCAGCTTCTCGCCCAGCTTCTGCCGCAGCGGCCGCTTGCGCCAGCGCTCCAGTGTGTACGGTTCGGCCCGTTGCAGGTCGCGCTCGAACACCTCGGTCATCTGCGCGGCCAGGTTACGGTCGTAGACATTCAGGCTGGCCTCGTCGTTGAGGCGGAACGAGCGGATGTCGAAGTTGGTCGAGCCCACCGAGACCAGCAGGCCGTCGATGATCAGCAGCTTGGTATGCAGCATGGTGGGCAGGAATTCGTGGATGGCGATGCCGGCCTGCAGCAGCGGCTCCCAGCTGGCCTTGGAGGCCAGCCGCACCGAGACCGCATCGATATGCTTGCCCGGCAGCAGCACGCGGATGCGTACGCCGCGCGCGCGCGCTTCCAGCAGCGAGCGGGTGATCAGCGCATCGGGGACGAAGTAGGCCGCGGCCAGGTCGATGGAGTTGCGCGCCGCGGCGATGGCGATCAGGTACATCAGGTGCATGCTCTCGCTGCCGCCGGCCGGCGAGGCCACGAACAGCTGCGCGTCGCTGTCGCCGGCCGGTGCCAGCTCCGGGTAGTACTCGGCGCCGTTGAGCACGCGGCCGGTGCTCTTGATCCAGTTGTCGTTGAAGGCGGCCTGCACCTGCGCCACCACCGGGCCTTCGATGCGGTAATGCGAGTCGCGCCAGTGCTCCGGGTCCTGCGCATCGCCCATCCACTGGTCGGCCACGCCCACGCCGCCGGTGAAGCCGATGCGGCCGTCGATCACCAGCAGCTTGCGATGGGTGCGGTTATTGACGCGGTGCAGGTTGTACCAGGTCAGCGGGCGGTAGCGATGCACTTCCACCCCGGCCTTGGTCATGTCCTCGACCAGCGACGCATCCATCTTCAGGCTGCCGCCCCAGTCGATGGTGACACGCACCTTGACCCCGGCGCGCGCGCGCTCGGACAGCGCCTGGCTGAACTCGCGGCCGATCTCGCCCGACCAGTAGATATAGGTTTCGAAGGTGATGGTGCGCTGCGCGCTGCGGATGGCCGCCAGCATCGCCGGGAAGATCTCGTGGCCGTTGTGCAGCACCTGGATCTTGTTGCCGGGCAGGATCGCCGGACCCAGCAACACCGACATCTCGCGCTTGAACTGCGGGTCGGACACGTCGTAGCAATGGCTGGGGATGTGCTCGAGCTTTTTCTCGGGCGTGGCGAAGTTGAGCAGCAGCAGCCCCACCACCAGCGTGGTGACGACCGTGGCCACGATGATCCATGTCATGCATCCAACCCCTGTTCCCCTGCCATCGACGGCCCCAAGCGGCCGGCATTCTGGCAAGCCGGGCGGCATGGGGGCCGTGAAGGGTGATGCGTCCGGCGTCTGCGCGTGTACGAGCCGGCCCAGGTGCTGGCCGGCACTGCGACCGATGCCAGTGGCCGGCAGGCGGTGGCAGGCTTGCAGCGTGCGTCAGCTCAGCGGGGTCGGGTCAGGAACGCTGCTGGAACCTGCGCGGTGAGCCATACGCCGTTGTCGGCCTGGAAGAACAGCAGGCCGTCGCGATGCATGCGCCCGGCGTCGACCTGCAACACCACCGGCTCGCCGTAGCGCTGCCCCACCGATGCGGCGGTCTGCGTGTTGTCGGATAGATGCACATGGTGACGCTGGCCGGGGCGCAAGCCCTCGGCCATGATCGCTTCGAGAAAGCGCGTGGCGGTGCCGTGATACAGCAGCTCGGGCGGGACCCTGGCTTCGAGCTGCAAGGCCACGGTTGGCGTGGAATGCCCCTGCACTGCGCGGATCCGTCGCCCATCGGCAGACAGCGCAAACCGTTTCTTGTCGCTGCCGGGGACCACCGCCTGGATCAGCTCCAGATCGAGCGCGGTGCCGTGTGCCTGGGCGCCGGCAATCAACGCGTCCAGCTCGGCCCAGCCCTCCGAGTCGAGCGTGAGTCCGATCGCCTGCGGTTCGTGGCGCAACACGAAACTGAGGAACTTGCTGATGTCGGTGTGGTGCTTGCTCATGCGGTGGCGCCCGAAGCGTCCTTGCGGCCAGTGATGCAGGCGATTTTGACGCATCCACGTAGCCGACAGGTGCCAACGCTGTGCAGTGACTGCGTGGCGACCCCGTCGTCGACGTCAGACAGCAGCAGCCGGGCTGTCGGTGGACAACGCGATGTCGCGCTGCTCTTCCAGCGCAGCCAGCCGCGTGGTCAACGCTTCGCGGATCGCGTGGTAGGCCGCCGTGCCCATGACCAGGCGAAAGGGCGGGGGGGATGACTCGGTGCAGGCGATCATGGCCGCGACCATGCGCTGCGGGTCGCCGACGATGACCCAGCTGCCGTCGTCCAGCGCGCGGCTGAGTGCGTCGACCGGTGTGCCGAGGTAGTAGGACGGGATGTCGGTCCTGACCAGCGAGGCGCCGAAGTTGGTGCGTGCCGGGCCGGGTTCGGCCAGGGTGAAGTGGATGCCGAAGCCGGCGACTTCCTGCGCGGCGGCTTCGACGAAGCCTTCGATGCCCCATTTGCTGGCGTGATACAGGCTGAAGCCGGGATAGGCGATCTGGCCGCCTTCGGAGGACACCTGCACCACGTGCCCGGCACCTTGGCGGCGCAAGTGCGGCAGCGCGGCCTGGATCAGCGTGATGGAGCCGATGAGGTTGGTGTCGATGACATCGCGCACCTGCGCGTCGGTGGCGGCCTCAGCGGCACCGAGCGTGCCGTAGCCGGCATTGCTGACCAGCACGTCGATCCTGCCCAGGGTCCGGAAGGCCCGGGTGGCGACCTCGCGCACCGCTGCGCTGTCGCGCAGATCCAGCTGCAGGACGGTCAATGCGTCGCCGTGCGCGGCCTGCAGATCGGCAAGCGCCTCTGCGCGCCGCACGGTGGCCGCCACGCGATCGCCGCGCGCCAGCAATGTTTCGACCAGGCCGCGGCCGAAGCCGGAGGATGCGCCTGTGATGAGCCAGCTCCGGGACATGGGGTTTGCCTTTGCACGGAAGGGAATTCCACTCTAGGCGCGGGGAATTGATGGGTCTATGCCATAGAATCCGAATGAGTTGATGTGAAATGGCCACCAATGCCGAAGCCGACCTTCAATGACCTGGCCGCGTTCACCAGCGTCGCGGTGCATCGCAGCTTTCGGCGTGCGGCCGCCGAGCTGGGGCTGGCACCGTCCTCGCTCAGCCATCTGATCAGCGCGCTGGAACGCAACCTCGGTGTGCGCCTGCTGCATCGAACCACGCGCAGCGTGTCGCTGACCGAAGCAGGCGAACGGCTCTACGCGAAGCTGGTGCCGGCGTTGCAGGACGTCGAACAGGCGCTGGGCGAACTGGATGCCTTCCGGAGCGGGCCCACCGGCACGGTGCGCATCAATGCACCCGAAGTGGTGGTGCGGCTGTTGTTGCAGCAGGTGGTGCCGGAGGTGCTGGCGCGGTATCCGGCGCTGTCGGTGGACCTGGTGAGCGAAGGGCGGCTGGTGGATATCGTGGCGGCCGGTTTCGATGCCGGCATTCGCCTGAGCGAGTCGGTGCCGCAGGACATGATTGCGGTGCCCTTTGGTGGCCAGACGCGTTTCATCGCGGTGGCCGCACCTGCGTATCTGCAGCGTGCCGGCTGCCCGGACACGCCGGACGATCTGCATCGCCACGCCTGCATCCGGCATCGCATGCCCAGCGGCAGGCTGTATCGCTGGGAGTTCGAACGGCGCGGCCAGGAGGTGGCGATCGACGTGCCCGGGCGGCTGACGCTGGACCAGATCCTGATGATGAGCGAAGCCGCCGAGGCCGGCCTTGGCATCGCCTATGTGCCCGAGCATGCGGCAACGGCTGCACTGGCGCGCGGCACGCTGGTGCGCGTGCTGGAGCAGTGGTGTCCGGCGATTCCGGGACTGGCGCTGTATTACCCGGGGCATCGACAGGTTCCGCCCGGGCTGCGCGCATTTATCGAGACGCTCAAGCAGGTGTTGCCGTAGCCTTCGATCGGCATGCAGGCGGTCACGCCCATGATGGGCCGCAGGCGTGGCGGCCGACCTCGAAAGCGGGCTGAAGCGGGTGCGCCGACGCCGGTTGCGGCGCCTGCATATGCGGCGAAATGCTTACATGCGTCACACAAGCACGCACCTATACTTCCGGGGTGTCCCACCCCCACAAGGTTCTGACTGCATGAGCGCACCCCCAACGTCTCCGATCGCCGCCGGTTCTGGCGCAGCCCCCGGTAGCCTTCGCCGTTCGGTGTCCAACACGCTCAAGGGATCGGCCGGCAATCTGGTCGAGTGGTACGACGTCTACGTCTACTCGGTGTTTGCCACCTATTTCGAATCGCAGTTCTTCTCCAAGGAAGACAAGAACGCCACGATGTTCGTGTGGGCGATCTTTGCGATGACCTTCCTGATGCGCCCGATCGGTGCGTGGTACTTCGGCCGCTTCGCCGACCGCTACGGCCGCCGCCTGGCGTTGACCATCTCGGTGTCGATGATGGCGCTGTGCTCGTTCGTCATCGCAGTGACGCCCACGGTGGCCACGATCGGCATCGCCGCGCCGATCATCCTGTTGCTGGCGCGCCTGCTGCAGGGCTTTGCCACCGGTGGCGAGTACGGTACCAGCGCGACCTACATGTCCGAGGCGGCCATTCCGGGCCGGCGCGGGTTCCTGTCCTCGTTCCATTACGTCACGCTGGTCGGCGGCCACGTGCTGGCGCAGACCACGCTGCTGGTGATGCTGCATTTCTTCGATGCGTCGCAGGTGTCCGAGTGGGGCTGGCGCGTGGCGTTCGGCCTGGGCGGCATCGGTGCGCTGGTGGTGTTCTGGCTGCGCCAGACCATGGACGAGTCGCTGAGCTCCGAATCCATCGCCGATTCGCGCACCGGCAAGGCCAAGGCGTCGGGCTCGATGCGCGAGCTGTTCGTCAACCAGTGGCGCCCGCTGCTGCTGTGCTTCCTGATCACCGCCGGCGGCACGATCGCGTTCTACACCTATTCGGTCACCGGCCCGAAGATGATCCAGACCGCGTTCGCCGGTGGCGACGTGATGGCCGGCACCATCATCAACCTGGTCGCGCTGACGGTGCTGATGCTGATGCAGCCGGTGGGCGGCTGGTTGTCGGACATCGTCGGGCGCAAGAGCCTGCTGGTGTTCTTCGGTATCGGCGGGGTGCTCTACACCTGGTTCCTGGTGATGGAGCTGCCCAAGCAGACCGACTGGCTGACCGCGTTCGCGATCCTCACCGTGGGCTTTGTGATCCTGACCGGCTACACCTCGATCAATGCGGTGGTGAAGGCCGAACTGTTCCCCACCCATGTGCGCGCGCTGGGCGTGGGCCTGGGCTATGCGCTGGCCAACTCCGCCTTTGGCGGCACCGCGCCGCTGCTGTACCAGGCCTCGTTGAAGACCGGCCACGTCAGCGAGTTCGTGATCTACGCCACGGCGGTGATCGCGGTGTCGTTGGTGGTGTACATGTTCTTCCTGACCAACAAAGGCAGCAACTGGCTGGACGACGAAGCGGCGATGCATCAGCGCAAGCGCTGATGCATCGCCCTTCTCCCTGCGGGAGTTGATTTTCCTTCTCCCTGCGGGAGAAGGTGCCCGAAGGGCGGATGAGGGGACGTGCGTCGCCTCGTGTCATTTACCGCGAGTGGCTTCGCCTCGTCCCTTCACTGCAACCCCCGCGCCCCGGCCCGCGCCAGCCGCGCGGGCGCTCCAGGGCACGCGCACCCGTGGCGCGCAGGCAGTGCCTTATCGCCCCGCAGGGAGAGGGGCCAAGGGCGGCGCGGTACCGGTGTTTCTCTGGGTGTGCGGCGCCGTCTGCGCAAACAAGCTGTAACGCAGCCCGATCAACCCCAGCAGCGCCTCATCGCGATGCGCACCCGCCGGCACCTTGCCGACGCGCGCCAGCGACGCATCCAGCCGCGCACGTAGCGCATCCGGCGCAGGCAGCGGACGCTTGTGCGCGATCTGTTGCCGGTAGTGCGCGGCAACATCGACCAGGATCGCGTCCACCGCCTCGATACTCGGCTGCGGCAAACCATGCCGCGCGCTGCGCAGCTGCAGGATGTTCAAGCCCACACGCACCTCGTTGAGCATGCCCACCGAGGCCAGGTCGCTGCCTTCCGGCGTCAGGGCCAGCCGTGGCGCGAGCAGGCCAAGCAGATCCAGCATGCGGGCGGCAAAATGCTGCCGGTCCTGCGCGCCGCGGCCGTCGGCGGCCTCGGCCAGCGTGCGCCAGCCCTGGCGCACCAGCCGGCGCGCGCTCCATTCGGCGCCCACCGAGCGGAACAAGCGCGTCAGTACCACGGCAAATCCAATGCCCAGCACCATCGCCACCGCCGCGTTGACGAAGCTCTGGATATTGGCGTTGTAGGTGTTCTGCAGGCTCAGCAACGCGGTGAGGTTCACCACCAGCGGCAGCGCGATCAGCATGGTCTTGGGGCGGTGCAGCAATGCGCCGATCGGCAGGAACACCGCCGCCAGCACCAGGACCAGCATCGGGAAATCGTGGATGGCCGGGAAGATGCCGAACAGATAGATGCCGGCAACCACGCTGGCCACCACCGCCCAGGCCAGGAACGACAGCATGCTCGGCGCCGGGTCGTCCTGCGCGGCGAAGAACGCGGCGGTCACCGCGGCCATCATCGCGCCGTTGCCGCCGCCTTCCCAGCCGATGCCGATCCACAGCACGCAGTACGCCATCAGCGCAAAGCCCGCGCTGAGTGCGGAGAAGGCGACCATGCCGAAATCGATATGGCGGGTGCTGCTGGCAGCTGCCAGCGCATCGGTTGTGTCGCGCGGTGACCAGGTCAGCCGCTGCAGCAACGAGGGGTGCATGCGCGAACGCACAGCAGGTTGGTTTTGTGCAGCGTCAGCCCGTTCGGATGATTCCGCCGTTGCAGCTTGTCTCGCCGCAGCCGGCATCGCGCGCAGCACCGGCATCGCCGTGCCGTGCACCATCGCCTGCTGCAGCGCGCGGCAGTCCTGCCAAAGATCAAGCAGCTCCTCCAGCCGCAGCAGTAAACTCGCCAGCAGCAGATGCTCGATGTCCTGATCCACCACCGGGCGCAGGGCGGCGATACGTGCGCGCAAGGCGTCCACGTCCGCATCGCTGCGTGCGTCCTCGCCCTGGTCCACCCAGGCTGCGACGTCCTCCAGCAGCGCGGCGGTGGCGAGCGGCAACGCAGACCCATCGCGCTGCAACGCATCCAGCCGGTCGGCCATCGACGACAGCACTGGCAGCAGCATCAGCATGCGTGCGCGCAGCTGCTCCAGCGTGGGTACCGCACCGGCATGGCGTGGGTCGTCGTGGCGCACGAAGGCGATCAAGGCCTCGAACTGCACCAGATCGGCGGCCAGCCGATTGCGCGGTGCCTGCGACGGGCCGCGCTGCAGCACCTGCCGGCACCATTGCGCGGCGTCGCGCATCCAGTTGCCGATGCGCGCGGTAAGCATCGGCTTGACCGAGGCGGGGAACACCAGCGCGGCGAACAGCACCGCCATCACCGTGCCCAGGATGATCTCCTCGCTGCGCGCCACCACGGTGTCGAAGATGCCCTCCGGCGCGGTCACTGCCGGGAAGCCGATGAAGGCGGTGGTGTAGCCGGCCAGCAGAAACGCATAACCGCGCGGGCCGCGATTGAGCAGCGCCAGGAACAGGCAGGCCGACAGCCACAACGCCATCGCCGCACTGAGCAGCAGCGGCGTTTCCACCAGGTTCGGCAGCATCACCAGGGTGGCCGCGCCGGCCAGCAAGGTGCCGAGCACGCGGTACACGCCCTTGGCGCGGGTGGGGCCGAGCAGCGGCTGGGAGACGATGTAGACCGTGGCCATCGCCCAGTACGGCCGCGACAGATTGCCGGCCAGCCCCACGTACAACGCCGCGATCGAGGCGGCGAAGGTCTTGGCCGAAAACAGCCAGGCCTGGCGATCGCGCAGCAGCGCACTCATCGCGCGGCCGTGGCGTCGGTGCGGCCGGCGGTCGTTTCCCAACCGCCACCCAATGCCAGGAACAGCTGCAGTTGATCCTGCGAGACCTGCGCCTGCGCATTGGCCAGCGTCATGTCGGCGGTGGCCAGCGTGCGCTCGGCATCCAGGCTGGACAGATACGGCGTGCGCCCGCCTTGATACAGGCGCCGGTTCTGCGCCGACGCCAGCTCGGCCTGTTGCTGCGCCTGCTCCAGCAGGTGCAGGCGATCCAGATCCTGCGCGTAACGCGACAAGGCGGTCTGCACCTCGCGCAGCGCCTGCAGCACGGTGTTGTCGAACTGCGCCAACGCCGCGTCCGCGCCGGCTTCGGTGGCGCGCACGCGCGCACGCGCACCACTGGAGGGCAGCGTCCACGAGATCAGCGGGCCGAACGACCAGGCATGCGTGGCCGGCTCACCGACGTCGGCCAGCAGGCCGGTGGCACCGATCGAGCCGCCCAGACGGATCTCCGGATACAGCTCGGCGGTGGCCACGCCGATGCGCGCGGTGGCTGCCGCCAGCCGGCGTTCGGCCTGGCGCACATCCGGGCGACGCGCCAACAGCGCGCGGCCGTCGCCGATCGGAATCGGTTGCTGCAAGGCCGGCGCGTGCGCACAGCCGTCCACCCCGGCCGGCACCTCGCCGGGCGTCCTGCCGAGCAGCGCGGCCAGTTGATACCCGGCGGCCTGGCGGCGCGCGCGCAGCGGCGGCAGCGCCGCTTCCAGCATCGCCACCTGCGCGGTGGCGCGGGCCAGATCGGGCGGGGTGCCGCGGCCGGCAGCGATCAGGCGCTGGGTGATGTCGCGGCTGCGCTGCTGCAACTGCAGCGAATGCTCGGCCACGTGCAGCTCGTGGTTGGCGTGGCAGATCTCCACGTAGCTGCCGGCCACCTGCGCGGCCACGTTGACGCGCGCCAGGTCGATCGCGGCCTGGGCGACCTGCGTATCGGCCTGCGCGGCCTCGGCGCCGCGTTGCAGCTTGCCGAACAGATCGAACTGATACGACACCCCGAACTTGCCGTCGGCCAGGTTGAACACCGGCAGCTTTTCCTGTTGCAGGAAGGCCTCGGCCGAGACCTGCGCGCGGCTGACGCCGGCCTCCACCTCGTAATCGAAACCGCCCGCGTCCAGCGCCTGTTCGTACACCGCCGCGGCGCGGCGCAGGTTGGCACCGGCCACCTTCAACTCGACGTTGTCGCGCAAGGCCTGTTCGATCAGGCCATCCAGCATCGGGTCCTGGTACAGCGCCCACCAGCGTGCCGGCAGCGGCGCGCCGGCCTCCACCTGGGCGTTGCCGGTGTCGAGAAATGCGGCGTTGGCGGCCGGGCGCTGGTAGGCCGAATCGTCCGGTACGGCATAGTTCGGGCCAACCGTGCTGCAGGCGCTCAATGCGGCCAGCAGCGTGGCCAGTCCCAGGGGACGCAATACGGCGCGGTTCATGGCGCGGCCTTGGCCTGCACGCGGGCAGGCGCGGTGGCGGCGTCGCGCACGGCGTCCGGCAGGATGCTCACGGTGGCGGTGCGCCCGGCGATCAGCTGCACATGCGCCGGCACCCGATCCAGCACGATGCGCACCGGGATGCGCTGCGCCAGCCGCACCCAGTCGAACGCCGGTGTGACGTTGGGCAACGCGCCGGCGCTGCCGCTGCGGTAACGGTCCTCGATACCGGCGGCGATGCTCTGCACATGCCCGTGCAAGGTGGCCGGCTCGCCCATCAGGTGCACGTCCACGCGCTGGCCGGCATGCACGCCCTGCAGGCGGGTCTCTTCGAAATAGCCATCGACGCGGAACGAGCCGGTATCCAGCACCGCCACCACCGGGCGTCCGGCGCTGACGTAATCGCCCACGCGCACGGTGCGGTCGCTGACATGGCCGTCGGCCGGGCTGCGCACCTGGGTGCGGTCCAGGTTGAGCTGGGCCAGGTCCACCGCCGATTGCGCGGTGGCCACCGCCGCCTGCGCCTTTTGCACATTGGAGCGGCGCACCTCGGCATCTTCGGCGGCCACCAGGTCCTGCAGGCTGCGGTCGCGCGCGATCTCGCGGCGCAACTGGTTCAAGGTGGCCTGGCGCTCTGCCAGCGCGGCGCGCGCCTGTTCCAGCGCGATCGCATAGCGCGCGCGGTCCACCACGAACAGCAACTGCCCGCGCGTCACCGCCTGGTTGTCGGCCACCGCCACCGATTCCACCAGCCCGGACACATCCGGCGCCACCTGCACCACATCGGCGCCCACGTGCGCATCGCGCGTCCACGGCGCCTCCATGTAATAACGCCACAGGTGCTGCAGCACCAACGCGGCCACCACCACCATTGCCAGGGTCAGCAACGCCGGCCCCGCGTTCTTGATCAGTTTTTTCACGATTGCATCCAACGGGTCAGGGAAAACAGGCCGCCCAGCAGTGCGATGTACAGCGCCAGGTTGAACAGCGCCGGGTGCCAGATGTGGCGATACGCGCCGGCCCGCGTCAGCAGCGCGCCGATGGCGCTGTTGAGCAGATAGGCCAGCGTCATCAACGCCAGCAAGGTGGGAACGAACACACCGTAGAGACTGAATTCGCCGTACATCGGGACGTCCTGCAATAGCTAAAGAAAAAAACCACCACTGGGCAGCGCAGGTACGCCGCCTTGCACGCTCACCGCGCATGGCGACCAACAGGCCTGCTGCGTGGCCGCCAGGCCGGCGCGGCCAGTGCGGAAGCGGCACGATCCACGCATGGGGACGATGCCTCCGCACTGTCGGCTGCTGCCGCACGGCCGCTTGCCGCGTTCCGTCAGCCGCTCGGGTCGGATTGGCCCAGCCGCGCGTGCGCCTGCGCGATCTGCTCCCACAAGGTCAGCACCACCTGCACCTGCGCCTCGCTGAGCGCGCCAAACACTTCTGCGCGCAGTGCATCCAGGCGGATCTCGATGCGCCCGACCAGCGCCTGGCCTGCGTCGGTGAGCCACAGCTGGTTGGCGCGGCGGTCGCTGCTGTCGGCCTGCCGGCGTACCAGCGCCTGCGCGGCCAGCTTGTCCAGCAGCCGCACCAGGGAGGGGCCTTCCATGCCCAGTTGCTGGGCCAGCGCCACCTGGCGGATACCGCCGCCGGAGCGGCCGATCATCAACAACGGCCCGGTGCAGGCGCTGGACAGCCCGAAGTCGGCAAATGCCTGGTCGGCCAGCCGCTGCCATTGGCGAGCGGCGACCAGCAGGCCGGAGCTGAGCTGGGCACGGGAAGAGAGAACGCTGTTCGTCATAATAGATAGGATGCTATCAATTCAACAATGAATCAATAGTCACTGAACCCGGGCAAGCCGGCGCAACCGCCACTGGGGCGGCCGGCCCGTCCTCGGGTACCATGCTCGCCCCCTTTGGGTGCACCTGCGCATGAGCCAGTCCGACCAGCCCGATTCCCCCGTCACCCAGGCCCAGGCCGAAGATGCCGTGCGCACCCTGCTGCGCTGGGCCGGCGAAGACCCGGCCCGCGAGGGCCTGCTGGATACCCCGCGCCGGGTCGCCGAAGCCTATGGCGACTGGTTCAGCGGCTACCGCGAAGAACCGCGCGAATACCTGGAACGCACCTTCGAAGAGGTGGCCGGCTACGACGAGCTGATCGTGCTGCGCGACATCTCCTACGAAAGCCATTGCGAGCACCACATGGCGCCGATCATCGGCAAGGTGCACGTGGGCTATCTGCCGCGCGGCAAGGTGGTCGGCATCAGCAAGCTGGCGCGCGTGGTGGAAAGCTATGCGCGGCGCTTCCAGGTGCAGGAAAAGATGACCGCGCAGATCGCCCAGTGCATCCAGGACGTGCTGCAGCCGCGCGGTGTCGGCGTGGTGGTGGAAGGCTCGCACGAATGCATGACCACCCGCGGCATCCACAAGCGCGGCGTCAGCATGGTGACCTCCAAGATGCTGGGCAGCTTCCGCGAAGACGCGCGCACCCGCGCCGAGTTCCTGCAGTTCATCGAAGTGGGCGGCAAGCGTTGAGGCAGCCGTTGCCGTCGCCATGAAGCACCAGGCACGTATCGCCGGCTATCGCCAATTGCGCGAGCAGCCGGTGTGGAAACTGCTGGCCGCCGACCACGCGCCGGAGCTGATCGGCCTGCTGCAGACGGTGTTGCTGGACGGCGAACGCCGCCTGCCCGCGGCCGTGCTGCACGAGCGTCTGCAGCGCCAGCTCGACGCGCTGCGCGCCGACGAACTCTCGCGCGAGTTGCCGCGTACCGCGCAGGCCTATCTGGCGCATTGGCTGGCGCAGGGCTGGCTGGAACGCCGCCTGCCCGAAGGCGCGGCCGAAGAAGAATACGAGTTGTCGCGCGCGGCCACCCAGGCCATCCGCTTCATCGTCGGTCTGCGCGAGAGCAGCAGCAGCGCCACCGAAAGCCGCCTGTCGCTGGTGATCCAGCAGCTGGTGCAGCTGGCGGGCCAGACCGAAGCCGACCCGGAGCTGCGCCTGGCCGCCCTGCGCGAAGAACGCGCGCGCATCGATGCCGAGATCGAACGCGTGGCCTCGGGCCGCGTGGCGGCACTCGACGGCAAGCGCGCGCTGGAGCGCGCCCGCGACCTGATCCATCTGTCCGACGAGCTGGCCGAGGATTTCCATCGCGTCCGCGACGATTTCGAACAGCTCAACCGCCAGTTCCGCGAGCGCATCATCGACGACGAGGGCGCGCGCGGCGACGTGCTGGAGCAGCTGTTCAACGGCGTGGACGTGATCTCCGACAGCGAGGCCGGGCGCACCTTCGAGGCGTTCTGGAGCCTGCTCAACGACACCCAGCAAAGCAGCCAGCTCGATCAGGCGCTGGATGCGCTGCTGGCACGCGGCTTCGCGCGCAAGCTGGACCGGCGCGAGCGCGCCTTCCTGCGCGGGCTGACCGGCACGCTGCTGGAGCGCGGCGGCGAGGTGCACACGGTGATGCAGCACTTCGCGCGCAGCCTGCGCGGTTTCGTGCAGAGCCGCGGCTATCTGGAACAGCGCCGGCTCAATCAATTGCTCAGGCAGGCGCAGGGCGAAGCCCTGCAGCTGCGCGACAGCCTGCACGCCACCGCCGCCACCGGCTACACGCAGGCGTTGAGCGCTGCCCGCCTGCGGTCGCTGTCGCAATGGCGCCTGCACGACCCGCGCCTGACCCAGGTCGATGGCCGCGTGCAGGCCGCCGATGCGGCGGACATCTCGCTCGACAGCGTGGGCGATCTGGTCGCGCAATCGGAGATCGACGTGCGCAGCCTGCGCCGCGACCTGCACGAACTGCTCGGTCAACGCCCGCGCCTGACCATCGGCGATGCGCTGCAGCAGCGCCCGGCCGTGCAGGGCCTGGGCAGCGTGATCGGCTACCTGTCGTTGGGCACCCGCCACGGCGTGGTGATCGACGGACAGATGGAAACGGTGCAATGGGAAGGCGGCGACGGCGCGCTGCGGCGCGCGCGCATTCCCTTGGTGTGGTTCACCCGGGAGAAACGCAATGAACTGGTCTGAGGACACCCGCCTGGATGCGGACGAGGACAGCGGCGCGTCGGCCGATGCCGGCCGCATGCCGCTGACGGAGCCATCGCCTGCACAGCCGCGCGGCGAGCTGTTTCTGGGCGACACCGGCACGCTGCCGTTCGATGCGCGGCGCGCGCTGTGCCAGCTGCTGGCCGGCCCCAGCATCGACGCGCAACGCCACGGTGCGTTGTGGCCTGCGCTGCTGCGCAACGAAGCGTCGATCCGCCAGGTGTTGTGCGAGCTGTTCCTGGAGCTGGTGCTGGACCGCGAGGGCGGGGTGGCCTTCACCCGCCAGGCCGACACCGCCGAGCTGGAATCGCCGACCCTGCTGCGCAGCGCGCCGCTGACCTTTATCGAGTCGGTGTTGCTGCTGTTCCTGCGTCAGCAACTGGCCGAGGCCGATACGCGTGGCGAGCGTGCGGTGGTGGACGAGGCACAGCTGGTGGAGGCCTTGTCGGTCTACGAGAAGAACGTGTCCACCGACCGCGCGGGATTCGCACGACGGGTGATGACGGCGATCGGCAAGATGCGCGACAACCAGTTGCTGTCGCGCCTGCGCGGCAGCGAAGAGCGCTATGAGGTCTCGCCGGTGCTGAAGTTGTTGTTCTCGGCCGAGGACGTGCAGGCTTTGGTGGTGGCGTATCGCGGCTTGCGCGAGGGAGACGTCGCGCTCGACTAAGTTCCTTCTCCCATCGGGAGAAGGAACCCAAAGGGCGGATGAGGGGACGGCCGATCGCAATGCCTGGAGATGTGACGTCTGGAGTGCGTGTCGCCGCGGTGCGCGATGAACGTCGGCAACTCTCACGCCCTGACGAACACGAGCGACTTTCTTCATGGGTGGCACTGCGGCATCAGCTTCCCCTCATCGAATGGCACGCGGTCTGGTCATCGCCCATGTCGACGCAGACCATCGCGCCACGTAGGAGCGGCCCAGGCCGCGAAGGGACGTCCCCAATCACCGTCAGCCACCGCAGTCCATGCCGTCCAGCAACACCCCGCTTCAAACATGCGTGATGTGATTCGTCTTCAGCGTTACCCGTCATCCCGTTTTGGTGAGTGAGCCATGAATTCCCAGTCCAACCTGTCGCCGGCGCAGCCGGGCGCGTCCCTGTTCACTGATTCGCTTGCCGAGCAGCGCGCGCAGCAGTTCCGCATGCGGCGCTTGCAGGTGCACAACTGGGGCACGTTCAATGGCTTGACCGAGGTACCGATCGCCGAGAAGGGCTTCCTGTTCGTCGGGCGCTCCGGGTCGGGCAAGTCGACCCTGCTGGATGCGATGTCGGCACTGCTGACCCCGCCCAGCATCGTCGACTTCAACGCCGCCGCACGCGAGGCCGAGCGCAGTGGGCGCGATCGCAGCCTGGTGTCGTATGTGCGTGGTGCCTGGGCCGATCAGCAGGACAGCGCTTCGGGCGAAATCGCCACCCAGTACCTGCGCAAGGGCGCCACCTGGTCGGCGCTGGTGCTGGAGTACCGCAACGCGCATGGCGAGACGGTCAGCCTGATTCGCCTGTTCTGGATCGCCGGCAGCGGCAATGCCGCGGCCGATGTGCGTCGTCATTACATGGTCGCGCCGCGCAGCTTCGATGTGGCCAGCGAGCTGGATGGCTTCGACCTGGACCTGCGCAAGCTCAAGGCGCGTCTGGGCGAGGAGGTCGCGCATTTCGACGGTTTCGCCGGCTACGCGGAGCGTTTCCGGCATGTGCTGGGCATCGGCAACGAGATGGCGTTGCGGTTGCTGCACAAGACCCAGTCGGCCAAGAACCTGGGCGATCTCAACGTGTTCCTGCGCGGCTTCATGCTGGACGAGCCGCGCACGTTCGAGGCCGCCGACCGGCTGGTGGAAGACTTCGCCGAACTCGATGGCGCCCATCATGCGGTGGTCACCGCACGGCGCCAGGTGGAAACGCTGAGCCCGGCACGCGAACACCATGCGGCACTGATGGCCTTGCGCCACAGCGTCGGCGAGCTGCGCGAGCTGCAGCTGGGTGTGGACAGCTATCGCGAACAGCAGCGTCTGGCCTTGCTGGAGACGCGTCTGCAGGAGCTTGACAGCCAGGACCGCGGATTGGCCGGCGAGGAAGGCCAGCGGCGTGAATCACTGGACAATCACGAACAGAAACTGGCCGGGCTGGAACGCGAACAACGCGCCGCCGGTGGCGAGCAGATCGAGGAACTGGAGCGCGAGCGCGTACGGGTCGAACGCGAGCGCGACGAGCGTCTGCGGCGGCGCGCGCAGATCGAACAGGCCTGCCGCCAGCTCGGCACGGCCCTGGCCGCAGGCGCCAGCGGCTTTGCCGCCCAGGTAGAGCATGCCCAGACCGTGCTCGAGAACGGCAAGCACGACGCCAGCGCGCTGGATGAGGCGATTGCCGAGCGCATGGGCGCGCGCCGCGACGACGAGCGGCGCTTTGCCGAGATCCGCGCCGAACTGGAGGCGTTGAAGCGCGCGCCATCGAGCATGCCGGCACCGATGCAGGCCTTGCGTGCGCGCCTGTGCGAGGACACCGGCATTGCCGAAGCCGCGCTGCCGTTCGTCGGCGAACTGGTGCAGGTGCGCGAGGATCAATCAGCCTGGCGCGGTGCGATCGAGCGCGTGCTGAGCGGTTTCGCGCAGTCGCTGCTGGTGGATGACCGCCATTACGCGCAGGTCAGCGAATGGGTCAACCGCACCCAGCTCGGCACGCGGCTGGTGTATTTCCGGGTACGTCGCAACGATGCGCTGCATGCGCGCACGCCGGATGCGCGTGCATTGCCGGGCAAGCTGCAGTTGCGCGAGCACGCCTTCACCGAGTGGCTGCGCAACGAGTTGATGCGTCGCTTCGACTACGAATGCGTCGACAACGCCGCCGCGCTGCGCAATGCCGACCGCGCCATCACCCGCGAAGGGCAGGTCAAGCATCCGGGCGATCGCTATGAGAAGGACGACCGCCACGCGGTCAACGACCGCAAGCGCTGGTTGCTGGGTCACGACAACCGCGACAAGCTCAAGGTGTTCGAGCGCGAAGCGCAGACGCTGGCCCAGCGCATCGCCGGTTGCGATGCCGACGTGGCCGCGCTGCGCAAGCAGCGCGAGCAGGACCAGGAACGGCAGCTGGCCGCGCACACGCTGGTGGAGCGCGACTGGGACGAGATCGATGTCGGCCCCAAGCTGCAGCGCCTGAGCGATATCGACGAACAGCTGCAGCAGCTGCGCGAAGGCAACAGCGGCCTGCGCGCGCTCGGCCAGGCGATCGAGACCGCACGCACCCTGCGCGACCAGGCCAAGCGCACCTACGAGGACGTGCGGCTGGAGCGCGCACAGCTGGCGCGCGAGCGGGTCCGGCTCGAACAGCAGCACGCCGCCTGCGCCAGCCGTGCCGGCACCGCCGCGCTCACGCCCACCCAGCTGCAGGGCCTGCGCGAACGCCTGGCGGCGCTGGCACCGCTGTCGCTGGACAACCTGGAAGCGCATTTCCGCGTGGTCGAGCGCGGCCTGGCCGAGCAGCTGGCCGAGAGCCAGGGCCGCGACAGCCGGCTCAGCGCGCAGCTGCTCGATTGCTTCCGCAAGTACTGCCAGCAGTGGCCGGAAGACAGCGGCGATTTCACCGTAAGCCTGGCCAGTGCCGACGATTTCCTCGCGCGGCTGGATCGCCTGGAGAGCGATGGCCTGCCGCGCCACGAGCACCGCTTCTTCGACCTGCTGCAGACCCAGAGCAAGAACAATCTGCTGGCCCTGCAGCGCCATACCGCCGAGGCCCACAAGGGCATCAAGCAGCGCATGGACGAGGTCAACGCCAGTCTGGAGCAGGTGCCGTTCAATCGCGGCACGCTGCTGACCATCGAGGTCAGCGACCGTCGCCTGGGCGAGGTGCAGGAATTCCAGCAACAGCTGCGTGCGGTGCTGTCGCATCAACAGACCGAAGACCGCGCACTGGCCGAAGCGCAGTTTTCCACCTTGCGCGCGTTGGTGGCACGCCTGGGCGCGCAGGAACCGGACGCACGCCGCTGGCGCGAGCAGGTGCTGGACGTGCGCCAGCATGTGGAATTCATCGGTGTCGAACTGGACGCACAGACCCGCGCGCAGGTGGAGATCTACCGCAGCGGCGCCGGCAAGTCCGGTGGTCAACGCCAGAAGCTGGCAACCACCTGCCTGGCCGCCGCATTGCGCTACCAGCTCGGTGGCGAAGACGGCGAACTGCCGCGCTACTGCGCGGTGGTGCTGGACGAAGCCTTCGACAAGGCCGACAACGAATTCACCGCGCTGGCAATGAACATCTTCGAGAACTTCGGTTTCCAGATGGTGGTGGCCACACCGCTGAAATCGGTGATGACGCTGGAGCCGTTCATCGGCGGTGCCTGCTTTGTGGAAATCAGCGGCCGGCACAACTCCGGCGTGCTGCTGATCGAATACGACGCGCAGGCACAGCGACTCCAGTTGCCCGAGCGCTCGCGCGGGGACGAGGCCGCTGCAGCGGTGACGGAACAGGCGGTGAGTGCTGCGCAGCGCGAGGATGCACCGCGTTCGACGCAGGGCCAAACGCGTGCGGACAGCACCGGTCCTGTCTCTGGCGCTGAGGGCGCGCCACTTCAGGACGTCCCTGCACAGGACGACGTAGCAGCCGGGGCGAGCAAGCGCGCCAGCAAGGTCGCGCCGGCATCGACGCCGGCTGTTCAAGCCGCGCCGAAGCCATCAAAAACAGCCGCTGCCAGCGCACGTGCGGGATCAGGCAAGTCGGCAGCGGCGAAGACCGCAGCGGCGAAGACCGCAGCGGGCAAGGCCGCGTCCGCCAAACCTGTACCAGCCAAACCTGCATCAACCAGGCGTGCATCGCCTGCAGCGGGCACCGCGCGCAAGTCGGCAACACCGACCAAACCGGCCAGGACGCCGGCAAACACCGGGACGGCACCCAGGCGCGCGACCGCGTCCGCCAAACCGACTGCCAGGCCGAACAAAGCCGCGACAACAGCGGCAGCGCCGAAAAAGCCTGCTGCCAAATCGACGGTGGCGACCAAGCGCGCCACCACTTCGCTGGGTGGCGCAACCAAGGCAACCAGGACAACTGCGGCGCGCAGCGCGGCCAGGCCCGTGCCAACCAAGCCCGTGCCAACCAAAACCGCAGCCAAGGCACGTCCTGCGCCCACGCGCGGATCTGCAGGCAAGCCGCGCGGAAAACGCTGAGCGCGCCACCTGGATGCCTGCGTCACCGCGCTGCGGTCGCAGGCGTCGCGGAGAAGGGCACCGCAAGCCGGCACGTGCAGATAAGAATCGTTATCATTAGCGGCCCGGATGTGTCCGCCAGTGTGCCCATCTCTCGCTGAAGATCCCGATGACCCCACTGTCTGCGCCTCGCCACCTGTTGTTCGTGTCCCTGTTTGCTGCATTGCCGGCCTCCGCCCAGGAGGCCAGCCTGCTCGATGCCATCGTGGTCAGCGAAAAGCGCGCCCTGTACCGGCCGGAAAAGGCTGCCGGTGCCACCCGCACGCAGACGCCGGTGGAGCGCATTCCGCAGGCGATCCAGGTGGTGCCGCGCTCGGTGATCGACGAACAGCAACTCACCCGGCTGGTTGATGTGGTGGCCAATGTCTCCAACGTGCAGCCCGGCGGCACCCAGGGCAATCGCTCAGAAACCTTCGTCATCCGCGGCTTCGAGGCGTCTTCGTATGCGGTCGACGGCATCCTGCTCAACCCGGCGCAGAACTTCACCGAGACCGTGCGCGATCTGGCCAATGTCGCCCAGGTGGAAGTGCTCAAGGGTCCGGCCGCAGTGCTGTACGGCCGCGGCGAACCCGGCGGGGTGATCAATCTGGTCACGCTGCGCCCGGACGCGGTGTTCGGCGGCAACGCATCGGTGCAGGTGGCCGAACATGGCCTGCGCCGCGTGCAATCAACCGTCACCGGCCCGTTGAGCCCGACGCTGTCGGCACGGCTCAGCGCCGCCGCGCAGGAGACCGGCAGCTTCCGGGACGCGCAGGCCGATGGCGATCGCGTGTTCGTCTCGCCCTCGTTGGCCTGGCGGCCGAACGCGCAGCTGCGCGCCGATCTGGATCTGGAATACACCCGCCAGACCAGCCCGGGCGATCGCGGCCTGGTCGCCATCGACGGGGTGGTACGTGGCCCGGCGCAGCGCAGCTTCGGCGAGCCATGGTCGCGCAATCACGGCAGCGCGACCACGGCTCGCGGCCGCATCGAATACGACGCCACCGACTGGCTGACGCTGCGTCAGATCCTCAATCACCAGGACGGCGACAGCGGCCGCGACGTGGCCGACTTCACCGGCTTCAGCACCGACCGCGCCTTCCTGCAGCGCCGCGCCGTGCGCCAGGACCAGCAGGTGCGCGCCACGACCTCGCAGACCGAAGCGCTGGCGCGTTTTGCCACCGGCCCGCTGCGCCATCAGCTGCTGGCCGGTGCCGAGTACGTCGATGCGCATCGCCACACCGACGAAGCGCGCGCGCCGCTGGCCCGCATCAGCGTGCGCACTCCGGTGCAGGGCGCCTTGCCGGGCACCTATGTGCCGGCCCGCGACATCGACGTCGATGCGCGTTATGCCGCCCTGTATGTGCAGGACCAGATCAGCATCGGCGAGCGCTGGGACGTGCTGGCCGGCGTGCGCTGGGACGACGTGCAGCAGACCACCATCGACAACGGCGCGCGCACCCGCGAAGACGGCCGGCGCGCCTCGCCGCGCATCGGCGTGGTGTGGAAGGCGGCGCCGCAGCTGTCGCTGTACGCCAATACCTCTACCTCGTTTCGACCCCGCAGCGCCAGCCTGTTTGCCGGCGGCAGCGCACCACCGGAGACCGGCCGCCAGTACGAGCTCGGCCTGAAAGGCGCGCTGTTCGACAACCGCGTGCTCGCCACCGCCGCCGCGTTCCAGATCACCAAGGACAACGTCGCCACCAGCGATCCGGACAACGATGGCTTCGTGCTGGTCACCGGCCAGCAACGCGTGCGCGGGCTGGAGCTGGACATCACCGGCGAGCTCACCCGCAACTGGCGGCTGATTCTGGGCGCCGGCTATCTGGATGCGCAGGTCACCCGCGATACCGTCATCCCGGCCGGCAACCGCCTGCGCGGCGTACCACGCGTCAGCGCCAGTCTGTGGAGCACCTATCACGTCGCCAGCGGGCCGCTGTACGGCCTGACCCTGGGCGCCGGCGCGGTGCATGTGGGCGAGCGCGAAGGAGATCTCGCCAACAGCTACCGCATTGCCGGCTACACGCGTTTCGATGCCTCGGCGGCGTACCGCTTCGGCGGCCGTTACCAACTGGCGCTGATGCTGCGCAATGTCGCCAACCGGTTCTACATCGAGCAACCGGTGACGCAGACCACCAACTACCCGGGTGCACCGCGCACCTTGTCGGCAACATTGAGTATGGATTTCTAAGCGACTAAGAGTCGCCAACAAAACTGTACGCAGTCGGCTGATCTGTAGCTTGGCCGCAGGGCCCTTGCCCGCCCACCAGCGCGGGACACGCTGCAAGTACGTCCTTGTAAGCTCTTACGCGGCATCATGCCGCGTAAGGTCCCGCGCTGGTGGGCGGGCAAGGGCCAGTCGAGAGGGTCGGTGTGCATGGTTGCGGGCAGTGCGCGCCGCGTGGCCGTTCGATGCGGTGCGGTCTGGTTCGCGGTCGTCAACGCAGCAGATCCCAGCCCATCTTGCCGATCAGCACGATGACCAACACAAGAAACAACTTGCGGATCAGCGGCGTGCCACCGCGCAACGCCATTCGTGTACCGGCCACTGCACCGGCCACGTTCGCCACTGCCATCGGGATGCCGATCGCCAGCATCACCTGGCCGCTGGGCAAAAAGAACGACAGCGCCGCCAGGTTGGTGGCCAGGTTCACCACCTTGGCCGCGGCCGAGGCGCGCAGAAAGTCCAGCCCGAAAAAGCGGATGAACAGGAAGATCAGGAAACCAGTTCGCGCCGGCCGATCTGGCGTGGCCGATGCAGCGCACCGAAGTCCTTCTTGATCAGCGTGTAGACCAGCATCGCGATCAGCAGCGCCAGGATCAGCGGCCGCACTGCCTGCCTGGGCATCAGGCTGACTGCGGTCGCGCCGAGAAACGAGAACGTAAACGCCGCCACCGTGGCGTACAGCACCGGCCGCCACGGAAAGCGCACATTGCGCGCATAGCGCCAGGCCGATGCAGCGGTGCCGAACATCGCACTGAACTTGTTGGTGCCCAGAATCAGCGACGGCGCCTGCTGCGGCAGGGTCGCAAACAGTCCCGGCAGCTGGATCAAGCCACCGCCGCCGACCGCCGCATCCACCAGCCCGGCGACGAAGGCGATGCACAGCAGCCACGGCAACTCGGTGGGAATCAGGTCCAGCAAGGCGGCGCTCCGCACGACGGGGGCGACAGCATAAACGCGCAGAAACCCCGTTCCCCACTTCCCGCTTCCCGCTTCCCACTTCCCAACTCCCAACTCCCAACTCCCAACTCCCAATTCCCAATTCCCAACTCCCAACTCCCAACTCCCAACTCCCAACTCCCAACTCCCAACTCCCAACTCCCAATTCCCAATTCCCAATTCCCAATTCCCAATTCCCAATTCCCAATTCCCAATTCCCGCACAATCGCCCGATGCCGACCTCCATTCCCACCGATCCCTGTCCCTGCGGCCGCGCCGCCGACTACGCGCAGTGCTGCGGGCAATACCACGCCGGCGCGGCCGCGCCCGATGCCGAGACCCTGATGCGTGCGCGCTATAGCGCCTATGTCCGCCGCGATGTGGCGTACCTGCTCGCCAGCTGGCATCCGTCCACGCGCCCACCCGCGTTGTCGCTGGACGAGGGCGGCCGCACCACCTGGCTTGGCCTGACCGTGCAACGCGCCATCGTCACCGGCACCGACACGGCCGAGGTGGCGTTTCTGGCCCGCTACCGCATCGGCGGCGGCAGTGCAGTGCGCATGACCGAACACAGCCGCTTCGTGCGTGAAGACGGCCAGTGGTATTACCTCGACGCGCGCTGAGCAGCGCCCGGCACTGTTGCTGCCGGGACACCAGGACACGGCAACGCCCAACGCGCGTCGGCACCTGTGTGCCGGCACCACGCGGCGGCGCCAGCGCTCTGGACGCTGCGGCCGACCTCAGCTTGCCAGACCCCCATCGGTCCTCGACTACGCCGGTAGCCGGTCCTGCTAGTGGGCAAAGGCGTGCAGGCCGCCGTCCACCGCAATCACCTCACCGGTCAGATAGCGTGCCAGTGGCGAGGCCAGATAGGCGACCAGATGAGCAATGTCGTCGGGTTCGCCGAAATAGCCGATCGGCACGTGGCGCGCGATGAAGGCCTGGCGCGCTTCCGGCGTGGGATGGAGCGTGTCCAGCACCTGTTCGGAGTTGATGCGTCCCGGTGCGATGGTATTGACCGTGATGCCCTCGGCCGCCAGCTGCGAGGCCATTCCCTTGGCCCAGAACTGCAGCGCTGCCTTCGCCGCGCCGGCGCCGTTGACCTCGCGGGGTTCCATGCTGCCGCTGAAGTTGATGATCCTGCCCCAGCGCCGCTGGCGCATGCCGGGCAGCAGGGCCTGGGTCATGCGCCGGGCACTGCTGAAATTGAGCGCGAAGGCTTCCTCCCAGACCGCATCGCTGGCCTCCACCGCAACCGGGCGTGCGCCGCCGGCAGTATTGACCAGGATCTCGATCCGGCCCAGCGCCTGGCTGGCGTCCCGGGCGATGCGCGCGATCTCGGTCGCGCTGGTGATGTCGCCGGGGATCACCAGCGGGCGCGGGTGCCCCTGTGCCGCGATGTCGCTGGCCAGCTGTTCCAGCCTGTCGGCGCGGCGGGCCGTGATCGCCACCTGTACACCCTCGGCCGCCAGCACGCGGGCGATGCCAGCGCCGATACCGGTGCTGGCGCCGGTCACCAATGCCGTGTGGTCACGCAATTGCAGATCCATTGACAACATCCGTCTGAGGGGGGCCTTAGCCTGATCAGTTATCGAGCCGAGATAAACGCCGATATCCTGTGTTGATTGGCAATCAGGAGTGGTGAATGGATCTGCTGGACAGCATGCAGGTGTTCGTCCGCGTGGTGGACGGCGGCAGCCTCGCCGCAGCGGCGCAGGCCCACGGCATTTCCCCGACCATGGCAGGCAACCACCTGCGCGCCCTGGAGCAACGCCTCGGTCTGCAGTTGCTGGTGCGGACCACCCGACGGCAACGGCTGACCGCGTTTGGCGAGGCCTACTACGGGCGTTGCCGGGAAATTCTCGAGCTGGTCGCCGACACCGAGCTGCAAGCCGACAGTCAGCGCCTGGAACCGGCCGGGCCGTTGCGGGTCGCCGCGCCGGTGTCGTTCGGAACCTATGGGCTCACGCCGGTGCTTGGCGAGTACCTGCAACGTCATCCGCAGGTGAGGCTGGATCTGCAGCTCAGCGATCGGGTGCAGGATCTGGTCGAGGAGGGCATCGACGTGGCCATCCGCATCGGGGCGCTGGGCGAGTCCTCCCTGGTGGCGCGCGCGCTGCAGCCTTATCGCCTGTGGTGCTGCGCGACGCCGGCCTATCTGCAGCGCAACGGCACCCCGCAACGGCTTGCCGAGCTGGCCCGGCACCAATGCCTGGGGATGGATGCCAAGGCGCTCGGCCAGTGGCAGGACTACACCGGCGAGCGCATTGGCCCGCTGTCGCGCGGGCAGTTGCATCTCACCAGCGGCGCCGCCCTGCACCTGGCCGCCTTGCAGGACCTGGGCATCGTCCTGCAGCCGGCCTTCCTGCTGCATGCCGATGTCGAAGCGGGCCGGCTGGTGCGGTTGTTCCAGGACCAGGAGCTGCACCGTCCGCTAAGCGTGCTCTATCCCCAGACCCGCTGGCGCTCGGTCACGGTACGCAGCTTCGTCGCGTTCCTGCTGGAGCGGTTTGCCTGATGCCGCCGGGTGCCAGACGGACCCAGTGGCTGCGCGCGCTGGCGGAGCCTGGCCGGTGCGGCGATCGTGCAGGGCGATCCGTGCGCCGTATTGCCGCCGCGATCACCCGGGATTGGCTCCATCGCCAGTGTGATCTGACGCTGGCGATGGCACCCCGTTCGTTCCGACGAACGGCAGGCACAGCCGTGTTTTCTCGACATCACGTTCGCAGCCGATCCCGGAAGCTTGCCGCCTCGGCGGAGCTCGCCGCGGGGCGGACACGATCATGGCAACCTTCAATCTCTGGCAGTGGGTGCTTGTGGCCATCGCGGTGTTTGCGATCGTGCTGCCGGCGTGCCTGGCCACTGCACTGATCTGGTTCGGTCCCCGCCACGACGCCCCACGCAAGGCCCGCGCCCGCCGTGTGTCCGACACCAGTCCCTCCAGCCCGGCCTTGTCACTGCTGACCGGCATCACCGGCGACGGCAGCTAAGCGCGGCGATCGACGCCGCTGGGCTGCCGCAGCACATCCACCAGGCGCGCCGGTTCGACATCTCGGCCTCGGCACGCGACATCGCTCGCTGGAAGGTCATCACCTAAAAGGTCATCACCTAAAAGGTCATCACCTAAAAGGGTCAGATAGCGTCTTCGCTGCGCTCACCGGTTTGAAAAGCGCGCCGTATAGTCACTCCCGCGTTTCGCCACCGACGAGCGCAGCGCACCCTGATGCGGCGACATCGCCACCTGTACGCCTGTACGCCTGCAACCCGCCAGGTTGGCTATCCTCGTCGGCTCGACTTGCCGCAGGAGCGCTCCACCGCATGACTTCCGTCCACACGCCGGCCACCGCGCCGTGATGCGGTCCCGGCGCGTCCTGCCCGCGCTGTTGGCGCTGCTGCCGCTGATCGCCTGCGCCGATCCGGCCTTCGACCGCTGCCTGGCCGGCCTGCAGACCCAGGCCGCCGCCAAGGGCGTGGGGGCCGCCGACTTCCAGCGCTTCACCGCCGGCCTGGCGCCCGACCCCAGCGTGTTGCCGCTGCTCGATGCCCAGCCCGAGTTCACCACCCCGATCTGGGACTACCTCGCTAGCCTGGTCGACAGCCAGCGCGTGGCCGACGGCCGGGCGATGCTGGTCACCCATCGCGACCTGCTCACGCGCCTGTCCGAACAGACCGGCGTCGATCCGGCCACCATCGTGGCGGTCTGGGGCGTGGAGAGCGACTACGGCCGCGTCACCGGCAAGCGCCCGCTGCTGGTCTCGCTGGCCACGCTGTCGTGCGCCGGCCGCCGCCAGCCGTTCTTCCGTGGCGAATTTCTCGCCTTGCTCGGCCTGCTGCAGCAAGGCGACCTGTCGCCGGATGGCTTGACCGGCTCCTGGGCCGGCGCCTTCGGGCAGACCCAGTTCATGCCCTCGACCTATGCCCGCATCGCGGTGGACGGCGACGGCGACGGCCGCCGTGATCTAGTCGCCAGCATTCCCGACGCGCTAGCGTCCACCGCCAACTATCTGGTCAAGGCCGGCTGGGAGCGCGCCCGTCCCTGGGGCATGGAAGTGCGCCTGCCCGCCGGCTTCGATGCCAGCAAGGCCGGCCGCACCCGGCGCCAGCCGCTGCAGGCCTGGCAGAACGCAGGGCTGCTCGGCACCGACGGCAAGGCCCTGGCGCCGACCGGTCTGCCCGCCGACGCCCCCGCTGCCCTGTTGCTGCCGGCCGGCGCGACCGGCCCGGCATTCCTGGTGTTCCGCAACTACGACGCGATCTACACCTATAACGCCGCCGAAAGCTACGCGCTGTCGATCGCCTTGCTCGCCGACCGCCTGCGCGGCGGCGCCGGCCTGGTCGCCGCCTGGCCCACCGACGACCCCGGCCTGGGCCGGCCCGAACGGCGCGAACTGCAGCAATTGCTGCTGGCTCGCGGCCACCTGATCGGCGAGGCCGACGGCATGATCGGAACCGCCAGCCGGCGCGCCATCCAGGTCGAACAGACCCGCCTGGGCCTGCAACCGGCCGACGGTCGCCCCGGGCAACGCATCCTCACCGCCCTGCGCGGCGCCCCGCCGGCCACCGGCGCGGCCGCCGTCCGCGCCACTGCGTTCAAGCTGCCGGCCGCCTATCCCGCATTCGCCCAATCCCCCATCGTCCAGAAGGCACCCCCCATGTCCGACCTCACCGGCCTGCGCACAGGCGATTTCCATGGTTTTCCCTCGCTGTTGATCGACACCCCGTTCTCCACCGCCGCCATCAGCCTGTTCGGCGGCCAGTTGCTGTCGTTCGTGCCCAAGGGCGGGCAGGACGTGATGTGGCTGTCGCCCACCGCCAAGCAGCCGCCCACCCCGATCCGCGGCGGCGCCCCGGTGTGCTGGCCATACTTCGGCCGCCAGGACCAGACCGGCGAGGTCCCTGCGCACGGCTTTGTGCGCACCGTGCCCTGGCAGCTCACCGAGAGCCGGCGCGAGGACGACGGCACCCTGGTGCTCACGCTGACCCCGCCCAGTTTCGATGACCTGGCGCTGCGCCTGCGCATGACCCTGCGTATCGGCCGCACCCTCGAACAACGCCTGATCACCGAAAACACCAGTCCTGCCCCGGTGCGCTTCACCCAGGCGCTGCACAACTATTTCCGGGTCGGCGACGCGCTCAAGGTCAGCGTGCAGGGCCTGGACGGGCTGGACTACCTCGACAAGTACGAGAACTACGCCACCGCCCATCGCCAGCAGGGCGACTGGAGCCTGCGCGACCCACGCGATCCCGGCCGCAGCGACCGCATCTATACCAACGCCGGCGGCCGCTACACCCTGACCGACCCTGTGCTCGGCCGTCGCATCGTCATCGCCACCCAGGGCAGCCGCTCGCTGGTGGCCTGGAACCCGGGCGAAGAAGCCGCCGCCAAGATGGCCGACGTGGGCGAGGGCTGGCGCGACTACGTCTGCCTGGAAGCGGCCAATGCCGGCCCGGACGTGATCGAACTCGCCCCCGGCGCCAGCCACACGCTGACCCAGACCATCAGCGTCGAATAAGCGCAAGATTCGCCCAAGGCACGCGCAGAGCCCGCGCTGCTTTCCCCAAGACAGTAAGAGGCAGAGATGCTCCCTTCTCCCACCGGGAGAAGGTGCCCCGAAGGGGCGGATGAGGGTACGCGCGAAGCCTGGTGGAGTTTGAGTGCACATGTGGTTTCGCCCCCCGTACCCTCACCCCAACCCCTCTTCCGGCGGGAGAGGGGCTTGAACGACATCGCAATGATCTTGCGCTGGACGCAGAGACCAGGCTCTTCTGATGCACAGGCCAAGCGCTTCCCTTCTCCCCTCGGGAGAAGGTGCCCGAAGGGCGGATGAGGGTAGGTAAGCTCATCCCCACCGCTCAATCCGCCGCTACACTCGCCGCTTCGCCCCTGCGTGCCGCGCGATGTCCATCTCTCCCGATTCCGCATCCGCTCCTGCCACGGGCCGGCGCCGCGCCGCGCTAATCTTCATCTTCATCACCGTGCTGATCGACGTGCTGTCCTTCGGCGTGATCATTCCGGTGCTGCCGGATCTGGTGCGCCAGTTCACCCGGGGCGACTACGCCGTCGCGGCCGGCTGGATCGGCTGGTTCGGTTTCCTGTTTGCCGCCATCCAGTTTGTCTGCTCGCCGCTGCAGGGCACCCTGTCCGACCGCTACGGCCGCCGCCCGGTGATCCTGCTCTCGTGCCTGGGGCTGGGCCTGGATTTCATCCTGATGGCCGTCGCCCATTCCCTGCCGATGCTGCTGCTGGCGCGGGTGATCTCCGGGGTGTGTTCGGCCAGCTTCTCCACCGCCAATGCCTACATCGCCGACGTCACCCCGGCCGACAAACGCGCCGGCGCGTTCGGCATGCTTGGCGCGGCGTTCGGTATTGGGTTTGTCGCCGGCCCGTTGATCGGCGGCTGGCTGGGCAGCATCGGCCTGCGCTGGCCGTTCTGGTTTGCCGCCGGGCTGGCGCTGTTGAACGTGCTGTATGGCTGGTTGGTATTGCCCGAATCGTTGCCTGCCGAACGCCGCACGCCACGCCTGGACTGGTCCCATGCCAACCCGCTCGGCGCACTCAAGCTGCTGCGCCGTTATCCGCAGGTGTTCGGCCTGGCCTCGGTGGTGTTTCTGGCCAACCTGGCGCACTACGTCTATCCCAGCATCTTCGTGCTGTTCGCCGGGTATCAGTATCACTGGGGCCCGCGCGAGGTGAGCTGGGTGCTGGCCGGCGTCGGCGTGTGCAGCATCATCGTCAATGCGCTGCTGGTCGGCCGGCTGGTGCGCTGGCTGGGCGAACGCCGTGCGCTGCTGCTGGGCCTGGGCTGCGGGGTGGTCGGTTTCGTCATCTACGGGCTGGCCGACAGCGGCGCCGCGTTCCTGGTCGGCGTGCCGATCAGCGCGTTCTGGGCGATCGCCGCACCGGCCGCGCAGGCCTTGATCACCCGCGAGGTCGGCGCCGATGCGCAGGGCCGCGTGCAGGGCGCGCTGACCAGCCTGGTCAGTCTGGCCGGCATCGCCGGTCCGCTGTTGTTTGCCAACGTGTTCGCCTGGTTCATCGGTCGCGGCGCACCGCTGCATCTGCCTGGCGCCCCCTGGTTGCTGGCGGGTCTCCTGCTGGCCGCAGGCTGGGTCATGGCCTGGAAGCGGGCAGGGCGGGGTGCCGGCGCGGCCCCCGCCGTCCAAGGCTGACGCCAACCTATTCAGCTTGTGCTCGCGCCCGCTTTATCTGATTTGCGCAGTCACTGCTAGGCTGATGCACTCCGTGCTGCCGCACCGCTTCGACTCCCTATGTGTCCTGACACCCTGGCTGTTCCGCCCTCGGCTGCGCTCGCGTTGCGCCATGCCACGCAGGACACCCATCGCCTGGTCGAAACGGTTCCGCTGATGCAGGCGCTGGGGCAGGGGCGGGTCGATTGCGCCGCCTACGCGCTGATCCTGCGCCGGCACCATGCACTGCTGGCCGGCTTCGAAGTGCAACTGGGCGACTGGCTCAGCACCCTGACCGGCAGCGGCTGGCAGTATCGCCGCCGCGTACCGGCCTTGCGCGAGGACCTGCACACGCTCGGCCAGCAACCGCAGACAGCCATCGCAGCGCCCACCGCCGGCAGCGATGCCGCGCGCTGGGGCATGCTCTACGTCATCGAAGGCTCGCAACTGGGTGGACGGATGATCGCGCGCATCTTGCGCAAGCAGCAGCCTGCGCTGGCTGACGCCTTGCGGTACTTCGAACTGGCCAACGACGATCCGGCCGGCTGGCGCCATTTCCAGGCAGTGCTCGATCAACGCCTCGACACTGCTTCCGCGCGCGAGGCCGCCATCGACGGCGCGCAGCGCATGTTTGTCCACTTCCACACCTGTCTTGCAGCGGAGCCGCGCGCGTGAATCAGCCTACCGAACCCCTGGACATGGATGTCTGCGCGCGTGAGCCGATCCATATCCCCGGCCTGATCCAGCCGTACGGCGTGCTGCTGGTGATCGAGCCGGCCGACGGCCGCATCGTGCAGGCCAGCACCACCGCCGCCGACCTGCTCGGCGTGCCGCTGGCCGAGCTGCTGGGCATGCCGTACACGCAAGTACTCGAACTGCCCGGCGAGCAGCCGTTCGTGGTCGAGGACCAAGCGCAGCACCTGCTGCATGCCGATGTGCGCTTCCCCCGGCGCGCAGCGCCGACCGAGCACCCGTGGGTGGCCGCCTGGCATCTGTATCCGGAGCAATGGCTGGTCGAAATCGAGCCGCGCGACGCACGCCTGATGGACGTCACCCTGCGCGAAGCGCTGCCGCTGTTGCGCAGCATTGAGCGCGATCCCGGCATCGCCGAAGCCGCCGTGCGCGCTGCCAAGGGACTGCGCAGCATGATCGGCTTCGACCGGGTGATGGTGTATCGCTTCGATGAAGAGTGGAACGGCGACGTCATCGCCGAAGCGCGCCAACCCGAGCTGGACGCCTATCTCGGCCTGCATTACCCGGCCACCGACATCCCGGCCCAGGCGCGCGCGCTGTACCTGCGCAACCGCGTCCGCCAGATCGCCGATGTCGGCTATCGGGCCTCGCCGATCGAACCCACGCTGCATCCGCGTCTGGGCACCCCGGTGGATCTGAGCGATGTCAGCCTGCGCAGCGTCTCGCCGGTGCATCTGGAATACCTGGCCAACATGGGCGTGACCGCCACGCTGGTGTCCTCGATCGTCGTCAACGATGCACTATGGGGGCTGATCGCCTGCCACCACTACGGCCCGCACTTCACCAGCCATGCCATGCGCGATGCCACCGATGCGGTGACCCGCGCGCTGGCCGGGCGTATCGGCGCATTGCAGGCGGTGGCGCGTGCGCACATGGAATCGGTGCTGCTCACCGTGCGCGAGAAGTTGATCACCGACTTCAACGACGCCGACCAGATGACCGTGGAAATGCTCGCCGACATGGCGCCGGACCTGATGGACGTGGTCGACGCCGATGGCGTGGCGATTTTCCACGGCAGCGAGATCAGCCGGCATGGCAGTACCCCGGACGCGGCCGCGCTGCGCCGCATCCGCGACCACATCGAATCCGAACACCATGACGCCCTGCGCGAAGACGCGGTCGGCGCCCTGCATGTGGATGCGATCGGCGAGGTGTTCCCCGAGCTGGCCGACCTTGCCCCGCTGGCCGCCGGCTTCATCTTCGTGCCGCTGATGCCGCAATCGCGCAGCGCCTTGCTGTGGACCCGCCGCGAGCAGGTGCAGCAGGTCAAATGGGCTGGTAATCCACAGCTGGCCAAGCTGGCGGACATCCCCAACTCACGGTTGTCGCCACGCAAGAGCTTCGACCTCTGGCAGGAGACCGTGCGCGGTCGCGCGCGGCGCTGGTCGCCGCTGCACCTGGAATCGGCGCGCAGCCTGCGCGTGCTGATCGAACTGATGGAGCGCAAGCGCTTCCAACAGGATTTCACCCTGCTCGAAGCCTCGCTCTCGCGCCTGCGCGATGGCGTGGCCATCATTGAACGTGGCACGGCCGCGCACCGGCTGATGTTCGTCAACCCGGCCTTCGCAGAGCTCAGCCAGACCGAAGTGGCCGACCTGATCGGTTGCGACATCCTGTCCCTGCTGGCCAGCGATGCCGCCCCGCCCAAGGTGGAACTGCTCGAAGACGCGTTGCGGCAAGGGCGCGCCGCCTACGTCACCCTGCCGTTGCGCTCGCAGGACAGCGCGCCGGTCTACCGCCAGTTCCATCTCGAACCGCTGCCCAGCCCCAATGGCGTCACTGCCCACTGGTTGTTGCAGCTACGCGATCCCGAATAAGCCCGGTCGACAACCGGATGGCCTGCCGCAGCTAAGCGTGGCCAGTAAAACGTGGCGCGCAGTCGTAAGGTGGGTGCGGACGGCGCACAGGAACCGCAGTTTGCGCGTGATACAGAACGTGTTCCGCGTGGGCCTGGTCCGCGTCGAGCGCGCGGTCAAGGAGCGGTTGTCGATGGCCGAATCCGAAGGTCTGACCCCGCAGGAATTGATGCCGATTCCGGGCACCGCGCGCCCGTCTGGCGGTTTGACGGTCGCTAAGCCCGCCGCTGCAACACCAACAAGGTGACCGTTCCGGCCACCAGGCCCCAGAACGAGGCGCCGATCCCGCCCAGCGTCAGCCCCGATGCGGTCACCAGGAAGGTGATCAAGGCCGCTTCGCGCTCGCTGTCCTGCTGCAGGGCCGCCGCCAGGCTGTTGCCGATCGTGCCCAGCAGGGCGATCCCTGCGATCGCCATTACCAGCTCGCGCGGGAAGGCCGCAAACACCGCCGCCACGGTCGCGCCGAACACGCCGATCAGCACATAGAACATGCCCGCGCTTACCGCAGCGGTGTAACGCCGCGCCGGATCCTCGTGCGCCTCGCGGCCCATGCAGATCGCCGCGGTGATGGCCGCCAGGTTCAAGGCATAGCCACCGAACGGCGCCAGCAGCGTATTGACCACCCCGATCCAGCCGATCGTCGGCGAGATCGGCACGCTGTAGCCGGAGGCGCGGATCACCGCCACGCCCGGCACGTTCTGCGAGGCCATGGTGACCACGAACAACGGAATCGCCAGCCCGAACAACGCCGCCCACGACAACGACGGCACCACCAGCACCGGGTGGGCCAGTTCAAGCTGCACGCTCCTCCACTGCATCGACCCGCTGCCGGCCGCAATCGCCACGCCGACCAGCAAGGTCGCAATCACCGCATAGCGTGCAAACCAGCGTCGCCCGGCCAGATAGGCTGCCAGCATCGCCAGCGTCAGCAACGCCTGGCTCTGCATCGCCACGAACAGGTCCAGCCCGAAGCGCAACAACACCCCGGCCAACATGCCCGAGGCCAGCGAGATCGGAATGCGCCGAATCGCCCGCTCGAACAATCCCGAGAAGCCGGCCGCCGTGCCAAGTACCGCAGCCACCACAAACGCACCGACCGCCTCGCGCAACGGCACCCCGGCCGCACTGCCGATCAACATGGCCGCACCCGGCGTGGACCAGGCCGTCACCACCGGCACCCGGTAGCGCAGCGACAGGCCGATGCAGGTCACGCCCATGCCGATGCCGAGCGCCCAAATCCACGAAGCGATCTGCGCCTGGTCCGCCCCCAGGTGACGCGCCGCCTCGAACACGATCACCGCAGAACTGGCAAAGCCCACCAACACCGTGACAAAGCCCGCGGCAATCGCAGGCAGGGACAGATCGCGAAGCAGGCTGCGGGAAGGAGGCATCGTGAGCTCTCTATCTAGTGCACGCATTCTCACCGAGCGCGCCGAGGATCGATACCACTGCACCTTGTGTGGTTGGCGCTCTATCGACAGTCTTTGTCTGCATGGAAAGCGCTGCTTTACCGGGTACACGCGGTGCCGTGTCTTAGATGGAGAGAGCAGCCCCGATCCACCGCATAGTGCGTGGAATCAGGGCCCGCGCATGGGCGCAATGATGCCCCTGTCATGCCAGTGTCAAAAAGTGCTTGCACTTCTGCACAGTCTCGATAAACTGCGCGGCCTCGCTCAGGACGGCGGCGCTTCTCGAAGCACCGCAACAACGAACGGGGCGAATCGGAAACATCACAAGGTGTTGACGAAACGGAAAAGCCGGCTATGATGGGCAGCTCGTTACACGGAAAGATGCTTCGGCAGATTGAAGTGCGGCGGCGGCAACTTCCTCTTCACGAGGGGTTGACGAAG
>NZ_JAJGQM010000044.1 GCF_020784175.1 Xanthomonas campestris pv. asclepiadis
TCACGCCTGCCATGAAGTTGGCGATGGCCACTTAGCTCCACTTCTGGCGACCGCTAGAAGTGGGGGGATTACCCTGGTTTCGTAGTCCCCGACTGTGAGCAAGAGCGAGAGCGCAATGCCCCTAATCAATCCCGCATCGCACCGATGATCGCTTAGGCCCCGCAAGCAGACTGCCAACATCGCGGGAACCAGATCCTCGCGCTTTGATTGCAACCGATAGAGGGCCCTATCCCAGGCCAGTCCCGCATTGACAAGAGTAGATACCTGCTTCTGCATCGATAGAAGCGTGTCGGCATCGAAGGGAGAGCGCTCTACGACAATGGTGAAGTGAGTGATTAGTCCCGAGTAGGTTCGGCTTTTCGAGCCTTGCTTCGCGAGGATCTTCATAAGTTGCTCGGGAGACATTCGGCTCGGAAAGAACTCAATCACGGCGCGCTGGACAAGAAGGGGTGGACAGTCAGGCACACCGGAAGCGATCTCATCGAGGATTGCAGGCAGTCGAGAATCATCGAGCCGCGATAGCGCTGCCAGGGCGCTGATACGACTTCCAATCTCGGCTAGCGCATCCACCGCAACTTCATAGGCCAGATCGGCATTTCCCTTCATTTGTCCCCAGCCGATCAGCCCTAGCAAGGTGTCTCGAACCTCTGGGTTTTCAATACCAACCTTCCAGAGGCGCGCCACATCTGCGGTGAAATCTTTCGACGCGAAACGTTCGACTTGGAGGCTAGGCACGGCCTGGCCTCGCCACCCGCCCTTTCCAAAGCGGCGAACATAGCCTTCAAGTGCTGCGCGGCGAAGGGGCACATCGAGCGACTCAGGGTCGCCTGCGTGGAGAAGCAGTTCGGGTTCGTGCGTGATGACTTCTCCACGTATAAAGGCGTCATGCGGAGCTAGCCACGCCACCAAAGGCCGCATTGCTGGCTTTACGATGCGCTCACCCTCCTGCGTGTCTGCGAAGAGCAGCCGCGCAACTTCGCGATCTGGAAGCCCCTTTTCTCTAAGTTGGCGAAGTCGCTCGGCGGCCAAGAATTCGATGGCAGATCGGTGGTAGAAGCGCACACGGCCGTAATTGGCGAACCCGAAAAGCCCACGTTCGAGCAGGGTATCAAGCTGATCGCCCGTCCAGTCGGGGAGCACTTCGGCGGGACCAAGCGCGCCGTCTCCGGAGGCGCGGTCTCCCCCCTGTCCATGCCAGATGTTGAACTTGCGACCTAAGAGAGCAGCGAACGCAAGCCTTGCAGCGCCTTCGCGTGCCTTGATGGGCTCCAGTGAGACACGCTCATCGCGGTCTTTGTTCGGGCGCAACCTGATCTCAATTGCCGTATCCACATGTTCGCGGTGCGAGCGAATGTAGCCGTTCTCTTTCCAGTCACCACACAACTCAAGGAAGTCCAGCGGCCTGCGCGCGAAGTCGTGTGCGTTTTGCGAACTGATTGCCTAAAATAACTTGTCTAGATCCTTGACACCAGCGGTCTTCGCCATTCCCCGCATTTGCTCCAATCTGAGCGGCGCGAGAGCGACATTTCTCCACGTCAGGGCCTTACCTTCTTGGTTTTCTGGCTTCCTCTCGCGCATTGCAACACGCGCGAAGGCAACCTCAGGGTCCACCTGCGCTTCGACCACCGGGACTGGGAGATGCTTGGCAATGATCTCGCGATCCACCGGAATAGGACGCGTTGTAATTACGATCGTGACTCGTCCCAGATGCCCCGCAAGTGATCTAGCGACGGACTTGATTGCGCGATCAAAGCTTGAAAGCGTCAGCTTCAACTCATCGATCGAGTCGAGAAAGAAGATCGCACGCTCTGTCTGGGCCAACTTCCAACTGTCGAAGCGAGCTTGTTCCTCTGGGGAGAAGCCGTTTTCAATTGAAAGTGAAGCGAGCGCTGACAACTCCACGAAGAAGGCAGCACGTCCCTCGTTCCACAGAGATTCTGCCGTTCTCTTGCACTCAAACGTCTTGCCCATTCCGGCTTCGGACACGATCAACACCCGATCCGATTCCAACAGGGTTGCCCAGTCGATCTTAGCCCCGCTTGGAAAATTGGCCAGGAATTCGGCAGCTTCCATGCTTTCAACCTTATCGTCCGGTAGATCGAAGAATGAGCGAACGACAGCGGCATCGGTAATCGGCATGCGGTTGAGTGTTCCCTTGTTGTGATCGTTATGAATCTGCGGCGTTTAGGTGTGTTAGCAACCGCCGAGAGCCGAGGCTATTGCACCAAGACCAACGTGCATTTCAGCCTGATGGCTTCCGCTGCTCCTAGATCGGCCTGACCTGATCTTTGATTAGGGCGCGCTTGACTGAGTCCGCCTTTGCCTTCGCTTCTTCATAGCGAAGCTCTTTCAGCACCTCAGCCGCGACCTCCCCCAGCTCATCGGCCAATTCCTGCTCGCCAATGATCCCCATCACTTGCTCCCAGAAGCCTGCCACCCGCACGAAACCGAGACGCGGCCCAATGGCAGACCGTCGTCGGGAGGACGAAGGATTGATGATGGGGGCGACCGGCTGAGGTGCGGGCGCTGGATCCAAGATCTCGGCCAACGCTTCAAGGGGCATCTGGATCAATCCGTCGATCTTGCGAGCACCTGGATAGCGCCCCGACTGCATGCCTTCGCGCACGCGTTGCACGACCCCTCTCGTGCTTTGGCCACGAAGCACATGTGCGACTTCGTCCGGCCGAAGTGCATAGCGCTGCGGATATAGCTCTCGAAGTGTTTGAAGCGCGCTTGCAGACATGCGAGATGGCCCATCCCTAGACTCATTACAAATGTCTTATAGCGCAGCCTAGGAGACCTTGGAAGCGGTGGCAATGCTGTGGCGAACAAGCGCTGCTAGAAGCTGCTTTGGGATGCCTAGACCTGCATCGCACCCGCCGAAAGAGCGACCCGAGGCCTTACTAAACAACAGGTTAGACAAAATAGCGGTGACCGCACAATTCCCCCTCTTCCTTAGGAGGGGGACGCTCTATCCAGCTGAGCTACGGGGCCAAGGTGGGCATTGTCGCACGATCGTTGCGATTGCCAAGCCGGTGGGCGGTTGGCGGAGCCTGCTAAAATCGGCGGCTACTCGTGTCGCGGGGGCCCTGGCCGCCGCGCGACCGTCCCGACCTTTGGAGATCCCATGTCCGCTGACCTGCTCAAGGCGCTCGACCTCGCCGCGTCCAATTCCGGTACCTATCTTGGCGAGGCGACCTGGTCGCAGGCGACCGGCGCCGGGGTGCTGCAGCCGCTCAATCCGACCACCAATGCGGTGATCGCCGATGTGCAGGCGACCACGCCGGAGGACTACGAGCTGATCGTCCAGCGTGCGCAGGCGGCCTTCAAGGTCTGGCGGACCACGCCGGCGCCGCGCCGTGGCGAAGCCGTTCGCCTGTGTGGCGAGGCGCTGCGCGCGCACAAGGATGCGCTGGGCTCGCTGGTGGCGCTGGAAATGGGCAAGAGCAAGCCCGAGGGCGATGGCGAGGTGCAGGAGATGATCGACATCGCCGACTTCGCGGTCGGCCAAAGCCGGATGCTCTATGGCTACACCATGCACTCGGAACGTCCGGGCCACCGCATGTACGAGCAGTACCAGCCGCTGGGCCTGGTGGGCATCATCAGCGCGTTCAACTTCCCGGTGGCGGTGTGGGCGTGGAATGCGTTCCTGGCGGCGATCTGCGGCGATATCTGCATCTGGAAGCCGTCCAACAAGACCCCGCTGACCGCGATCGCGACGATGAAGATCTGCAATGCCGCGCTCAAGGACGCCGGCTTCCCGGACATCTTCTTCCTGATCAACGATGCCGGCACCTCCCTGTCCGAGAAGCTGGTCGAGGACGGCCGAGTGCCGCTGATCAGCTTCACCGGGTCGACCCAGATCGGCCGCGTGGTTGCGGAAAAGGTCGCGCGCCGCCTGGGCCGTTGCCTGCTGGAACTGGGCGGCAATAACGCCATCATCCTGGACGAAACCGCCGACCTGAAGCTGGCCATCCCCGGCATCGTGTTCGGCGCGGTCGGCACCGCCGGGCAGCGCTGCACCACCACGCGCCGCCTGATCGTGCACGCCTCGATCTACGACAACGTGCTGGCCACGCTGGTCAAGGCGTACAGGCAGCTCGACAGCAAGATCGGCGACCCCACCGACCCGGCCAACCTGATGGGCCCGCTCAACAGCCAGGGCGCGGTGGAACAGTTCCTGGCCTCGATCGCCAAGGCCAAGGCGGCCGGCGGCACGGTCGAAGTGGGTGGCACCGCGATCGACCGCCCCGGCAACTTCGTGCTGCCGGCCATCGTCACCGGGCTGCAGAACAGCGACGCGGTGGTGCAGCACGAGACCTTCGCGCCGATCCTGTACGTGATGAAGTACAGCACGCTGGACGAGGCGATCGAGCTGCAGAACGGCGTGCCGCAGGGCCTGTCGTCGTCGATCTTCACCCAGAACCTGAAGGCGGCCGAGAAGTTCCTGTCGGCGGCCGGCAGCGACTGCGGCATCGCCAACGTCAACATCGGCACCTCGGGTGCGGAGATCGGCGGCGCGTTCGGCGGCGAAAAGGAGACCGGCGGTGGCCGCGAATCCGGCTCGGATGCGTGGAAGGTCTATATGCGTCGCCAGACCAATACGATCAACTACTCCGACTCGCTGCCGCTGGCGCAGGGCATCAAGTTCGATCTTGATTGAAGGCCATGGCGCGCCGGGGAGTGACCGGCGCGCTGCTGGACCTGCGGTCGGGCAAGACCGCTGTGCTGCGGTCGGCAGCTTGCTGGCAGTGACAACGTCGGTCGCCGATGTACCGCGACCGGCAGTCGATAACCGCCAGCACCAAGGCCACCGGACCAGCAATCTGCGGCGCGTCCGGCAACCCTTGTTGCCGTAAGTAGCCGCGCCCAACGCCGCACAATCGGCTGCTTCGAGCGCGCAAATGCGTCAAACCCGACCACGCGATCGCGTTTGGCCGCAAACGGCACGCCTTTCGGGCGGCGGCTCTGGGATAATCGGGCCACGCCAGCCGTCGGCTGCCGCCACTTACAGGAGTTCATGATGAACGTCGTTGTTCGACAGACCAGCGCCATGGCCATCGTCAGCCTGGTCTCCGGCATTCTCGGCTGGACGCTGATCCCGTTCCTCGGCAGCCTCTGCGCCATCATCACCGGCCATCTGGCGCGCGGCGAAATCCGCCGCAATCCGCAGGGGCTGGACGGCGACGGGCTGGCCATCGGCGGGCTGATTCTCGGCTGGTTGGCGGTTGCGCTCTGGGTGGCAGGGGTGGCGATCTTCATCCTGTTCTTCGGCGGCCTGGCCTGGCTTGCGGCCGCCAACAGTTGAGCATGGCCGCGCCCTCCTCCGCCCAACGCTTCAACGACCGCGTCGCGGCCTATGTGCGCTACCGGCCGAGCTATCCGCCACAACTGCTGCGCTGGCTGCACGAAGAGCTGGGTGTGACGCCGGCCACCACGGTGGCCGATATCGGCGCCGGCACCGGCATCTCCAGCCGGCTGTTCCTGGAGGCCGGCTATCCGGTCACGGCAGTGGAACCCAACCCGGCCATGCGCGAAGCGGCGCAGCAGTGGCTGGCGGAATTCCCCACCTTCCGCGCGGTCGACGGCACCGCCGAGGCCACCGGGCTGGCCGATGCCAGTGTCGGATTGGTGTCCGCGGCACAGGCCTTCCACTGGTTCGACGTTCGGGCGGTGCGCGCCGAATGGGCGCGCATCCTGCAGCCCGGCGGCCTGGCGGTGATCTACTGGAACAGCCGCGAACTGGACACCACCGACTTCCTGCGCGGCTACGAACAACTGCTGCTGGACTACGGCACCGACTATTCGGCCGTGGCCGAACGCTATCAGGACGATGCCACCATGCAGGCGTGGTTCGGCGACGGCTTCCGCGCGATGGCGCGCTTTCCCAACGTGCAGCGGCTGGATTTCGATGCCTTGCGTGGCCGGCTGTTGTCTTCGTCATATGCGCCGCTGGCGCATGACCCGCGTCATGTCCCGATGCTCGCCGCGCTGCGCACGCTGTTCGATGCGCACGCACGCGACGGGCTGATCGACTTCCAATACCAGACCCGGGTGTTCGCCGGGGGATTGAACTGACCCACATGTATTCGCTTGCCCGCCCCTTGCTGTTTTCCCTCGATGCCGAGCGTGCCCATGCGCTGGCATTGCGCTCCATCGATGTCGCCTACCGCACCGGTACCACGTCGCTGCTGGCCAGGCGCCCGGTGCCGCTGCCAACGCCGGCCTTCGGGCTGATGTTTCCCAATCCGGTCGGGCTCGGTGCCGGCCTGGACAAGAACGGCGAGCACATCGATGCGCTGCTTGCGCTTGGCTTTGGGTTTGTCGAGATCGGCACGGTGACCCCGCGGCTGCAGGAGGGCAATCCCAAGCCGCGCATGTTCCGCTTGCCGGAGTACCAGGCGGTGATCAACCGCATGGGCTTCAACAACCTGGGCGTGGATGTGCTGGTGGCCAACGTGCAACGCGCGCGGCGTCGCGGCGGCCTGCTCGGCATCAACATCGGCAAGAACAAGGACACGCCCAACGAGGAAGCGACCAGCGACTACCGCTATTGCATGGAGCGCGTCTACCCGCTGGCCGACTACATCACCGTCAACATCTCCTCGCCCAACACCGCCGGCCTGCGCGAACTGCAGGAAGAACAGGCGCTGCGTCGGCTGATCGCCGACCTGCGCGAAACCCAGGAAGCCCTGGCCGCGCAGCACGGCAAGCGCGTGCCGATGCTGGTGAAGGTGGCGCCGGACCTCAACGACCGCGACATCGATGCGGCCGCGCGCGTGCTGGCCGATCTGGCGGTGGATGGCGTGATCGCCACCAACACCACGGTGACGCGCACCTTGATCGCCAATCATCCGCTGGCTGGCGAGGCTGGCGGCCTGTCGGGCGCACCGCTGCTGGGGCAATCCACGCTGGTGCTGCGCCGCCTGCGCGCCCGCCTGCCCGAGTCGATCCCGTTGATCGGCGTGGGCGGCATCAACTCCGGTGCGGATGCGGTGGCCAAGATGGCGGCCGGCGCGACCCTGGTGCAGTGCTACAGCGGCCTGGTCTATCGCGGGCCGCGGCTAATCGGCGAATGCGTGGATGCGATCCGCCGCCGCCGCGAAGCGCCCAGCGGCGGTGCGGTGTCGCCGCTATGAGCGCTGCAGCGCAAGCCGGCTGGCGCTTGAGCGAGCACGCGCCACTGCGCGCGCTCAATACCTTCCATGTGGAGGCCACGGCACGCTGGTTGCTGTGCATCCACGCGCCCGATGCGCTACCGCAGGCGCTGGCGGCACCGGAGATCGCCGGGCAACCGCTGCTGGTGTTGGGCAGCGGCAGCAACGTGCTGCTGGCCGGCGACCCGCCGGGCTGTGTGCTGTGTTTCGAAAACCGCGACATCGCCATCATTGCGCATCATGCCGACCACGCCATCTTGCGCGCCGGTGCCGGCGTCAACTGGCATGCGCTGGTGCTGTATTCGCTGCAGCAGGGGTTGTCGGGGCTGGAGAACCTGGCCCTGATTCCCGGCACGGTCGGCGCCTGCCCGATCCAGAACATCGGCGCATACGGCGCGCAGGTGGGCGACTTCATCCACGTGGTGGATGCCTTCGACCTGCAGGCCCAGCAATTCGTGCGGCTGACCGCGGCCGAGTGCGCCTTCGCCTATCGCGACAGCGTGTTCAAGCAGCAGCCGGAGCGTTACCTGATCGTCGCGGTGGAATTCAATCTGCCGCTGCTGCACGAGTTGCGGCTGGACTATGCCGGCATCCGCGAGGAACTGGCCAGCATGGGCGCCGAACTGGCCGGTGCCGCCGATGTGGCGCAGGCGGTGATCAATATCCGTCGGCGCAAGTTGCCGGACCCGGATGTGCTCGGCAACGCCGGCAGCTTCTTCAAGAATCCGCTGCTGCCCAGCGAGCAGATCGCCGCGCTGCAGGCCACGTTTGCGGATATGCCGGTGTATCCCGGCGAACAGCCCGGCCAGGGCAAGTTGTCGGCGGCCTGGTTGATCGAGCAGTGCGGCTGGAAAGGCCGGCGCGAGGGCGATGCCGGGGTATCGCCGGACCACGCGCTGGTGCTGGTCAACTACGGCACCGCCAGCGGCGCGCAACTGCTGGATTTTGCGCGGCGCATTGCCGAGTCGGTGCGCGAGCGTTATTCGGTGATCCTGGAACCGGAGCCACGCATCATTGGAGCGCATTGGTGACAGCGCAGCAGGCATCACGACGTGCTGCGCTGTGGATGCTAACCAGTACCTTCGCCTTCGGCCTGATGGCCATCTGCATCCGGCTGGCGTCGAGCACGATCGCCACCACCGAGATCGCGTTCTTTCGCAATGCGTTCGGGCTGCTAGCCCTGTTGCCGCTGATCCTGCGCCCCGGCAAGGCGCTGCCGCGCACGCGGCAGTTGCCGCAGTATCTGGCACGCACCCTGATCGGCCTGGCCTCGATGCTGTGCGGGTTCTGGGCGATCGGCCACCTGCCGTTGTCGCAGGCGATCTCGCTGTCGTATTCCACCCCGTTGTTCGTCACCGTGCTGGCCGTGGTGTGGCTGCACGAGCAGGTGCGCCTGCGGCGCTGGCTGGCGGTGGCGGCCGGATTCATCGGCGTGCTGGTGATCCTGCGGCCAGGCTCGTCGACCTTTACGCCCGGCCTGCTGATTGCACTGCTGGCAGCGGTGATCAGCGCCGTGGTGGCGATCCAGATCAAGCAGCTCTCGCGCAGCGACGACTCGGACACCGTGGTGTTCTACACCTATGTGTTCTGGGTGCCGATGTCGCTGATTCCGGCACTGTTCCAGTGGAGCTGGCCGCAGGGCATCGACTGGCTCTGGCTGGCGGCGACGGGCATCTTCGGCACCGCCGGCCAGCTGTTCTGGACGCGCGCGCTCAAGCTGGGCGAAGTCTCCGCACTGCAGCCGATCAGCTTCATGCAGCTGCCGCTGGTGGCGCTGCTGGGCTGGTGGTTGTTCGGCGAGGCGATCGAACACCATACCCTGATCGGTGCGGCCATCATCATCTGCGCCAATGTCTACATCGCCCATCGTGAAAGCGTACTGGCGCGTCGCGCCGCCACGCATGCGCCGCTGGAAGGCGCAAAACCGGGCGAGTGATCGACCGTCTGCGGGCGGACTGACCGGCCCGCGCGGTGGCGTGGCGACGCTGCCGACGTACACTGCGCTGGTACGCGCTCCCCGGGCATCGAAGGGGCGATGCGCACGCACTTCGTTGACTGTTCCAAGGTGAGGTCGGCATGCCGGTTCCAAGCAAAACCATCGGCCTGATCGGCGGCATGAGCTGGGAATCCACCCTGCCCTATTACCGCATCATCAACCAGCGGGTGCGCCTGGCCTGCGGCGGCCTGCATTCGGCCAGGCTCTTGCTGTACAGCGTCAACTTCCATGAGATCGAGCGCCTGCAACACGCCGGCGACTGGGACGGCGCAGGCCAGGCAATGGCGGCAGCGGCGCGCGCGCTGCATGCCGGCGGTGCCGACTTCCTGGTGCTGTGCACCAACACCATGCATTGCGTTGCCGATGCGATCACCTCCGCAACGCCGCTGCCCTTGCTGCTTATCGCCGATGCCACCGCCGATGCGTTGATTGCCGCGGGCATCACCCGGGTCGGGCTGCTCGGCACGCGTTTCACCATGGAACAGCCGTTCTATCGCGAGCGCCTGGCTACGCGTGGCCTGCAGGTGCTGGTACCGCCGGCCGACGCACGCGCGCAACTGCATCGAGTGATCTACGACGAACTCTGCCAGGGCATCATCCGGCCGGAGTCGCGCGGCTATTTCCGCCAGGTCATGGCCGACCTCGGCCAGGAGGGTGCGCAAGCGATCATCCTGGGCTGCACCGAGATTTCGCTGCTGGTGGACAGCAGCGATGCGCAGCTGCCGTTGTTCGACACCACCGCCCTGCATGCCGAAGCGGCAGCGCACGCAAGTGTGCACGACTGATCGGCACCAAAGGCGCAGCCAGCGCGCCTTTCCCGAAGTACCCCCGCCTTGCCATTGCGTGCAAACGTGCAAGCTGCGCATTGCTGCAGCGATGGCATGGGTGACTCACAGTCCGCGGCTCCAGCACGCGCATGCGCGCGATCACCTGCCACAGGATGTCATGCCTTGAAGACCCATCCAGCAACAGGCACTGCACCAGCAAGCCAGCTCACACGCGGCGATTACAAGACGCTGGCCCTGTCCGCCCTGGGCGGCGCGCTGGAATTCTACGACTTCATCATCTTCATCTTCTTCGCGACGGTGCTGGGAGAGCTGTTCTTTCCGCCAGGCATACCGGACTGGATGCGGCAGTTGCAGACCTTCGGCATCTTTGCTGCCGGCTACCTGATCCGTCCGCTGGGCGGGATCGTGATGGCGCACTTCGGCGACCTGCTCGGTCGCAAGCGCATGTTCGCGCTGAGCATCGGGCTGATGGCCTTGCCGACGCTGGCCATCGGCGTGCTGCCAACCTACGCGCAGATCGGCCTGGCCGCCCCGTTACTGCTGCTGACGATGCGATTGCTGCAGGGCGCGGCCATCGGCGGCGAAGTCCCCAGTGCATGGGTCTTCGTCGCAGAACACGTGCCTGCGCAGCGCAGGGGGCTGGCTTGCGGAACATTGACGGCCGGCCTGGCCGCTGGCGTGTTGCTCGGTTCGCTCATCGCCGGGGCGATCAATCGCGCCTTCACGCCGCAGGAAATCGCCGACTACGCCTGGCGCCTGCCATTCCTGGCCGGCGGCATCTTCGGCCTGTTTTCGGTGTATCTGCGGCGTTGGCTGCACGAAACGCCGGTGTTCGCCGAACTGATGACCATGCGTGCCCTGGCGCGCGAAACGCCGCTCAAGGTGGTGCTGCGCGATCATCCACGCAGTGTGGCGCTGTCGTTGTGGCTGACCTGGATGGTGGCAGCCGGGGTGCTGGTGGTGTCGTTGATGACGCCGACGCTGCTGCAGAGCGCGTACCACTATCCGGCAGCGGTCGCCTTGCAGGCCAATCTGCTTGCGGTCCTGCTGCAGGCGGTCGGCTCGATCGTGGCCGGCGCCTTGTCCGATCGCTGCGGCAATGGACGCGTGCTGCTTGCCGGCAGCGTATTCCTGGGCGCCAGCGCCTGGCTGTTCTATCGGCTGGCCGGCGATCCGCAGTTGCTGTTTCCGCTATATGCCCTGATGGGCGCGGCGCTCGGCGTCCTGGGCGCGGTCCCGCGCGTCATGGTCGAGGCGTTTCCGCCGGTGGTGCGCCTGTCCGGCGTGTCGTTTGCCTACAACCTGGGCTATGCAGTGTTTGGTGGCCTGACCCCGTTGGTGGTGGTGATGCTGCTCAAGCAGCACCCGATGGGACCGGCGTATTACATGATTCTGCTGGCCGTGATCGGCAGCGTGATCGGACTGCAGTTGTGGCGCCGGGAGCGTGCACGTCGTTATTGAGTCGAACGCAGTACCGGTCTGCGCCACTCACGGTCACACACCTGCGCCGACCACGTTCGACGTCGGCGCGGCCGCACTCAGGCCGAAGTCAGATGGCGACGCCAATGCGGTCGCCTTGCGCCGCGAAACATCACCAGATACAGCCCGACCACCCATACCAGCGCGGCCGACCAGCCGCCCAGGATGTCGGAGGGATAATGCACCCCCAGGTAGATCCGCGACACCCCCACCAGCACCGCGAACCCACTTGCGGCAATGGTTACCGGCCAGCGCCAACGGGTGTTCCAGGCCAGCGCGATGACCACCGCAGCGAGCGTCATCGAGCCCATCGCATGCCCGCTGGGAAAGCTGAAGGTGCTTTCCGGGGCAATCGATTCCCACAAGCTGGGGCGGTCGCGCTGGAAGACCTGCTTGGCACCCATGTTCAGCAAGGCCGAGCCAGCAAAGCCGAGTGCGGCAAAGGTTCCCTCGCGCCAGCGCCGCAGCATCAGCAACACCAGCACGATGGCGATATCGGCCGGGATCACCCCGTACTGGTAGCCAAGCTTGGAAACCACCCCGAAAAACGCATCCAGCCCCGGCGTGGCGATGCTGCGCATGCTCCACAGCAAGGGCTCGTCGAAGTAGAAATTTTCCAGTTCGTGGACTTCGTCGGCCAGGTCGACGAACAACCCCAACGGCAGCAGCACGCCGGCAAACAGCAGCGCCATGCGCCACGCATTGCTGCGCAGCCATCCCCTGAAACCGGCCGGCGATTCAGCCGGCGCGCCGGACATAGGTACGTTCGACGTACTGATCGATCAGATCGATGAATTCGTAGGCGATGTTCTCGCCCCGCAGGGTGACGCTTTTTTCGCCATCGATGAACACCGGTGCCGACGGCGCCTCGCCGGTGCCCGGCAACGAGATGCCGATGTTGGCATGGCGCGATTCGCCCGGCCCGTTGACCACGCAGCCCATCACCGCCAGGGTCATGTTCTCCGCGCCGGGGTTGCTGATCTTCCACTCCGGCATCTTGGCGCGCACATGGTTCTGCACCACGCCGGCCAATTCCTGGAAGAACTCGGAGGTGGTGCGGCCGCAGCCCGGGCAGGCGGTGACCATCGGCGTGAAGGCGCGCTGGCCGGTGGTCTGCAGCAATTCCTGCGCGACGATCACTTCCTGGGTGCGCGACTGGCCAGGCTCCGGCGTCAGCGAGATGCGGATGGTGTCGCCGATGCCTTCCTGCAGCAGCACGCTCAGCGCCGCAGCCGAGGCCACGATGCCCTTGCTGCCGATACCGGCTTCGGTCAGGCCCAGATGCAGCGCAAAATCGCAGCGGCTCGCCATGTCGCGATACACCGCGATCAGTTCCTGCACGCCGGACACCTTGGCCGACAGGATGATGCGCTCGCGCGCCAGGCCCAGTTCCACCGCGCGCTCGGCCGAATCCACCGCCGAGCGGATCAGCGCCTCGCGCAGCACGCGGCCGGCATCCCAAGGCGTGTCGCGCTGCGAGTTCTCGTCCATCAACTGCGCGGCCAGCGACTGGTCCAGCGAGCCCCAGTTGGCACCGATGCGCACCGGCTTGTCGTACTTGATCGCAAACTCGATCAGCTGCGCGAACTGCAGATCCTTCTTCTTGCCGAAGCCGACATTGCCCGGATTGATGCGGTACTTGGCCAGGGCTTCGGCGCAGGCCGGCTCGGCGGCAAGCAGCTGATGCCCGTTGTAGTGGAAGTCGCCGATCAACGGCACCTCGATCCCCATCATGCGCAGCTTGTCGACGATGCGCGGAATGGCCGCGGCCGACTCGGCGTTGTTGACGGTCAGGCGCACCATTTCCGAGCCGGCGCGCCACAGGTCGGCCACCTGCTTGACGCTGCCGGCGATGTCGGCGGTGTCGGTATTGGTCATCGACTGGACGACCACCGGGTGGCCACCGCCCACGGTCACGCTGCCGATCTTGACGGCCTGGGTGATGCGGCGCGGCCAGGCGGTGGCGTCGGCGGGAGGGGTTGGGCGAGTCACGGCGTCGTACATCGCGGTATTTTAGCCTGTCATCGGTCCGCTCACAGCTGAAGCGCTGCGCGCGCCGTCTTCCAGGCCGATGCGACGGTTTGTCGCAGGCCGCCACGCCCCCGAGCGCATAGCATTGCCGTGATGAATTCCTCAGACGCTTCCTTCCTGCGGACCCTGTGCAGCCTGCGCTGGCTGGCCACTGCCGGCCAGGCCGCCACCATCCTGGTTGCCAGCGGGTTGATGGGCCTGGATCTGCCGCAGCAGCCGTTGTGGGCGGGCGTGGCCGCGCTGGCGGTGTTCAACCTGTATGCGCAGCTGCGGGTGGCCCACCGCGGCGCGGTCAGCCCGGCCACCGAGTTCGGCCACATCCTGGTCGATGTCACCGTGCTGACCTGGATGGTGGGCTGGAGCGGTGGCATCGCCAACCCGTTCGGCTCGCTGTTCCTGGTACTGATCGCGCTGGCCGCGCTGGCCCTGCCGCTGGGCTGGGCGATGGCGGTGGCGGCGTCCTGCGTCGCTGGCTATGTAATCAGTGCGGCGTTCGGCTTGCCGCTGCCCTACGGCAGCTTCGACCCGCTCAGCCTGCACATGTGGGGCATGGCGGCCAACTTCCTGCTGTCCACGGTGGTGGTTCTGGCCTTCGCCACCCGGCTGGCCTTGTCGATGCGCGAACGCGAGCGCGAGATTTCCACGCTGCGCGAGCGCTTTGCGCGCAACGAGGGCATCGTGGCGCTGGCTACGCATGCAGCCTCGGTGGCGCATGAGTTGAACACGCCGCTGGCGACGATGACGCTGCTGGTCGACGACATCGCCGACCAGTGCGACCAGAGCGAGTTGCGCGAGGATCTGGACACCCTGCGCGAGCTGCTGGTGCAGTGCCACGAGCGCGTGCTGGCGCTGGCCGCGCCGGCCGACAACGGCCACCTCAGCCGCGAAGTGGCGGTCAAGGACGTCCTGGAACAATGGCGGCTGGTGCGCCCGACCATCGAGCTGCGCCGCAACGACGACGCGCCGATGCGCCTGCTGCTGCAGCCAGGCGTCAGCCATCTGCTGATGGTGTTGCTCAACAATGCGGCCGATGCCGGCGAACGGGCCGGCCGGCCGCAGATCGACCTGACGCTGCGCGTGGAGCAGGATCATCTCAGCGGCGAAGTACGCGACTACGGTCCGGGCTTCGATACCTCGCAAGCCATGCTGCCCGGCACCCTGTTCAACAGCGGCAAGCATGACGGCATGGGTGTTGGGCTGGCGCTGTCGCATGCCACCGTCGAACGGCTGCAGGGCGAGTTGTGGATGCTGCCCGCCGAAGGCAGCGGCGCCCGCGTCGGTTTCCGTCTGCCGCTCTCCGAACACGAGGCACTCGCATGACAAGCACTCCCCTGCGCACCGGCCTGCTGGTCGACGACGACACCTTGTATCTGCGCACGCTGCAACGCAGCCTCGCCCGCCGCGGCGTGGACACCCTGACCGCCACCGATGCGGCCAGTGCCTTGTCGACCGCACGCAGCGCCTTGCCGGATTTCGCCTTGATCGATCTCAAGCTCGGCCACGATTCCGGCCTGAGCCTGATCCAGCCGTTGCGCGAGATCCGCGCCGACATGCGCATCCTGCTGGTCACCGGCTACGCGAGCATCGCCACCGCCGTGGAGGCCATCAAGCTCGGTGCCGACGACTATCTGCCCAAGCCGGCCAATATCCCCACCATCATGCGGGCACTGGGCGAAGAGGACGACGAGCTGCCCGAGCCGGACGAAGAAGAAACTGCCCGGGAAATGATGACACCGCTGAGCCGCCTGCAATGGGAGCACATCCAGCAGGCGCTGCACGAAACCGGTGGCAATGTCTCTGCTGCCGCACGCCTGCTCGGCATGCACCGCCGCTCGCTGCAACGCAAGTTGACCAAGCGGCCAAGCCCGGGGCCGTTACGCGAGCCCGGACGTTGAGACGCGGCCAGTTGGCGTGAGGAGAAATCGGCCGAGGGCGCAGCGCCTCGCCGCTTGCGGGACACGCCTTGAATCCATCCACAGGGGCGCATTGCCGGCATCCATGCCGCCAACGTTCCAGCAACCGGTAAGGGCACGGCTCCAGACAGTTGGTCGACGCGTTTGAAGACCTGTCTGTAGCACGGTGTGCATCAGACGTGGAGCCGATGCTTCATGATCGAACAGGCCCATCCAGCACTGCTCTTATCCATGCGCACCGACCATCTCGACTGGTCCTTGCCGGCCCATCGTCGCTGGACCTTACGCGGCATGGATGCCGCGTAAGAGCCTACAAGGACGTACTCGCGGCGTGTCCTGCGATGGTGGGCGGGCGGGCCCTGCAGCAGACTCGCAGCGTCGAGGGCGCGGTGCCCTCACCGCTTGCGGGACACGCCGTGAATCCATCCTTGGAGGCTCGGTGGCGGCATCCATGCCGCCACACGGTCCCGCAACCGGCGAGGACACCGCACCAGACAGTTGGTCGGCGCTCTTGTGAAAAGCTGTCTGTAGTGCGGCGCCCATCAGACATGGAGCCGATACGTCATGAGCGAACGACGCATCCAGCACCGCTCTTACCGTGCATACCGACCATCTCGATAGGTCCTTGCCCGCCTACCGTCGCGGGACCTTACGCGGCATGGATGCCGCGTAAGAGCCTCCATGGACGGATTCACGGCGTGTCCCGCGAGGGTGGGCGGGCAAGGGCCCTGCAACCAAGCGCCAGATCGACCGCTCTACCGCTGACTGCGGAACTTCACTCTCAACGCGGGCCGAATACGCTCGCCCTGCGCGAGGTCGCGGTGATGCCATCGGCGCCCAGGATCAAGTTGCGGCCCCAGCTACTGAGTCGCGTGGCATTCCAGCCGATCGCGATATCCAGCGATTGCGTGCTGCTGTCGTTGCCCGACCATGACCAGCCCAGGTAACCGACGTTGTATTCGCGGGCGCGGCGCATGATCGCCGCTTCGTCCACGTGCGCGCCGCGATGGTCTCCACCGAACTCGCCGATCACCAGCGCCAGCTTTTTATCGCGGAAAGCGCGCAGATACTTGTTGACCGTCGCATCGCTGCCGAACACTTCGTACATGTGCACGCTGAAGATCAGGTTGCGGCGGCTGTCGCGCGCCAGCAAGGCGGTAGCGTTGTCGCGCATGTAGAACTTCCAGTCCTGGCCCCAGTTCGGCGCATCCACCATCAGTGCGTGGGTCAGCCCGGCCTTGCGCAATGCGGCGATCGCGGTCGCATGGCCGTTGACCCATTCGCTGGCGCTCAACTGGTTGCCGAACGGCTCGTTGCCGATGTTGATGATGACCTGGTCTTCGTTGCCGATCAGCGCCTTGCGGATGTTGGTCCAGTACGCCGTGGCATGGGACAGACCGGCGGCAGCGCCGTCTTCGCCATAGCCGGTGGTGTCGTGCACCTCCAACACCGCGATCAAGCCCAGGCTCTTGCAACGCGCGATGATGCGCGCCACCTCTGCCTCCGGCGTACGGTTCCAGCGATAACCGGAACTGAGCACCACACGCACGCTGTTGGCGCCGGTGGCGGCAATGGCAGCCAGGGCCGCGTCGGTACGGCTTGCGTACCACGCGTGCGGCAGATTGACGCCACGCAATACCACGGTGTTGCCATTGGACTCACGCAGCTGGGTGCCGGACACCGACAGCCCCGCGTGCGCGGCAGACGACAATGCCAGGCCTGCGACGACCAACAGCGTGCGGCGGGCAAAACGGGACAGGTGTGATTTCACGATCGATTTCCAGGCAGAGGGGAGGATGAAGGGCGACGGCGAAAATCACAGTGCGCGTGAACACTGTGTCAATTTGCGTCACCATCCGATGCAACCCGGGTCACATAACGAACAAGCGCCAAAACAAGTGCGCTGAACGATTACTTTGTTGTGGGCCGACAACGGCAGAAGCACCACCAGTGATCGGCAAGGCGTCGATAATGTTGAGCGCCCGCTGCTCTGGTAAGTCGGCGGTGACGGACGTTCGCTTACATCAGGCGTGACGCAGGAGTCAGAGCGCTCGTCGATCTGGCACTTGGCTGCCGCCTCATGCCGGCGCGTCGCACTGTGGCCTGATGCCATCGCGCTCCTGCCTCCCTGCAGCGCGGTGGCCGCGGCCACCGCGCGGCAAGGCCGCTTCAACTGAACGGCGCCCAGCGTGATCGATCAAGGGATTACGCTTCAGGCCGATACGAGCACATGCAATCCGCGCTCGCTCCTGCCAATTCCCTTCCTCCGCCCATGGTCGACGAGTCGACCCGACTGGCCGTCCTGCGTGGTCTGTGCCTGCTGGACTCGCCGCCCGATCCGGTGTTCGAGACCATCGCCGCCATGGCCGCCCGCAACCTGGGCGCGGAAATCGCGCTGGTGTCGTTGGTGGACGAGCATCGTCAGTGGTTCAAGGCCCGCATCGGCCTGGACGCGCAGGAAACGCCGCGCGACCAGGCGTTCTGCGCGCATGCGATTCGCGCCGACGAGGTGATGGTGGTGCCCGACGCGCAACTGGATCCGCGCTTTTGCGACAACCCGCTGGTGCTGGGCCCGCCGTTCATCCGCTTCTACGCCGGCGCACCGCTGACGCTGCGCGATGGCCACCGCATTGGCACCTTGTGCGTGATCGGAACCAGCCCGCGCCCGGGTCTGGACGCCGAAGCGATCACCCAATTGGAAGGCCTGCGCGACCTGGCGGTGCTGCGGGTGGAAAACCTGCGCAGCACCACCTATCGCGACGGTCCGACCGGGCTGCCCAATCGGTCGCGCTTTGCCGAAGACCTGGACGCCTGGCTGTCGCAACGCGACAGCGCCCCGGCCACCACCGCCGTGGCGGTCGACATCTGCGGCAGCGATTATTTCCGCGAAATGGTCAAGGCGCTGGGCTGGGACTATGCAGACGGCTATGTGGCGCTCGCGCAGCGCCGCCTGGCGACCTATCTGCCCGCCGGCACCGCGTTGTATCGGCTGGACCCGACCACCTTCGGCTTCCTGGCCCAGGTCGAGACGCAGCGGTTGTCCACGCTGTGCACCAAGGTCTCCAAGGCCTTTGCCGAGCCGCTGGAACATCAGGGCATTCCACATACCCCGGTGGCCTCGATCGGCGCAGTCTCGCTGCAGACCAGCTATGGTGCAGCCGACACCATCCGTTCGCTGACCACCTCGGTCGACATCTCGCGCGAGCGCGGCGTGCCCTGGAGCATGTACGAGCGCAAGCACGACGTGGCCCAGCGCAATACCTTCCGCCTGCTGGCGGCCCTGCCCGCCGCGCTGGACAGTTCCAGCCAGTTGCGTCTGCACTACCAGCCGCGCGTGGACCTGCACGATCACCGCTGCGTCGGGGTGGAAGCGCTGCTGCGCTGGCAGCATCCGATGATCGGCCCGGTGATGCCCGCCGACTTCGTGCCGATGGCCGAGAAGACCGCGTTGATCAACCGCATCACCGCCTGGGTGATCGACAACGGCATCGCCCAGGCCGCGCGCTGGCAGCAACAGGGCCTGGACTTCAATCTGGCCTTGAACGTGTCGGCCGCCGACCTGGACCGGCCCGGCTTCGTCGGCCTGCTGCGGCGTGGCCTGGAGCGCCACAAGCTGGATCCGCGCCGGCTGGAGATCGAATTCACCGAAAGCGCGATGATCCGCCACCCCGAGCATCTGGCCGAGCAACTGGCAGCCATCGCGGCGCTGGGCGTGCACATCGCCATCGACGACTTCGGCACCGGCTACAGCAATTTCAGCTATCTCAAGCAGCTGCCGGCCAGCTCATTGAAGATCGATCAGTCCTTCATCCGCTCGTTGCCGGACAACCGCACCGACCGTACCCTGGTGCCAGCCATGATCCAGCTCGGCCACAGCCTGGGCCAGCGCGTGGTCGCCGAAGGCATCGAATCGGCGGAGGCCTACACGCAGTTGCGCGCCTGGGGCTGCGACGAAGGCCAGGGCTACTGGATCGCCAAACCGATGCCGGCGGCGGCGTTGGAAACCTGGCTGCAGACACCGTGGCACGAGCAGTTCGAAGCGCCGGTCAACCTGCTCGCTGCAAGCCTGGCCGCGGCGCGGGTGTAAGACGCTGCGTGGCAACCGCCACGTCCAAACGCAATGCGGCGCGACACCTCAATGTCGCGCCGCATGCGCATCGCCGATGTCAGCGCGCCGTCCTGGGGATTACCAGAACACCGCGTACAACGCGATCAGGATCACGACCACTCCGATCGCACCGATCTTGAAGCCCAGCGTGGTGCCGTAGGCCACATCGTCGGTGCGGATCAGATCGCGTGCCTGCGTGGGCGCGGTCATCAACGACACCAGCACCGCCAACACCAGCGCCGCCACGAACACCACGCCAATGCGGTCCATGAACGGCAGTTCCGGCCAGGCGAACTTGAGCGCGAACGACAGCACCACCGAGCCGATCGCCGCGGTCAGTGCGCCGGCTTCGTTGGCGCGCTTCCAGAACAGGCCGAGCATGAAGATCACCACCACGCCCGGGGTGAAGAAGCCGGTGAATTCCTGGATGAACTGGAAGCCCTGGTCGAAGTTGCCCAGCAACGGCCGCGCGGTCAGGATGCCGATGACCACCGCCACGATGGCCACGATGCGACCCACGCGCACCAGTTGCTTCTGCTCGGTCTGCGGGCGGAACTTGGCGTAGAAATCCAGGGTGAAAATCGTCGCCACCGAGTTGATCTTGGAGGCCAGCGAGGCCACGATCGCCGCCACCAGCGCTGCGAACACTAGGCCCAGGATGCCGGTCGGCAACAGCTGCATCATGGTCGGATAGGCCTGGTCGGGCTTGGCCAGGTCCGGCGCCAGCACCACCGCGGCAATGCCCGGCACCACGATCACCAACGGCATCAGCAGCTTCAGGAACGCGGCGAACACCATGCCCTTCTGCGCCTCGCCGATGTTCTTGGCGGCCAGCGCGCGCTGGATGATGTACTGGTTGAAACCCCAGTAACTGATGTTCATCACCCACAGACCGCCCAGCAGCACGCTCAGGCCGGGCAGATCCTTGTAGAACGGGTTGTCCTTGCTCAGGATCATGTGGAAGTGCTCCGGATGCGCACTCCACAGGTGCTTGAAGCCGGCCAGCACGCCGGCACCATCGCCGATCCGTGCCAGGGTCAGCCCGGCCACCAGCAGGCCGCCCAGCACCAGCAGCGTGACCTGCACGATGTCGGTCAAGGCCACCGCCTTCAGCCCGCCATACAGCTGGTAGACCAGGGCGAACACGCCGATCAGCGCCAGCGCCAGGGTCTGGTCCATGCCGGTGACCTGGCTGACCGCGATCGAGCCCAGCCACAGGATCGAGGTGAGATTGACGAACACGTACAGCAGCAGCCAGAACACCGCCATCAGCGTGCGGATCCACTTGCCGTAGCGCTGTTCCAGGAACTGCGGCATGGTGTAGATGCCGTTGCGCAGGAAGATCGGCAGGAAGAACTTGCCGACGATCAGCAGCGTCAGCGCCGCCATCCACTCGTAGGAGGCAATCGCCAGGCCGATCGCATAGCCGGAACCGGCCATGCCGATGATCTGTTCGGCCGAGATGTTCGCGGCAATCAACGAGGCGCCGATTGCCCACCACGGCAACGACTTGCTCGCCAGGAAGTAGTCCTCGGCGCTCTTGGTGTGGCCTGCCTTCTCGCGCGAGACCCACTGCGCGAGCACGAAGATGCCGGTCAGATAGACCAGCACAATCACGATATCCAACGTCGCCAAACCCACTGCACTCTCCTGTCTGGCTCTGGGCGGTGCGTCGTGGACCGGACAAGCCTGCAGACTGCCGCCGCCCGCACCGCGTGCGTGGCGGCAGCGCGGCGAACCGCAGCTGCAGGCCTTCCCGGCCGATCGACGCGCGCATCCCGCGGCGGCTGATGACACCACCGCTGAGGGTGGCCGCTGTAACACGTCGCCGGGGCCGGCGACGCATGTGTCCTGGTTACCTGGACAAACCCGCAAGCGCGCCTGCGGGTGTGTTGCCTACTTGACCGGGCAGTCGAGCGTGACTTCGGCTTCGTTGAGTGCGCCCAGCGCGATCTTCGACACCGACAGATCCAGCGCCGCAGCGCTTTCGATGCTGGCGACCTGGGTCAGCTTGGTCACATCCGCACCGGCCACTGCAAAGCACTTCAACGGTACGCCGACTACCTTCCACTGGCCTTGCGGCAGCGCGGCCAGGGTCTTCTGCGCATCGATACGGCCGCCGCACTTGTCGCCACAGCCCACGCCCAGCCATACCGGCCCGGTCACCGCGCTGTCGCGGCGCATGGTCAGCTGCAACTGCACATCGCCGTTGCTCTCGCGCGAGACGTCGACCGGCTTGCCGGACACCAGCAGCACGCTGGAGGCCTTGGCACCGGACCACACCAGGCGCCGTGCGTCTTCCTGCGCCTTGTGATCGACTGCGGTCATCTTCAGGCTGCCATCGGACAGGCCCACCGGCAGCGTGGTCGCCGGCATGTTGGCCTGGCCGGCGTTGGACAGCTGCATCGCAATCCCCAGTGCCGGCTTGCCGCGCACGAAGTACACCCCGCCCACCGACTGCTCGCCGGACACGCCCGATTCCTCCGGCAGTGCGGCCAGGTCACCCTTGTCGGCGTAGGTCAGGCCGAAGCCGAACTTGAACTGCGGGTCGTAATCTTTCTGCCCGACGTTGTTGGCGAACTGCACCGCGGTCTTGGGCCAGGAGAAGCTCAGCTTGCCCTTGAAGTCGTTCTGCACCGTGCCGTCGGCCTTGCGCAGCAGCACGTCGGCAATGCCCTCGCCTTCCGAACCCGGCAACCAGGCGGCGACGAACGCATCGGCGGCGTTGATGTACTGGTTCATCCACAGCGGACGCCCGCTCAAGAACACCGCCACCACCGGAATGCCTTCGGCCTTGAGCTTCTTGATCAGCGCCAGCTCGCTCTCGTCGCCCGGCTTGTACAGCAGGGTGGCGATGTCGCCCTGGAACTCGGCGTACGGGTTCTCACCGAACACCACCACCGCCACGTCCGGCTTGGTCTTGTACGCACCATCGACTGCCAGTTCGGCCTTGCCGCCGGCGGCCTTGATCTGCTTGTCCAGGCCTTCCCAGATGGTGTTGCCATTGGGGTAGTCGCTGCGCTTGGTACCGGTGCCCTGCCAGTTCAGCGTCCAGCCGCCGGACTGCTTGCCCATGTCGTTGGCGCCATCGCCCAGCACCAGCACGCGCTTTTTCGGATCCAGCGGCAGGATGCCGGCCTGGTTCTTCAGCAGCACCAGCGACTCGCGTACCGCCTGGCGGGCGATCGCGCGGTGTTCCGGCGCGCCCAGCAATTCGTACTTGCCACCGAGCGGGCGCTTGGACGGCTTGCCGGCTTCGAACAGACCCAGGCGCAGCTTGACGCGCAGGATGCGGCGCACCGCATCGTCCAGGCGCTCGGCCGAGATCTGGCCCGACTTCACTGCCGCCAGTTCGGTCTCGTAGATGCCCTTCCAGCTGTCGGAGGCCATCGCCATGTCGACGCCGGCAATGAACGAGGCCGGGCAGTTTTCGTTGGTGCAGCCCTTGACCTGGCCGTGCCCATTCCAGTCGCCGACCACGAAACCGCCGAAGTTCATGCGGCCCTTGAGCACGTCGGTCAGCATGACCTTGTTGCCGTGCATCTTCTCGCCGTTGAAGCTGTTGAACGAGGCCATCACCGTCTGCGCACCGGCCGCGATCGCCGGCGGATAACCGGCCGCGTGGATATCGCGCATGGTGGCTTCGGACACCTTGGTGTCGCCCTGGTCCTTGCCGTCGGTGGTGCCGCCGTCGCCGACGAAATGCTTCACCGAGGAAATCACGTGGCTGCCATCGAGGAACTGCGGGGTGCCCGGCACGCCCTGCACGCCTTCGACCATCTTGCCGGCGAAGCTGGCCACCACATCCGGCGACTCGGAATAGCCCTCGTAGCTGCGGCCCCAGCGGTCGTCCTGCGGCACCGCCACGGTCGGCGCAAAGGTCCACTCCATGCCGGTGACGCGGGTTTCGGCGGCGGTGACTTCGCCGATCTGCTTGATCAGCTCCGGGTTGCGCGTGGCGCCCAGGCCGATGTTGTGCGGGAACAGCGTGGCGCCGACGATGTTGCTCTGGCCGTGCACCGCATCGATGCCGAAGATGATCGGGATCGCGTTGCCGCCCTTGGAGGTGTCCATCGACGCTTCATAGAAGGCGTCGGCCAGCTTCAACCATTCGGCCGGGCTGGCGTCGTACTTGCCGCCCGGATCGGAATTGCCGCCGGCCAGCACCGAGCCGATGCGGTACTTGCGCACATCGTCCGGGGTCATGCTGGCGATGTCGCCCTGGATGGTCTGCGCGACCTTCTCTTCGACGCTCATCTTGGCCATCACATCGGTGATGCGCTGCTCCAGGGCCTGGTCCTGGGCGAACGGCCACTTCGGCGACGGCCACTGGTCGGGATGGATCGTGGTGGACGCCTCGGCAGGTGCGGCGGCCGGCGCGGTCTTGCTCGCCTCGGCAGCGGTGTCCTTGCCTTGGCAGGCGGCCAGCATCAGCACCGCAGCGGCGGTGGCCAGAGAGAGGGCACGACGCGCGACAGGCGCGGCGGTACGACGAAGCAGCTTGTCCAAGATCCAGGTCTCCAGGTGGTTCTCCCCACGGCGTTGCGTGACGCCGCAGGCCATTAGGCGGCGTACGCTTGCGTGATTCCCCTACCCTGTCAACACCGCGCGCTTGCATGCCAAACGACGGCCAACTTATTGGTCCGGGCTATAGGCTTGGAATACCGGCAGTACCTGTCAAACCACGGGAAACCGCTAAATCCGGCGTGGCGCCTGGGCTTGCGTGACGGCGCACTTTGCTGCGATGCACCACCGCGCCGGCTCCGCACTGCGCAGCCCAACTCGCCGGGACAGGTATTGCCGGGTTCGCTTGCGGCGCCATGTTCGAATGCTCGCCAACAGGTGAGCTCGCCGTCAAACAACTGTCATACGTCGGGCCTAGCGTGACCGGCTTGCCGATGCGCCACCGGCCATCGTTGATCGCCGTCTTTGCCTGGAGTTTCGATGTCTGCCTCCCCCGATCCCGCCCGCCGCCGCCTGATGCACCTGCTGGCGGCCGTCCCGCTGTTGCCGCTGGGCAGCGCCAGCGCCGCCGCCCTGCAACACCTCGGTGGCACCGCCTTGGCTGCACGCCCATTACGGCCTTCGGAAAATCCGACCCAGTTGGTGTCGGCCACGTTCCATGGCATGCCCGCGCCCAGTCTGGCCAACCCGGCCGCGATGGCCACCACCACGGTGGGTTCGTCGCTGACGGTGGCGCGCAGCGACGGCAGCACCCAGCGGTATGCGCTTGCGTACCACCCGTTCTTTGTCACCGGCGACCAGGTGCCCGACGGCAAGGGCGGCACCGTGCTGGCCGGCGGCTATTACGACATCCAGCATCGGCCGATCATCGACCGCTCAAAACCCGGTGCCGAACGGCCGTTCTTCTCCGACTGCCCGGACGGCTCGTCGCTGCTGACCCTGCCCGATGCCAAGGTGCCCGGGGTCAAGGGCAACCACGTGTTCGCGGTGGTGCAGTTCGAATACACCACCCGCGACCAGGCCGGTAACGACACCAACCGTCACCTGCCCGCGCCGATCGCGGTGCTGACGCTGGATCAGGACCCGGCCACCGGCAAGTTGTCGCTGGTGAAGTACCACAACGTCGACACCGCCCCGGTGCACGGGCTGTGGACTACCTGCGGCGCCAGCCTGTCGCCGTGGAATACCCACCTGTCCAGCGAAGAGTACGAACCCGACGCCACCGCGCTGGCCGGCAATACCCAGTTCCGCAGCTACAGCACGCATCTATACGGGGACCCGGAGAAAGCCAATCCGTATCACTACGGCCATCTGCCGGAAATCACCGTGCACCCGGACGGCACCGGGAGCGTACGCAAGCATTACTGCCTGGGCCGCATCTCGCACGAGCTGGTGCAGGTGATGCCCGACCAGCGCACCGTGCTGATGGGCGACGACGCCACCAATGGCGGGTTGTTCATGTTCATCGCCGACCGCAAGGCGGATCTGTCGGCCGGCACCCTGTACGTGGGCAAGTGGCAGCAGACCTCGAGCGTCGGCCCGGGCGCGGCCACGTTGCGCTGGATCAAGCTCGGCCATGCCACCAGTGCCGAGATCCAGGCCATGGCCGACCGCCTCACCGCCGCCGACATCCTCGACGTGCATCTGAGCGACCCGGGCGATGCCGCGTTCACCAAAATTCCGTTCAACGGCACCTTCAACTGGATCCGCATCAAGCCCGGCATGGAGAAGGCGGCCACGTATCTGGAAACCCACCGCTACGCGGCCCTGGCCGGCGGCAGCCTGGGCTTCACCAAGCTCGAAGGCACCACCGTCAATGCACGCGACAAGATCGCCTACATGGCGATGTCCTACATCGTCACCAGCATGCGCAACGGCTCGGGCGATGTGAAGGTGGAAGGCCCGGACGCGGGCGCGGTGTACGCCTTGAATCTGCGCGGCGGCCAGCGCGACAACCACGGCGCGCCGATTCACAGCGACTGGGTGCCGATCGACATGGCCGCACCGGCCGCGCTCACCGGCCACGACCTGGCCAAGGCCGACGCGCTGGGCAACCTGGCCGACCCGGAGCGCCTGGCCAACCCGGACAACCTCAAGTTCTCCGAAGCGCTGCGCACCTTGTTCATCGGTGAAGACAGCAGCCTGCATGTGAACAATTTCCTCTGGGCCTACAACGTGGACAGCGGCACGCTGACGCGGGTGCTGTCGGTGCCGGCCGGCGCCGAATCGACCGGCCTGCACGCGGTCGACCAGATCCACGGCTGGACCTACGTGATGAGCAATTTCCAGCACCCCGGTGATTGGGAAAGCCCGCTGCACGACACCGTCAAGGCCACGCTGGATCCGCTGGTGCGCGCCAACTACAAGAACCGCTTCGGCGCGGCGGTGGGCTACCTCACCGGCGACCCGGTGGCGGTGAAGCTGGGCAAGGCCTAAGCGCCGCCGTTCCAGTTGCAGCGCTGCGTGACGCTACAGCTGACACGTGCAGCATGGCGTTCTCGCTGCTGTCGCAATGCCGGTAGGAGCGCACCTGGGCGCGAGGAGCTTTCCCGGTATGCCTGTCGCGCCCGGGTGCGCTCCTACAGGTGAGGTCGCTGGATGTCGGGCCGCGTCGGTGAGAAGCGGATCAGACCGCAAGTGCATGAGCGCGCGGCTCAAGACTGCCGCAACTCCAGCGCCGCCATCACGATGGGCTTGGCCCAATCGGGCACCTGCGCCAATTCTTCGGGCGTTTGCGGGTGCTGCAGGCCGTCGCGGTCCAGTTCCAGCACCAGCAGCGGCGCCGCCTGCCCCGCTGCGTCGGCAGGCGCGCTGTTGTCGTAGACATGCAGCACCGCCAGCTGCGGCAGCAGCGCGATCAGGTTGGCGCGCGAGGCATCGTAACGTTCGCGGATCTTGTAATCGGGGATCGCATGCCCGCCGGCGGCGACGCGCGCGGCCACGCGTTCGATATGCAACTCGACGCTCGACAAGCCGCAGAACCAGATCGCAACCGTATGCATCTCGCAGGCCTCGCGCAGCAGGCGCGGGATGGTCGTCGCGCCCAGGGTGGTTTCGAATGCATAGTCGTGGCCAGCGTCCATGGCCTGACGCAGCCGTCGCACGCCCTCCTGCCAGGCTTGCGCGTTGGCGTCTTCCGGTGACCAACCCTGCTCCACCAGGTCGCGGGTGAACGCGTCCGGGTTGAACCAGGTGCCGCCGTCTTCCCGCAACACGCTGCCCAGCAGCGAACTCTTGCCGGCGCCGTTGACGCCGGCCAGCACCAGAATGTGTCCCACGATTTAGAGCGACGGCCCCAGGGTGACCTTCCTGCTCCGGCGTGCCGGCTTGCTGATCGCCGCAGCCAGACCCGCGCCTTCGGTCACCGCCGCAAGATGCGCATCGAACTTCAGCTGCAATGCCTGCAGCGACTGCGCCCGCGTCGAGGCATCGGCGGCCGCGCTTGCCTGACTCACCAGGCGCCGGTATTCCTCCGCATCCACCACCACCGCCTCGGGGTGATTGTGATTGGTGATGACCACTGCGCCATGCGTGCGCACCTTGCGCATCAGGCTGGGCCAGCCCTTCACCTTGATGTCGGCGGCAGGAGATTTTTCCAGGCCGGGCAGATCCTGCGGGTGTGGCATCGGACGGTCCTGTGAGGAGTACGGGTATCAGCCTACTCCCAAATTTACCATTTTTGGTAATTTGGCCATTTTAGCCAGACCAGCCTATGTCCGGCGCAAAGAGCCGACCTGCAGGCTGCGGGTCGCATGCACCCGTGCACCGTACCGCTTTGCCCAAAGGACAACGAGGCCCGAAGGCCTCGTTGTCCAGCACGCTACCAATGCGCAGCTACTCAGCCGCGCAGCTTGGCCAGCAGTTCGCGCGTCACCGGATCCGCCACGTCGGCCGACTCACCCTTCAGTGCCGGCAGCAACTGGCTGGCCAGCTGCTTGCCCAGCTCCACACCAAACTGGTCGAAGGCATTGATGCCCCACATCACCGACTGCACGTAGACGCTGTGCTCGTACATCGAGATCAGCGCGCCCAGCGCTTGCGGGGTCAGCGCGTCGAGCAGGATCACCGTGCTCGGGCGGCCACCCGGATAACTGCGGTGCGGATCGCTGCTGTCCTGGCCGTTGGCCAGCGCCTCGGTCTGCGCCAATACGTTGGCCATCAGCGCGACATGGTTTTCCGCGTACGGATCGTCGTTGTGCACGGTGCCGATGAAATCGGCCGGCACCACGCTGGTGCCCTGGTGCAACGCCTGGAAGAAACTGTGCTGCACATCGGTACCGGCACCGCCCCACCACACCGACACGGTGTCGCTGTCCACGGCAGAACCATCCAGCTTGACCCGCTTGCCCAGGCTTTCCATCACCAACTGCTGCAGGTAAGCCGGCAGCAGGGCCAGGCGCTGGTCGTAGGTCATCACCGCATGCGTAGCGCTGCCGAGCAGGTTGCGGTTCCACACCGCCGTCAGGCCATGCAGCACGGCGACGTTTTCTTCCAGCGGCGTGTCGAGCGCATGCGCGTCGAACTGCGCCGCGCCTTCCAGCAATTGTTCGAAACGTTCGAAGCCGATCGCCAGGGCGATCGGGAAACCCACCGCCGACCACAGCGAATAACGGCCACCGACCCAGTCCCACATCGGCAGTACGCGGCTCGGCGCGATGTCGAAGGCCTTGGCGGCGCGCTCGGGATTGGCACTCACTGCGTACAGCCGCTCGCTGCCACCCAGCCAGGCGTGCAGGATGCTGCCGTTGAGCAGGGTTTCCTGGGTGCCGAAGGTCTTGGAAATCAGGATGCCGGCAGTGTGCGCCGGGTCCAGCGTGGCCAGCGTGCGCTGCATTGCCGCGCCGTCGACGTTGGAGACGAAATGCACGCGAAACCGCGCACCCGACGGCGCGCGCAAGGCGTCGGCCACCAGCCGCGGCCCCAGGTCCGATCCGCCGATGCCGACGCTGACGATATCGGTGACGTCGGTGGCCTCCAGTTGCTGGATCAGCGCGACCATGCGCTGGCGCACTTCCGCAGCGGTTGCATACGCTTCGGAGGCCACCGGCGCATCGGTCAGGTCGCCGCGCAACGCGGTATGCAGTGCAGCGCGCTGCTCGGTGACATTGACCTGCTCGCCGCGGAACAGGCGCTGGAACGCGCCGGCCAGATCACACTCACGCGCGATGGCGAACAAGGCATCGAGCGCGGCGCGGTCGTACTTCTGCCGCGCGAAATTGAAATACAACGGACCGACCTGCCTGGCGTACTGCGTCGGCCGTTGTGGCTCGGCGGCAAGCAATGCGGGGATGGCAGCGCCGCGCAGGCGCTGGGCGTGGGCGTGAAGCGCGTCGAATCCGTTGGTGTGTGTCATGCGGCCTGCGTGGGGATGCTGTGGTTGGTGTGGGTGATCGTATTGCTGCCGTCCACATATACCAGATTGGGCTTGAAGGTCTCGGCTTCGTCCTCGCTCATGCTGGCGAAGGCGGCCACGATGATCAGATCGCCCACCTGCACGTGACGCGCGGCGCCGCCGTTGAGCGACATGATGCCGCTGCCTTCCTCGGCACGGATGGCATAGGTGCTGAAACGCGCACCGTTGGTGACGTCCCAGATATGCACCTGTTCGAACTCACGGATGCCGGTGGCTTCCAGCAGCAGGCCGTCGATGGCGATCGAGCCTTCGTAATTGAGCTCGGAGTGGGTGACGGTGGCGCGGTGGATCTTGGCTTTCAGCAGGGACAGGTGCATGACGGGCAACGGCAAAGGAAAGCCGGCATTTTAGCGGAAAGCGCCGGTGTCCACCGGCCTGCCCCGCAACCGGTGGTGAGGGCTTCAGGACGGCACTGGACAAACGCACCTGTGCGCCGGATCGCAGGCGTTGCCGGGCACGGCCTGGCCCGGCGCATGCAGCAGCGTGCGGACCGCTCAGAATTCCAGGTTGTCGATCAGCCGCGTGTTGCCCAGGCGGGCGGCGATCAAGGCCACGCGCGCGCCGGCGTGGCCATCGCCCGGCTCGCTCAGGTCGGGCAGCCGCACCACCGCGTAATCGACGCGGAAACCGGCCTGTTCCAGCGCCTGGGTGGCGGCGTCTTCGACCTGCGCACGCGGCGTGCCGGCGGCGTAGCTGTCGCGCATCTGCAGCAGCACCTTGCGGATCTGCGTTGAACGCGGGCGCTCGTCGGCCGTCAGATACTGGTTGCGCGAACTCATCGCCAGGCCGTCGGCCTCGCGCACGATGCTGCCGCCCAGGATCTCGATCGGAAACGCCAGGTCGGCCACCATCTGGCGGATCACCGCCAGCTGCTGGTAGTCCTTCTTGCCGAAGGCGGCCACGTCCGGCTGCACCTGGTTGAACAGCCGCGCCACCACCGTGCACACGCCGTCGAAATGCCCAGGACGGCACACCCCTTCCAGCACATCGCTGACGCCCGGCGCATGGATCGGTGTGGCCAGTGCGGTGCCGAGCGGATACATGGTGTCCACGTCGGGCAACCACAGTGCATCGCAGCCGGCGTCCTCCAGGCCGCGCAGGTCGGCCTCCGGCGTGCGCGGGTAACGCGCGAAATCTTCGTTGGGGCCGAACTGGGTCGGGTTGACGAATACGCTCGACACCACGCGGTCGGCGTACTGGCGCGCCAGCATCACCAGCGAATAGTGGCCGGCGTGCAGGTTACCCATGGTCGGCACCAGCGCCACGCGCAAGCCCTCACGCTTCCAGCCGGTGACCAGCGCGCGCAGGGTGGAAAGATCGGTCAGGGTCTGGATCATGCGGCGTACGCGTGCGCTGCATCGGGGAAGCTGCCGTCGCGCACGGCCTGCGCGTAAGCGCGCACCGCGCCCGCCACCGAGCCGCCTTCGGCGAGGAAATCCTTGACGAACTTGGGCCGGCGGTGGCCGCTGTCCAGGCCCAGCATGTCGTGCATCACCAGCACCTGGCCATCGCAACCGGGGCCGGCACCAATGCCGATGGTGGGCACGCTGAGTGCGGCACTGATCTGTGTGGCGATCGGTGTGGGCACGCATTCCAGCACGACCAGGCTGGCACCGGCATCGACCACGGCCTGCGCATCGCGGCGCAACTGCTCGCCGGCTTCGCCACGCCCCTGCACCGTGTAACCGCCGAAGCGCAGCACCGATTGCGGGGTCAGCCCCAGATGCGAGCAGACCGGGATCTCGCGCTCGACCAGATAGCGGATCACCTCAAGCTTGTGCCCGGCGCCCTCGAGCTTGACCATCTCCGCGCCGGCCTGCAGCAGACGTGTGGCAGCGTCCAGCGCGCGCTCCGGCGTGGCATCGGCCTGGAACGACAGATCGGCCACCAGCAACGCCCGTTCCAGCACCCTGGCCACTGCGGCGGTGTGGTAGACCATGTCGGCGGTGGTCACCGGCAAGGTGGAATCGTGCCCCTGCACCACCATGCCCAGCGAATCGCCGACCAGGATCAGGTCGACGCCGTTGGCATCGAAGGTCCGCGCAAAACCGGCGTCGTAGGCGGTCAACATGACCAGTTTTCGACCCTCGCGCTTGGCCTGCGCCAAGGCGGGCACGGTCCAGGGCTTGCTGTCGGTATGGCTGCTCATGAAGTCATTACGTGGGGTGATAAGCCGGCCATTATCTACCCAATCGGCTCCAGCCCGCAGGCATCGATGGCCTGCAGGGCGTGTCGCACTGTTCCATGGCCCGGAATGATCGCGTCCGGGGCAAGCTCGGACAGCGGCAACAGCGCAAAGGCGCGCGCCTGCAGATGCGGGTGCGGTACCTTCAAACGCGGCAGGTCGATCACCTGGTCGGCGTACAGCAGCAGATCCAGGTCCAGCGTGCGCGGCCCCCAGCGCTCGCCGTCGATACGCTGCCGGCCGAAGGCCTGCTCGATGCCGAGCAGGGCCTCCAGCAGCGGCAGTGGCGCCAGCGCGGTGCGCAGCTGCGCCACGGCATTGATGAAATCGGGCTGGTCTGTGCGACCCCAGGCCGGGGTGCGGTACAGGCGCGAGGCGGCGATCAAGGTGGACTGCGGCAACTCGCCCAGCGCGGCGATGGCCGCCCGCACGCTGGCCTCGGCCGGGCCCAGGTTGGCGCCCAGGCCGACAAAGGCGGTCTGCACGCCCTACTCGCCTGCGGGCGCGCCGGTGCGACGGCGACGACGGCGACGCTTGCGCGGTGCATCCTCTTCGCCGGCGTGATCGGCCTGCGCGGTTTCGATCGCATCGACCAGTTCCTGGCCGGAGGACTTCTGTGCCTCGCGCCAGAACTCCACATCGGCGGCATGGTCGGCCGAGGCGAACTGGCGCAACACCAGGAAATCGAACGCGGCGCGGAAACGCGGATGCGACAAGGTGCGGAACACGCGCTTGCGCTGGCGCGAGGAGAAGCGCGTCTGCAGCAGCCAGATTTCCTGCATCGGCAGCGAGAAACGGCGCGGCAGCGCCACGCGTTCGAGCTGATGCAGGGTGACCCGGTCGGCGGCGCGACGCTGCGCGTCTTCCGGCTGCACGCCCTGCGCCTGCAGGCCCATCAGGGTGCGGCAGAACGCCGGCCAGAGCAGCAGGGCGAACAGGAACGCCGGCGACACCGGCTCGTCGTTGGCCACGCGCGCATCGGTGTTGCGCAGGCCTTCCAGCACCATGGCGCGCAATGCGCCACTGCGGTTGGAGCGCAATGCGGCCGCACTCTCCGGGAACAGCGCACCGAGCAGGCCGTAACGCTCCAGCCCCTCGAAACTGGCCACACCGTGTCCGGACAGGAACAGCTTGAGGATCTCTTCGAACAAGCGCGCCGGCGCGGCCTCGGACAACAGACCGGCCAGGCGCGGGATGGGTTCTGCGGTGCCGGCTTCGATATCGAAGTTCAGCTTGGCCGCCAGACGCACCGCGCGCAGCATGCGCACCGGATCTTCCTGGTAGCGCAGCTCCGGGTCGCCGATCAGCTTCATCAGGCGCGCCTGCACGTCCTCGAAGCCGCCGCAGTAGTCGCGTACCGAGAAATCCTCGATCGCGTAGTACAGCGCGTTGCAGGTGAAGTCGCGACGGATCGCATCGTCTTCGATGGTGCCGTAGACGTTGTCGCGCACCAGGCGGCCGTTATCCAGTTCGCGGTCGCCGCTGCCATCGTCGATGTTGGCGCGGAACGTGGCCACTTCGATGATCTCGCGGCCGAACACCACATGCGCCAGGCGAAAGCGGCGGCCGATCAGGCGACAGTTGCGAAACAGCGCTTTGACTTCTTCCGGCGTGGCGCTGGTGGCCACGTCGAAATCCTTGGGATGGCCGCCGACCAGCAAGTCGCGCACTGCGCCGCCGACCAGGTAGGCACCAAAGCCCGATTCGCGCAGGCGGTACAGCACGCGCAGCGCGTTGGGGCTGATGTCCTTGCGCGAGATGGTGTGCTGATCGCGTGGGATGACGCGCAGCGTGAACGGAGATGTAACTGAGGATTCGATGATGGCGCTTCCGTCTTGTGTTGCAGGATTGCCCAACGGGTTTTAGCGCACTATACTAGCGCGCTGCACAAGACGCACCAAACGCTCCCTTCGTCTAATGGTTAGGACGTGGCCCTCTCAAGGCTAAAACAGGGGTTCGAGTCCCCTAGGGAGCACCACCGTCGTCTGACCGCAGAACACGCCAAGACCCCGCATTGCGGGGTTTTTGCGTTATTGGGCATGGGTACTTGCCGCTGGTCGGGTGATGCGCGATGGTCCTGGTCCCAGGTTGGGCGAAGCCGCCCAACCTGGCGAGTCCGTCGATCCGACGTGCTGATGCGCCAATTGGCTGAGGCCGGTTGCGGCGCCAGACACCCGTGCACCAAGCCATGCAGTTGATCGCCCACTTCAATCCTGCAGTTGCATGTGCGGCCACGTGGTGGTGGCGCATCGGTCTGGCCGACGCTGATCACCCCACCACAAACATCATATACGGCCCGATCAGGACGTAGGCCTGCGCGACAACGCGTCCGCATCGACGCAGCGTGCGATCGGTCTCGCACTTGCACTTGCAAGCAGCGATTGCAGATCGACGTGGATGTTTGCACTGCATGGCAACTCCTCATTCGGCCAATGGATGAAAAATGCCGGCATCGCTGTCGGTTTCGGCGACAGCGTCATGGGCATGCAGACTTTCCAGGTGGCGCACTGCCACATGGAAGACGGCATGCCGCTCGGCCAGCACCTTGCGCAACCGCCGCGCGGCATCTTCGACATACATCAGGTTGGCGCCATTCAAGCGGGCAAACGCCTGCTCGTCGATGCGCCGTACCGCCGCCTGCACCGGCGTCGCCAGCGCCTGTTCGCACAGTCCGACCAGCTCGCGGATCTCGAAGCGCTGCGCGCATGCGCTCAGCTCCACGCGGACCTGCGCCACGCTGCGCTGGCTGTGCGGCGTGGCGTACGAACCGTTGTGTTGCAGCCATTGCGCAACCTCTGCGACCGGTAACGCATCGCGCCCTTGGTGCTGCTGCAAAAACGCATCGCTCAGCAACTGGCGCGACAAGGCCGCCGAACAGGGACAGGTGGAGGCGTACAGCACATCGACCTGCAACTGGATCTCGGTGCGGCCTGCCCTGGATTGCGCATCGATGCGCACCGGATAGGCGCGCCAACCGCTCAGTCCTTCGCTGCGCAGCGCCGGCATCCGCAGCATCAACTCGAAGTTCAGCGCCAGCCGTGCCGCACGGCTGCCGCAATCGGCATGACTGTCGATCAGCGCTTGCAGCAGCTGCGACACCATCGCTGGCGACACCGGCTGCTCCAGATGCCGATCCAGCAGGCGGTACAAGCGCGACATGTGGATGCCCTTGAGTTCCGGGCGCGGCAGATCCACCTGCACGCTGGCACGCGCGGCCACGCTGCCGCTGGGCCCGGCATCGGCCAGGCGCAGCGGCACGGCGATGTCCTGCATGCCGACCCAGCGCAGCGGCGCGCTCAGTGGGGAAGGTTCGGTAACGGCAACATCGGGAAGCGTGGCGGACATCGAAAGCTCGTAGAAGGAGATGAGGGCAATCGCGCCTCAGGCGCGACCGGGAAACATCTGGAAGTAATCGTCAATACCGGCATGCAGCGTGTGCGCCAGTTCGTCCTGATGCGTATCGCCGCACAGCCGCCGGCAGTCGTCGCGATTGCTCATGAAGCCGGTTTCCACCAGCAACGACGGAATGTCCGGCGACTTCAACACCGCAAAGCCGGCCTGCCCGACCTCGTCCTGATGCAGCCGCGTCACCTGCTGCAGCCGCCCGAGCATCAACTTGCCGAACGCCACGCTGCTGGCGATGGTGCCGCTCAGCGACAGGTCGGCCAGCACCTGCGACAGCACCGGGTTGCTGGGCACCCGCAGACGGCGCGCACTGTCGCCCATGTCGTCGGCGGCGTTTTCGCTGTCGGCGATCCAGCGCGCCAATGCAGAGCTGGCGCCGTTCTGCGACAGGGCAAATACCGACGCGCCGCGCGCCTGGCTGCTGGGCGCAGCATCGGCATGGATGGACACGAACAGATCGGCATTGCGGCGATGGGCGATCAACACCCGCTCGTGCAACGCCACGAAGCGATCGTCGCTGCGGATCATGGTCGGCCGGTAACGCGGATCGGCCGCCAGGCGCTGGTGCAGCCGCCCCGCGACCGCCATGGCCACTTGCTTCTCGTAGCGCGCATCGGCACTGACCGCGCCGGGATCCTTGCCGCCGTGACCGGCGTCGATGGCGACCACGTAGGGATGCAGCCGCGAGCGCGTGGGCGCAGCCGCCGCAACGGCCAGCTCGGTCGGATCGGCCGCGGACAACGACGCAGTGCCGGACACAGCAGCAAGATCGACCACCAGTGCACCATCCTCCCAGCGCGCCGTGGCTGTCAGCGGCTGCGCCAGATCGAGCACCACGCGCAGCCCATCGCCGTGCGGGCCGCTACGGATGGCAACGACTGCGAGACCGTCAGGCAATGGATCGATCTGCGGTGGCTGTGTCGAAACGCCCGGCAGGTCGATGACCAAGCGCGCTGGATTGGACAGGCTGAAGCTGTGGTAGGCGACCTGCGCGTTCAATGCGAGTCGAAGTCGCAGCCCCGCATCCTGACGCTGCAGATTGCAGCTGCGCAGCATCGGCAGCGGCTGCGCGTGGACCAGGCGCGGCGACAGCAGCAAGGCTGCGCCGACGGTGTGCAACACCTGCCGCCGCCTCATCGGGCCAACCCCGCTGGATCGACGCGGCCACCGCGCCGCTTGGCGCAGGGAAGGTTCGGCATGGTGACCAGGCAAACAACACTCTGAGGTAAGGAGCGCGACACGATGTAACCGGACGAACGAAGGATAGAGTGTTATAAAGTAACAATTGTCACACAAAAGCAAGTCCGCCGATCCCCGCCGACACCCTCCTGTTCACTCTTGCCGAGGAGCACCACGATGTCCCCCGTCATCCCCGACAGCTATACCGCCTGGCGCCACTGCATCGAAGTCGATTGCGCCCAGCCGCTGACCGCCCCTTTCATCGCCCAACGACTCGCCAGCCTGCGCGACCCCAGCGACCACCACACCCAACAGTTCCTCCGTCGTTGGGGTGAGCCTCATCACCTGCGGGTGATTGGATGGTTCGAGCGTGCTGGTGGCGAACTCGAGCCGAGCCGCTAAATAGCGCGCGCTCCAGCACTGCACATCACGCCTGACCGGATAGGTCCAGGTAACAGCGGATGCGGTTGACTGTTCCTCGCTGATCGGCGGACGGTATGCCGCAGCGATTTTCTGCGACAAACAATCAACAAAACCTGCCATTCAACACGTAACGTATAAGCGCCTGAATCGCAGGCGGAGTTGCCCCATGCAGGGGGAAGGCAAAATCATGAAGAAGGCAAAAAACTGGCCTATGGCTTTTTGTTTAATCGTCGGACTGTTCGCATCAAGCGCGGCGATGGCTGACTGCTGTCCCAGTGGCGGCATCGGCGCACCTGCCATCGGGCTTGGCGATAGCAATCCCAAGGCTGCCAACCTCGCTATGGACTCCTCGCTTGCCATCTATGAGTTCCATCGTGATGGCGTGACATACTTGCAAATCAACGATGTCACCGGCGTAGTCCACGCTGTCGTCGCCAGGGTGGATGACGCTCTGTGGACCCTACCAATGGGCAAGGATGTGGATCGCGTTGTATTGCCCAAGAAAAATAAAATCTCCTCAACTCCAAGCTTGAGCGAGCTGACTGCAGACGATGCAGCCCAGCGCAGTCAAGCCCAACTTGTCTATAAGACAAGAAACTTCACAGTTCTCACACGGCGCGGAGCAACTGGGGATCAGTGGATCGTGTCTCCCTGACCAGCACGGGATTGGCTTCAGCGACCAGGAATGTCAGAACCAATGCATGGCGGCGATGAAACATGCCGCCATGCGCTTTCAATCTTGCTTTCAGTTCTGCTTCTACGTCGTTCGAGTCGCGCCGTACCGCGTCAACCGATGAGGAATCAGCAATAACACGCACTGCAACACCACGGGTCTCCCTCGCTGTCCATGCACGCACCTGAATGAAATGCCTGCCAGCCGGAGGCAGAATCTCGACGCAATTGAGCACACTGCGATAGGCGCTCAACTGTAGCTCCAAAGACAGGCTCCTGCAGTCGCCACGAAACACACACTGGAACTTAGAAGCGCAGAAGCGCTCAAGCGCCGGCGAACATAGCGCTTGATACAACCCATGCGTTTCTATTTCCAACGGATACAATGCAGCCACATATTGCTGCAACAGCTGCGATTCGATAACACCCACTCGTGTCATCTCCATCGCAACCGAATGCTGCCCTTTTGCTCTCAAATCGGCCACAACATCTTTGCGCATCCGATTGATCTGCACATTGATGTCGGAGTATTCAAGCACGCGATTGCGCAACAAGCGCTCGGCGCTGGCATAGCTTGCGCGACCCAAAGTATAAATATCATCCTTCGACTGATTCGATATACCGTCTCGGACAGGCTCACGTAAACGGGCGTTGAAGACAAACAGAATCGTCGTCACAAACGCATAAAGCAGTTGGATATTGAAAACAGCCTGATCAAAGAACCCGAGCTGATACACCTTAGGCATCGAGAACTCAAGCGCAAAACTTGCCAACAGCGCCCCTAAGGCATTCCCTCTCCACCCATGCCTGAAAGTCAGCACCACCATCGGCACGAGCATCGCGACCATCAAAACGTTTCGAATCGATGGATCATTCAAGACACTAAGAGTGAAGAAGAAGCTGAGGACAACAACCACAGCGACGCCAACATCCCGCGGAAAACTGGAACGCACAGGACTCTGATTCCAATTGGCCCACAACATTACCGGCAACAACAGGGTGAGCACGCCGAGATAGCTGCCCGCTCCATATCGCAACAGCAGGTCGATAACAGGGTAGATAGGCGGCCCACCGAGCAACCCATTCAATAACAGGCTGCATAACGCATTCCAAAGCGCTAGCGCGAGAGCAGCGGGGACAAGCCACTGCTCCCGCTTGACGATGTAAGGAGCGCGGTAACGCAGCAGTCCAATCGCACAGGCGATCAAGGGCGCGTGCAATAGGGGACTCAAGTACGACCAGAGCGGGCTGAACCCCTGAAGCTCGCCCAGAGGAATCCGCAGGAACAACATCGCTGCAGCGTCCCCCGCCAACAGAAACGGCCACTCCCGATAGGGTCGATAGAGCAAGGTAACGACCCGCAAACCAACTGGCAGGTACCACTGATCAAGGGAAAAACGCCAAAGCATCAAAAACACCAAGCAGTAGCACACGCTGATCAGCATGCCCCTGACAAGCTCTTTAGCTACTGCCATACCACCACTCCTTGGTTCCACGATTCGCCCTAGTCTGGAGGGAAACTGCCTGGTGGAGTATAGCGGTGGCGCACAATTTGCAAAAAGAGCCGGTGTCCTTCCAGGCGGTTATCGCCGTTGAAGACGCGCATTGCACTTTGCTGGTGCATTGGGCCACGCGGGAATCGGGTCGCCTGACACAGCAGAGGCCAGAGCTGCGAGCAGTCGCGAGGAGGCGCATGCACCGCATCCAGCCCAACGATGACAGCCGGCGCGATTGAGGCGCCTGCAGCGTTGCAGGCATGCGAGACATGGGCGAGATGCCAGGCGAGACCGTCAACGAACAAGGCCGCGCAGTGCGCGGCCTGTTCGTCTTCCATGCGATATCAGCATAAAGAAGGAGATCAGCCCTCCATCTGCTCCAGCTCCTTGCCCTTGGTCTCGTAGACGTATTTGAGCACGAAGAACACCGAGATGAAGGCTGCAACGGTGTAGATGCCATAGGCGCCGGCCAGGCCGATGCTGCCGAGCAGGATCGGGAAGCTGACAGTGATGGCGAAGTTGGAGGTCCACTGCGCGGCGCCGGCAATGGCCAGGCCCGAGCCGCGGATCTGGTTGGGGAACATCTCGCCCAGCATCACCCACATCACCGGGCCCCACGAGGCATTGAAGAACACCACGTAGACGTTGGCGGCCACCAGCGCGAGCATGCCCATGGCATCGGACATGGCGAGCTTGCCGTTGGGATCCAGCGACGCGGTGGCGAAGGCATAGGTCACCAGGGCCAGCGAGACCGCCATGCCGGCCGAGCCGATCCACAGCAACGGCTTGCGGCCGATCTTGTCGACCAGCATCACCGTGACCAGGCAGGCGCCGATGCTTAGGCCGCCGGAGAGCACGTTGATCAGCAGCGCGTCCTGCTCGGAGAAGCCCACCGCCTGCCACAGCACGGCGCCGTAATAGAACACCACGTTGATGCCGACCAGTTGCTGGAACACCGCCAGGCCCACGCCGATCCAGACGATCGGACGGATCTTGCCGGTGGCCTTGTTGATGAGGTCGGAGAACTTGGGCTTGTGCTGGTCGGCCGACATCGAGGCCGAGATCTCGGCCAGCTTGGTCTGCGCGGCGGCGTTGCCGTACAGCCGCTTCAGCACCACCAGCGCCTGCTCGCGGCGGCCCTTGACCACCAGGTAGCGCGGGCTTTCCGGGATGACCAGCAACAGCAACAGGAACAGCAGCGAGGGAACCGCCTGCATCCAGAACATCCAGCGCCAGGCGGCCTGCCCGGCCCATAGCGGCTCGGTGGAGGCGCCGGCGGCGTTGGCCAGCAGATAGTTGCTCAGGAATGCGCAGAACAGCCCGCTGATGATGGCGATCTGCTGCATGGTGGCGAGCCTGCCGCGATAGCGCGCGGAGGCGACCTCGGCGATGTAGGCCGGCGAGATGACGCTGGCGGCGCCCACCGCAAAGCCGCCCATCACGCGAGCGAAGATGAAAAAGCCGGAACTGTGCGAGGCACCGGCGCCAATGGCCGAGAGCAGGAACAGTGCCGCAGAAATGATCAGGACCGCGCGGCGGCCCCAGCGGTCGGCCAGACGGCCGGCAAAGAAGGCGCCGATGGCGCAGCCCAGCAGCATCGAGGCGACTTCGAAGCCGGTCTCGGCGGCGCTGGAATTGAAGGTCTGCTTCAGGCCGTCGACAGTGCCGTTGATCACACCGCTATCGAAACCGAACAAAAAACCGCCGATCGTGGCTACGCAACTGATCAGGACGATAAAACGGGTGTTCTCACCGGCATCGGGGGCGCCGTTTACGGAGACACTGGACATGGATTCACCTGGAAGCATGCAAGGGAGCGGCCACAGGGGCGGCCGACATCGGCCGGCGACGCGCAGTGCGCCGCCGGCCACGGGACATCAACGCGTCAGATACTGGTTGATCAGGTTCTCGTAGGCTTCCTGGCGGCCGCTGAGTTGCTTGGGCGCGTTACCGGCCGCGTACTGGGCCAGATCCACCAGCGTGCTGCTGCCGTTGGCAAAGTCCGCGCCTGCACCGCTGTCGAAGCTGGCGTAACGCTCGGCGCGCCACTGCTCCAGCGGCGAGGCGGTCAGCAGCGCATTGGCCACTTCCAGCCCGCGGGCGAACGCGTCCATGCCGCCGATGTGTGCCAGGAACAGGTCCTGCGGGTCGGACGACTCGCGGCGCACCTTGGCATCGAAATTCAGCCCGCCCGGTGCCAGCCCGCCCTGGCGCAGCACCACCAGCATCGCGCCGACGGTGTCGTACAGGTCGGTCGGGAACTGGTCGGTATCCCAGCCGTTCTGCGGGTTGCCGCGGTTGGCATC
>NZ_JAJGQM010000045.1 GCF_020784175.1 Xanthomonas campestris pv. asclepiadis
TCTTCATGGAACCTCCTCGGGAAAGGGGACGAGAAAATTCCACTTCTGGCGTCAGCTAATGGGCGGGGGGATTACCGAAAGAGGAATGAACCGTAGCGCGGCCGCAGAGATGCACGCGTCCATGAAATTCGAACCATGAAATTCGAACCTGGCGTATGGGCCATATACGCGGTTGCGACCAAAGAACGGTCGCGAGGCGGGCTCTTGTTTGACGAGACTCAATCACACAAGCAGCCGTGAATCTGGCGCCCGAATCATCTTCAGCACTACACAGCACAATACCGATGAAGACAGATGAACCTTAATCGCGCGGACCTGGCCGACTTTGTCTATTTCCTGACCATTGCGCGGCATCTGAGCTTTAGCCGTGCTGCCACAGAGCTTGGGGTGAGTTCTTCAGCGCTTAGCCATGCCATCAAGGGCCTGGAAACGCGCCTGGCAGTCAGGCTTCTTCATCGCACCAGCCGCAGCGTCACGCTGACAGCTGCCGGCGAACAGCTGCTACAGGCGATATCTGGGCCGTTTGGAGCCATCGGCGAGGCCATAGAGCTGCTGAACCAGCACAGGAATTCGCCCGCCGGCCGTATCCGGCTCAATGTCATCAATGATGCAGTGCCGCTCCTGCTCGGCCCGGTGCTGCCGATCTTTGCGGAACGCTATCCCAAGGTGGAAGTGGATATTGTTTCGACCAATCGGATGATTGACATCGTCGAGGGAGGCTTTGATGCGGGGATTCGCTATGGTGGAACCGTCCCGGAAGACATGATTGCCCAGCGGCTATCGCCGGACATCCGATGGGTGGTCGCCGGGGCGCCCACCTACCTCGCACGCCATGGCATACCGCAGCATCCGCTCGACCTTCACCATCATCGGTGCGTGCGCATCCGGCTGGGCAATGACCGCATCTATCGCTGGGAGCTCGAAAAAGACAGCGAACTCCTGACTGTCGACGTGCCCGGAACCATGACGATTGACGACACCAGGCTGGCCCTGGCCCTCCTCACCGGCGGAGCAGGATTGGTCTATGCGCCCGAGCCAGTGCTGGCTCCGTTGCTTGCCGCGGGCACCGCCCGGCTCGTGCTGGAGGACTGGGCCAGCCCTGGCCCCGGCTTTCATCTCTACTACTCAAGCCGACGGCAACTGCCTACCGGCTTGCGCCTGTTGCTCGATCTGGTCCGCGAGCTCGGTCCGCTCGGCAGCTAAAAACCATCTGCTGTCACCGGCCCGAACGTTATTGCTCCCGGCGTGCGCAACATGCGATTCGCATGCCCCGGTGGGCAGGCGCTCCCCCATGACATGGACCCCCTGCTCGCTGACGACCCGCACGGCAGCGACTCATTGCGCGATCAGGAAGACCGCATAGATGTTCTCGGTGTAGGTGATCGTGCCGGTCAGCAGGCTCTCGCCGAGACCTTGCACCTTGCCATCTGCACCAGGTGGCGGCGGCGGTGGGGGTGCCGGTGGCGAGGGCGGCGAAACCACGGAGCTGGGCGTTGGCGCTGCAGGCGCAGACCAGGTGCTGGCTTCGACGCCATAGGCAAAACTGGGCGCCACATCGGAGATGCTGTAGATCCCGGTCAGCCGCACTCCGTAGGCGCTGGCCAGCCCTTGGGCGGATTCCCGCGATTGCGTTGCGGCTTCGCGTTTGAGTTCGGCGCGCAGCTTGGCCGCATCGGCGTATGCACTCTGCATCGACAACACCTGGACATTCTCGTTGGCCTCCAGGCCGCCCAGAAAGGCGCGCACGTCCTTCAGGGACGAGAAGGTGCCGCGGATCTTGCGCTCCACGCGGGTCCCCTGGAACACCGACTTGCCATTTTCGTAGCGCGACTGCGGGGAGATCGACAGCGACGAGGCATAGAGCGAATCCATCAGCACGTGGTTGCGTCGCAGGCCGTCCAGCACCGATCGGGCGCGTTCCTCGACGAATTTGCGCGCCAGGTCAGGCTGCAGATCGGTGTTGCTGACCTTGAGATCGATGATGAAGCGGTCCGGGTCGACCGTGCGGTAAGCCTGGCCTTTCACCAGCAAATGCGGCTGTGATGGCAGGCTGTTGACCTGCGCTGTCGCGGCGAGCGGCAGCATCAACAGGCTTGCGAAAATCCAGAGGGCAACTCGCTTCATCGGGTTCTTCCTTGATGAGATAGATGGTTATGGATGCATGGCCGAATGACTGAGCGCTGCGACGTCCACGCAGAGCCGGTCGACCGACGCGGCCGTGGTCGCCCACGAGGTCACGAAGCGGATCACCTGACTGCCATCGGTGCGCACTTCCCAGCGCTCGAAGTCGTAGCCTTGCGCCAGCTGCGCGGCCTGCTGCGCGCTGACGGCGATGAACTGCTGGTTGGTCGGCGAATCGCTGGTGAACTGCGCGCCAGCGGCCAACAATCCTGTGCGCAGGCGCTGCGCCATCGCGTTGGCATGCGCGGCCAGCTCGAAGAACAGGCCATCTTCAAACAAGGTGGCGAACTGTGACCCCAGCAGCATGCCCTTGGCCAGCAGCGCGCCGCGTTGCTTGATCAGATAGCGGAAGTCGGCCTGCAGGGCAGGAGTGACGATGACCAGCGCTTCGCCGAGCAATGCGCCGTTCTTGGTGCCGCCGATGTAGAACGCATCGGTCAACGCGGCGATCGTGGGCAGATCCAGATCGTTGCCCTCGGCGGTCAGCGCGGCGCCCAGGCGTGCGCCATCCAGATACAGCAGCAGATCGTGCGCGCGACAGAAACGCGACAGCGCCTGGAGTTCGGCACGGGTGTAGATGGTGCCGCTCTCGGTGCTGTTGGAGATGTAGACCAGGCGCGGTTGCACCATGTGCTCGTTGCCGTGCACATCCAGCAATGGCTGGATCAGCGCCGGCGTCAGCTTGTCGTGCAGTGCCGGCACGGTCAGCACCTTGTGGCCGGTCGCTTCGATGGCGCCGGTTTCGTGCGTGGCGATGTGCCCCGCTTCCACCGCGATCACCGCCTGATGCGGACGCAGGAACGCCGCGATCGCGGTCAGGTTGGTCTGGGTGCCGCCGACCAGCAGATGCACCTCGGCCTGCGCCTGCGCAACTGCGCTGCGGATCAGCGCAACCGCACGCGCGGTATGGCGGTCGGTGCCGTAGCCGGCGTTCTGCTCGGCGCTGGCCTGTGCCAAGGCCTGCAGCAGGCGTGGATGCGCGCCCTCGCTGTAATCGTTGCGGAAGCTGATGCGCGCAGCGTGGCCCTGCCCGTCCATCACAGCCCCTTGGCCGCCTGCGCAACCGCACGGAACAGCGCGCGGCCCTTGTTCATGGTCTCCTGCCATTCCAGATCCGGGTCCGAGTCGTAGACCACGCCACCGCCGGCCTGCACGTACAGATACCCGTCCTGGATCACCGCCGTGCGGATCGCGATGGCGGTGTCGGCATCGCCGTGCCAGCCGATATAGCCGACCGCGCCGGAATAGACGTTGCGCTTGACCGGCTCCAGCTCGCGGATGATCTCCAGCGCGCGGATCTTCGGCGCGCCGCTGACGGTACCGGCCGGGAAGGTCGCACGCAGCACGTCGCTGTAATTCAGGCCGGCCTTGAGCGTGCCGGTGACCTCGCTGACGATGTGCATCACGTGGCTATAGCGCTCAATCACGAACTGCTCGCCCACCTTGACCGTGCCCGGTTCGGCCACGCGGCCGACATCGTTACGACCGAGATCGATCAGCATCACGTGCTCGGCACGCTCTTTCGGGTCGGCCAGCAGTTCGGCCTCCAGCGCCTTGTCCTGCTCGGGCGTGGCACCACGCGGGCGGGTGCCGGCGATCGGGCGTACGGTGACCACGCCATCGCGCAGGCGCGCCAGGATTTCCGGCGAGGAGCCGACCACCTGCGTGCCGCCCACATCGAGAAAATACATGTACGGCGAGGGATTGAGCGCGCGCAGCGCGCGATACACATCCACCGGACGCGCACGGAACGGCACGCGCAAGCGCTGCGACGGCACCACCTGGAAGATGTCGCCGGCGCGCACGTATTCCTGCGCCTTGCGCACCACTGCGTGATATTCCTCGCGGGTAAACGAGGAGTGGAAGTCCGACTCGTCGATCGCATCGGAAATCTGCGCCTGCGGATACCCGGCACCGCCCTGACGCAGCCGGTGCGCCAGTTCGTCCAGACGCCGGTTGGCGCGCACATAGGCCTGCGGCTGGCGCGGGTCGGCGTGCACGATCAGGTACAGCCGATCCTTGAGGTTGTCGAACACTGCCAGCTCTTCGGACAGCATCAGCAGGATGTCCGGCGTGCCCAGCTCATCGGGTTTGTCGCCGCTGCCCAGGCGCGGCTCGATGTACTGGATGCACTCGAAGCCGAACCAGCCGACCAGGCCGCCGGTGAAGCCGGGCAGGCCGTCGAGCTGCGGCACCGAATGCTCGGCGCGCAAGGCGTCCACTTCGGCCAGCGGGTCGGCGACCTCGCGGGTTTCCAGCACTTCGCCGTGCTCGCTGATTTCCAGCGTATGCCCGCGGAAGCTGTACACACGCCGCGCCGGCAGGCCGATGATGGAATAGCGCCCGAAGCGTTCGCCACCTTCGACCGATTCGAACAGATAGGTGTAGGGGCCGTCGGCGAGCTTCAGATAGACCGACAGCGGCGTGTCCAGATCGGACAGCACTTCGCGGACAACGGGGATACGGGTGTGACCTTCAGCGGCCTGGCGCTGGAACTGCTCTGCAGTGATCAAGACGACTTTCCTTCCGGGACTCTGTGGCGGGGCGGACGACGGCAACGGGCCACCATCGCCACCAGCGGCGAGCGGAAGAGAAGGAGCGTGGAGTCGTCAGGCGGGACACGCCGCTACTGTAGCGCAACTGCCGCGCAAGGGCAGCAGGCGCGAAGCCAAAGCCGCGCAAACCGCGAAGCCGAGCTAGTCCGCACTCGTGTTGTACACGCCGACCTCCAGCACCGAGACGCCGCAACACACGCTCTTCGCTCTTCCGATTCCCCAATCCCGATTCCCCATTCCCAGCGCTCAGGCGCTACGCAACGGGCACTCCACCGGCAAATGCATCCGCAACCGCGCCGGCACGCATTCGATGCAGAAATGCAGCGAGGTCTCCGGCTCGCCATCCAGGTTCAAGGTCAGCGGCTGGTGCGAGACGATCTCCAGCCACGGCAGCCGCGCGCGCACGGCCACACGTTCCAGCGCGGCCTGTTTGCCGCCGGTGACCAGGGTGCCGAGGGTGGCGGCCACTTCACCGTTGAGCGCGGGCACGATGGTGACGTCGAGCAGGCCGTCGTCGATCAAGGCCTCCGGACACAGCGCCTGGCCGCCGCCGGCCTGGCGGCCGTTGCCCAGGCCAAGTGCGATGAACTCGCCTTCCCAGCTGAAATCCGGGCCACTGAAGCGGGCGCTGATCGGGTCGATCCGGCCCAGCCGCGACATGCCGGTGATCAGATACGCCAGGCCACCGAGCATCTTCTTCAGGCCTTCGTCGGTTTCGACGGTGACCTGGGTGCCGAACCCGCCGCTGGCGACATTGGCGCACCAGTGCGGGCCGTGCTCGGCATCGATACGCAGCAGGTCGATCGGCTCGGCGGGGCGCTCGGCGATCAGCGTCAACGCAGCGAGCGGCTCGATCGGCAGGTTGGCGGCGGTGGCGAAGTCGTTGGCGGTGCCCAGCGGCACCAGGCCCAGCGATGGCAGCGTGGCGGCGTCGGCGGTGTGATGCGCCAGCGCGGCGGCCACTTCACTCAAGGTACCGTCGCCGCCGGCCGCGATCACGGTATGGGCGCCGTCGGCAACCGCTTCGCCGACATAGCGCTCGGCATCGCCGTCTTCCCAGGTGACCCGCACCTCGAGCTGGATGCCGCGCTTGCGCAGCGTTCCCACCGCCTCACGCAGGTCCAGGTTGTCGGTGGACTTGCCGTTGAGGATCAGACGCCAGTGGGACGCGGCCATGCACGCTGCCAATGCTGTGAGGGTGGTGGCCGCAGGCTAGCAGCGGCCCGCTGCGTGCATCGTGAATACGCAATGTCGCCGGGCTGTCATCGGCATGTCACCGAGAACCCGGAGAGTGGAAGACCATAGCAGGGACGACGGGCGGAGGCAGGATCAGCCTCCAATTTTCTCGAAGGCCGCTCCCAGGGGAGCGGCCTTCTTCTTGCGTGCCACGGCGGCGCGGCAGGCCGCGCTCAGGTACCGGAGGCGAAGGCGGCCAGGCGCTCGCCGTCGAGCCGGTAGACGGTCCAGCCATCCATCGGCTGCGCACCGGCCGCCTGATAGAAGTCGATGGCCGGCTGATTCCAGTCCAGCACCGACCATTCGAAACGCCCGCAGCCACGCTGTACGGCCAATCGGGCCAGATGCCGCAACAAGGCCAGGCCGGCGCCCTGCCCGCGCGCCTGCGGGCGCACGAACAGGTCTTCCAGATACAGGCCTTTGCGGCCGAGCCAGGTCGAGTAGTTGAAGAAATACACCGCAAATCCCAGCGCCTGGCCATCCTGCTCGCAGATCAGCGCATGCGCGGTGGCGCCCTCGCCGAACAGGCTGGCGCGCAGGTCCTCCGGGCTGGCCTTGACCGCATCGGGCTCGCGTTCGTACACCGCCAGTGCGGTGATCAGCTCGTGCAGCAGCTGCGCATCGTGCGGCGTGGCAGCGCGGATCTGCAGCGCGGGCGCGCTCATCGGACCGCGTCCACCGCCGCGTGCATCTGCGCGATCACCTGCGCATAGTCGGGCGCGTTGAAGATGGCCGAGCCGGCGACGAAGGTGTCGGCACCGGCCGCAGCGATCGCGCCGATGTTGTCGGCCTTGACCCCGCCGTCGATCTCCAGCCGGATCGGCTTGCCCAGCGCGTCGATCTTCTTGCGGATGGCGCGCAATTTATCCAGCGCCGAGGGAATGAAGGCCTGCCCGCCGAAGCCGGGGTTGACCGACATCACCAGCACCAGATCCAGCTCGGGCAGCACCCAATCCAGGATGTCCACCGGGGTGGCCGGGTTGAGCACCAGACCAGCCTGGCAGCCGTGCGACTTGATCAGCTGGATCGTGCGGTGCACATGGCGGCTGGCTTCGGGATGGAAGCTGATGGTGGTGGCGCCGGCCTCGGCGAAGTCCGGCACGATGCGGTCCACCGGCTCGACCATCAGGTGCACGTCGATCGGCGCAACGATGCCGTGCTTGCGCAGCGCCTGGCACACCATCGGGCCGATGGTGAGGTTGGGCACGTAGTGGTTGTCCATCACGTCGAAGTGCACCCAGTCGGCGCCGGCCTTCAGGACGTTGTTCACTTCCTCGCCCAGGCGGGCGAAATCGGCGGACAGGATGGACGGGGCAATCGCCGTCGGTTGCATGGGCAGCTCGTCAAGGAACGGGACACGCATTGTCGCAGGCACGCAAAGCCAGTGCATCCGCGCCGGTCCCGCCTGCGTATGCACCTGACCGGCGCACCGCGCCCTTTCGCCAAGGACACCGCATGAAGACCACCCCGCTCGCCTCCGCTGCGCTTGTTTTGATGGCCCTGGCCCCGTCCGCCTGGGCACAGACCGGCCCGGCCGACTGGTCAGGTTTTTCGATCGGCGCCAATGTCGGCGGTGCCGACGTCAGTGGCGTTTCCGGCGGCCGCTTCGGCTTCGATACCAACCTGGACGGCCGCGATGGCGACCAGGTCAGCACCCCGACCGGCGCCGACGCCTTCTCGCCCGGGTTCTGCGGCGGCGCGGCAGCCGGGCGCACCCCGGCCAGCGGCTGCAGCAAGGACAAGGGCGGCGCCGAATATGGCGCGCGGCTGGGCTACGACTGGCAGGCCGGCAACTGGGTCTACGGTGTGGTCGCCGAATACACCCGCAACGACCTGCGGGACAGTGTCAGCGCCTTCAGCACCACCCCGGCGTTCTACACCTTCACCCGCCAGCTCAACCGCACCGCCGCCCTGCGCGGCCGTATCGGCTATGCCTTCGGCGCGCAGGGTGACTTTCTGGCCTACTTCACCGCCGGCGTGGCACGCGGCGAGTTCGACCACAGCTTCTCCAGCAGCAACACCGCCAACAGCTTCACCAGCAGCGGCGGCGACAGCGCCGACGGCTACCAGGCCGGCCTGGGCCTGCAGCGCCGCTTGAGCGACAACGTCTCGGTCGGCGTGGAGTACCTGTTCACCCGCCTGCAGGACGAAGACACCCGCGTGCGTGTCGGCCCGGGCACCGCGCCGGCCACCAACCCGTTCCTGCGCGTCAATCCGGCCGGTACCGATCTGCGCCGCACCGATACGGACTTTTCGTCGAATGCGGTGCGCCTGACGGCGACCTATCGCTTCTGAGTCCGGGCGTCTGAGTGAGCGCGCCCGACCCGCAACGGGTCGGGCGTTTTTTTATTGGCAGCACCAATGCCGATTTGGGTGCGGGCGCTGTCCCGCCAGGCACCGATACCGGAGCGCTCGGGGCTGGATCAGCGTTTGCGCAGGCGCTGGATCCGGTCGTAGGCGGCATTGATCTGGCTGGCCTTCCGCTCGGCCTGGCGGCGTGCTTCCGGCTCGGCGTTGGCCACCTTGTCCGGGTGATAGCGCGACATCAGCCGGCGATAGGCCAGGTCGATCTCGGCAGTGGTGGCGTCCGGCTCCAGTCCCAGCGCTTCGTACGGGTTTTCGGCGCGGCGCTTGAACCAGCCGGCGTCCACCGCATGCCCGATCGCCAGGCCGATCATCAGCCCGACCACCGGCGCGCCGCGGAACAGCAGGGCGCCGGCCAGTGCGCCGAGCAATTTTCCGTACCAGGACATGGGCGATCGGGGGCGGGAAGGCGGGCTGGCGATCTTACCCGAACGCCCGCCCGGCCTGGCTGACGCGGCATGCACGCCGGCCTGCGGGCGGGCTCCAATAAATCCAGCGGCGCGCGCCGAAGCGCCGTACACTACGCGGCCCGCTGCCCACCCGCGGGCCCGCCGGGTCCCGGGGACAGCGTCATTGCGACGTCCTTAGGAGTGCCTGTGTCGACCACGCTGTTGCAATCCGATCTGCCCGGCCTGCCGTTGCGTCACCGTGGCAAGGTCCGCGATGTCTTCGACATTCCCCGCGAGCGCCTGCCGGCCGATGCGCCGCCGGGTGATTATCTGTTGATGGTGGCGACCGACCGCCTGTCCGCGTTCGACGTGGTGCTGCCCGACCCGATCCCCGGCAAGGGCGAGATGTTGTGCCAGGTCTCCAACTTCTGGTTCCACAAGACCGAGCACCTGATGCCCAACCACCTGGTCGACATCACCGTGGAGCAGGTGCTGCCCGCGGGTGTGGACCCGGCGCTGTATGCAAAGCGCGCCGTGGTCACGCGCAAGCTCAAGCCGGTGCCGGTGGAAGCGATCGCACGCGGCTACCTGATCGGCAGCGGCTGGAAGGATTACCAGCGCACCGGCAAGATCAGCGGCATCGAACTCCCCGACGGCCTGCGCCAGGCCGAGAAACTACCCGAGCCGATCTTTACCCCATCGACCAAGGCCGCGGTCGGTGACCATGATGAAAACATCGACTTCGATGCGATGGTCATGACCGTCGGCGCCGAGCTTGCCGAACGCGTGCGCGATGCCACCTTGCGCATCTACCGTTTCGCCGCCGATTTCGCCGCCGAACGCGGCATCCTGCTGGCCGATACCAAGTTCGAATTCGGCACCGATGCCGATGGCCGCCTGTACATCATGGACGAGATGCTGACCCCGGACTCGTCGCGTTACTGGCCGGCCGACCAGTACGAACTCGGCACCAGCCCGCCCAGCTATGACAAGCAGTTCGTGCGCGATTACCTGGAAACCCTGGACTGGGGCAAGACCGCACCCGGCCCCAGCCTGCCAGCAGACGTGATCGAGCGCACGCGCGCAAAATATGCCGAGGCATTGCAGCGGTTGGCGGGTATTTCGGTCGATTGATCTTCAAGGCCCCGCGCTCGGGGCTTTGACGCTGCGCTAAAGCAGCACTGGCGGGCAGCGCTCTTTATCGAGCGCTGAAGCACGCACCAGACGCCATCCATTGTCCAAGGAAGTCGCAATGGCTCTCTCATGTTTTTCCTTCCGCAGATTGCCGGTGTTGCGCAACGTCCTACTGCCCGCACTGCTTGCAGTAAGCGCGTGCAGCGCTGGCGAATCGGCAGCACCTGTCGCGCCACCAGTCGCATCCATGGCATCGGCGTCAGCATCAGCAGATGCCCCGGCTCCTGTTGGCGCTTCCGTCAATGACCGGCTCGCGACGTTGCTGCAGGCAAGCGGCGTGCAGTGTATCGATGCGAACATGGCAAAAGGCTGCATAGCTGGAAATGTCGATGCCGGCGATTTCTATGACGTAGAGCTCTCACCTGCATGTGGCGATGCAGGCTTCTTTGCCGGCGTGACGCAGGCAAACGGGGTGGATGTCCTCGACGCGGTGCCAACCACTGGAAGTAACGCGATCGCAAGAGCCAGGCTGGCGCAGGGCCAGCTCGTCTGTATTCAAGCGATCGGCCGCGCCGGACAGAATCCTCTGTATTACTACGTCATTGCGATTCCTGCAGACAGTGTTGCTGGATGCAAGAACAACCCGGCATGCGGAACATATGGCGACAGGCCGATCCAACGCTCGAAGAGCGCCACTGGCGAGAGCTGCCATGCCGCCGCACCAGGCCAATATGTCGGCGACTGCGCACAGGGATGGGTGGGTGCGGATGCACTGGATGTATTTTCAAACGGGATATAGTCAGCCGCGCCATACCGGATAAATCTCCGGCCATACCATGATCAAATCAGTATGATCTTTGCGCAGGCTCGATCGAGATAACCTGGCTTTGATGAGAGCAATCAGCGGCAGTGGACTCACCCGAGCACCGGAGCCACCGTCAGGCTGCTTGTTCTGCGAGTGTATTGACCTGCCGCATGCCGTCCGGTTTGCGTAAACTTCGACTCCGCATGCCTTCACACATTTGCAAGCAGGGCGCGTATAACATCCCGCCCGCGCACCAACTTGCCCGCTACGATCAGGAGGATCCGTTGGCCCTTTTCCGAACTTCCCTGCACGCCCTTGCGCTGAGCCTGGCGCTGGTTGCCTGCAAACCGCAGGCAGAGCCAGCCGACGCCGCGACGCCTGCGTCACCTGCAGATGCCGCAACTGCAGCCTCGACACCTGCCGCCGCTCCGGCAGCGCCTGCTCAGGCGACAACCTGCCCCAGCACCGACTTCGCTGCGTTTCTGAAAAGCTTCAGTGCAGACATTGCGGTACAGGAAAAGGCCACGGCCGATCCGCTGACGATGATCCAACTCGACCCGGATGCACAGCCCGAGCCGGCGCCGGTCACCCGCACGGTTGCGCTGGCCGACGTTGAATGGCCCGTCATCCCGAACCTGGAGGCGGCCCGCAACGGCGGCCGCGAAGTCACGATTTCCGAAGAAGCCGATGGCCGCCAGGTACTGGTCCGCACGCCGGACAGCGGTGATCAGCAGGTCTACCACTTCGCCCAGCGCCCCTGCTGGATGCTGGTCAAGGTGGACGACCAATCCCTGTAATCTGCGCGCCAGCGGCCGCGCCGTTCATCGCATACCTGCCATCGCTCCAGGAGATAACCTTGCGCCATTTCCGATTGATCGGCCCTGCATTGGCAGTTGTACTTGCGGCCTGTAACGGCCCCCAGGCCGGCGGTGCAACCGAGCAGCCGACGGCAGCTGCCGATACCGCGGCCACGCAGTCGTCCGCACCTGCCGCAACACCCCCCGCAACACCGACACAAGGGACTGTACCTATGGGCACGATAGACTCCTTCATTCCGGCGGGATCGAAGGCTCTGGAGACCATCCGCGGCGATCTGACTGGCGCGGGGCGCTCCGATGCGCTGGTGGTGATTTCCCCGCCAGCCACTGGTGCGGAAAAGCTCGGTGAAGGGCAGCCGCGTACGGTCCTGTTGCTGACACAGACTGCCGACGGCGCGCTGAAAAAGGCTGCCGAAAACAGCAAGATCGTCCCATGCGCCCGTTGTGGCGGCCTGGCAGGCGACCCCTATGCGTTTTCGCGCATCCAGCCCGGGCAATTCACCATTTCCATTTCCGGCGGATCGCGTGAGCGCTGGGCAGACGACTTTACATTCAAGTACTCGGCAGACAAGCAGAGCTGGTTGCTGGACAAGGTGGTGCGTGACCTGTCCGATACCGAGACCGAGCAGCACAACACCCTGGAATTGACCACCAAGGACTTCGGCACGGTGGCATTCCCGGAATTTGATCCCTCCACATTGAAGAAAGCTGCGGCATTGGACGACGCCGCAGCCGAGAAGGCGAATTAAACGGAAGTAATGGTTTGCACGGACAAGGAAGGAGTCCGTTATTTCATGTTGCTGAGAAATGAGGAGTTACACCCATGGCAACCGATCGCGAAACAGGGCTGCTCCAATCAGCCTATGCAGCAGGCATTACCCAGCCGAAGGAGCTGGCAAACTTCATGGCCCAGGTGGGTCATGAGTCGATGGGCCTCAACCGCCTGGAAGAAGGGTTCCGCTATACGCACGGATCCTCGCAGGTGAGTTCGAAGGTGCGATCCGCACTGCGTGAGGGGCCCGAGGCCCTGGAGCAGGCGCGTCTGGATGCCCTGCGCGGGCAACCGGAAAAACTGGCCGAATTGATGTATGGCGGACGCATGGGCAATAACGAGCCCGGCGATGGCTACCTGTACCGTGGCCGCGGTTACATGCAGCTCACCGGCAAGGACCAATATCGTGCGGCCGGCGAAGCGTTGAATCTGGACCTGGTGGCGCACCCCGATCTGGCGGCACAACCTGAGAACGCATCCCGCATCGCGACCTGGTACTGGCAGAACAACGTGCCACAGGCCGCCAGGCAGGACGCGCATGCGGCAGGCGTTGCCATCAACGGCGGCGATCCGCCGAATGGATTGGCCGACCGCGAGAACCGGTTTGCCCGCTGGCAGCGCGATATCACTCCAGAGCTGATGAACAACCTGGCACACGGCCAGCTCGGACAGCCGGTGCAGCCCGCTGCGCCAGCACCTGCGCAGCCGCAGCATGGCGGATCCAGCGCGTTTCAGCACACGATGGAACGGATGCTCCCGCCGCAGAACGGGACGGCGCCGCACATCACCGGCCATTACGGCGAGCATCGCAGTGCCCGCGATCACGGCGGTACCGACTTCAACTACCAGGGTGGCCAGACAGGCCGCAACATGCAGCACCCGACGGTGCATTCGCCGGTCGCCGGAACCGTCACTTTTGCGGGCGGCAACTACGGCACCGTCAAGATTCGCGATGCACAGGGCAACTCGCACGAGATCCTGCACCTGGACGCACTCAAGGTGAAGGAGGGTCAGACGCTGTCCGCCGGCGATGCCATCGGCACGATGGGTGGACGCGGCCCGAACGGTAACAACCAGTACGCGCAGCATGTGCATTACCAGCTGCGCGATGCCAACGGCAAACTGACCAGTCCGGAGACATTCTGGAATCAGGGCCATCAGCAGGAGTCCGGCGCGCGCCACTCCCAGGCAGCGGCAGCGGGTGGCAACGGCACGCTGCGGCACGGCGAACAAGGCAGTGATGTCGGCAAGCTGCAGCAGGACCTCAACCGTCTCGGCGTACGCGATGCGCAGGGCAACCGGCTTGCCGAGGATGGTCGCTTTGGCGACAACACGCGGGAGGCGGTGATTGCGTTCCAGAAGCAGCACGGACTGCAGGCCGATGGCGTGGTGGGCCGCAATACGCAGGCCGCGTTGTCCGCACAACCGGCGCAGACCCGGACGCAGGCCGGTGAGACGCAGATTGCAGCGCCCAAGGGGCCGTCGCTCGACGATGCCTCGCATCCTGACCATGCCTTGCACAACGCGATCCGCAGCAAGCTGCCCAGCATGATCTCCAACGAGACCGCGGCCCACGTCACCCTGCAGGCCAAGCAGAACGGTATCGATTCCGCGGACAAGCTGCAGAACGTCACCGTGCAGGATGGCAAGGCATTCATCATGGGCACCACGCCGGGCTTCCGTGCGGCAGTGGATCTGAACCAACCTGCCCCCACGCTGGAGCAGACCAGTGCGCGACTGCTGGCTGGCCAGGGTGCGCAGCAACAGGCCCAGGACGAGCAGCAGAAGGTCGCGATCGGCGGCCGCTGAAGTGTAGCGGTGCAGCACAAAAAAACCGGCCAGGTGTCTGGCCGGTTTTTTTTGTGCGTGTCCTGCTCTCGACATCACCGCTGAGAACGCTGCGGCGACTGCACCTCGCTACGCACCCTTGAGCGGACTGCTTTTCGCCGTCAGCGTGTTGTCCGTCGCTAGACGTTGGCAGACCCTTCCAGACTGCGACAAGACGACACGCCTGCAGCGCAGACGACGTGCCACACGCAGCGCTGCTCCTGGCGCTCTGCGATGCCCTCCACATCGCAAAGTGGCGCGGCGCACAGAACGCAACACAGCTGTAATTTTTACTACTGCGCTGTCATGGACTGTGCAAGTTTATCTGCCGGCACCTGTTGCCAGTCGCGATCGGCCGTGAAGCGTATCGCCGCCGATCTTTGCATTGCACGTTTTCGGGGAGAGAGTCGTCATGCAAGTTCATGTCCTGGGCGCGGCGATCTGCTGCGCGCTATCGTTGTCTACCGTTGCTACCGCTGCGGATCTTTCCGCAACTGCCGCGGTGTCGCGCGCGCAATCCTTGTTGGGCAACAACGCTGCGGCGCTGGCCAATCGTGCAACGGCCGATGCGTTTGTCGCGCGCGACAGCATTGTCGATGCCGACGGCAGCGAGCATGTGCGCTTTGATCGCACGTATCAGGGCCTGCCGGTGATCGGCGGCGATGTGGTCGTGCATTCGCGACGCGGAGTGATGCGTCAGTTGAGCCAGAGCATGGACACCAGCGTGCGCCCAAGCATCGTGCCCGGCATTGATGCGGACACGGCAGTGCGTGCGGCCGGTACGCAGTTCGATCTGGCACCCGATGCCACGCCGCGCGCAAGTCTGGCCTTGTATGCGCGCCAGGGCGCACCGCGGCTGGTTTATGAAGTGATCTACAGCGGCATCAAGCCCGATCAGACGCCGACCGAAATGCATTACATCGTCGATGCAGTCAATCAACGCATTCTCGAATCCTGGGACACGGTGCACACCGCCTGTGCGGGTGGCACCAGTGCGGCCGGCACCGGGCGTTCGCTGTATGCAGGCAGTGTGGCGTTGGCGACGACGCGTTGCAGCAGCGGTTACGAGTTGACCGATCTGAGCCGCGGCAGCGGCGCGACCTACAACATGCGCAACAGCACCTCCGGCAACGGCACGCTGGTCACCGATGCCGACAACGCCTGGGGCAGCGGCGCCAACAGCGATACGGTGACCGCAGCGGTGGATGCGCATTACGGCGTGGCCTTGACCTGGGACTATTTCCGCACCGCCCATGCGCGCAGCGGCATTGCCAACGACGGTGTCGGTGCGCGCAGCCGCGTGCATTACGGCAGTCGCTACAACAACGCGTTCTGGCAGGACAGCTGCTTCTGCATGACCTTCGGCGATGGCGACGGCAGCACGTTCACGCCGCTGGTGTCGGTGGATGTGGCCGGTCACGAGATGACCCACGGCGTGACCAGCCGCACCGCGCGACTGGTGTATTCGGGCGAGTCGGGCGGCTTGAACGAAGCCACCTCCGACATCATGGGCGCGATGGTGGAATATTCGGCCAACAACAGCGCACAGCCGGGCAATTACCTGATCGGCGAGAAGATCATCCCCGGCAACAGCAGCGGGACGCTGGCCTTGCGCTACATGTTCAAGCCCAGCCTGGATGGCGACTCGCCCGATTGCTACAGCAGCAGCCTGGGTTCGCTCAACGTGCATTACAGCTCGGGCGTGGCCAACCACTTCTACTATCTGTTGGCCGAAGGCGCAGTGGTGCCGAGCGGCTTCGGATCAGGCACCAGCTGGAACGTGACGCCGGCCGGGTTGGTCTGCAACGGCAACACGGCATTGACAGCGATCGGCCGGGCGGCGGCAAGCCGCATCTGGTACCGCGCGTTGACGGTGTACATGACCTCCTCGACCAACTATGCGGCCGCACGCCGGGCAACGTTGAGCGCTGCCACCGATCTATACGGCAGCACGTCCACGCAGTACCGCGCGGTTGCCGCAGCATGGAGTGCCGTGTCGGTGAACTGACGGGTGCCGCCCTTGCCACGCGAGCTGCGCGTGGCAAAGGGCGCGGCTGCCACAGTGCCATCCGCGCGCGTATGCTTGGGTCATTCCTGGGAGGGAACATGACCGAACGCACCAAGACCGCGCGACCGATCGACCGCTATTTCGCCAGTTATTCCGACGACCATCGCAACGCGACCAATCAGCAGATCCATGTGCTGGCGGTGCCGGCGATCCTGTGGTCGGTAGTGGCCCTGCTGTGGTGCATCCCGGTCGGCGGCACCTGGTTCAGCAGCGGCGTGTGGGCGGCGTTGTCGATGTTCGCAGCCTGGTCGTACTACAACCGCCTATCGCGTCCGCTGGGGCTGGGCATGCTGGGGATCTTCTTTTTCTTCGGCTGCCTGTGCCGGTTACTTGAAGGCAGACTCGGGCTCACCGGGCTGTTCGCCACGGCACTGACAGTGTTCGTGCTGGCCTGGATCGCGCAGTTCGTCGGCCACAAGATCGAAGGCCGCAAACCGAGCTTTCTGACCGATCTGACCTATCTGCTGATCGGGCCGATCTGGGTATTGGCCAAGTTGTATCGTCAGTTGGGTTGGCGGTACTGAGCATGGCCGACAGGCCCAGCGCACCGCCCGGTGCCGCCGCGGTCATGCGTTGAGGTGGCGTATTACGACTGGGCGCTTCCGCGGCTAACGCTGATGGCGCGCTACTGCTGCGCCCCAGGCGTGGTCGACCGCGCACTACGCAACGCTGCATGGCACACACGCGTGTACCAGATGGATCACTCGCCGATGCCGAGCTCTTCGGGCAGCGGAAGAAAGGCGCGCGGCGCATAACCGAAGTCGCGACGCGCTGGTTCCAGGTCGAACACCAGGTCATCGCGCATGCGCTGCAATGCGGCCGCATTGATGCCACGCAGGCGCCCCAGCCGCTGCGCGGCAGTGAGGGCAAGGCCGAACAGGCCGGGCGGCACCTGGTACAGCCGCGCCGGTCGTGGCAGCGCCGCCAGCACGCGCTCCACCATCTGCGTATAGGCCAGCACTTCGCCGCCGCCGACGGCATAGCTGCGCTGCTGTGTCGCTGGCTGGGTGAGCACCGCCAGCGCCGCGCTGGCCAGATCGTCCACATGCACCGGCTGGCGCAGCCCGGTTGCGTTGGCCGGGAGCACGAAGGCGCCGGTGCGCTGCGCCAGCCCGGCGATCTGGGTGAGCGTGCGGTCGCGCCCGGCCCCATAGACCAGCGTCGGGCGCAGCACCGTCGCCGCGGCGCCACGCGCCTGGGCTGCGGAAAACAGCGCCTGTTCGGCATGTGCCAGGCGCTGTGCGACATCGCGCTCGGCCGCGTCGATCGAGTGTTCCTTGACCTCCAGGCTGGTGGAACCGAACGCCACAATGCGCGGAGCGCGCACCGGATTTTCGGCATACCAGCGCGCGAAATGGTCCAGCGGGCCGCAGCTGAAGATCACCTCGAAGGCCTCGCCCACGGCAGCCGGCGTGGCCAGGTCGCCCTGCCGCCAGATCAGCCCGGAGCGCGCCGCGCGCGGCTGGCGCGACCATGCCGTCACCTGCCAGCCGCGGCCGAGCAGCCGCGTCAGCAGGCGTTCGCCGATCTGACCGCTGCCGCCGAACACCAGGGCGCGTGGCGCAGAAACGGCAGGGGACGGAGCGGGATCGGCAGCGGTCACGGGTTCGGATGCGGTCTGGGTGATCCCAGCATAACGAGTGACACGCAGCGGCGCGATGCTGCTGCGTCGGCGATTTGCGCATGCGCGCAGCCACGGCGTTGACGCGGGCGTCAGTCAACGGTTTGTTAAGCTCTCTGGCCTGCTCGCGAATCTTGTGTTCCCTGCATGCCTTTCTCGCTGGAAATCCTGCTCGCGCTGCCGTTTGTGATGGCGGCCGCCACTGCGCTGCTCTGGCGCACCTCCCGTTCGATCACTGCGTGGTTGGCTGCGGCTGCGCCGTTGGGCGGGCTGGCCATCCTGGCAACGCTCACACCGGCCGTGCTGCGCGGTGAGGTGATCGACAGCCAATACGCATGGTTGCCGCAGATCGGCCTGATGTTCTCGCTGCGGCTTGATGGCCTGGCGTGGATGTTCGCGTTGCTGGTGCTGGGCATCGGTGCGCTGGTGGTGCTGTATGCGCATTACTACCTGAGTGCGCGCGACAGCGCATCGCGCTTCTTCGCCTATCTCATGCTGTTCATGGGCGCGATGCTCGGCATGGTGCTGTCGGGCAACCTGCTGTTGCTGATGGTGTTCTGGGAACTCACCAGCATCAGCTCGTTCCTGTTGATCGGCTTCTGGTCGCACCGCAAGGACGCGCGCGAAGGCGCGCGCATGGCCTTCGTGCTGACAGCCGGTGGCGGCCTGGCCCTGCTCGGCGGCACCCTGATGATCGGCCGCATCGTCGGCAGTTTCCAGCTGGATGCGGTGCTGGCGGCCGGCGATCTGATTCGCGCCAGCCCGCTGTATCCGTATGCGTTGGGACTGGTGCTGCTGGGCATCTTCACCAAGAGCGCGCAGTTCCCGTTCCATTTCTGGCTGCCGCACGCGATGGCCGCGCCCACGCCGGTGTCGGCGTATCTGCATTCGGCCACGATGGTGAAGGCCGGCGTGTTCCTGCTGGCGCGCCTGCATCCTGCCCTGGCCGGCACCGATCTGTTCTTCTATACGGTCACCAGCATCGGTGCAATCACGCTGTTGCTCGGCGCCTGGCACGCGATCTTCCAGCACGATCTCAAGGGCGTGCTGGCGTACTCGACCATCTCGCATCTGGGCCTGATCACGATGCTGTTCGGCCTGTCCACGCCGATGGCGGTGGTGGCCGGCGTGTTCCACATCCTCAACCATGCGGTGTTCAAGGCCTCGTTGTTCATGGCCGCCGGCATCATCGACCACGAGACCGGCACGCGCGACATGCGCAAGCTGGGCAACCTGCGCCGCCTGATGCCGGTCACCAGCGTGCTGGCGATCACCGCCTCGCTGGCGATGGCTGGCGTTCCGCTGCTCAACGGCTTTTTGTCCAAGGAAATGTTCTTCGCCGTGGCGCTGGAAACCGATGCGCCGCAGACGATGCGGGTGTTGGCCAGCATCGCCGCACTGCTGGCCGGCCTGCTCGGCGTGGCCTACAGCCTGCGCTTCGTGCACGACACCTTCTTTGGCGAAGGCCCGCGCGACTTGGACACCACCCCGCACGAGCCGCCGCGCTGGATGCGGATTCCGGTGGATGTGCTGGTGCTGATCTGCGTGGCCGTGGGCATCGTGCCGGCCTGGACCATCGCGCCGGTGCTGCGCGCCGGTGCCAGCGCCATCCTGGGCGAGCGCCTGCCCGACTACAGCCTGGCGCTGTGGCATGGCTGGAACTGGCCGCTGGCGATGAGCATCGCCGGCATGGTGGGCGGCACCTTGTTGTACATGGCGCTGCGCCGCACGCTGGACATGTACGCGATCCAGAACCGCTCGCCGGGCAAGGCGCTGTTCAACTGGAACCTGCGCGCCCTGTTCGCCGGTACCGTGCGCATGACCGATGCGGTCACCAACGGCAATCTGCAGCGCATGCTGATGCTGCTGGTACTGAGCGCTGTGGTGGTGGCGCTGGTGCCGTTCCTGCAGGGCGGCGCCTTGCCGGCCTGGCCGGCGCCCACCCCGCTGCCGCTGCTGGGCTGGACGATCTGGCTGCTGATGATCGCCTGCGCCCTGGGCAGCCTGTTCCTGTACAAGCAGCGCCTGCTCGCCGTGCTGGTGCTGGGTGGCACCGGCCTGGCGGTCAGCATGACCTTCGTGTTCCTGTCGGCACCGGATCTTGCGTTGACCCAGCTGCTGGTGGAGATGGTGACGCTGGTGCTGATGCTGCTGGCGATGAATTACCTGCCCGAGCGCTCGTTGCCCGAGCCTGCGCGCCTGCGCAAACTCCGCGATGCCGGCATCGCCGTGGTCGGGGGCGCCGGGCTTGCCGCGCTGGCCTATACCTTGATGACCCAGCCCAGCCACACGGTGGCCGGCGAGCTGTTGCAACGTGCATTGCCGGAAGCCTACGGGCGCAACGTGGTCAATGTGATTCTGGTGGATTTCCGCGGCTTCGATACCTTCGGCGAGATCACCGTGTTCGCGATCGCCGGGCTGGTGGTGCATGCACTGCTGCGGCGCTCGCGCATGGCGCCGGAACGCAGCATGCCCGGCCCGCCGATCAAGTTGCCGGTGCCGGCCGACCTGGCGCAGATCATGTTCCCGCTGACGCTGACGGTGTCCTTGTTCCTGTTTCTGCGCGGCCATAACGCGCCCGGTGGCGGCTTTATCGCCGGGCTGGTGCTGGCAGTGCCGTTGCTGATGCAGTACGTGATCCAGGGCACCGCGTCGGTGGAATCGCGCTTCGGCTTCGACTACATCCGCCTGATCGGCATCGGCCTGCTGTGCGCGCTGGTCAGTGGCGCCGGTGCGCTGGTCTTCGGCATGCCGTTCCTGAGCAGCGGGCATCTGGAGATTCCGTTGCCGCTGCTGGGCGATCTGGAGCTGGCCAGCGCGCTGGGCTTCGATGTCGGCGTGTATCTGGTGGTGTTCGGCGCGGCGATGTTGATGCTGTCGATGATGGGCACGATCAAACCCTCGCGTACGCGCAGCTCGCAGCGCGGCGAGATCGACCCCACCCAACGTTCGACACGCACCGCGGAGCAGCATTGATGGAACTGGCAGTGGCAAGCGCGATCGGCGTCCTGACCGCATTGGCGATCTACCTGTTGCTGCGCGCGCGCAGCTTCGACGTGATTCTGGGGATGACCTTCCTGTCGTATGCGACCAACCTGCTGATCTTCGCCGGTGGGCGGCTGCGCAGCGGCCAGGCGCCAGTGCTGCGCGAGGGCGTGCCGGCCGACCTGATGCATTACACCGATCCGTTGCCGCAGGCGCTGGTGCTGACCGCAATCGTGATCGCCTTCGCGATGACCGCGGTGAGCCTGGTGCTGGCGATCCGCAGCCGTAGCGACAACGGCAGCGACCATGTGGATGCGCATGAAGACGCCACCACCGGCGTGGACACGCGCGAGGCCCGGCGATGAGCCATCTGCTGATCCTGCCGATCCTGATCCCGATGCTGGGCGCGTCGGCGGCGCTGTTCGTCGAACATCGGCGCTATGGGCCGCGCGTGCAGCGCACGGTGGCGTGGGCGAGCATGGCATTGCTGGCCGTGGCAGTCATCGCCTTGTTCGCGCGTGCCGCCGAAGGCCAGGTGCTGGTGTACCTGCTCGGCGACTGGCCGGCGCGCATCGGCATCGTGCTGATGGGCGACCGCCTGTCGGCGTGGATGCTGTTGACCACCCTGATCCTGGGCGCGGCCTGCCTGCTGCATGCCTGCGCGGGCTGGGACCGGCGCGCGCCGCATTTCCATGCCTTGTTCCAGTTCCAGTTGATGGGCTTGAACGGTGCGTTCCTGACCGGCGACATCTTCAACCTGTTCGTGTTCTTCGAAGTGATGCTGATCGCCTCCTACGGCCTGTTGCTCAGCGGCGGGCGCGGGCTGCAGATGCGTGTTGGCCTGCACTACGTAGTGTTCAACGTGTGTGCGTCGACCCTGTTCCTGATCGCGCTGGGCCTGCTGTTCGGCGTGTTCGGTACCTTGAACATGGCCGAGCTGTCGCAACGCATCGCCGCGTTGCCAGCGCAGGACGTGCCGCTGGCCAAGGCCAGCCTGGGCCTGTTGCTGCTGGTGTTCTGCAGCAAGGCGGCGTTGCTGCCGCTGTACCTGTGGTTGCCGGAGACCTATTCGCGCGCGCCGGCGGCGGTGGCGGCGCTGTTTGCGATCATGACCAAGGTCGGGCTGTACGCGACGCTGCGGGTGTCGGCGCTGTGGTTCGGCGCCGGTGCCGGCGCGCTGCAGGGCTTCGGTCGCCACGCATTGCTGTGGCTGGGCATCGCCACGCTGTTGATGGCCGCCTTCGGGGTGATGGCCGCATCGCGGCTGCGGGTGATGGTGTCGTATCTGGTGGTGTTCTCGGCGGCGACGTTGTTCATCGCGTTCTCGCTGGACGATGCCGGCGCATTGGGTGCGGGGCTGTACTACCTGCCGCACAGCAGCTTCGTGGCCGCGGCATTGTTCATGGTGTCGGACCTGATTCGGCGTCGCCGCGGCAGCGCCAGCGACCGCAAGGAAGTGGTCGCGCCGCTGCCGCGGCGTGGGATGCCCGGTGAGATGTTCATGGTCGCCGCGGTGGCGGTTGCCGGGCTACCGCCGTTGTCCGGCTTCCTGGCCAAGGCCGCGTTGCTGCAGCACGTGCCCGCCGGCCTGGTCGGACCGGTGTGGGTCGCCATCCTCGGCAGCAGCCTGCTGGTGGTGATCGGCCTGACGCGTGCCGGCGTGCGCCTGTTCTGGCGCGTGCCCGAAGCGGTGCAGGATGTCCCCGCGCTGCAGCCGCAACGGCGTGCGCGCATGCGCCCGGTGGAGACTGCCGCCACGCTGCTGTTGCTGGGCGGGCTGGTGGCGATGACGGCCGGTGCCGGCCCGTTGATGCGCTACACCGACGCGGCCGGCGTGCAGCTGCGCGATCCCGGCGCCTACGTGGAACAGGTGCGCGCCACCACGCCGCAACGGAGGCAGCCATGAGCACGCGCATGCCGCTGCGCAGCCGGCTGCTGCCCTCGCCCTCGCTGAGCGTGACGGTCTTCATTTTCTGGCTGTTGCTCAGCGACAGCTTCGGGCCGCAGCAATGGGTGCTGGGCCTGCTGCTGGGCTGGGTGGTGCCGATCTTTGCGGCGCGCCTGGACCGCGAGTTCGCCCGCATCGGGTCGCTACGTTCGGTGCCGCGCATGTTGCTGGTGGCCGCCGGCGACATCGTGCGCTCCAACCTCAAGGTGGCCGGCCAGGTGCTCGGCCCGGAGTCGCGCATCCATCCGGGTTTCATCTGGGTGCCGCTGGACATCGCCAACATCCACGGCATCGCCGCGCTGACCAGCATGATCACCCTCACTCCCGGCACGGTGTCGGCGGCGCTCTCGGATGACCGCAAGTATCTGCTGGTGCACGTGCTGCACCTGGACGACCCGGACGCCTTGATCGCCGAGATCAAGACCCGCTACGAGAAGCCCCTGATGGAGATCTTTCCATGACCGGCCACATGTTCATCGAATCGACCATCGTCATCTGCATGCATGCGGTGGGCCTGGCCATGCTGATGGCGCTGTGGCGATTGCTGCGCGGGCCGAGCGTGCCTGATCGCATCCTGGCGCTGGACACCCTGTCCATCACCGCCATCGCCGAGCTGATGCTGCTGGGCATGTATCTGGATTCGCCGATCTACTTCGAAGCCGCGCTGGTGATCGCGATGCTGGGCTTCGGCAGCACCGTGGTGCTGAGCAAGTTCGTGCTGCGTCGGGACATCGTCGAATGATCGCGCTGACCGAATATCTGCTCAGCGCGCTGTTGCTGGTCGGCACCTTCTTCATCCTGATCGGCGCGTTCGGCCTGGTGAAGCTGTCGGACTTCTTCAAGCGCCTGCATGCGCCGACCAAGGCCAGCACGCTGGGGGTGGGCTGCGTGCTGCTGGCATCGGTGGGCTATCACCTGTTCCTCGGCGTGGACCCGCAACCGCGCGAACTGCTGATCACCGTGTTCCTGTTCATCACCGCACCGATCAGCGCCCATCTGATGGCCAAGGCCGCGCTGTCGCTGATGATGGAAAACCGCCCGGAAGTGCCCAACCACGGCGACATGAAAAAGGAAGGCCTGCCCACGCCGCAGACCCAGGGCGATGTCGGCGAGAACGTAGAAACCGCCAGCCAGCATGTGGAGCCGGACAAGGATCCGCACTAAGGCTTCATGCTGCGGCCTCGGCCGGCACCGCCGTGCTGGCGCCCCGGCGCGGTTGCAGGCGGTCAGCAACAGCAGTGCGCCCATCAAACCAGGCAATCCGGTGGTCATGCATGGCGTTCCTACGGGTCCGCCACAGCCTAACGGCGCACATCGCGGCGACGTGCAGAACGCCAGCGTGCCTTGCAGCGTGCCGATGTCATCGGCGCTTCATTGGCTGCGGGCAAGCTGAGCGCCTCGCAGGACTGCCGCCATGACCCCACGCAAGACCGCGCTCGCCCTCACCGCGCTGCAATCGCACCGCAGCCCACTCACCCTGCTGCAGCGACGCGCGCTGATCCTGGCCGATGGGCAGCGCGATCTGGCAACACTGGCCGTGCTGCTGGGCGGCGACGGCGCCGCGTTGGTGCAGGCGCTCTGCGCAATGGGCTATCCGGCCTTTGGCACGCCAGCAGGCGGTGCGGCAACGCCACTCACGCCCCCGGCCGCTACGCTCGCTCCGGTCGTCATGCCCGGCACCTCCGTGCCGCCGCCAGCTGCACCGCCGAGCGAAGAGGACCTGCAACGCCAGCGCCGTCGCGCGGCCACCAACGCGCGGCTGTACCTGCTCGACATCCTGCAGCTGCAACGCAACCCGGCGGCCGTTGTGCTGCATCGGCAACTGCACGCCGCACGCGCCGAAGACACCATCGGCGCCGCCATCGCCGAGGCGCTACGCGCGTTGCCGCAGATCACCTCGGCAAGCTACGCAGAGCGTGTACGTGCAAGGATCGGCGAGTTGCTGCCGGATGCGCTGCAGGCGGCTTGATCGAACAGCTGAAACGACTACGTCGTAGATGGCGTGATCTGCCTGCTACAACTGATGCCTTGCAGTTGGCTTGATCCGACAAGCGCAACCGATACCCTGCAGGCTGCTTGATCGGACACCTGCCATTGGTGCGTTGCAGGCGACTCGATCCGACAACCACGCCTCTGCCATGCCGTACTGCCTGATTAGCACGTCCGGCTAGCGGCCCGAGTTACTGCGCATCGCCTGACCTGGGCGCCTGGAACGCCGCGCGTAATCCGGACCAGCACTGCTGGTAGTCGCCCTGCCGGTGCGTGGCCTGCAAAGCCTGCTGCGTAGGACGCAGCACCGCACGCGTTTCGAACATGAAGGCCATGGTGTCGGCGATCACGTCCGGGCGCGTCAGGTCCGCATGCGAGGCCTTGTCGAAGGTCGCCGCATCCGGTCCGTGCCCACTCATGCAGTTGTGCAGCGAGGCACCACCGGGCGCGAAGCCGTCGGCCTTGGCGTCGTACACGCCGTGCACCAGCCCCATGAACTCGCTGGCCACATTGCGATGGAACCACGGCGGGCGGAAGGTATGCTGCGCCACCAGCCAGCGCGGCGGGAAGATCGCAAAATCCATGTTCGCCGTGCCATGCGTGTCGCTGGGCGAGGTCAGCACGGTGAAGATGCTCGGATCCGGATGATCGAAGCTGATCGAGCCGATGGTGTTGAAGCGGCGCAGATCGTAGCGATATGGCGCGTAGTTGCCATGCCAGGCCACCACGTCCAGCGGCGAGTGGCCGATGTCCGCGCGCCACAGATGGCCCTGGAATTTGGCCACCAGTTCGAAGGCGCCTTCGCGCTGCTCGAAGGCCGCATGCGGCGTTTCGACATCGCGCGCGTTGGCCAGCCCGTTGGAGCCGATCGGCCCCAGGTCGGGCAGCCGCAGCAATGCGCCGAAGTTTTCGCAGACATAGCCGCGCGCTTCGCCATCGAGCAACTCGACACGGAAGCGCACGCCGCGTGGTATCACCCCGATCTGCTGCGGCTCCAGTTCCAGCACCCCGAGCTCGCTGTGGATACGCAGGCGCCCAAGTTGTGGCACCAGCAACAGCTCGCCGTCGGCATCGTAAAAGAAGCGATCGTGCATGGAGGCATTGGCCGCATACAGATGCACGGCAACACCGGACATCGCCTCCGGCCCGCCGTTGCCGGCCATGGTGTAGAGACCATCGACGAAGTCGGTTGGCACGGATGGCAACGGCAACGGGCTCCAGCGCAGTTGATCCGGCGGCACCGGGCCACGACCGAAGTCGTTGTGGAAGGTGGATTGCTGGATCAACGAAAACGCGCCATGCACGGCCGCCGGACGGATGCGATAGAGCCAGCTGCGCCGGTTCTCGCTGCGCGGCGCGGTGAACGCGGTGCCGGACAACTGTTCGGCATACAACCCGTGCGCCACACGCTGCGGCGAGTTCTGCCCGATCGGCAAGGTGCCGGCCACCGCCTCGGTCGCAAACGCATTGCCGAAACCGCTCATGTAGTGCTCGTTGTTATGCATGGCATGCGTCCGGATCTTGGCCCTCCCTCCCCGGATGCAGAAGGTTGGGATTGAGTTGAATCAGGCCTTTCCTACCGAAGAAGAGCTGAGGCCTGGCGGATTACGCCCCTCTCCCCGCGGGAGAGGGGTTGGGGTGAGGGTACGGCGTAGCGACTACCTCGAAGATCATCTCGACCACCGCATCCAGCGAAAGCAACACATCGTTGTTCCAGAACCGCAGCACTCTCCAACCCCTCAATTGCAGCCACCGTGTTCTTGCCTGATCGCTGGATGCCTGATGCTGCGAGCCATCCAGTTCAACAATCAACGCCGCATCAATACAACAAAAATCTGCGATGTACGGCGGAATCGGATGCTGACGCCTGAACGTGAAACCTTGTCGCTGACTGCCGCGGAGACAGTGCCAACGTGCGCGCTCTGCTTCTGTCATCCCTGCCCGTAACGCACGCGCGTTGGTGAGCGCGACGGTGGGTAATGGCGGTTTGATTTTCATCGCTCCACCGTACCCTCACCCCAACCCCTCTCCCGAAGGGAGAGGGGCTTTAAGCGCCTGCATTTTCTCTGTGCTGCGCTGTCAGAAAAACACGTCCTTGGTGCGTGCTTGGCGATACCCCTTATTTCACTTGATCGGCAGCGTCGCCACATCTGACTTTAGGGAAGGCAGCGCTCGGTATCGCAGCGAAATGCGCCGCTCACACCCGTAACAACGCAGTTACTGACACGAATCCCGAACAGCGAATCACCAATCCCCGCCCTCAAAGCACCCACGCTTCATCTGATCGCGCTCGATGCTCTCGAACAGCGCCTGGAAATTGCCTTCGCCAAAGCCCTCATTGCCCTTGCGCTGGATGATCTCGAAGAAGATCGGGCCGATGCAGTTGGTGGTGAAGATCTGCAGCAGCTTGCGCTGCTTGGTGTCCACGTCGGCATCGATCAGGATCTTGTTGCGGCGCAGGCGTTCGACGTCTTCGCCGTGGTCGGGAATGCGCAGGTCCACCACGTCGAAATAGGTGTCGGGCGTATCCAGGAACGTCACGCCTGCCTCGCGCATCCTTTCCACCGAGCTGTAGATGTCGTCGGTGAAGCAGGCGATGTGCTGGATGCCTTCGCCCTGGTAGGCGTCCAGGTACTCGTTGATCTGGCTCTTGGGGTCGGAGGATTCGTTGAGCGGGATGCGCACGACGCCGTCCGGGGCGGTCATCGCCTTGGACACCAGGCCGGTCTTGGCGCCCTTGATGTCGAAGTAGCGGATCTCGCGGAAGTTGAACAGGCGCTCGTAATAGTCCGACCAGCGCTGCATGTTGCCGAAGTACAGGTTGTGGGTCAGGTGGTCGATGAAGGTCAGCCCGAAGCCGGCCGGGTGCTGGTCGGCGCCTTCGATCGGCTCGTAATCGGCGTCGTAGATGCTGCCCGCATCGCCGTAGCGGTCGACCAGATACAGCATGCAGTCGCCGATGCCCTTGACCACCGGGGCCGGCACGGCGCGGGTGTCGGCCTTGTCCTGCACCGCTTCGCCGCCGTTGCCCAGCACGGTCTGCAGCACCGTCTCGGCCGGGGTGCGGAAGCGGATCGCAAAGCCGCAGGCGCTCGGGCCGTGCGCGGCGGCGAAATCGGCGGCAAACGAATCGGGCTCTTCGTTGAGCAGGAAGTTGACCCCGCCCTGGCGATAGACGGTAATGGCACGGCTGCGGTGGCGCAGCACCGGACTGAAGCCCATCTTGCGGAAGTAGTCGTGCAGCTGCGCGACCTGGCCGGCGGGCGCGGCGAATTCGACGAACTCGAACCCGTCGATCCCCATCGGATTGTCGAAGGTGGTGACCTGCATGCCCAGGTTCGGGCGGGTTGCGGTACTGCTCGGTTGTGCGCTCATCGTCGTTTCTCCACGCTAGGCCGTCCGCAGGGCTATGCGGGGTGGCAGAAGACCCGCGAGAATGCGCAGGCCACCCAAGGTTTGTAGTTGCAAATGAAACCAAAATCAAGACACAGTGCAACATGAGCGATCTCGACGCCCCCACCCCGCCGCCACATCCTGTGCTGCTCAACCTTGAGCAGTTCCTGCCGTATCGCCTGAGCGTGCTGTCCAACCGCATCAGCAGCAACATCGCCAAGGTCTACGGCGATCGTTACGGCATGGCCATCCCCGAGTGGCGGGTGATCACCATCCTGGCGCTGTATCCGGGTTCCTCGGCCAGCGAGGTCTCCGACCGCACCGCGATGGATAAAGTTGCAGTCAGCCGCGCCGTGGCGCGCCTGCTGGAGCGCGGCTTCATCCGCCGCGAAACCCATGGCGACGACCGCCGCCGCTCGATGCTGGCGCTGTCGCCGGCCGGACGCCAGGTCTACGAGACCGTCGCCCCGCTGGTCAACGAGATGGAGCAGCGGCTGATGTCGGTGTTCAGCGCCGAGGAGCAGCAGGTCCTGGAGAAGCTGATCGACCGGCTGGCCAAGGACGGGCTGCCGCGCATGGCCGGCAAGGACTGATAAAAAACCCCCGCAGTGCGGGGGTTTTTGCATGACACGGCAACGACGCGTCAGGCCTGCGGCGGCGCCCATTGCTTGAGGAAATCGAACAGCTTCCTGCGGTCGAAGCCCTCGCCCTTGCGCAGTTCCGGGCCGGCCTGGGTGGTCAGCAGCTTGCCGTCGTTGTCCAGCACCAGCAGCGCCGGAAAATCATTGAGCTGGGCAAACTGCGACAGGAAGGCGGCGTTGTCGTTGGCCGCATCGCGATTGACCTTGACCACCACGAAGTGCGCATCGCGGAAGCTGCGCAGCTCCGCATCGCCGCCCATCAGCTCGTCCAGCGCCTTGCACGGCTCGCAGGCCGCATTGCCGACGTTGAGCACGATGCGCTTGCCGCCGCGCTTGGCCTCGACCTTGGCGGTCTCCAGATCGGCGGCCGGATCGCGCGACGGGTCGTACTGCGCATTGAGCGCCGCCGCCGCGGCGATGTCCGCCGCAGTAGGCGTATTGCCCGAGGACACCGGCTGGCTGGGATCGGCGCTGGGCGGCTTCTGCATCGAGGTATCCAGCGGCCGTGGCGCCTCCTGTTGCTCGGTGGGCTGCCCGCAGGCGCTCAACAGACCTGCCAGCAGCAGGCCACAGACAGTGGGTTTGATCGGCATTGCTGTTCTCCTCACTTCACACCGTGCATCAGTTTGTTGATCAAAGGCGCGATCAGGAACAGCACCGCGCCAGCGCCCAATAGCGCCCAAAACCCGAAGGTATACCCGCTCAGGGCCGAGGACACGCTCATCCCTTCGCTTCCGCTGACATGCCCGGCAAAAATGCCCGACAGGTTGTTGCCGATGCCGGTAGACAAAAACCAGCCGCCCATTCCGAAACCGACCAGACGCACCGGTGCCAGCTTGGTCACCATCGACAGGCCGATCGGCGACAGGCACAGCTCGCCTACCGACTGGATCACGTACACCATGAACAAGGTCCAGAACGGCACCTTGCCAGCATCGTTGACCAGGCTCGACAGTGCAAACATCAGCAGCAGGAACGCCAGACCGTTGAACAGCAGGCCCAGGCCGAACTTGCGCGGAATCGACGGGTTGAAGCGGCCGGCCTTGACCCAGATCCAGGCGATGATCGGCGCCAGCGTGATGATGGCAATCGAGTTCACCGACTGGAACCAGGCGGTGGGGAAGGTCCAGTCGCCGAAACCGCGGTCGACGATGTTGTCGGCCAGGAAGGTGAATGAGCTGCCGGCCTGTTCGAAGAACATCCAGAACAGCACGTTGAAGGCGAAAATGATCAGCATCGCGATCACCTTGTCGCGCTGCACCTTGCCTTCGCGGATGCCTTCGACCAGCAGCATCACCGACAGGCCGACGAACAGCACGGTCAGCACGATCTGCAACACGTCCGCACCGACGGTGAGCAGGAAGTACACCACTGGAATCGCCAGCACGCAGCCGACCAGCACCATCAGCACGCGGCCGATGCCCTGCGCATTCGGCGCCGGTGCGCCGATGCCCTTGAGCTGTGCGCGGCCGATCCAGAACCACACCAGGCTGATCAGCATGCCTACGCCGGAGGCCATGAACACCATCTTGTAGGACGGCATGGCGTCGGTGCCGAACACTTTTTCGGCCAGCAACTGGGTCAGCACCGGCGAGATCATCGCGCCGAGGTTGATGCCCATGTAGAAAATGGTGAAGCCGCTGTCGCGGCGCGGATCGGCCACCGAATACAACTTGCCGACCATGGTGGAGATGTTCGGTTTGAACAACCCGTTGCCCACCACCACGGTGGCCAGGCCGATCTCGAACATGGTGTGGTCGGGAATGGCGATCAGGAACAGGCCGGTGGCCATGACGGCCGCACCGACCAGGATCGAGCGTTGGTAGCCGAGCACGCGGTCGGCCACGTAACCACCGAAGATCGCTGCCGCATACACCAGCGCCAGATAGGCGCCATAGGTGCGTCCGGCCGGCGCCTGGCCGGTGGCATCGCCATTGAAGAACTGCGCCACGATGTACAGCACCAGCGCCCAACGAATGCCGTAGAACGCGAAGCGTTCCCAGAATTCGGTCATGAACAGCATCCACAGCGGCCGGGGATGACCGAGCAGCGTGGGAAACTCGGGCGGTGCCGGCGGCGGCGGAGTGGCGGCGGAAGTCGGCGCGGTAGCGTCAACGCTCATGGAATGTCCCTTGCGTATTCAGGAATGGCTGGGTGCCCAGGGCGTACCCCGGGAGACGCGCGAGGATCACTTAGACGTCATGTACGCGTCAAATTCGCAGCACTCGCCGACCTGATGGCGGCGGTTGGTCTGCGAGGATGACGCCCGTATCCTCACCCTAGCCCCCGCTCCGCGCCCCGGCCCGCGTTTGCGACGCGGGCGCTCCAAGGCACGCGCGCCAGTGGCGCGCAAACCGTGCCTTCTCGCCCCGACGGGAGAGGGGCTAGCCCTCTCAGCCCTTCTCCGACTCACCGCGGCCACCGTCCATCGGCTCGCGGCTTTCCACGCCCACCGACGTGCGCACGTCAAACAGCTCCGGGAAAAACGTCAGCGCCAGCGCCTGCTGCAGAAACCCCACGCCGCTGGACCCACCGGTGCCGCGCTTGAAGCCGATCACCCGCATCACCGTGCGCATATGGCGGAAGCGCCATAGCTGGAACTGGGTTTCCACATCGACCAGGTCCTCGCACAGCGAATATTCGCGCCAGTAGCGGTCGGTGTTTTCGTAGATGCGTTCGAACACCGGGCGCAGGCTGTCGTCGGCCACATGCGCGCAGGTCCAGTCGCGCCCCTGGTATTGCGGCGGAATCGCATGCCCGAAGCGCGCCAGGTAGCGCAGGAATTCCTCGTACAGGCTGGGCGCTTCCAGCACCTGGCGCAGGCGTGCCTGCCCTTGCGGGTCGTACGCGAACACCTGCAGCATCTGCGGGTTCTTGTTGCCCAGCAGGAACTCGATATAGCGGTACTGCAGCGACTGGAAGCCGGACGAGGGCCCCAGCACATCGCGAAACCCCATGTACTCGCTCGGGGTGAGCGTCTCCAGTACCGACCACTGTTCGGTGAGCTGGCGCAGCACCTGCTTGCTGCGCGCCAGCACCTTGCGGCACTGCCAGACCTGATCGTTCTGCAGGTGCACCATCGCCGCGCGCAGCTCGTGCGCCAGCAGCTTCAGCCACAGCTCGGAGGTCTGGTGCTGGATGATGAACAGCATCTCGTCGTGGTGCGCCGGCTCGGACAGGGGCTGCTGCGCCGACAGCAACTGGTCCAGCCGCAGATAGCCGCCGTAGGTCAGCCGCCCCTCCAGATCGGTGTGAATGCCGGGTTCCAGGTCACGCAGGTTCTTGTCGACGGGCATGGCAGTGCAGATGGATCGGGCCGGTCAGGGTAGCTCAGTGGCGGGGATTGGGGATTGGGGATTGGGGATTGGGGATTGGGGATTGGGGATTGGGGATTGGGGATTGGGGATTGGGGATTGGGGGATTGGGGGATTGGGGGAATCGGGAATCGGGAATCGGGAATCGGGAATCGGGAATCGGGAGGCGGGAGGCGGGAGGCGGGAGGCGGGAGCGGAGATTGGATATCGACGGCCTGGCGGCTGAGGGCGGCGCTGGAGGCTGGGTCTTCGACACGTGATCTCCGGTGTGTGTCGCATCGTTCTACCGTGCAGACCTTCTGGCTGGACCGACGCCCTTCCGGATTACTCCTTGTGCAGCGCGCGGCCTCCCTGCATGTCGTTGCAGCGCGCCTGCATGGCGCTGTAGCGAGCCTTTGCCGCAGCGCCCGATTTGACTGGGTGACCTGCTCACGCGGGCAGCCTGACAACGCGGTGGCGTACGCGACTGGTACTTCACACCTGAAAAAGCCAACCGCTCTCGACTGCGCGGTCGCAGCCGCTGCGCCGGTGTCACCGTATCGTCAACCTAGGTCTGCAAATTCATGCAGAATCAAACGGCGCTGCCGGCCAGGGACGTGGCCGGACCAGGGGAGCGTTTCACGTATCACGGATCAGGGGACTCTCATCTCATGCATGTGTTGCAGCGTCGTGCAGCCTTACTCGTCTGTGCGCTGGCGGTTGCCGGCCACGCCAACGCCCAGGTCGTCATCAGCCAGGTCTACGGCGGTGGCGGCAACAGCGGTGCCACCTTCCGCAGCGATTTCATCGAGCTGCACAACATCGGCAGCACCACGGTCAGCCTGGACGGCTGGTCGGTGCAATACGCCTCGGCCGCCGGCAGCAGCTGGCAGGTCACCCCGTTGGCGGGCAGCGTGCCGGCCGGCGGCTACTACCTGGTCAAACAGGCCGATGGCAGCGGCGGCAGCGTTGCGCTGCCTGCGCCCGACGCCACCGGCACCATCGCCATGGGCGGCGGCGCCGGCAAGGTGGCGCTGAGCAACAGCGCCTCGGCGTTGAGCGGCGCCTGCCCCACCGGCAATGCCGATCTGGTCGGCTATGGCAGCACCGCCAGCTGCGCCGAAGGCAATGCGCCCACACCGGCGCCCAGCAATACGCTGGCAGTGCTGCGCGGCGGCGATGGCTGCACCGACACCGACAACAACGCGGCCGATTTCGCCACCGGCGCGCCGGCCCCGCGCAACGCCGCCAGCCCCGCACGCCTGTGCAGCGGCGGCGGCCAGCCGATCGCCACGCTGGCCGATGTCAGCCAGGCCGAAGGCAATAGCGGCAGCCGCAGCTTTGTGTTCACGCTGAGCCTGAGCCAGCCGGCCGGTGCGGGCGGGGTGAGCTTCACCGCGGCCACCGCCAATGGCACCGCCGTCGCTGGCAGCGACTATGTCGCCCTGCCCGCCTCCAGCGTCCGGATTGCCGCTGGCGAGCGCAGCGCCAGCATTGCAGTGGAGGTGCTGGGCGACACCACGCCAGAGCCCGACGAGACCTTCGCGCTGCAGATCAGCGGCCTCACCGGCGCATTGCCGGCCACGCTGAGCGCCACCGGCACCCTCCTCAACGACGACTTCAGCCTGCTGCCGATCCACGCCATCCAGGGCAAGGGCGCACGCTCGCCGCTGGACGGCCAGGTGGTCGCCACCTCGGGCATCGTCACCGCCCGTCGCAGCGCCGGTTTCTTCCTGCAGGCAGCGGATGCCGAAACCGATGGCGATGCGGCCACCTCCGAAGGCGTCTACGTCTACACCGGCAGCGCACCGCCGGACGCCGCCGCCATCGGCAACCGGGTGCGCGTGCAGGGCACGGTGCTCGAGTACGTGCCCACCGCCGATCCGACCCAGCCGCCATTGACCGAGATCGGCGGCAGCCTGACCGTGCTGCTGGATTACACCGGCAACCCGTTGCCGATGCCGGTGGCGTTGAGCGCGAACTTCCCCAACCCGAGCGGCGCCTTTGATCAGCTCGAAGCGCTGGAAGGCATGCGCGTCACCGCCGCCAGCCTCACCGTCAATGCGCCCACCGGCGGCAGCGTCAACGAGACCAACGCCACCGCCACCAGCAATGGCGTGTTCCATGCAGTGGTCACCGGCCTGCCGCGCGCCTTTCGCGAGCCCGGCGTGCAGTTGCCCGACCCGCTGCCGGCCGGCTCGCCTGCCGGGGTGCCGCGCTGGAACACCAACCCGGAAGTGATCGCCGTCGGCAGCGCCGGCGTCGGGGCCGAGCGTCTGGATCTGGCCTCCGGCTGCGTCGTGCTGGATGTCACCGGCCCGCTGGATTACAGCTTCCGCCGCTACACGCTGTATCCGGAACGCACCCCGCAGGTGAACTGCAACGGTGCCGACCAACCGCGCCCGGCACCGGTACCGCAGGCCGACGACGTGGCCGTGGCGACCTACAACATGGAGCGCTTCTTCGACGACCAGAACGACCCGGCGATCGGCGAACCGGTGCTCACGCCAACTGCGTTCCAGGCCCGCCTCAACAAGGCCTCGCTGGCGATCCGCAACTACCTGCACGCGCCCGACATCCTGGGCACGGTGGAAGTGGAAAACCTCGGCGTGCTGCAGACATTGGCTGCGCGCATCAACACCGATGCCATCGCCTCCGGCCAGCCCAATCCGCAGTACGTGGCGTACCTGCAGGAAGGCAATGACGTCGGCGGCATCGACGTCGGTTTCCTGGTCAAGACCGCTGCGGTGTCGGCCGGCATGCCGCGCGTGGAAGTGGTGTCCATCGCCCAGGAAGGCAAGACCACCACCTGGACCGAACCAGGCGGCGCGGTGAGCCTGCTCAACGATCGCCCGCCGCTGGTGCTCAGCGCCAGGGTGCACCAGGCCGATGGCCGCGTGCTGCCGCTGACCGCCATCGTGGTGCATCAGCGCTCGCTCAACGGTGCCGAGACCGACGATGCGGCCGGCACCCGCATCCGCGCCAAACGCCAGGCCCAGGCCGAGTATCTGGCGCGCCTGCTGCAGACGCGCCAGCAGCTCGACCCGGCCGAACAGGTGCTGGTGATGGGCGACTTCAACGCCTTCGAGTTCAACGACGGCTATGTGGATGCGATGGGCACCGTCACCGGCAGGCCGGCACCGGATGCGCAGACCGTGGTGAGCGGCGATGGCGTGGACCTGGTCAATCCGGACTACACCGACCTGACCTGGTTCAATACGCCCGACCAGAGCTACTCGTACGCCTTCGACGGCAATGTGCAGTCGCTGGATCACATCCTGGCCAACGAGGCGCTGATGCGCGCGCCTGGCATCGCCTCGCTGTCGGTGGGCCATGCGCGCATCAATGCCGACTTCCCCGGCACCGCGCGCAACGATGCCAATACGCCCACGCGCTTGTCCGACCACGACCCCACCGTGGTGCTGTTACGCATGGCGCCAGCGCTACGTGCCGACCTGGGCGTGATGGTCACCGCGGCACGCGCACAGGTCACCGAAGGCGAGCGCATCGACTTCAGTGTGGATGTGGAGAACCGCGGGCCCGACAGCGCAGCGTTTGCAGCGGTGGCCCTGGCCTTCGATGCCGCGATCAGCCCACGGGTCACCGCGGCAGCGGGCTGGAACTGCCAGCCGCCGCAAACCGGTGCCCAGACGGTGGTCACCTGCACCATCGCCGCGCTGGCATCCGGCAATGCACAGCGCTTTGCGGTGCAGGTCGACGCTGGCGCGGAGCTGGCCGGACGCAGCCTGACCCTGGCCGCCTCGGTCGCCTCGCAAACGCCCGACCCGCAGCCTGACAACAACACCGACACCGCCGCGGTGAGCGTGCAGCCGCAGCTGCGCAGCGATCTGGCAGTGCGCCTGGAAGGCCCAGCCACGCTGCCAACCACTGCCTTCAATGCCACCTACCGGGTGGTGCTGGACAACCGCGGCAACGCAGCGGCCACCGGTGCCAGCGTGCGGATCGAAGGAAACACGGTGTCGGCGCTGTCGCTGCTGGTGCCGCCCAGCGGCTGGCGGTGCGCCAAGCAACTGCAGTCGCTGCGCAGCGCGATCTTCGTGTGCAGCACCGCCGCAGCAGTGCAGCCGGGCGCGCAGGCCGCGTTCCAGCTGACCGTCGCGGCAAAGCCGATCCCGGCCGAGCGCGCAGTGCGGGTGCAGGCCAGCGCCAGTTCGACCTCGCCCGATGCCAACCCGGCCGACAATACGGCGCTGATCGTCACCCCGATCGGTGGAGGCGCAGACCGCCGCTGATCGCAGTGCACCACGTCGCAATTCTGTACTGCGACAAAGGGCGCGGCCTGGTCCGCGCCCTTTTTTTTGTGCAAGCCAGCATCATTGTGTGCTGCGGTGCAGGACAGCTTTTTGCTGTGTGGTCCTTAACATCGCAACTCATATCATTTGAAACTTCTTGGTGAAGGTGTCGCCGCAATGAGCGTAGCCGCGCAGTTCGAGATCGAATATCTGCAATACATGGACGCGGACGGCCAGATGGTCCGCGACGACCTGCCGGCCGACGCCGCCAATCCGCAACAGTTGCTCGCCCTGTTCAAGCGCATGCTGTTCGTGCGCACCTTCGACAGCAAGTCGGTCGCGCTGCAGCGCACCGGCAAGTTGGGCACCTACGCGGCCTGCCTCGGCCACGAAGCCACCCACGTGGGCATCGGCGCGGCGATGCGCAGCGGCGATGTGTTCGCGCCCAGCTATCGCGAGTACGGCACCATGTTCGAACGCGGCGTGCGCCCGCGGGACGTGCTCTTGTACTGGGGCGGCGACGAACGCGGCAGCGATTATCCGCGCGATGCCGATGCGGCGATCGACTTCCCGATCTGCGTGCCGATCTCCACCCAGTGCCTGCATGCGGCCGGTTCGGCGCTGTCGTTCAAGCTGCAGGGCAAGCCGCAGGTCGCGGTGGCCTGCTGCGGCGATGGCGGCAGCTCCAAGACCGACTTCTATGCCGCGCTCAATTCGGCCGGTGCCTACAAGCTGCCGCTGATCCTGTGCGTGATCAACAACGGCTGGGCGATCTCGGTGCCGCGCTCGGCGCAGACCGGCGCGCAGACGCTGGCGCAGAAGGGCCTGGCCGGCGGCCTGCATTGCCTGCAGGTGGACGGCAACGACCTGATCGCGGTGCTCGAAGCGATGCGCCAGGCGCGCGCGCGCGCATTGGCCGGCGACGGCGGCACGGTGATCGAGTTCCTGACCTACCGCCTGTCCGATCACACCACCGCCGACGATGCGCGGCGCTATCGCGGCGAAGAAGAGGTCAAGCAAGGCTGGGCGCGCGAGCCGCTGCTGCGCCTGCGCCGCTATCTCACCGCGCAGGGCCTGTGGGACGAAGCGCAGGAAACCGCCTGGAAGGCCGAATGCGGCGCGCGCGTGGACGAAGAGGTCAACGCCTACCTCAACACCCCGGTGCAGCCGGTCGAAGCAATGTTCGATTACCTCTATGGCGACCCGCCGGCCGAGTTGCTGGCCCAGCGCGCCGAAGTGATGGCGCAGGAGGCCCGTCATGGATGAGCACAACCTGTCACACCTGGCTGCGACACAGCAGGCCAGTGCCCCTTACAACGCCGCAGCCACGCGCGGAGAGAGTGCCATGAGTTCGCCCATCACCCTGATCGAAGCCATCACCCAGGCGCTGGCCTGGGAGCTGGAACACGACCCTGCGGTGCTGGTGCTGGGCGAGGATGTCGGCGTCAACGGTGGCGTGTTCCGCGCCACCGCCGGCTTGCAGCAGCGCTTCGGCAGCGAGCGGGTGCTGGACACGCCGCTGGACGAAACCACCATCGCCGGCCTGAGCGTCGGCCTGGCCGCGCAGGGCATGAAGCCGGTGGCCGAAGCGCAGTTCGACGGCTTCGTGTATCCCATGGTCGACCACCTGATCTGCCATGCCGCGCGCTTGCGCAACCGCACCCGCGGGCGGCTGCATTGCCCGATGGTGCTGCGCGTGCCGTGGGGCGGCGGCATCCGCGCGCCGGAACATCACAGCGAAGCCAACGAGGCCATCTTCACCAACGTGCCCGGCTTGCGCGTGGTGTTGCCGTCCTCGCCGCAGCGCGCCTATGGCCTGCTGCTGGCCGCGATCCGCGACCCGGACCCGGTGATCTACATGGAACCCAAGCGCATCTACCGCCAGTACAAGGAAGTGGTCGCCAACGATGGCGAAGCGCTGCCGCTGGACGTGTGCTTCGTGCTGCGCGACGGCACCGACGTCACCCTGGTCACCTGGGGCGCGCAGGTCAAGGAAGCGCTGGAAGCGGCCGACAAGCTCGCCGGCGAAGGCATCAGCGCCGAGGTCATCGACGTGGCCACGCTGCGCCCGCTGGACTTCGACACCATTGCCGAATCGGTGGCCAAGACCGGCCGCTGCGTGATCGTGCAGGAAGCCCCGCGCACCGCCGGCTTCGGTGCGGAGATCGCCGCGCAGCTGGCGGAAAAATCGATGTACGACCTGCTCGCACCGGTCGAACGCGTCACCGGCTACGACACGCATATCCCGCTGTTCCGGCTGGAGATGAAGTACCTGCCGAGCGTGGAGCGCATCGTCACCGCCGCCCGTCGCGCGGTGGCTGCCGGCTGACATGCGCGCCCGTCTGCTCTGCGATTACCGCGCCGCGTACGCCAACCCGATCCGCCTCCACGCTGGCCAGCACGTGACCATCGGCGTGCGCGACGAGGAATGGCCGGCCTTCGCCTGGGTCAACACCGGCGACGGCCATGCCGGCTGGGCCCCGGTGGCCTGGCTGCGCCCCCTGGGCGACGGCCAGGCCGAAGCCCTGCGCGACTACGACGCACGCGAACTCGATGCCCACCAGGGCGAGGACGTGTTGCTGCATTACGAACATGGCGGTTGGTGGTGGTCCGAGCGTGCCGATGGCATGCAAGGCTGGCTGCCGGCTGCCGACCTCGAACTCCTCGACGACACCACGCCGCCGCTGCCTGCGGCGCAAGAGAACCTGCCATGAGCGAAGCCAAGAATTTTCACCTGCCCGACCTGGGCGAAGGCCTGCCAGATGCCACCATCGTCGAATGGTTCGTCAAGGAAGGCGACAGCGTGCGCCTGGACGATCCGCTGGTCTCGATGGAGACCGCCAAGGCGGTGGTCGAGGTGCCCTCGCCGTTCTCCGGCACCGTGACCAAGCTCGCCGGTGCCGCTGGCGATGTGATCGTGACCGGCGCGATGCTGGCGCAGTTCGCGCTGGACGCCTCGCAGCCGCAGCGCGCCGATGGTCAGGACACCGGCCACTCGCATGGCCCTGCACCCACGCACACGCCCAGCACCGGCGACAGCGCGGCCGGCCCGACCGCGCGCGTGGTCGCCTCCGACAACGGCGGCGAGATCGTAGACGCCGATGCCAGTGGCGAGAGCGAGCGCGACGACGCCGGCACGGTGGTCGGTGCGATGCAGAGCTCCAACGCGGTGCAGAGCGAACAGGCGATTGCCGTCGGCGGCGTGCGCGCGATGCCGGCGGTGCGTGCGCTCGCGCGCAAGCTGCGCGTGGATCTGGCACAGGTGCGCGCCACCGGCCCGGACGGCACGGTGACGATGGCGGATGTGAAGCAGGCCGCCGCAGCTGGCAGCGCGCCGTTGTCTGCCACGCGTGCCAGCGCATCGGTCACGCCGATCAACGGCGACAACGCGCGGGCAGCCGCGCCGCACGCCGCTGCCGGCACGCATTCGGCAACCAGCGCAGCAAGCAACGCGCAACCACGTGCAGCGCTGTCTGCCACCGGCAAGCCGATGCGCACGCAATCGCCAGGCGTGGTCGCAAAAGGCCAGCCGGAACAGCTCAAGGGCGTGCGGCGCAACATGGCGCGGGTCATGGCCGATGCGCACAGCAAGGTGGTGCCGACCACGCTCAACGACGATGCCGACATCCACGCCTGGCAGCCCGGCAACGACGTCACCGTGCGCCTGGTGCGCGGCATCGTCCGTGCGTGCCAGGCGGTGCCGGCGCTCAACGCCTGGTTCGACGGCGAGGCACTCAGCCGCACCCTGCACACGCAGGTGGACATCGGCATTGCCGTGGATACTGAAGAAGGCCTGTTCGTGCCCGCGCTGCGCAATGCCGACATGCTGGACGCGCACGGCATCCGCGAGAGCGTCAACCGGCTGCGCCAGCAGGTGGAAACCCGCAGCATTGCCGCATCCGAACTCAGCGGCTACACCATCTCGCTGTCCAACTTCGGCATGTTCGCCGGCCGCTACGCCACTCCGGTGGTGGTGCCGCCATGCGTGGCCATCGTCGCCGCCGGCCGCGCGCGCTACCAGCTCACCCCGGTGATGGGCGGGGTGGAAACTCACAAGGTCATGCCGCTATCGCTGACCTTCGACCACCGCGCCGCTACCGGCGGCGAAGCCGCACGCTTCCTGCGCGCACTGCTGGACGATCTGGCGCTGGCCAACTAACGCGCGGACAGCAAGACGGCCGCGTCCACCGCCACGTGGGCGCGGCCGGTCTTGTGGATCTCATCCGCACACGGCCAAGTCGGCGGTTGCAGTGAACTCGCTGCTTCAAGACAAGAACGGATGGCGACATCCCACGATGTCGCCATCCAGGGATCGAGTCGCGACGTGTCACGCAATCGGTGAGGGTACCTCGCAGTCGACCCACCGTTTTTTTGTTTCAAGCATCTGACCGCGGCGGAATAACGCCTTGGTCGAAGTATTGGCCGCTTTATGCGTCGTGCCCCGATGAGGCTTGCACACTGCGGATGGATCAGTTGCAGAGCAGCCGATCTGCGGGCTTTCTGCAGGGCCCTTGCCCGCCCACCATCGCAGGACACGCCGTGAATCCGTCCATGGAGGCTCTTACGCGGCATCCATGCCGCGTAAG
>NZ_JAJGQM010000046.1 GCF_020784175.1 Xanthomonas campestris pv. asclepiadis
GCATCACGCCTGCCATGAAGTTGGCGATGGCCACTTAGCTCCACTTCTGGCGACCGCTAGAAGTGGGGGGATTACCCCGCCGCGATCGCTGCCGAGCTGGCCGTATGGGATGCCGAGGACACGCAGGCCCTGGAGCAGGAGCTGTTCAAGCAGGCCCGGCGCCTGGCGGATGCCGAGCGGGTGCTGGCCAGCGCCAAGCCGACAAAGAAGGCGGGCAACGACCAGCGCATCGCCACGACAAAGATCGAGCAGATCAAGGGCCGCCTCGCCGACCTGCAGCGGACCGAACCGAAGGCGCGGGATTACCGCATCTTTCCCGGCTATTACGCGCCGGTGATCATCTCCGAGGGCGGCCAGCGCGTCATCAAGCCGATGCGCTACCAGTGCCGGCCGGCCGGAAAGCCGCCGATTTACGACACGAAATACCCGGGCACCTACAACGCCCGCCGGGACAGCCTTCAGGGGTTCTGGCGCGAGCAGTTCGGCTATACCCACGGCCTGCTGGTTGTCGGCCGCTTCTACGAGAACGTGGAAGGCCCGGACGGCAAAAATCGCGTGGTGCAGTTCCAACCCAGCGACCGCGAGCCAATGCTGGTGGCCTGCCTGTGGTCCCGCTGGACAGATCCTGCCGGCGTGCAGCCGGACCTGCTGAGCTTCGCCGCCATCACCGACGAGCCGGAGCCCGAGGTGGCCGCGGTGGGGCACGACCGGACCATCATCAACATCAAGCCCGAGCACGTCGACGCGTGGCTCAAACCGGATCCGGCCAACCTTCAGGCGCTGCAGGACATCTTCGACGACAAGCGGCACCCGTTCTACGAGCATCGGCTTGCAGCATGAGTGCGGCTGACGACAGCGTGCCGGTCTCGCCCATCGCGGCCATGCAGTGGCGGCGGGAGCATGATTGGTTGGAGCTCTTTTATTTGGGCTCGCCTGTGATCAAGATCCACGCTGAGGAGGACGGTACCTTTCTGATCCGAACGCGGGCATACAGCGAGGGGCCAACCGTGAAACGGTACATGGCGACTGAAGCCGGCGCCCTTCGCTATGCGAACGCTTGGCTCTTGAAGTGGCATGGTCTGGCGAAAACAGAGATCGACAACAAGGTTAAATCAGCACAGCTGCAGATGGCGGCTGCTGAGGCCGCCCGCGCTAATTATCCCGACCTGCCGCCTGCGACCTTCACCAAGCGGCGGCGGCGCCGCTAACGCCCCAAGTCTGCGAACGCAGGGTCGGTTGCCAGAAACTTACTGAGTTGATGCTTCCCGGCCACCGTGCTTTGTCGTCTGGGTTAATTCGTCTGGCCTTGCGCACACCGGGAAGTCCTGACCGCGCAGCGATCCAGCGCTCAGCGAAGCGCATGCCCTGCCGTAGGCTTCCCTGGTGTGATGCCTTGATGGTGCAGCCCCGCCAGCACAGCCATACCTGCCCAGGAGTCACGTGGGCCACGGATCCGTAGTTGAAGTGCATCAGCGCCTCGTCGGCGGACACATGGACCCAGCGGCAGGCGGGAGGAAGAGGCGGCGGCATGCTGGGAGCTTGCCGCCGGCCGGTTTCAGGACGTGAGAACGGGTCTGGCGCATCACCGGTCAGTTCCGCGTCTGAGCAAGTAATCTGCCCAGGCCTGCATCAGCAACCGCCTCTTGTCGATCAGTGCACCGCGCCGATAAGCGGCCTCGGCCTTGTTGCGGATCGCGTGCGCCAGCGCCATCTCCACCACTTCGCCGGGCGTGTCCTGCGTCTCGGCTGCCCAATCGCGAAAGCACGATCGAAACCCATGCACGGTGAAGGGTAGGCCGAAGCCCTTAGGCGCCGGCTTCTGGACCAGGTACAGCATGGTGTTCTCGGACATCGCGAACGGGGGCAGCTTGCGATCCAGGTCGCGCAGGATGGCCAGCGCGGCCGTCGACAGTGGGACGAAGTGATCTCGGCCGCCCTTCATCCGCTCCGCCGGGATAGACCAGATACCGGCGGCTAGGTCGAACTCATCCCAGCTCGACCCGGTCACCTCTTCGGTCCGCGCGGCGGTGAGGATGGTGAACTGGAGCGCGCGCCGGCTACGGGCGTCACGCTCGCGCAGCCGGGCCATGAAAGCAGGCGCATCGCGGTAGGGCATCGCCGCGTGGTGCTGGGGCTTGCGCACCTTGCTCGGCCTGGGCAGGAGATTGTCCAGGTGGCCACGCCAGCGCGCCGGGTTGTCGCCCTGCCGATGACCATGCATCTTCGCCCAGTCCAGCACGCGCTCGATGCGCGCGCGCAGGCGCGAGGCGGTCTCGGTCTTGGTGGTCCAGATCTGTCGCAAGCAAACCATCACGTCTGCGGTGTCGATATCCGCCACCGGCATGTCACGCGCCGGTCCGTGGTCTCGCAGCGACTGCGTCCACTGCTCAGCCTGGGCGTCGTTTTTCCACCCGGCCTTCTGGCTTTCGATCAAGGCATCGGCGCACTCGCCGAACGTCAGGCCGACGGATCTGGCCTGTACGCGGGCGGTGATCGGGTCACGGCCTTCCAGCAGCGAGCGGCGATGCTCGACGACTGCACGCCGGGCCTCTTGCAGGCTGACCAGGGCGGTGGAACCCAGCCCCATCTCCCGCCGGCGGCCGCGCAGTTGGAATCTGAAGACCCAGGACTTGGCGCCGGTCGGACCGATGAGTAGATAGAGACCGCCGCCGTCAGCGTGGTAGCCTTGCGCTGTGACGGTTTGAGCCGCCCTGGCGCTCAATCGATTTGTGGGCCTAGCCATGCTGCCCCATGCTTTGCCCCATGTTTCTACCTGCGATTACGTGAGGCAGGATGATCCAGCTAGATCGTCTCAGGGCTTGCGACGTAAGCATCTTGAGACCTGCTGATACTGCGTGAGAGGGTAATATCGGCCTCTCGCTCCGCCAGTGTTTTGGACGCCCGCAAATCCTTGATTTGCGGGCGTTTTCATTTGTGTCAACCTCTTGGTGAGCGCTTGCACTCACGGCATCGGCGCAACGCTGGCGGCAGCACCGGCAACACCATCTGAATCGCCTCAAACGCATTGCGCGCGGCGATTCAAGTAACCCGAGCATGAGTCGCTAAGGCTGTGACACATCTCTCGGATCTCAATGCGATGCGCCTACCGCCGCTGCTTGGACGCCTGTTTTCTTCCTGGAGCCGTGGGCTGCAGCACAAGGCCGATGCAGTGGACCGGGTGATGGCGGTGATCGAGTTCGATCTGGACGGCCGCATCCTGCATGCGAACCAGAACTTCCTGTCCTTGATGGGCTATCGGCTGGATGAAGTCGTCGGTCAGCATCACCGCATGTTCGTGACGTCCAGCGATCGCGACAGCGAAAGCTATCGACAGTTCTGGCAGGCGCTGCGTCGCGGCGACTTTAACGCCGGGCGGTTCTGCCGCCTGGACAAGAACGGGCGCGAAGTGTGGATCAACGCCTCGTACAACCCGTTGCTGGATCGCGCAGGCAAGGCCTATCGGGTGGTCAAGTACGCTACCGACATTACTGCGCAGGTGCGCCAGACCGCCGATTTCGAAGGACGCATCGATGCGATCGACAAGGTCATGGCGGTCATCGAATTTTCGTTGGACGGCACGGTGCTTGATGCCAACGAGAATTTCCTTGCGGCCATGGGTTACCGGCTCGATGAGATCCGCGGCAAGCATCACGGGATGTTCGTGGATGCGTCCACGCGTCAGTCGGCGGCCTATCGCGCGTTCTGGGAGTCGCTCGGGCGCGGTGCGTTCGATGCCGGCCGCTACAAGCGCATCGGCAAGGGCGGCCGGGAGGTGTGGATCCAGGCGTCCTACAACCCCGTCCTCGACGAGCACGGGCGGCCGTACAAGGTGGTCAAGTACGCCACCGACGTGACCCGTCAGGTGCTCGATTCGGCCGATGCCGATGGCCGCATCCAGGCCATCGACAAGGTCATGGGCGTGATCGAATTCGATCTGGAAGGGCGCGTGCTGAGTGCCAACGACAATTTCCTGGCCATTTTGGGCTACGCCGCCGAGGAGGCGATCGGCCAGCATCACCGCATCTTCGTGGACGCAAGCTACGGCGCCTCCGAAGACTATCGGCATTTCTGGGCAAAGCTGGCGCGTGGGCAGTTCGATGCGGGCCGCTACCGCCGGCTGCGCAAGGACGGAAGTCCGGTGTGGATCCAGGCGTCCTACAACCCGATCCTGGATGTATCCGGGCGCCCGTACAAGGTGGTCAAGTACGCCACCGATGTCACCGATCAGGTGCGCTCTGCCGAGCGCATGCATCAGTTGATGCAGCAGACCATGAGCATTGCGCAGAACGTGCAGCGCGAGGCCCACCATATTTCGGTCAGCAATCAGGAGCTGGTGAGCCGGTCGTCCACGCAATCGGCAGCCGTGGCGCAGACCTCGACCACCATCGACCAGCTGGCAGAGACCGTCCGCACCAATTCCGACAGCGCAGGTTCGGCGCAGCGCATGGCCGAAGCATCGGCCGATGTCGCGCGACGCGGCGCCACCGTCATCGCCGACATGGTCAAGACCACGGCCGGCATTCGCTCGGCCACCGATCGTATCGGCCAGATCATCGAGGTGATCGACGGCATCGCGTTCCAGACCAATATCCTGGCCTTGAATGCAGCCGTGGAAGCGGCACGCGCGGGCGAGCAGGGCCGTGGATTTGCGGTAGTGGCGACCGAGGTGCGTAGCCTGGCGCAGCGCTGCAGCGTCTCGGCGAAGGAGATTCGTGGCTTGATCGATAATGCGACCGACCAGGTGGGCGATGGTTCCCGCCTGGCCGAGCAGGCTGGGGGGGTGATGCAGGACATGGTCAGCTCGGTGCTGCGCGTCACCGCGACGGTGGAGCAGATTGCCGCTGCCAGTCAGGAGCAGGCGCGGGACATTTCCACCGCCAACACCGCGCTGCAATCGATCGGTGTGCAGGCGCGCGATCAGGCGCAGATGGTCGACGACCTGGCGCGCTCGGCGCGTGTGCTGGAAGCCGATGCCGATGCGCTGTTTGCCTTGGTCAATGGCGATGGCGAAGGTGATGGCGACACAGGGGCGGCTGCTGTACGGAGCGAGACCACGATCAAGCTGCTTGCCAGGCCTGCCAAGCCGCAGGCTGCATGATCCCCGCGCAGTGATGTCGTGATGCGCGGCGTTGCCGATGCGTTGCGTCATGCGTGGCAGCGTCATCGCAGTTGCATTGCGGGAAGTTTGCCTCGAGCACAAAAAAGCCCGCTGGAAGCGGGCTTTCTGATGTCAGCCAATCTCCGACGCACAGCGTGTCGGATTGTCTGCGGCACGCTGCACGCTCAGCTGGCGCCGCTTATTGCGGCAGATCGAACACCAGGATTTCCGCATCGCGTGCATCGGCCAGCACGATCTCGGGCTCGCCGGTGATCTGCAGCGCGTCGCCGGCCGACAGTGCCTGGCCATTGACGCTCAGGCTGCCGCGCGCCACTTGCACGTAGCCGATGCGGCCGTCGGCCAGTGGCTGTTGCAGGCGCACCTCGCCATCGAGGATCGAGGCATACAGGCGTGCATCCTGGTGCAGGCGCAACGAGCCGTGCTCGCCGCCGGGCGAGGCGATCAGGCGCAGCTGATTGCGCTTGCTGTCGGCATCGAAATGCTTCTCCTCGTAACTGGGCTCGATACCGCTGCGCTCGGGCATCACCCAGATCTGCAGGAAATGCACCGGCTCGCTGGCCGAGTGGTTGAACTCGCTGTGGCTGACGCCGCTGCCGGCGCTCATGCGCTGCACATCGCCGTAGTGCAGGACCGAGCCGGTGCCCATGCTGTCCTTGTGCTCCAGCGCGCCACCCAGGACGTAGGAAATGATCTCCATGTCGCGGTGGGCGTGGGTGCCGAATCCTTCGCCCGGGGTCACCTTGTCTTCATTGATCACCCGCAGCGGGCCGATGCCCATGTGGCGCGGGTCGTGGTAACTGGCGAAGGAGAAGGTATGGCGCGAGGACAGCCAGCCATGTTCGGCGCGGCCCCGGGTTTCGCTCTTGCGGACAGTCAACATGCTACTTCTCCTTGAAAGGTTCGAGTGTCGCCAGGGAGGGGTAAATCGTTGTCCCAGCGGCTTGATTCGTAGTCTGGACCTGGGCGTCGGCGACAAAAAGCGAGTAGATTTGGCCGCTATCATCGAAAAAATCAAACAATGAACATCAGCCTGGACGCGCTGCAGATTCTGGACGCGATCGACCGCCGCGGTTCATTCACGGCGGCGGCCAAAGTGTTGTTCAAGGTGCCGTCGACGATTTCCTACACGGTCTCCAAGCTGGAGGACGATCTGGGCGTGCAGCTGTTCGAGCGGGTCGGACCGAAGGCCACTCCAACGCAGGCCGGGCGTGAGCTGCTGCGCGAAGGGCGGCAGCTGCTGCGGGCCGCGCAGGAGCTGGAGGTGCGGGTGCGGCGGGTGGCGTCGGGCTGGGAGTCGGACTTTGCGATCGGGCTGGACGCGATCCTGCCGGTCGCCTTGCTGCAGGCGCAGATCCTGGACTTTTACACGGTGGCGGACAGCACGCGCCTGCGTGTGGTGAGCGAATCCTTGTCTGGCAGCTGGGAGGCGCTGCTGGATCGGCGCGTGGATCTGATCGTCGCGGCGGGCGAGGGGCCGAGCGGTGGCGGCTACGCCGCCGAGGCGATCGGGACGCTGCGCTTCGTGTTCGCGGTGGCCTCCACGCATCCGCTGGCAGGCACCGGCATGCTGGGCGCGGCCGAGCTGGCCGAACATCGTGCGATCGCCGTGGCGGATTCGGCACGGCGTCTGCTGCCACGCACGGTCGGCCTGCTGTCAGCACGCGATGTGCTCACCGTGCCGGACATGCAGGCCAAGCTGCAGCTGCAACTGGCCGGCGCCGGCTACGGCTTTCTGCCCGAGCCGTATGCACGCGGCGCGCTGCAGGATGGCCGGTTGTGCGAGCTGCAGGTGGAAACCCGCAAACCCGACGAAACCTTCTACCTGGCCTGGCGGCCGGGCGAGGAGGGCGAGGCACTCGGCTGGTGGCGGCGCGCACTGCGCAGCGATGGGTTGTTCGATGGCTGGTTGCAGTCGCTTGCCGAAACGTATCGTTCCGTCGCCGCCGGGCAGTCGCGCGCGTGAAGAAGGGCGGATAATGGGCCCTCGCCGTCGCGCAGGGTCGCCGCATGCAAGGCTTGATCGAACAGTACGGATTGGCGCTGGTCTTCGCCAACGTGCTGGCGTTATCGCTGGGCCTGCCGGTGCCGGCGCTGCCGACCCTGGTATTGGTCGGGGCCGGCTACGCGCTGCAGGGTGGGGAGGATGCCTGGCTGGCAGGATTGACGGCGTTGGCGGTGTCGGTGCTGGCGAGCCTGCTCGGCGACCTGGCCTGGTATCTGGCCGGCCGCCGTTTTGGCAATCGCACCTTGCAGTCGCTGTGCCGGCTGTCGCTGTCGCGCGATACCTGCATGAAAAAGACCGAGCGGTTCTTCTCGCGCTGGGGTGTGCGGGTGTTGGCGGTGGCCAAGTTCGTGCCCGGTCTGTCGATGGTCTCGGTGCCGATGGCCGGTGCGATGCGGGTGCGCCCGGCGGCGTTCCTGCGCTACGACGCCCTGGGTGCGTCGCTGTGGGCATTGGTCGGCCTGGGCCTGGGCGCGCTGTTCGCTCATCAGGTGCAGGACGTGCTCGCGTTGCTGTCCGATCTGGGGTCCGGTGCGATCGCCGTAGTGGCCGTGTCGCTGGCCTCCTATGTCGGCTGGCGCTGGTGGCGGCGGCATGCCTTGCTGCGTTCGCTGGAGCATGCGCGTATTGCCGTGGAGGAGCTGGTGCCGCTGCTGGATGGCGACGCAGCGCTGCGGCCGACGGTGCTGGATATCCGTGCGCCGGGCCATCGCGATCTGCAGCCGTACACGATTCCCGGCGCGGTGTTTGCCGACGAGCGTCAGCTCGCACAGATCCTGGCCAGCGTGCCGCGCGATCGCAGCGTGGTGATCTACTGCGCTTGTCCGGACGAGGTATCGGCGGCGTGGTTGGCCGCTCGGATGCGCGAGCGCGGATATCGCGATGTGCGGCCGCTGTTGGGTGGGCTGGATGCCTGGCGCGACGCCGGGCATCCGGTGACCTCGCTGCTGCCGGTCGTGGTGGTGGCCGGGTCCGATGCGCTGGATGCGATGGCCTGATCGCCATGATGCGGTGACTTGCAGCGCGCATGCCGGCCTGTCGCGTGTCTTGCTGGGTGTTCGCTGCGTCGTAACGGCGCAGCCACGATTCGTCCTCAAACGGCAGGCAAAAAAAAGACCAGCAAGCTGGTCGTTTTCTTCAAGATTGGTGCGCCCGGAGAGATTCGAACTCCCGACCGCCTGGTTCGTAGCCAGGTACTCTATCCAACTGAGCTACGGGCGCATTATCTTGTTTTGACTTGCATTTCCAACTTGCAGATCCGTCGCAGCGCGATCGAACCCTTGTAACTAAAAAGACAGCGGTTGAAGGCTGTCTCTTATTGTTCTGAAGATGGTGCGCCCGGAGAGATTCGAACTCCCGACCGCCTGGTTCGTAGCCAGGTACTCTATCCAACTGAGCTACGGGCGCGTCGTCAGGAGCGGAATTATGCGGATGCCCGGAGGCCTCGTCAATCCCTTTGTGAAAGTCGATTGTCGCTGCCCGCATCGCCAAGACGCCGCCGCAGCGCAGCGGCGACGGCCGCAGGCGTCTTCATCCATGCGAAGTGATCGCTACGCGCGCCCAGTTGTGCATCGTCCAGGGCGACGCGCTCGGCAGGTGCCTGCGGCATTTTCTGCAGCAAGGCCTGCAAGGCACCGGGCGGGCCTAAGCGGTCGCGTGCGAAGGTCACAGCATTGATCGGCATGCGCAGTTGCGCCAGTGCATGCGCAAACGGCTGGTAGTGCTGTGCGGCGACTCCGAGTGCCGGCAGCCACAGCAGGCCGGCGATCGGCCGAGCCGGGGCGTGGCGCAGCACCTGCCAGGCATGTCCATCCACGGCGGTGACGGTGAGCGTGCTGGCGTGCACGCTCATGGGCTGGGCGCGGCGCCGAAATGGTCCAGGACCAGCACCTCGCCGTGACCGGGGCTATGGCCGAGGCGGATGGCGCGCGCAACGTAGTCGATGGCCGCTTCGCAGGCATTGAGCAGGGACAGGCCCTGGCACAGCTGCGCGGCAATGGCCGCCGACAGGCTGCAGCCGGTGCCATGCGCATCGACCTGCAGGCGCGGATGCATGAACACGTCTTGGGTGACGCCGTCATCGAAGCGGTCGATCACCCGCGTGCCCTCGTGCAAGTGACCGCCCTTGAGCAGCACCGCATTGGCGCCGAGTTCGAGCAGGGCGGCGGTGGCGTGCTCGGCGGCGTCGGCATCGTCGATGCGGCGGCCGGTCAGCAGTTCGGCTTCGGGCGTGTTGGGTGTGATCAACGTGGCCAGCGGCAGCAGGCGCGTGCGTAGCGCCTCCAGCGCCGCGTCTTCGAGCAGGCGGGCGCCACTGGTGGACACCATCACCGGATCGAGCACCACGAAGGGCGGGCGGTGGATTTCGAGCAGATCGGCCACGCAATGGATGACCTCGGCATTGGCGAGCATGCCGAGCTTGACCGCCTGAATCTCGAAGTCGGCAAAGCAGGCAGCGATCTGCGCCTGCAGGAACGCGATCGGCGGGATATGCACGGCAGTGACGGCGCGGGTGTTCTGCGCGGTCAACGCGGCAATCGCCGACAAGCCATGCACGCGGTGCGCGGCGAAGGTCTTGAGGTCGGCCTGGATGCCGGCACCACCGCCGGAATCGGAACCGGCGATGGTCAGGGCGGACAGCGTGCTGGACGTGGTCATGAGGGGATTCTGCACTGCCGCCTGGCGGAAGTGCGGATCATTGCGTACGCCAGCGACGCCATTGCAGGTAGGCAACGTAGCCGGCACCGGTCACTCCGGTGAGGCCGGCCGGCAGGTAGAGCGCGTCGTAGTGCCAGCGCTGGAACAGCCAGGTGCCAAGCACGCTGCCGGCGAGAAAGCCGGTGATGATCAATCCGCTCAGCGTGAGCCGGCGCACCTGCAGCGGGCGCCCGCGCAGCAGGTGCCCCAGGCCGATGCCCAGGTCGGTGAACATGCCGCTCAGGTGCGTGGTGCGGACCGCGGCGCCACTGAGGGTGGTGGCCATGGCGTTCTGCAGCCCGCAGGCACCTGCGGCGACCAGCGCGCCGCCGACGTGATGCAGCTTGAACAGCGGAATCGCGGCCAGCAACAGCAGCGCTTCGAGCAGCAGCGCCGCGCCGTAGCGCTGTCCGAGCCGCAAGACGTCGTCCTGGATGATCAGGCCGCTGAGCATGGCGCCTGCGCAGAAGGCGATCAGGATGCCCCACAGGAAGCCGGTCTCCGGCGCGCTGTCCTGCACCAGGGCCACGCCGAGCAGGCTGGTGGTGCCGGTGAGGTGGCTGACCACCTGATGCTCGGAGCCCAGGTAGCCGACCACGTTGACCATGCCGGCCACGCCCGACAACGCCACCGCGCCGATCCAGACCCAGCGCGGCAACAGGATTCCCATCGCCGGTCAGGGGGTGCCGTTGATGGCGATCTGCGAAAACGCGCCGGTTTGCGGGTCGTACAGCGCGCCCCAGAAGGCACTGCCGCCGTCGCACACCCGGATCGCTTCCCTGGCCGGTTTCACTGGCGGATCGTTCGGGAGTTTGAAGGCATTGATGTAGATCAGCTGCTGGCCCTGGACCACCACGCCGACGTACTGGCGATCGAAATCGCGCGGCTCGGGGATGGTCGGCGTCAAGGCGTCCTGCCTGGATTCGAGCTGTTCGATCTGCTGCTGGCTCGGTGTCCAGTAGCCGGTGATCTGGCCAGGATGACGCGCCGGGCTGTCGCGCGAGCAGGTGTCCAGCACCTGCTCGGCGACGCTCTGGCGAGTGATGACCCAGGACTGCCCGCTCTTGAGGTTGGTGGGCACGCTGGCCGGAGGCGGCGTGGTCGCGCAGCCGGCCAGTGCCATCACGGCGAGTGCCGCCGCGCCGCGCAGCGTGCGCATCACAGCACCTCCGAGGCGAAGTCGGCCAGGCGCGAACGCTCACCGCGACGCAGCGTGATATGCGCGCTGTGCGGCCAGGCCTTGAAGCGGTCCACCGCATAGGTCAGGCCCGAGGTGGTTTCGGTGAGGTAGGGCGTATCGATCTGTTCGACATTGCCCAGGCACACGATCTTGGTGCCGGGGCCGGCACGGGTGATCAGCGTCTTCATCTGCTTGGGGGTGAGGTTCTGGGCCTCGTCCAGGATCAGATAGCGCGACAGGAAGGTGCGCCCGCGCATGAAGTTCATCGAACGGATCTTGATGCGGCTGGCGAGCAGGTCGTTGGTGGCCGCGCGGCCCCACGAGCCGCCTTCCTGATTGTGGGTGAGCACTTCCAGGTTGTCGGTCAGCGCGCCCATCCACGGCGTCATCTTTTCTTCTTCGGTGCCGGGCAGGAAGCCGATGTCTTCGCCGACACTGACGGTGGCGCGGGTCATGATGATTTCGCGGTAACGCTGCTGATCCATCGTCTGCGCCAGGCCGGCGGCCAGGGCGAGCAGGGTCTTGCCGGTCCCGGCGGTGCCGAGCAGGGTGACGAAATCGATCTCCGGGTCCATCAGGGCATTGAGCGCGAAGTTCTGCTCGCGGTTACGCGCCACGATGCCCCACACCGCGTGCTGGCCGCTGCGGAAATCATCGACCAGGCACAGCGTGGCCTTGCCGCCGCCGACCTTGGCCACGCGCAGTTCCACTTCGTCCTCGCCCGGCAGATACAGGTACTGGTTCGGATACCAGTCTTCGTCCTCGGCCAGCACGATCTCGTAATGGGTGCGGCCACGCTCGTTCCAGCTGCGCAGGTCCTGGTTGTGCTTTTCCCAGAAGTTTTCCGGCAGCTCGATGGCGCCGGTGAACAGCAGGCTGAAATCGTCCAGCGCGCGATCGTTCTGGTAGTCCTCGGCATTCAGGCCGCTGATGTAGGCCTTGATGCGCAGGTTGATGTCCTTGGACACCAGGATGACCGGCACATCCGGGTTCTCCTCGCACAGCGCCAGCACCGAGGCGAGGATCTTGTTGTCCGGAATCATCGCGCCGAAGGTGCGGCCCGGGTCGATCGGATGGATCTGGAAATACAGCCGGCCGATCGCGGCCTGGCCCTTGAGCTGGATGCCCTGCGGATGGCTGAGCAGGATGCCGGCCTGGATCTGCTCGGCGTTGGTGTTCTCCAGCAATTCGTCCAGGAAGCGGCTGACCTGGCGCGCATTCCGGCTGACTTCGGACGTGCCCTTCTTGGCGTTGTCCAGTTCCTCGATCACCTGCATCGGCAGGAACACATCGTGTTCCTCGAATTTGAACAGCGCGGTGGGATCGTGCATCAGCACGTTGGTGTCCAGCACGTAGATGCGCTTGCCTCGGGTCATTGGGTCTTCCAAGTGATGGAGCAGGGGCGAGCCATCACGCCTGCGGGGCAGGGTGATGGAGGACACGGGAAACCAGGGGGCGTCACTGTCTGGCGTGCGCCTTCAACGCGGCCAGCACGGCGTCGGCGTGGCCGGCGACCTTGACCTTGCGCCAGGCCTGCACCACCACCCCTTCGGGCGACAGCAGGAAGGTGCTGCGCTCGATACCGAGCACCTGCTTGCCGTACATGTTCTTTTCCTTGATGACATCGAAGGCGCGGCACAGCGCCTCGTCGCCATCGCTGACCAGCGGGAAGGCAAAGCCCTGCTTGGCGCAGAAATTGTCGTGCGACTTCACCGAGTCGCGCGAGACGCCCAGCACGACCGCGCCGGCCTGCGTGAACTGCGGCAGCAGCGCATTGAAATCCAGGCCCTCGGTGGTGCAGCCGGGCGTGCTGTCCTTCGGGTAGAAGTACAGCACCACCCATTTGCCGGCGTAGCCGCGCAGCGTGGTACTGGTGCCGCCGGATAGCGACAGCGGCAGGTCGAAGCTTGCAGCGGGTAGTTCGAATACAGCGTCGGTCATCGTTGCTCAGCCCTAAGTGGAGGGGCGTACGGCGCGGTCATGCCGGGCCGACGTCCATCCCATCATAAGCAGCCACATGGAAACGTTTGGCAAGCGCATCGAACTGCGCATTGCGCTGATTCAGCGACTCGATGGTGTGCTGTTCCAGCTTGTCCACATGCAGGAAGTACGACTCCTCGTCATCGCCGTCGTCTTCGTCGCGTTCGCCGAGGAAGATGTCGATGACGCGATAGCCGTCCTGGGTCAGTTGCTCGGCGAGCTGTTGCAGCGGTTGCTGCGCCGGGTCGGCGAAGAAATATTCCCAGCGCAACGGCCCGTCGAGATTCCAGTCGGTCTCGGAGCGGATGTGCTCGAACATCTGTTTCAGTGCAGAAAGGGCAATGGCCATCGGAACGTCTGCCTCAGAACTTCATCGGGTCCATGATCGCGTCGAGATTGAGGTGATCACAGAATTCCAGGAAATCATCGCGCAGTGCGGCGATGTGCATGTTGGCCGGCACGCCGATCGTCACCTGCGCAGAGAACATCTCCGCGCCGGTCTGCATGGCACGGTAGCGGGTGCTCTGCAGGTTCTCGATGGTGATGCCCTGGCGGTCGAAGAAATCGGCCAGCTGGAACAGGATGCCCGGCTTGTCGGCGGCAATGACTTCGACGATGTAGGGCAGCAGGTTGGATTGGGTCTGCTTGGGGCCGGTGCGGTACCACACCAGCTTCAGGCCCTCTTCGCGCTCGAGCCGGGTCAGCATGGCCTCCAACTTGGCGACCGAGTCCCAGGAGCCGGTGGCCAGGGCGGTGACCGAGACATCGCGCCCCACCGTGGCCAGGCGGGCGTCCACGAGATTGCAGCCGCTGTCGGCGATGCGGCGGGTGACGGGCAACAGGGGGGACTCCGGATGCGTCGTGTAGGCGTTGATCAGGAGGTGGTTTTCGGTCGGCGAGGGCCGGGGAGTCGAGTCGGTCAAAGGGGCTTCCGGCATTGCATCAGGCTGAATGGCCGCCCGGGCAGGCGCCCTGGCGGTGACCAGCATACTTGCCCGTGGTTTCGCGCCGCAAGTAACATGCAGGCGGCCACAACCCGCGTGCGCGCGGGCCTTTCCTGTCACGTAAGAGCAGCAGAATCTTGTCCCTTTCCGGCATCATCACCGCGCTGGCGACCCCTTTCGGTCCGGACGGCGCACTCGACCTGGATGCCTGGCGGCGGTTGCTGGAACAGCAACTGCACGGCGGCGTGCAGGGAATCGTCGTTGCCGGCTCCACCGGCGAGGCTGCCGCATTGAGCGACGAGGAGTACGACACCTTGTTGCGCGCTGCGGTTGCGCAGGTGGCCGGCCGCGTGCCGGTGCTGGCCGGTACCGGCCTGTCGGGTACCGCCAAGACCATCGCGCAGACGCGCCGCGCCGCTGCGCTGGGTGCGCAGTACGCGCTGGTGGTGACGCCGCCGTACGTGCGTCCGACCCAGGCCGGGCTGCAGGCGCATTTCCTGGCGGTTTCCGACAATGGCGGGCTGCCGGTGGTGCTGTACAACGTGCCCGGCCGCACCGGATGCGACCTGTTGCCGGAGACGGTTGCCACGCTGGTCGGGCATCCGAACATCGTCGGCATCAAGGAAGCGCGCAGTGAACCCGAGCGCGTGGCCGCGCTGTTGTCGCTGCGCAGCGACACCTTCGTGGTGCTTAGCGGCGACGACGGCAGCGCCGCGCAGGCGATGCTGTCCGGCGCCGACGGATTGATTTCGGTGGCGTCCAACGCCTTGCCGTCGGCCTATCGGCGCTTGTGCGACCTGGCCCGCGATGGCCAGCGTGAGGCGGCCACCACGTGGGACGCACGCCTGAGCGAGTACCACAGTTTCTGCGGCATCGAATCCAATCCCATCCCGGTCAAGGCGCTGCTGCAGCGCGCCGGGATCGGACACGGCCTGCGTTTGCCGTTACTGCCCCTTTCTGCGGCGCACCAGCCTGCCGCCGACCGCCTTGCCGCCGACGCTGTTGCGTTGGAAGCGCTTTCCAGCCGCGAAATGCTCGCGGCCTGACCCAGGAGATCTATCGATGCGTCATTCCGTTTCCCCCGTCCGCGTGCTCTCGCTCGCGTTGCTGGCGACCGCCACCGTCGCCGCCACGAGCGGTTGCAGCTGGTTCCACAAGGGTGCGCGCGGTGACTACGCGCTGGCCCCGGAATCCCGTCCGCTGGAAGTACCACCGGATCTGAACCTGCCCGACACCTCCGGTGCGATGAAGGTGCCGACGCTGGCATCGAGCGCGCAGCAGAACACTTCGGCGCCGCCGTCCGCCAGCGCCAACAGCGGTTTCACCGTGGCGGGCGAGCGCGACGAAGTGTTCGCCAAGGTCGGTGCGGCACTGGCCGACATTCCCGGCCTGACCATCGCCAGCAAGGCGCAGATGCTCGGTTCCTACGACGTGAGCTACGAAGGTTCCAGCTTCCTGGTACGCGTGGTGAAGGTCGACGCCGGCAGCTATGTGTCGGCAGTGGATCCGCGCGGCATGCCGGCCACTGCGGCAGCGCCGGTGGCGGTCATCACGGCGTTGAAGGGCAAGCTGGGCGGCTGAGGCCGCTGCAGCCATCGCAGACAGCAGAACGGGCGCTTCGGGCGCCCGTTCTGCGTTTCTGATGCGGTGTCGTCGCTGCCCTGGCGTTGCTGCGGCTGAAGGCGGCCAGGCGCTATGTCAGCGTTGCAGCAGCGGCAACTTGTTCGGCTTGCCGTCCCACTCGGCGGCATCGGGCAGCGGCTCCTGGCGCACGGTCAGCACCGGCCAGGCCTTGGCCAGCTCGGCGTTGAGCGCGACGAAGCCTTCCTGGCCTGCCGGGACGTCGTCTTCCGGGTAGATCGCATTGGCCGGGCATTCCGGCTCGCACAGCGTGCAGTCGATGCACTCATCCGGGTCGATGACCAGGAAATTCGGGCCGACGTGGAAGCAATCCACCGGACAGACCTCGACGCAGTCGGTGTATTTGCACTTGATGCAGTTTTCGGTGACAACAAAAGGCATGGCGGAATCCGGCGTTTAGCCTGTCAATTCTAAAGCAGTCCGGTGGCCGGTGTGGGGTTGGCCGGGATTTGTCGGCCTCCAGCCCTGGCCGCTCGGCGCGGTCCTGACCGTCTCCGGTCAGGCCAAGCCGCGTTGCCTGGCCAGCGCGAACAATCCCGTCGCAGCCAGATCTTCCCGATGCAGCTGCGTCTGCACGCCCAGATGCGCCAGCGCCAGCGCATAGCGTTGCGCCAGGCCGGGGCTGCCGACCAGGTGCACGGTGGCGTGATTGCCGCGGTGCTCGCGCAGTTCGTGGCCGATCAGCAGGCCCGACAGATAGGACGGCAGCGCGCTGGCGGCGAGGCGGTCGAACAGGCCCAGTGTGCGTGCGCCGAACAGGTGGTGGCTGAGCCCGCCGGGCTCGGCGCTGCGATCGACGCCTTGCGCGAATGCGTCGGTGTCGAGTTCTGCATCACCGTCCTGCATCAGCTTGCCCAGGATGCTGTGCTGGCGCAGCACCGCGTACAGTTCGCCGGTCATGACGGTGGCGAAACCGGTCAGCTGGCCGTGGTCGAGCTGCGCCCATTTGCTGTGGGTGCCGGGCAGGCAGGCGACGTGCGCGCCGTCGCCGAGTGCGGCGATCAGGCCGACCAGCTGGGTTTCCTCGCCACGCATGACATCGGGCACGCCGTGCTGCTGGCCGGTACTCACGCCGGGCACGAACCACAGCGTGCGTCCGGGCAGCAGGTCGGCGTAGCTGCGCATCGCCTGCGCCAGCGCGGCGGTATCGGCCGGGCAGGGCAGATAGGCCTGTTCGACCCAGCCATTGCGGCTGCCGATCATGCCCGACAGCAGCAGCGGGCCGTCCCAGCCCTCGATCAGCGTGCTCAGCACCTCGGCGAAGCGGCCCTGGCAGGTCAGGATGCCGTCGCTGCCGCGGCGCTGCTCCAGCACCCGGCCGTCGGCAGCGAGTAGATAGCCGCGCAGGCTGCTGGTGCCCCAGTCGATGGCGATCATGCGCTGGCCACCCGGCTCTCGGGCAGGCCGTTGATCGGCACGTCGCAGACGTACAGGCCGCCGGCTTCCGGCGTGCGCGCCAGTTCTTCGGCGCTGTGGTCCAGGCGCGAGCTGATCACGTGCAGGCGGTCCAGCGCGGCACCGCCGAAGGCGCTGCAGGTGGGGTGCTTGACCGGCAGTTGCACGATGCGCTCGATGCTGCCGTCGGGGCGGTAACGCACCACGCGCCAGGCGCGCCACTGCGCATTCCACAGATGGCCTTCGCTGTCGATGATGGAGCCGTCCGGCTCGGCGTCGTCGCGATCCAGCGTGGTGAACACGCGCACGTTGCTGGTCTGGGCGGTGTCGGCATCGTAATCGCAGCACAGGATCTGCGGGCGCAGCGAGTCGCAGTAGTAGAGCGTGCAGCCGTCGGGACTGAAGCAGATCGAGTTGGGGATCGACACGCCCGGCAGCGGCAACGCACGCAGGCCGTGGCGCAGCGAGAACTGGTACATCGCGCCGCGTGCGGCCTTGTGGTCGTGCTCGTCCATGGTGCCGAACACGAGGTTGCCGTTGCGATCGGCGCGGCCATCGTTGCTGCGCGTGTGCGGGTTGTCGGCTTCGATATCGGCCAGGTGCTGGAGCGGCAGGCTGTCGCCGTCGGCGTTGTCCGGGTCGGCGATGCAGATCGACTTGGCCAGCGCGATGAGCACGCGGCCGTCGTCCATCAGGCCGAGGCAGCCGGGGCGGTCCGGCAGTGTCCAGTACTGCGTGCGTGCGCTGTGCGGATGATGCCGCCACAGCCGCTTCTCGCTGATGTCCACCCAGTACAGTGCTTCACGTTGCTCGCACCACAGCACGCCTTCGCCATGCGTGCAGCGGCTGTCGACCGCCAGTACGGCGGTGTGTTCGGGCGTGCTCACCATTCGGCGATGCTGCCATCGCTGTGACGCCAGACCGGGTTGCGCCAGTCCGGCGGATTTTCGTTTGCGCGCTTGAGCATGTCTTCGTCGATCTCCACACCGAGCCCGGGCTTGGGCAGGGCGGCGATACTGCCATCGACACACTGAAAATCGTCTTTATTGATGACGTAGTCGAGCAGGTCGGCACCTTCGTTGTAGTGGATGCCGATGCTCTGTTCCTGCAGCACCGCGTTGTGCGACACGAAGTCCACGTGCAGGCAGGCGGCCAGCGCGATCGGGCCGAGCGGGCAGTGCGGCGCGAAGCCGACATCGTAGGCCTCGGCCATCGCGGCGATCTTGACGCACTCGGTGATGCCGCCGGCATGCGACAGGTCCGGCTGCACCATGCCGATCCCGCCGGCGCACAGCACGTTCTTGAATTCGAAGCGCGAGAACATGCGCTCGCCGGCGGCCAGCGGAATCGAGGTGCTTGCGGCCAGGCGCGGGTAGTACTCGGCCTGTTCGGCCAGCACCGGCTCCTCGACGAACAGCGGCTTGAACGGTTCCAGCTCGCGCAGCAGCGCCTTGGCCATCGGCGCGCCGACGCGGCCATGGAAGTCGATGCCAAAGTCGATGGTGTTGCCGAAGGCCTCGCGGATCTCGGCGACCTTGACCACTGCCGCATCGACCGCGCGCGCGCTGTCGATCAGCTTCATTTCCTCGGTGCCGTTGAACTTGAAGGTGTCAAAGCCCAGCGCACGGTAGTCGGTGATCTGCTGGATGATCGCGCCCGGGCGGTCGCCGCCGACCCAGCGGTAGGTCTTCATGCGATCGCGCACCAGCCCGCCCAGCAACTCGTACACCGGCACGCCCAACGCCTTGCCCTTGATGTCCCACAAGGCCTGGTCGATGCCGGCGATGGCGCTCATCAGGATCGCGCCGCCGCGGTAGAAGCCGGCGCGGTACATGGTCTGCCACAGGTCGTTGATGCGCGCCGGATCCTTGCCGATCACATAGCCGGCCAGTTCGTGCACGGCAGCTTCCACCGAGCGCGCGCGGCCTTCGATGACCGGCTCTCCCCAGCCGGTGATGCCCTCGTCGGTCTCGACCTTGAGGAACAGCCAGCGCGGCGCGGCATGGTAGGTGGTGAGGCGGGTGATCTTCATCCTTGCAGTTCCTGGTAGGCCTGCACGAAGGCGCGTGCATGCGTCTGGGTCGTTTCGAGCGATTGCGCGGGTTTGTACAGTTCGCCACCGATGCCGGCGCCGGCGGCGCCCTGGGCAAGGAAGCCGGCCAGGGTCTGCGGGCTGACGCCGCCGACCACATAGACCGGAATGTGGGTGGGCAGCACCGAGCGCAGCGCGCGCACATGCGCTGCGCCATAGGTGGCTGCCGGGAACAGCTTCAGGATCGTTGCGCCGGCATCGATGGCGTCGAACGCCTCGCTGGCGGTGGCGAAACCGGCCACCACGGTGAGCCCGCGCGACACCGCATGGCGGATCAGCGACGGGCGCGTATTCGGGGTGACGATGAAGCGCGCACCGATCTCGGCCAGGGTGTCGACATCGTCGTTGCGCAGCACCGTGCCGGCGCCGATCCAGGCGCGCTCGCCATAGGTCTGCTGTGCGAGCGCAATGCTCTCGGCCCAGCGCGGCGAATTGAGCGGGATCTCGATCGCGTCGAAACCGGCGTCGATCAGTGCACCGACATGGTCGAGCGTTTCTTCCGGCGTGATGCCACGCAGGATGGCGATCAGTGGCAGGGCGAACAGGCTGGCGGTGGTGTCTGAGGTCATCGTATTACTCGCGATAGAGCGGAAAACGGCCGTCGGCGGCCGGAGGGTCGCCAACGTCGGGGGAAGTTGCAGCGCTGCACGGCGGCGCGTGGAGGGCGGCAGGCAGCCGCGACGCGGTGGCTGCGGCACTTGCGTGCGCACTCCAACGGCCTGCAATTGGCCGGCAAGTTGCCGTCATCGTCGTCCACCTCCGCAATCATGGCGTGCGTGTTGCCATCTCGTGGAAGATGGGTCACGTCTGTTCTGGCCGCGCCCGGGAGGTAGGGGCTCCTGCTGCGGCGTTCGATAGCCTCGCGCGCGGAGATATGTGCTGCAAATGAAATTTTCGGCATATTCTATTCCTCCTACGAATACACCTGCGTGGCGATACCCCATGGCAAATTCCAGCACTCCCTGGTTCAACGCTGCCCGCCTCAAGACACGCCAGCTGCTGCTGCTGCTGCATCTGCACGAACAACGCTCGGTGCTGCGTGCGGCCGAGGCCGCCAGCATGACCCAACCGGCCGCCTCCAAGCTGCTGGCGGAAATGGAAGACATGCTGGGAGTGAAACTGTTCGAGCGGCATGCCCGCGGGGTGGAACCCACCTGGTACGGCCATGTGCTGATCCGGCGCGCACGCGCGGCGATGTCGGAGATCGGCCGGGCGCAGGAAGAAATCGCCGCGCTGCGTGCCGGGCGCATGGGCCAGGCCTCGATCGGCACCGTGGTCAATCCGGGTACCAACCTGGTGCCGCAGGCGATCGCCGAGGTCAAGCGCGAGTTCCCCGACATCCTGGTGCGGGTGGAAATGGACTACAGCCGCCCGCTGGTGGCCAAGTTGCTGGACGGCCAGCTGGACATCGTGATCGGCCGCATCCTGGGGCCGGAGGGCGTGGGCGAGCTGGAGTTCGAGCCGCTGGCCGATGAGCCGCATTCGGTGATCGCGCGTGCCGGCCACCCGCTGGCCAGCCGGGCCGGCCTGCAGCATGCGGATCTGGTGCGCTATGGCTGGATCCTGCCGCCGGCCGACAGCGTGCTGCGCGCGCGGCTGGATTCGATGTTCATGGAGCACGGCGTGCAGACGCCGACCAATGCGATCGAGACCTCGTCGCTGCCGGTGACCTCCACGCTGCTGCGCGGCACCGACATGCTGACCGCCTTGCCGGTGGAATCGGTGGCGCCGCTGATCCAGGCCAAGCTGTTGACCGTGCTGCCGATCGAGCTGGGCGTGCGCATGGAGTCGTTCGGCATCATCCGGCGGCGCGACTACATCCTGCCGCCGGGAGCCGAGCGCATCCTGCAGGCGCTACGCAGCACCGCGCGTCGTTTGTATCCCGGTCTGCGCGGGCCGGATTCCACTGGTTAAGCGGGCTCTTCCATTTGTATTCCGCCAGGGCATACCAGGCTGTGAATTTTTCATTGGCTGGCGCTAGACCACGCGCCTATATCTGTGAGCCAGATCGCACGCTGAAGCGCACGTGAAGTCGGGCAGGTGATCGGCGGCCAAGCCGCCATGCAGTGAGAAGTGGAGCCGGGCGGCAACGCCCGCGTCCTGCACGATCATGCGGCCCGTTGACGGTGTCGCGACAACCAGTCTTCCGTCGTCTTGCGTCCTGGGAGGGATTCAGATGTACAAGTTTTCAAGCCATGCCTCGGCAGGGACGGGCGTGCACGCACGTCGTACCCCGCGTTTGCGTCATTCCGCCATGGCCGTCAGCATCGGGCTGTTGCTCGCCGCACCGGTGTACGCCCAACAGACGCAGTCGCCCCCGACTGCCCCCGCCGGCAATACTGCCGGCAACGCGGTGGATCTGGATGCGGTGGAAGTGCGCGGTGTGCGCGCCAGCCTGATCAAGTCGCAGGTGATCAAGCGCGATGCCAGCCAGGTCGTGGATTCGGTCAGTGCCGAGGACATCGGCGCCTTGCCAGACCGCAGCGTCACCGAAACCCTGCAGCGCGTCAGCGGCGTGACCATCGATCACTTTGCCGCGCGCAGCGACCCGGACCATTTCTCCGCCGAAGGCAGTGGCGTGATGATCCGTGGCCTGACCCAGGTGCGCGGCGAACTGAATGGCCGCGACATCTTCAGCTCCGCCAGCGGCCGCGGCCTGAGCTTCGAAGACGTGCCGGCCGAGTTGATGGCCGGTGTGGACGTCTACAAGAACCCCTCGGCGGAAATCATCGAAGGCGGGCTGGGCGGCACGGTCAATCTGCGCACGCGCATGCCGTTCGACAATCCGGGCCGGATCGTTGGCGGTAACGTCGATTACAACTACGGCGACATGAGCAAGAAGTACAAGCCGTCGGCCTCGTTCCTGTTCAGCGACCGCTGGAACACCGGCATCGGCGAAATGGGCTTCATGATCGACGTCGCGCACTCGGAGCTGGCCACGCGCTCGGACGGCATCCAGGTGGAGCCGTACGTGCGGCGGACCGATGAGGCCGTGCTGGCCGGCAGCGGGCGCAGCGAAGTGTTCGTGCCGGGCGGGGTGAACTGGCGTCAGCTGGATTTCGAGCGCAAGCGCGACGGGATCGCGGCGGCGTTCCAGTGGAAGCCCAGCGATGCCACCGAGATCTATGCGCAGTTCCTGCGCTCGCGCTACGAGATGAACTGGCAGGAGCGCGCTGCGTTCTTCAACGACAGCAACAACAGCATCACGCCGGCGCCAGGCACGACCTTCGACTACGACGATCGCGGCGCCTTCCTGCGCGGCTCGCCGGTATCCAGCTCGTGGCGCGGGGTGCTCACCGGCGATGGTATGCGCTTCAATACCGATAACCGCTATTCCGAACAGCGCACCACCACCACCGACATGTCGGTGGGCTTCAGCCATTTCTTCAACGACAACCTGCAGATCAAGGGCGATATGCAGCTGGTGGAGTCGGAGAACGAACAGCTGGATTTCACCGTGTTCAGTGCGACCTATCTGCCGGGCCTGTCCTACGACGTGTCGGGCAGGTATCCCAGCGTGCAGATCGCCAACCCGGCCTTCACCCAGGACCCGTCCAATTACTTCTGGGCGGCGGCGATGGACCACCTGGGCAAGAACCGCGGACGACAGCTGTCCACCCGTGTGGATCTGGAATACACCTTCGATGACAGCAGCTGGTTGCGCTTTGCGCGCTTCGGCATGCGCGCCACCGACCGCAACCAGATCAACAAGAATTCCGGCTACAACTGGGGCGTGATCTCCGACAACTGGGCCGCCATTCCGGGCACCAGCAACGGCCTGGCCAACATGTCCGAGTTCATGACCGACCAGTCGTCGTTGTTCACCTTCTCCGACTTCTTCCGTGGCGGCGTGAACGTGCCGACCACGCTGGTGGTGCCCAACAGCAGCCTGGTCAACAACTACGCCTCGGCCTCGCAGATGATCCAGCAGATCGTGGCGTTGCGCGGCTATGGCTGGGCGCCGGAGACCTATCAGCCGCAGGACACCAACCGCCAGTTCGAGCGCACCCAGGCCGCCTATGCGGCGCTGTACTTCGGCAACGACGAGGCCTGGGGCATTCCGGTGGACGGCAACGTCGGCATCCGCGTGGTGCAGACCAAGACCCAGGCCGAGGGCTTTGGCCAGTTCCAGAATCTGGCCGGCCTCAACGTCTCGCCGGAACTGCAGGCGCGCTACACCGGGCAGTACTTCGAGAACAACTCCCAGGGTCGTTACACCAACGTACTGCCCAGCCTGAACCTGCGTCTGCGCTTCACCGACAGCCTGCAATGGCGCTTTGCCGCCTCCAAGGCAATGGCGCGCCCGGACTACACCCAGTTGCAGCCATATGTCTTGCTCAACGTGGAGACCAACGACGCCGGCCAGGCGACCGATTTTGTCGGCACCGCCGGCAACCCGAACCTCAAGCCGATGGTGGCCAACCAGTTCGACACCGCGCTGGAGTGGTACTTCGACACCAGCGACATGCTGTACGCCACGCTGTTCTACAAGAAGGTCAAGGATTACTTCTCCACCCAGACCCGCAGCGAGATCTACGACATCCGCCCCTGGCTGGTGACGCGTCCGTACAACATGGACGAGGGCACCATCCGCGGCGCGGAACTGGGCTATACCCAGTTCTTCGATCAGCTGCCGGGTTGGCTGAGCGGGTTCGGCGTCAATGCCAACTTCACCTTCGTCGACAGCCAGGGCGGCGCCAACACCGCCACCGACCCGTACACCAACACCACCGTCACCGGGGTCGAGCTGCCGCTGGAAGGCTTGTCGCGGCGCAGCTACAACCTGGCCGGCATCTACGAGAAGGGGCCGTTGTCGCTGCGCCTGGCCTACAACTGGCGCTCGCGCTACCTGCTGACCACCAGCGATGCGTCCACCCGTCTGCCCACCTGGGCCGACGACTACGGCCAGCTCGACGGCTCGTTCTTCTACCGCTTCAACGAACACCTGCAACTGGGCGTGCAGGCCAACAATCTGACCAACACGGTGACCAAGGTGCTGATGGGGCCGACCTCGTATGAGGGCGGGGAGGTGGATCCGCGTCTGTATACGCGCTCCTCCTTCGTCAACGACCGGCGCTATTCGCTGGTGCTGCGCATGAACTGGTAAGCGAAGGCCGTCACGGAACAGATGTGTGCGGGCTCATGGAGTTGAGCCCGCTTTGGCCGATCCGGCGATCCGGATCCGCAATGCCAGACCCGGCGGGTTTGTCGGCGTTGCTATAGGTTTTACGAATACCTTTCCAGGAATATTTCATTGGTGTGGCACGACGGCGCCGCCCTATGCTCCGGCCGCAGCCGCTAGGTAAACCCTGTCAGGATTACCACGCATCGCAACCGCCCGGCCTTCCGGTCGTGGGCGGATGCGGGCCAGCACCAACGACGGGCAGGGCGTTCGCGCACCGACCCGCTAAAACTAGAAGTACATGCGTCCTGGGAGGGAGCACCATGTCAGTGCAACATCGCCACATTCCGGCAGGCCGGACTGTGGGTCAGCGTTCGATCCGTGATTTCCGCCGCACCAAGGCGCAGCTGGTCAAGCAGAACGCCGAGCAGATCGTCGATTCGATCGTTGCCGAAGACATCGGCAAGCTGCCCGACAACAATGTCGCCGAGGCGCTGCAGCGTATTTCCGGCATCCAGATCACGCGCAACTACGGCGAAGGCAGCTCGATCGCCATCCGCGGCCTGACCCAGGTGCGTACCGAACTCAATGGCCGTGACATCTTCACCGCCAACGATGGCCGTGGCCTGAGCTTCGAGGACGTGTCGGCCGAACTGCTCGGCGGCGTCAACGTCTACAAGAATCCCTCGGCCGACATGATCGAAGGTGGCCTGGGCGGCACCGTCGACCTGCGCACGCGCCTGCCGTTCGACTACGACGGCCGCAAGATCGCCGGCAGCGTCCAGTACAACTATTACGACCTGGCCGACGACGGCAAGCCGGCGTTCTCGGGCCTGTTCAGCGATGGCTGGCAGACCGGCATCGGCGAGATCGGCCTGCTGGTGAACTACTCGCAGCAGAAGAGCCCGTTCCGCCAGGACACCATCTCGATCGAGCCGTGGTACACCCAGACCGATCTGCCGGGCTATGAAGGCCAGGGCGTGTCGGTGCCGCACGGCGCCGGCATCAACACCACCGTCGGCGAGCGTGAGCGCAAGACCGGTGCGTTCGCGATGCAATGGCGTCCCAACGATGCGGTGGAGGTCTACACGCAGGTGCTGCGTTCGGAATACGACTTCAGCTGGCACGACTATTCGTTCTTCGCCCTGACCGGCGCCAACCCGATGCAGGGCCTGCCCGGCATCGAAGTCAACGACCGCAACGAATTCGTCAACGGCTCGTTCCAGAACGTGCCGACCGAGTCCAACACCAGCCTGACCGAGCGGCATTCGGTGACCACCGATTACTCGCTGGGCGCCAAGTGGACGGTCAACGAGAAGCTGACCCTGAGCACCGACTTCCAGTATGTCGATGCCACCACCACCGGCACGCGCTACATCCTGTCCACCGGTCAGTCCACCAGCCCGCAGTTCAATGTCGACTTCCGCGGCGATCTGCCGCGCCTGTCGGTGACCGATGCCAGCGGCGCGGAAGGTTATCTGGCCGACGTCAACAACTACGACGGTTGGCGCTATCACCTGGACAACAAGGACGACAACAAGGGCACCGAGTTCGCCTGGCGCGCCGACATGGATCTGGCCTTCGACAGCGACTTCGTGCGCAGCTTCAAGGCCGGTGTGCGCTACACCGACCGCGATGCCGAGACCAAGGGCAATATCTATCGTTTCATGTGCATCAACAACTGCGCGGGCGCGCCGTTCTCGCAGTTCCCCAGCGTTGGCGTCGTGACCAATCCGATCACCGATTTCTTCCGTGGTGAAAGCCATGCCTTCGGTCCGACCCTGACCGCATCCGATGCGGCGGTGGCGAACTATCGGCAGACCCTGGCCACCTTCGGTGCCAGCCCGCTGGAGTTTTCGCCCAACAACATCAACGCGCAGACCGAGAAGACCTACGCGGCCTACGGCGTGTTGCGCTTCGGCGTGGACAGTGATTCGATTCCGTTCGACGGCAACATCGGCGTGCGCGTGGTGCGGACCGAGGTCGGCTCCACCGGCGTGCGTACCGGCACCGACGGCGAGGGCGGCGGCCTGATTCCGGTGGACGCGCAGCAGACCTATACCGACGTGCTGCCGAGCTTGAACCTGCGCTGGATGCTGAGCGATCAGCTGCAGTGGCGTTTTGCCGCCTCGCGCGGTATCTCGCGTCCCACCTTCGATCGCCTCAACCCGAACCTGAGCCTGAGCACCGGCACCTCCAACGGCGCCTCGACCTTCACCGGCAGGGCGGGTAACCCCGATCTGGAGCCGGTCAAGGCCGATCAGTTCGACACGGCGCTGGAGTGGTATTTCGGCCAGGGTTCGATGATGTACGGCACCCTGTTCTACAAGAAGGTCGAAGGCTTCATCGCCGACAGCGTGTTCAACGAGGTCTACGATGGTCGCGTGTGGCAGATCACCCGTCCGGTCAACGGCGATGCCGGCAAGATCCGCGGTGCGGAACTGGGCTACACGCAGTTCTTCGACTTCCTGCCGGGCTGGCTGAGCGGCTTCGGCCTGCAGACCAACTACACCTATGTCGACAGCGAGGCGCCGAGCCCCACCGCCACCGACACCAACGGCCAGGCGCTGACCGTGCCGCTGGAAGGCCTGTCCAAGAACAGCTACAACGCGATCCTCAGCTACGAAACCTCGCGCTTCCAGGGCCGTGTGGCCTACAACTGGCGCAGCGACTGGCTGGTGACCACCGCAGGCAACGGCACCGGCAACCTGCCGGTCTACAACAAGGGCTTCGGCCAGCTGGATGCCTCGCTGCGTTTCAACATCAATGATGTGTGGTCAATTTCGCTCGATGGCGTGAATCTGCTTGATACCCGGCGCGAAAGCTATCTGGGCACCGAGTCGCGCTACCGTGACTTCGTGATCAACGATCGTCGGTATGGCCTGACATTGCGGGCCAGCCTGTAGAACGCGCCGTAGGAAGTGCGTCTCCGGTCCGGCGAGCTGTGCAGGCAGCCCGTCGGGCCGGTGTTTTTCCTATCGACGGCATGCCGTCGATCGCAAGGGGAGCCGGAGGAATGATCGCTGTGATCGATCCGCCTACTGTGCGCCGCGTTACCGCAGCGATGTGGCCGGTCCGTGTATGGCTGGCACTGCTGGTGCTGTTGTCGCTTTCGATTTTGCCGCTGCAGGCCGCCGACCCGGCGGTGCAGGGGCCTTACCAATGGCGCAGCGTCGCCATCGGCGGTGGCGGATTCGTCACCGGTGTGCTGTTTCATCCCGCCGAGCGCGATCTTGCGTATGCACGCACCGATGTCGGTGGTGCGTACCGCTGGGATGCGCGCGCGCAGCAGTGGGTGGCGCTGACCGACTGGCTGGGCGCCGACGACTGGAACCTGATGGGGATCGACGCATTCGCGGTCGATCCTGCCGACCCGCAGGCGCTGTATCTGGCCGCAGGTACTTACATGCACGAGCGCGCCGGCAATGCTGCGGTGCTGCGCTCGTTTGATCGCGGCCGCAGTTTCGAGCGTGCCGAGTTGCCGTTCAAACTCGGCGGCAATCAATTGGGCCGTGCCAATGGCGAACGGCTGGCGGTGGACCCGCACGATGGCCGTGTGCTGTTGCTCGGCTCACGCGATGCAGGCCTGTGGCGCAGCGACGATCGCGGCGCGCACTGGGCGCGGGTGGACGCATTTCCTGCCGAGGCATTGGCGGGCGCGACGGCGCGCAATCATGTCGGACGCGAACAGGCCGTGGGCATCGCCTTTGTCGTCTTCGATGCCGCCAGCGGCCGCGCCGGTCGGCCGACCCCGCGCATCTATGTCGGCGTGTCCACCGCGCAGACCAGCCTGTATGTCTCCGACGACGCCGGTCGCAGCTGGACGGCGGTGGCCGGGCAACCCAGGGGCCTGCGTCCCAGCCATATGGCCGGTGGCAGCGATGGACAGTGGTACCTGAGCTACGGCGACCAGCCCGGCCCGGATCTGATGGCCGGTGGCGCGCTGTGGAAATACACCCCGGCGCAGGGGCGCTGGAGCGAGGTCAGCCCGCTCGCGCAGCCGGCCGGCGGCGATGGCTTCGGCTGGGGCGCGGTGGCGGTGGATCCGCAGCAGCCGCAGGTGCTGCTGGCCAGCACCTTCCGCCGTCGTAGCCCGCGCGATGAGCTGTTCCGCAGCGTCGATGGGGGGCGCAGCTGGACGCCGTTGCTGGCCGGCGCGCAGTTCGATCACAGCGCCGCGCCATGGACCGCGCACGCCACGCCGCACTGGATGGGCGCCCTGGCGATCGATCCGTTCGACAGCAACCACGCCTTGTTCGTCACCGGCTACGGCATCTGGGCCTCGCGCAATCTGCAGGATTTCGCCAGGCAGCAGCGGCCGTTGCAGTGGTGGTTTCAGGATCGCGGGCTGGAAGAGACCGTGCCGCTGGATCTGCTCAGCCCGATGGCGGGCGCGCGTCTGCTCAGCGCACTCGGCGATATCGACGGTTTTCGGCACGACGATCTGGAACGTGCGCAGCTGCAGTACGCCGGCCCGCGCCTGACCAATGGCGAGAGCATCGATGCTGCGGGACAGGCCGCGCAGTGGGTGGTGCGCAGCGGCACCGTGCGCGATCGCCGCAACAACGAGATCCGTGCGCTGTATTCGCGCGATGGCGGCGCGCAGTGGACGGCATTCGCCAGCGAGCCGCCGGCCGGGCAGGGCGCCGGCAACATCGCCATTGCCGCCGATGCCTCGCAGGTGGTGTGGGCGCCGGACGCCGGCGGCAACTGGCGCACAGCCGATTTCGGCAAGCACTGGCAGCGTGTACAGGGGCTGCCCGAGACCGCAGTGGCAGTGGCCGATCGCGTCGATGCGCGGCGCTGGTATGCAGTGGATACCGCCAGCGGGCGCTTGTACGAGAGCCGCGATGGTGCAGTGAACTTTCGCGACACCGGCGCGCAGGTCGGCAGCCCGGTGCGCGACGAGCGCGCGCGTCCGCAGCTGCGCCCGGATCCGTGGCGGGCGGGGGTGGTGTATCTGGCCAGCCCCACGCTGGGCGTGATGCGCTGGCAGGGCGGGCGTTTGCAGACCTTGTCCAAACCGGATCAGGCGCGTTCACTGGGCATCGGCAAGGCATTGCGCGATGGCGCACCGCCGGCGCTGTATCTGGCCGGCCGCGTGGATGGCGTGGACGGCGTGTTCCGCTCCGACGACGAAGGCGCGCACTGGTTGCGCATCAACGACGACGCGCACCGGTTCGGCAAGCCGTACAGCGTCACCGGCGATCCGCGCATCCCCGGGCGCGTGTACTTCGCCACCGGTGGGCGTGGCATCTTCTACGGCGATCCACGATGAGCGCTGCGTCGCTGTGCGCGTCATCGCGCTGTCTTACCGTGTACGGCGGCGTGCGCCGTCGCATCGCTGCGCGCCGATTGGTCGCGCCGTCCCTGGAGATCATTGCATGAGCGCTTCCCTTATCCGTCGTGGCTGCCTGCTGGGCCTGGTGCTGATCAGCCCCGTAGCGTTGGCGCAACCGAGCTTGCCGTTGCTGTTTGCCGATGGCGCGGTGCTGCAGCGCGATCAGGCAATGCCGGTGTGGGGCTGGGCAACGCCGGGCGCTGCCATCACGGTGCGGTTCGACGGCAAGCAGGCCACCGCCAAGACCGACACACAGGGACAGTGGAAGGTGAGCCTGCCCGCACATACCGCCGGTGGCCCGTATGTGCTGAGCGTGCAGGGCGACGGCGGCCAATTGCAGGTGCGCGATGTGCTGGTCGGCGATGTGTGGCTGGCCAGCGGGCAATCCAACATGGAGTGGCCGTTGGCGCAGGCCAGCGATGGTCCGCAGGCGGTGTCCGCGGCCAACGACCCGCAGTTGCGGCACTTCAAGGTGCCCAAGTCGTGGTCGCTGCAGCCGGAAACGCGCTTGACCGGCGGCGACTGGAAGGCCGCCACGCCGGACAACGCAGGCGAGTTCACCGCAGTGGGGTATTTTTTCGCCAGGGAGCTGCGCGCCAGCACCGGCGTGCCGATCGGCATCGTCAACAGCACCTGGGGCGGCAGCGCGATCGAGGCGTGGATGGACGCGGCCTCGCTGGGCTTGAATGGCGAGAAGAACCAGGGCGCGATCGAGGCGATCAAGCAGCGCGATGCCGCCGCGCAGGCCGCCACCGGCAAGCGCATCGCGCGCTGGCCCAAGGTCGATGGCGACATGCCGCAGTGGCGCCAAGCGTCGTTCGACGACAGCGACTGGGACAGCATCCCGACCAGCCAGCAATGGGAATCCAGCGGCTATGACGGCATGGACGGCATCGCCTGGTATCGCACCACGGTCACCCTGAGCGCTGCCGAGGCCAAGGCCGGTATCGAACTGGGCGTGGGCCAGATCGACGACTCGGACATCACCTACGTCAATGGCCAGCAGGTCGGCACGACCGAAAAACAGTGGAACCTGCCGCGCGTCTACCAGGTGCCTGCCTCCGCCTTGCATGCAGGCGTCAACCACATCGCGGTGCGGGTGGAAGATATCAGTGGCGGCGGCGGCATGCATGGCCCGGACGAGCAGCGCTTCGTGCAGACCAGCGCCGGTGCCAAACGCACGCTGAGCGGCTGGAAGTTCCGTCCCGCCGCCGTGCGCGTGTCGCTGGCCGACAACAAGAATCAGCTGCCCACGCTGCTGTACAACCAGATGATCCACCCCCTGCAGCCGTTCCCGGTCAAGGGCGTGATCTGGTACCAGGGCGAAACCAATGCCAGTGAGGCCGGCGCGGTGAAGTACCGCGAACAGTTCGCCGCGATGATCCAGCAATGGCGCGCCGAGCGCGGCGCGAAAACGCTGCCGTTCCTGTGGGTGCAGCTGGCCAACTTCAAGGCCGGCGGCGACAGGGGCGAGCTGAGCCCGTGGGCACTGTTGCGCGAGTCGCAGTCCAAGACGCTGGCGCTGCCGGCGACCGGGCAGGCGGTGATCATCGATATCGGCAACCCTACCGATATCCATCCCACCAACAAGCGCGATGTCGGCCATCGACTTGCGATTGCTGCACGTCATGTAGCGTACGGCGAAACGCTGGTGTACAGCGCGCCGGTGTTCAAGCAGGCGCGCTTTGCCCAGGGCCAGGCCGTGCTGAGCTTCGATCTGCAAGGCAGTGCCTTGCAGGTGCGTAACGGGGGCGACGTGCAGGGCTTCCGCGTCGCCGGTGCCGACAAACACTTCCATCCGGCCACCGCGCGCATCGACGGCGATCGGATGATCGTGCGCAGCGACGCGGTGGCTGCACCGGCCGCGGTGCGCTACGGCTGGAGCGAAAACCCGGACGACGCCAACCTGGTCAATCGCGAACACCTTCCTGTTTCCCCCTTCCGCACCGATACCTGGTGACACGGAGTCCTATGTCCATGCATTCCCCCGTTACACGTGTGATTACTCCTTCGACTGCACGCCGCTGCCTGCGTCCGCTGCTGCTGTCCGCGCTGACGCTGGCCCTGGCTGCCTGCCAGTCCGGCCAGCAGGACGACAAAGCCAAGCCGGCCGCAGTCGCACCGACTGCCGGTACCGCAGCGACCGCGCCTGCCACGGCAGCGGCGCCGGCTGCGCAGACGCCGATGCCGCAGTTCGTCAGCAAGGATGGCAAGCACGCGTTGATGGTCGATGGAGCGCCGTTCCTGATCCTGGGCGCGCAGGTCAACAACTCCAGCAACTATCCCGGCGTGATGGACAAGGTGTGGCCGGCGATGCAGGTGCTGGGCCCCAATACCGTGCAGGTGCCGATCGCCTGGGAGCAGGTCGAGCCGGAAGAAGGCAAGTTCGATTTCTCCTTCGTCGATACGCTGCTCACGCAGGCGCGCGAGCACAAGGTGCGACTAGTGCTGCTGTGGTTTGCGACCTGGAAGAACAACGGGCCGGCGTATGCGCCGCACTGGGTCAAGACCGACAACCAGCGCTTCCCGCGCGTGGTGACGCGCGAGGGCAAGGCGATCGGGTCGCTGTCGCCACATGCGCAGGCCACCCTGGATGCCGACCGCAAGGCCTTCGTGGCCTTCATGCAACATCTGAAGCAGGTCGATCCGCAGCACACCGTGATCATGATCCAGCCCGAGAACGAGCCGGGCACCTATGGCAGCGTGCGCGACTTCTCGCCGATGGCGCAGAAGCTGTTCGACGGCCCGGTGCCGGACACACTGCTCAAGCGCCTGAACAAGCAGCCGGGCAGCTGGGCACAGGTGTTCGGTGCCGATGCGGACGAGATCTTCCATGCCTGGTCGATCGGTCGCTACATCGACCAGGTGGCCGAGGCCGGCAAGGCCGAATACCCGCTGCCAATGTACGTCAATGCCGCGCTGCGCGGCCCGTTCAATCCCGGCCAGCCCGGCCAGTACGCCAGCGGCGGCCCCACCGACAACGTGCTGGACGTGTGGAAGGCGGCCGGCCCGCATATCGATCTGCTGGCGCCGGATATCTACATGCCCGAGTACCGCACCTACACCACGGTGCTGGAGCGTTACGCCCGCCCGGACAATGCGCTGTTCGTCGCCGAAACCGGCAACCGCCCCGAATACGCACGTTACCTGTTCCCCGCGCTGGGCCATGATGGCATCGGCTGGTCGGCGTTCGGCATGGACTACACGCGGTACTCCAACTATCCGCTGGGCGCCAAGCACGTCAATGAAGAAACGCTGGCGCCGTTCGCGCTGGGTTTCGAGCTGGTCAAGCGCGGCATGCGCCCGTTCGCCAAGGCCGCCTCCGAAGGAAAGCTGCACGGCACCGCCGAAGAACCCGGCCAGGCGGTGCAGGAGCTGAAGCTCAACGACCGCTGGAGCGCCACCATCACCTACGGCGTGCCGCAGTTCTGGTTCAAGGGCGAGCCGCCGGGCAACCCCGAGCCGATCGGTGCGGCGTTGATCGCCGAGCTGGGTCCGGACGAATTCCTGGTCACCGGCTATCACGTGCGCGTGACCCTGCATCCGGCCAGCGAGGCGACCGCCAACATGCTCTACGACCGCGTCGAGGAAGGCGTCTACGAAGGCAGCGACTGGAAGTTCGAGCGCAACTGGAACGGCGACCAGACCGATTACGGCGTCAACTTTTCCAGCGCACCGCAGCTGCTGAAGATCAAGCTGGCCACCTACAAGTAAGCCTGCACGGCCGCCTGCTGCGCAGCCTGATCGCTGCGCAGCAGGCCGTCTTCCAGGTCGAACGCAATGAACCCATGCGTTGCCGCCCCCGCGGCAGCGTTTCGTAATTCCAAGGGAGTGAACATGCAAACCATCAACCGTTCCGCCGGCCATGCGCCTGCCACCCGACGTACACCGCTTGCCCAGTGCCTGGCGTTGTCGCTGGCCTTGCTGGCCAATGCCGCGCACGCGCAGGAAGTGCGCAAGGCCGCCGATGGCATCACCGTGGTGCCGAGCGCCAAGGGCGCCGCACCGGTGCGTCTGCAGGTGGTCGATGCCGGCATCATCCGCGTCAGTGCCGACCCGGACGGCGACTTCGCGCGCAGCCCCAGCCTGATGCGCGTGCCGGTGCAGGGCGATGGCAACTTCCAGCTGGCCGAGCAGGGCGACAGCGTGCAGCTGAAGACCGGCAAGGTCACTGCCACCGTGTCCACCGTCGATGGCCATGTCAGCTTCGCCGATGCCAATGGCAAGCCGGTGCTGTCGGAGGTGGCTGGCGGGCGCAGCTTTGCGCCGCTGAAAGTGGAAGGCAAGCAGTACCTGAGCGTGCGTCAACGCTTCCAGTCGCCCGACGACGAAGCGCTGTACGGCTTCGGCCAGCACCAGCAGGGCTGGATGAATCAGAAGGGCCGCAACGTCGAGCTGCAGCAGAACAATCTCGACATGGCGGTGCCGTATCTGGTGTCCAGCCGCAACTACGGCCTGCTGTGGGACAACAACTCGATCAGTCGCCTGGGCGACCCGCGCGGCCTGCAGCCGTTGTCCCAGACGCTCAAGTTGTACGACGCCAAGGGCAAGCCGGGCGGCCTGACCGCGCGCTATGCGATCAATGGCAAACAGGTGCTGGAGCGCCGCGAAAGCGAGGTGAACTACCAGTACCTCAGCAACCTGGCCAAGTTCCCCAAGAAGGCGATGTCCAAGGACAAGAACAGCCGCATGCAGGTCAGCTGGGAGGGGCAGATCGAAGCGCTCACCGCTGGCCAGCACACCTTCTCGCTGTATCTGAGCGAGTACGGCAAGGTCTATGTGGACGGCAAGCTGGTCATCGATCGCTGGCGCCAGAACTGGAACCCGTGGAATCACGAGTTCACGCTTGACCTGGAGCCGGGCACGCGCCACTCCGTCAAGGTCGAATGGGACATGATCGACCCCAGCTACATCGCGCTGCTGCATCGCGACCCGCTGCCGGCCGCCGAAGCGCGTGACCTGTCGCTGTGGTCCGAAGCCGGCCAGATGATCGACTACTACTTCGTCTCGGCCGATTCCTACGACCAGGCCGTGGCCGGCTATCGCGAGCTCACCGGCAAGGCGGTGATGCTGCCCAAGTGGGCCTACGGCTTCTGGCAGAGCCGCGAGCGTTACAAGAGCCAGGACGAGTTGGTCGGCGCGGTGGCCGAATACCGCAGGCGCAAGCTGTCGCTGGACAACATCGTGCTCGACTGGTCGTACTGGCCCCAAGACGCCTGGGGTTCGCACGATTTCGACAAGCAGCACTTCCCGGATCCGGACGGCATGGTCAAGGCCGTGCACGACATGCATGCGCAGATCATGATTTCGATCTGGCCCAAGTTCTATCCCACCACCGCCAACTACAAGGAACTGGACGCGGCCGGTTTCATGTTCAAGCGCAACGTGGAAGTGGGCGAGCTGGACTGGATCGGCAAGGGCTACAAGAACTCGTTCTACGATCCGTACTCGGAAAAGGCGCAGGCGATCTACTGGCGCCAGGTCAACGAAAAGCTCAACAGCAAGGGCTTCGATGCCTGGTGGATGGATGCCGACGAACCGGATGTGCATTCCAACCTGGACATCGGCGAGCGCAAGGCACGCACTACGCCCAACGCGCTGGGCTCGTCCACCGAATACTTCAACTCCTATCCGCTGCCGCACACGCATGGCGTCTACGTGGGCGACCGCGCGGCCGACGACAAGCGCGTGTTCATCCTCTCGCGCAAGGGCTATGCCGGCACCCAGCGCAATGCGGTGGCGGTGTGGAGCGGCGACATCGTCTCGCGCTGGGACGACATGCGCGACCAGATCTCCGGTGGCGTCAACATGGCGCTGTCGGGCCTGCCCAACTGGACCTTCGACATCGGCGGCTTCTCGGTGGAGAAGCGCTATGAAAACCAGGACCCGGCGCATCTGCCCGAATGGCGCGAGCTCAACACCCGCTGGTTCCAGTTCGGCGCATTCGTGCCGATCTTCCGCTCGCACGGCCAGTTCCCGTACCGCGAGATCTGGAACATCGCCCCGGAAGGCACGCCGTTCTACGACAGCATGGCCTACTACAACCGCCTGCGTTACGCGCTGCTGCCGTACATCTACAGCCTGGCCGGCGACACCTATCAGCGCGATGGCGTGATCATGCGCGGCATGATGATGGACTTCCCGAACGATCCCAAGGTCCGCGACATCAACGACCAGTACCTCTTCGGGCCGGCCTTCCTGGTCGCACCGGTGACCCGCTTCGGCGCCACCTCGCGTCAGGTCTATCTGCCGGCCGGCAGCAGCTGGCTGGATTTCGCCACCGGCAAGCGCTACGAAGGCGGCCAGAGCATCGAAGCGGCTGCGCCGATCGAGCGTATGCCGTTGTTCGTGCGCGCCGGTTCCATCGTGCCGACCGGCCCGGTGCAGGAATACGTGGATCAGAAGCCGGATGCGCCGCTCACCGTGGTGGTCTACACCGGTGCCGACGGCCAGTTCTCGCTGTATGAGGACGACGGCAAGGGCTACGGCTACGAGAAGGGCGAGTTCAGCCGCATTCCGCTGAGCTGGAACCAGGCCAAGGGCGAGCTGAGCATCGGCAAGCGCGAAGGCAGCTGGACCGGCATGCAGGCCAGGCGTACCGTCAACGTGCGCTTTGTCGACGGCCCGCGCGAGGACGCCGGTGCGCTGGAGCCCAGGAGCGATGCCAGCATCCAGTACGACGGCAATCCGGTCAGCGTGTTGCAGTGCAAGATTGCGTCCGGCAAAGCGCGTCGTCGATGATCGCAACTCGTTGTCAGTCAGTGAGTGCGCAGATGCCGGATCGCCGCAAGGCTCGGGCGTGCAGGTCCGGTCATGCAGCACGGTGGTGCACGTGCTGACCCGCAGGGAAGTCTGCAAGGCAACCGGTGCCGCACTCGCGGCGCTGGGCGCTGCGCCGGCTGCCTCTGCCGTTGCTGCGCCGGCCAAGGCTGCCGGCGAGCAGTCGCTGCCTGCTGTTGCTGCGGGCGATGCCTTGCAGCTGTGGTACCGCGAACCGGCCAACGAGTGGGTGCAGGCACTGCCGGTCGGCAACGGCCGGCTAGGGGCGATGGTGTGGGGCGGCATTGCCCACGAGCGCCTGCAACTCAACGAGGACACGCTGTACGCAGGCGGCCCGTACGATGCCACCAGCCCTGAAGCGCTGGCGGCCCTTCCACAGGTGCGCGCGCTGGTGTTTGCCGGGCGCTATGCCGAGGCCGAAACACTGGCCGATGCGAAGATGCTCTCGCGTCCGCTCAAGCAGATGCCGTATCAACCGCTGGGCGATCTGCTGCTGGATTTCGATCGTGCCGACGGCATCAGCGAGTATCGCCGCCAGCTCGATCTGGATACCGGCGTGGCCACCACCACGTTCCGCTCCGGCGGTGCTGTGCACACGCGCGAGGTGTTCGTGTCGGCGCAGTCGCAATGCATCGTGGTGCGCCTGTCCTGCGATCGGCCCCGTGCGATTTCCCTGCGCGTGGGCATCGACAGCCCGCAGACCGGCGCGGTCACGGTGGAGCAGGGCGGGTTGCTGTTCAGCGGCCGCAACGGCAGCTTCGCCGGCATCGACGGCAAGCTGCGTTTTGCCTTGCGCGTGCTGCCGCAGGTCAAGGGCGGCACGCTCAGTGGCCTGCGCGACCGCCTGCGCATCGAAGCGGCCGATGAAGTGGTGCTGCTGCTCACCGCCGCCACCAGCTACCAGCGCTATGACGCCGTCGATGGCGATCCGCTCGCCTTGACCGCGGCAAGCATGCAGAAGGCCGGCAAACTGGATTACGCCGCATTGCTGCGTGCGCATCTGGCCGATCACCAGCGGCTGTTCCGGCGCGTGGCGATCGACCTGGGCAGCAGCGACGCGGCCAAGCTGCCCACCGACGAACGCGTGCAGCGTTTTGCGCAGGGTGACGATCCGGCGCTGGCGGCGCTGTATCACCAGTTCGGCCGTTACCTGCTGATCTGCAGCTCGCGGCCCGGCACCCAGCCGGCCAATCTGCAGGGCATCTGGAACGACCTGATGCACCCGCCGTGGGAAAGCAAGTACACCATCAACATCAACACCGAGATGAACTACTGGCCCAGCGAGGCCAACGCGCTGCACGAGTGCGTCGAACCGCTGGAATCCATGTTGTTCGATCTGGCCAAGACCGGCGCGCACACCGCACGTGCGATGTACGACGCACCCGGCTGGGTGGTGCACAACAACACCGATCTGTGGCGCCAGGCCGGCACGATCGATGGCGCCAAGTGGAGCCTGTGGCCGATGGGCGGCGTCTGGCTGCTGCAGCAGCTCTGGGACCGCTGGGATTACGGCCGCGACCGCGCCTATCTGGGCAGGATCTATCCCTTGTTCAAGGGCGCGGCGGAGTTCTTTGTCGCCACGTTGGTCAAGGATCCGCAGACCGGCGCGATGGTGACCAATCCCTCGATGTCGCCGGAAAACCAGCATCCGTTCAACGCCGCGCTGTGTGCCGGCCCCACGATGGATGCGCAACTGCTGCGCGATCTGTTCGGCCAATGCATCGCGATGAGCAAGCTGCTCAAGGTCGACGACGCCTTTGCGCAACAACTAAGCACGCTGCGCGAGCAACTGCCGCCCAACCGCATCGGCAAGGCAGGGCAATTGCAGGAATGGCAGCAGGACTGGGACATGCAAGCCCCGGAGATCCATCATCGCCACGTCTCGCATCTGTATGCGCTGCATCCGTCCAGCCAGATCAATCTGCGCGATACGCCCGAGCTTGCCGCCGCAGCAAGGCGCACGCTGGAAACGCGTGGCGACAACACCACCGGCTGGGGCATCGGCTGGCGCCTGAACCTGTGGGCGCGGCTGGCCGATGGCGAGCATGCCTACCGCATCCTGCAACTGCTGATCTCGCCCGAGCGCACCTACCCGAACCTGTTCGACGCGCATCCACCGTTCCAGATCGACGGCAACTTCGGCGGCACCGCCGGCATCACCGAAATGCTGCTGCAAAGCTGGGGCGGCACCGTGTTCCTGCTGCCCGCCCTGCCCAAGGCCTGGCCACGCGGCAGTGTGCGGGGCTTGCGCGTGCGCGGCGGCGCCAGCGTGGACCTGCACTGGGACGGCGGCCGCCTGCAGCAGGCCCGCGTGCACAGCGATCGTGGCGGGCGCTATCAACTGTCTTACGCAGGGCAGACCCTGGACCTGGAACTGGGCGCCGGTCGCACCCAGCAGGTGGGCCTCAACAACAACCGATTGGTGATGCAATGAGCTTGTACGTAGGACTGGATGTGGGCACGCAGAGCGTCAAGCTGGTTGCCTACGATCCGCAGGAGCGCGCCGTGGTCGCCACGATCGCCGCGCCGATGGAGCTGATCAGCCGCGACGATGGCACCCGCGAGCAGCAGGCGCAGTGGTGGATCGACGGCATCGTGCATTGCTTCGCCCAGCTCGATGGCGAGCAGCGTGCACGGGTGCGCGGTATTTCGGTCTCCGGCCAGCAGCACGGCTTCGTGCCGGTGGCCGCCGATGGCAGCGTCACCGCGCCGGTCAAGCTGTGGTGCGACACCAGCACCGCGCTGGAATGCGACGAAATCATGGACGCGGTGGGTGGTGCGGCAGGCAGCGTGGCCGCCGCCGGCAACCCGATCATGGCCGGCTACACCGCCTCCAAATTGCCGTGGACACGCAAGCATCGTCCCGAGGCGTATGCAGCGATGACCACGGTGATGCTGCCGCACGACTACGTGAATTTCTGGCTCACCGGCGAGCGCTTTGCCGAAGTCGGCGATGCCTCCGGCACCGGCTGGCTGGACGTGCGCACACGGCAGTGGTCCGAACGCATGCTCGGCGCGGTGGACGCACAGCGCGACCTGCGCGAGGCATTGCCGCCGCTGGTGGAGACCGGCGCGGTCTATGCCTTGTCCAACGCAGCCGCCGACGCATTGAACCTGCCGGCCGGCGTGCGTGTCACCACCGGCGGCGGCGACAACATGATGGCCGCGATCGGCACTGGCAACGTGGTGCCCGGTCGCCTGACCATGAGCCTGGGCACCTCGGGCACCTTGTTCGCCTACGCCGATCACCCGGTGGTGGACGAGGACGCACGCTGGGCCGCGTTCTGTTCGTCCAGCGGCGGCTGGCTGCCGCTGATCTGCACCATGAACTGCACGGTCGCCACCGAGGCGGTGATGCGCATGTTCTCGATCACCCGCGAGCAGACCGAGGACTTGATCGCCAGCACCACGCCGGGCGCAGATGGCCTGGTGCTGCTGCCGTTCTTCAACGGCGAGCGCACGCCCAATTTGCCGGACGCCCACGGCTGCCTGTTCGGCATGGACCTGCACAACACCACCGCCGCGCATTTCTATCGCGCCGCGATGGAAGGGGCGACCTACAGCCTGCGCAACGGCTTCGATGCCTTTGTCGCGGCGGGTCTGCAGTTCGACACCATCCTGCTCACCGGCGGCGGCAGCAAGAGCGCGCAGTGGCGGCAGATGGTGGCCGATATCTTCAACCTGCAGGTCGTGGTGCCGACCCAGCCCGAAGGCGCTGCCTTCGGTGCCGCATTGCAGGCCCTGTGGGCCTGCGATCGCGACGACGGCGGTGCGGACGCATTGTCGGATGTGGTGCTGGAGCATCTGCAGATCGACCAGGACCTGTCGGCGCACCCGGATCCGCAACGCGTGGCCCAGTACCAGCAGCACTACCAGACCTTCCTCAAGCACCTGCAGGTGGTCAGCCCGCTCTACGCCGGCTGATCGACCCGCTTTCTACAACTCCCCCAGCAGCAAGGACATTCCACCCCATGAGCAACACCGTCTACATCGGCGCCAAAGAATATTTCCCCGGTATCGGCAAGATCGGCTTCGAAGG
>NZ_JAJGQM010000047.1 GCF_020784175.1 Xanthomonas campestris pv. asclepiadis
CGGGACACGCCGTGAATCCGTCCGTGGAGGCTCGGTGGCGGCATCCATGCCGCCACACGGTCCCGCAACCGGCAAGGGCACCGCACTAGGGTGTTGGTCGGTGGCCGCGTGAAAAGCTGTTTGTCGGCAACGTGCATTGGACGTTGAACCGGCGCATCAGTAGCGAACAATACGAAACACGCATAGCTCTTGACCATGCACACCGACCATCTCGAGTGGTCCTTGCCCGCCCACCGTCGCGGGACCTTGAGCGGCATGGATGCCGCGTAAGAGCCTCCATGGATGGATTCACGGCGTGTCCTGCGATGGTGGGCGGGCAAGGGCCTCGCAGCCAGGCCGCAGTTCACTGGCTCTGCCTTGAAGCGTGTCCCCCGATGGTAGGCGGGCGAGGGGCCTGCAGCCAAGCCGCAGATCCGCCGCTCTCAGCGCTACGGCTGAATGACCCGCATTGACCAATCGGAGCCAGCTGCCGAGATTTGCATGTTGGCGTCACCTGGCATTCCCAAACGCTGCGCGGAAATCCCACAGCAATTGATGCATGGTGTTTCGACCCGCGCACCGCATCGGGCATCATGTCGCGATGAAGATCTATCTCGTTGGCGGCGCAGTCCGCGATGCCCTGCTTGGCCAGCCCGCTGGCGACCGCGACTGGGTGGTGGTCGGTGCCGATCAGGCGCAGATGGAACGCCTGGGTTTCAAACCGGTGGGGAAGGATTTCCCGGTGTTCCTGCATCCGCGCAGCGGTGAGGAATATGCGTTGGCGCGTACCGAGCGCAAGTGCGGGCGCGGCTATCGCGGCTTCGTGGTGGATGCCGATCCTTCGGTGACGTTGGAAGAGGATCTGCTGCGCCGCGACTTCACCATCAACGCGATCGCGCGCGACGAAGACACCGGCGAGTTGTTCGACCCGTGTTGCGGCGCGCGCGATCTGCAAGCGCGCGTGCTGCGGCACGTGGGGCCGGCCTTTGTCGAAGATCCCGTGCGCGTATTGCGCGCTGCCCGCTTCATGGCACGCCTGGCACCGCTTGGTTTCACTGTCGCGCCAGAGACCGCAGCACTGATGCGCCAGATGGCCGCCAGCGGCGAGCTGGACAGCCTGGTGCCCGAACGTGTGTGGCAGGAATTGCGCCGCGTGCTGGAGAGTGCGCAGCCGTCGGCATTCCTGCGCACGCTGCACGACACCGATGCGCTGCGCGTCATCCTGCCCGAGATCGATGCACTGTATGGCGTGCCGCAACGTGCCGAGTTTCATCCGGAGGTGGATACCGGCATTCACCAGGAAATGGTCAGCGACATGGCCGCGCGACTGGCGCCCGGCGACGCGCTGGTGGGCTTTGCCGCATTGACCCACGACCTGGGCAAGGCACTCACGCCGGCGGAAGAATGGCCGCGCCACATCATGCACGAACAGCGCGGCGTTGCCCCGCTGCAGACATTATGCGAGCGGCTCAAGGTGCCGCAGGATTATCGCCAGCTCGCCATCACCGCCTGCCGCGAACACTTGAACGTGCATCGCCTGGCCGAACTGCGCGACCGCACCGTGCACGAGCTGCTGGTGCGCTGCGACGCGTTTCGCCGCCCCGAGCGCATCGCGCAACTCGCGCTGGTCTGCGAAGCCGACAAGCGTGGCCGGCTGGGCAGCGAAGACGCCGCGTATCCGCAGGGCGAACAGCTCAAGCACCTGCACGCCGCTGCGCTGGCCATCAATGCGCGCGACCTGGCCGCACAAGGCCTGCAAGGCCCGCAGATCGGCGAGGCATTGGCGAAGGCGCGGATTGCGGCGTTTGCGGCCGCAAGAAAGGCCGGCACATAGCCGATGCATCGCGCATACCATTGTCGAAACGCGACAGGGATATAGCCGTGCCAAGCAAAGCGTTGCTGCAGCGATACTGGCTGGCGAAAGATCCGCCGGCGACCGTCAGCGACTCATTGCAAACGCGAGTCGCCGCCATTACAACAAGGCGGCTGCCCGAGAGCAGCCGCCCGGCCGACGTCACAGCTTGAAATTCAGACTCAACATGAAGGAGCGGCCGTTCTTGTAGATGTAGTACGGCTGGTTCTTGTTGCCGATATAGCTGAAGTAGGTTTCATCCAGCAGATTGGTGGCTTCCAGCGCCACACGCAGCCGCTCGGTGGCCTGGTAGCCGAAAGATGCATCAACCTGGGTGAACGCGTCGGTCATCTGCTGCCCGTTGAGGCGGCCGATCTGGGTGAAGTATTCCGAGCGCCAGCCCAGGTTCACCCGCGCGCTCCATTTGCCCTGCTCGTAGTACGGGCTGATGTTGTAGGCGTTGCGCGAGTTGTACGGCAGGCTGTAATCGCCATCGGTTTTCGAATCGGAATAGGTGTAGTTGGCGACCACGCCGAACCCGTTGCCGAAGTTGTGCTGCAGGTTGAGCGCCACGCCCTGCACCTTGGCATCGCCGGCGTTGGTCGGCACGGAGGTCTGGTAGGTGCTCGAGCCGCCGGTGGCGTTGTTGAAGAACACCCGATCTTCCACTGTGGTCAGGATGTAGTTGGAGATATCGCGCGAGAAGAACTCGCCGCTGAGCAGGCTGCTGTCGGAGAAATACCACTCCAGCGAAGCGCCCAGGTTGGTGGACTCATACGGACTCAGGCCGGGATTGCCCGTGGACGCGGTGAGCGTGGTGTCGTCGGTAGCCACGTACGGGGTCATGTTGGTGTAGCGCGGCCGTGCGATCACCTTGGAGGCAGCGAAGCGCAGCATCAGATCGTCGCGCAGGTCGTAGGCGATGTTGAAGGACGGCAACCACTTGCCATAGCTGCTGAGGAAGTCGACCGGCGTATAGCCGCCACCGGGCGCGTAGCTGAAACCATCGGTGGAATCGCGGGTGTGCACGTAACGCACGCCGACGTTGCCGCGATAGCGCTCGCCGGAAAAATTGCCCTGCAGGAACCAGGCACGGTTCTGTTCTTCGATGCTGTAGTTGCCGGCGTAGCTGATCGGCAAGCCGTCATCGCCTTCCAGACCACCGATGTAGCGACCGATCGCACCGCGGCCGATGGTGGACCAGCGTTGCATGTCGGCGCTGGTGGACAGGCCGTCCAGGTAGCCGGACGGCGTGGTGCCTGGCGAGAAATCCGCGAGCGTGCTGCCGTCGTTCGGGGTCCAGGTGCGGCTGTACGCCGACTGCCCGGTGGCGTGATTGGTGAGCTTGATGCCGGTCAGGATCTGCGTGAACGGCCCCCACTCCACCGCATGGTCGAAATCCAGCTGCAGGTAGCGCTCCTTGTCGTACTGCGGGCTGTGGCTGGCGGAGGCGTTGTTGACTTGCATCGCCGCCGCGTTGGTGGGGTCGGTGCTGTAATCCATCGCGGTGCGGCGCCCGTCGATGTTGTAGCTGTAACCGGCCAGGTTGCGGAACTGGATGCCGTAGATGCGCTCGGCGCCGCCTTGCGAACTGGTGTAACCCACCTGGCTGGATGCATTCCAGCCGTCGCCGTGCCAGTCCGCGCGCAGATGGATGCTGCCGGTGGTGACGTCGCTGTTGCGCAGGTAGCCATCCAGGAATGTGGTGGATTGATCGCCGAACGTACCCGAGGTGGCCACGCCATTTTCGAAGCCCAATGCCTGTGCGTCGCCGGGATTGGAGCCCCAATAGCCGTAACGGCTCTGGTTGTAGTTGTCGAAACTTTCCTTGACGTACAGGCCGGTCAGGTTGAGCTCGAAATCGGCATCCGGCTTCCACTGCAATGCAGCGCTGACACCATCGCGTTTGCGCGTCTGCTGAAACAAGGCGGTATTGATCGAGGTTGGAAACACGCCGGTGTTATTGCCGACCACGGCCGGCGGAAACGCAGCGCCGGCGACATCGTCGTAGCCGAAGATCTCCACGCCATCGCGACGCAGCACGCGCTGCGAATGCATCACCGAGGTGAGGACACCGAACGTTTCATCCTGGTTCTTCCAGCTGTACAGCGCCGACGCATTCGGCTTGCCTTCGTCGGACCGGTCGTTGTAACCGTAGCTCACCGTACCGGTCAGCGTATTGCGCTCGAGTTCCAGCGGCTTGCGCGTGTGCACGATCACGGTGCCGCCGATCGAACCTTCGTCGATGCGCGCCTCCGGTGTCTTGTAGACCTCCATCAGGCCGACCACTTCCGGCGCCAGCGTGCTGTAGTTGAACGAGCGGCTGTCCGGGTCGTTGGGGTCGCCACCCCAGCTGGTGGAGGCAATGGTCTGACCATTGAGCAGCACACGGTTGAGCGCCGGATCGGTGCCGAGGATGCTGACCTTCTCGCCTTCGCCGAACTGCCGGTCCACGGTGATGCCGGACAGGCGCGACAGCGACTCGGCGACGTTGGTGTCGGGGAATTTGCCGATGTCTTCGGCGCTGATCGCATCGACGATCGCATCGGCGTTGCGCTTGACGTTGAGTGCCTTGCCAAGGCTGGCCTGATAGCCAACGACCTTGACCTCGTCCAGCGTGGACACCGAGGGATTGGTTTGCGCGGGCGCCTGTTCCTGCGGGGCTGCAGCCTGCTCCTGCGCACCTGCAGGCAATGCGGCAAGACCTGCCAGGGCAGCGCCACCGATCAACAGAGTGCGGACTGCAGTACTCAATGGGGTGCGCCGCAGCGGGTGTGCATGACAGAACAGGTGACGGGACAACTCGAACACACGGGAAGACGGCATTGCGTAGACCTCTTGACGGATGTCAGGTGGCAACCATGTGGTTGCACGACAACGCGCGATGCGCGTGACATGCCCGCACTCCGTCCCCTGTGCCGGATGCGAGCAGCGTCCCGCATCACCGTAGCGGCGTGCGGGTCAGCGCCAGTCCGACCAGCAGCCGGACGACAACGCTTTCAAGATTTCAGAAATGGCTCCTGCTCGCTGACAACGTTATCAGCGAAGGTGCCTTTCGCAGCCGGGGCTGTCAACTCGCTGCCACAAATGGCCAATTTCATGCCTGAAACCGCACCGACGATGCAGATATTGGAATGACAGCGTGATCGCGATCGCATTCATTTGCTTCAATGAGCAGACCACTGCGCGTAGCGGCCTGATGCCACCAGGCTGCGCAGCCGGATGTTGCGATGCAGGGTGTGTTGCAGGCTTTGATGTGGTGCATGCGGGCGTTTTTTATTGGTGCGCAGGCAGTATTCGCGCAATGCAACTCGCCCTGCGAACGCGGCACTCCGCGGCTAAGTAAGTCGTGGCCACCAATTCAGTTCCATACAGCTGAAGGTGCACCGACACCGGCCGTTCGTCACAATGTTTACCGGATGCACCAGCCCCCGTACAGGGCGATCACTTCGAACGGACGCAGGCCTGCGTCCGCAGCCACTGTGCAGCCGCGTCGATCATATCGACCTGCGAGTCAAGCAGGACATCCGGTTGCAGCCGGCCATCATTGCGATGCCCGTTGCGATCCTGCGTGTAGCTGGCGGCAATCGCAAGGACAGCGCCGCCAGGCAGTTCCACAGAGCGATTGCCGGTGGTCTGGCCGGCGCTTGGCTGACCGAAGCTACGCGTATTTGCACGGCCGCGAAAGGAGATCGCGACCATCTCGCCCGCACTTGCGGTCCTGGAGCCGATCAAGATCGCGACCGGGCGATCTATTTGCAGCGAGGCAGTCGCGCGTGCCGAAGATCGTGCCCGCCAGGGCGATCGCTTGCCTGCCGCATCGACAAAGTTGCCGAGCACTGCATCACCCAGTAGCGGATGCAGCCCGTTGATCATTGGCCACATCGTGCCGCCGGTGTTGTTGCGTACATCGACGATCCAGCCACAGCTGGCCTGTGCGGCGGCTTGATCCAGCGCCGTTGCAAGCGATGTCTCGTAAGCACTGCTGACTTCCTTGGAGGACGTCATCAGGCCGGGGACCTCGAGATAGGCGATGCCGGATGGCAGCAGACGCGCCTGCATGGCAGGCCGCTCGCGCTGTGCAACGGCTTCCACGGCATGTCGCCTGGAAGGACGCATCAGGAAACTATGGCCGTCATCGAGCTGGGCGACCAATGCATCGATGGCGATATAGGCGTCCACTTCGCGCATGTTTATAGCCTGCGCACGCAGCTGCGGCTCACGCGTGGTCCAGTCAATGCGGGCGCTGTGCAAGGCGTGCTCCCGGATCGCGGGGATGGCGACATCCAGGATCGCGCTGGCCGATGCCGCATCGGCCAGCGGTTGGACAGTCAGGCGCAACTGGCTGACATCCAGCATTCCATCGCCTCGCAGCACCACACCAATGAACACCTTCTGCGTATCCATCGGTACCTGCAGCGCAATGGAACGGCTTGCATGCGTCGTGCCGCTGACCGGATCGGTTTGCGAGCTTTCAAAGGCCAGGCGTTTGCCATGCGCATCATCGGCGCGCATCCATAGCGTGGCGCCCTGCGATGCGTTGGAGGTTGCCAATACCCCGGACAACAGCAACGACTGTCCGCGCAAAGACACAGCGTCCAGTTGTGCGGAGGCAGCACCGAACGGTGCAGTGCGCGCGGCAGTTGCGGTCAGACGCAATTGCGCCCCTTCACCGGACTGCACGTCGCCTTGCACCGCAGTCAGTTGGTAATCAGCTCCACCGGCAGCCGCGTACCAGCTTGGAATCGCTGCCACCGCATGCACACTGCACAACAGACTCAGTAACAACCACCATCGCATCCGTGCGTGTCTCATCCGTCACTCATCGCAACCTGAGGTCAGACGCAACTTTAGCAGCCATTGCCTGCGCTGTAAGGCCGTATGCGATCTGCGACGCCAACCCACAGGACATGGCGACTAGCGGCAATGTGGCTATAAATCGCGCGCGACAACCGCGGTGGTCGGATAGCACATACCGCGCCGCGCGGTCATCGATCCCGCTTGGCGCGAGCGTATTCGGCCTGACCGCTACGCCTACTCGCGCTGCCCGGCCACCCAGGTGCCGAGCACCTGCACATCGGCATCCACCAGCACCAGGTCGGCCTGGTAGCCCGGTGCGATGCGCCCCAGCCGGTCGCCCAGGCCGATGCATTGCGCAGGATAGGTCGATGCCATGCGTGCGGCTTCGGCCAGGTCCACGCCCAGCCACTGCACGCTGTTGCGCACGGCCGTGGCCATGTCCAGCGCCGAGCCGGCCAGTGCGCCGTCGGCATTGCGCACCACGCCGTCGACGGCAGTGATGGTTTCGCCGTACAGGTCGAAACTGGGGCTGTCGGCACCGACCATCGGCATGGCGTCGGTGACCAGCAACAGCTTGCCGCGCGGCTTGGCGGCCAGCGCCAGGCGCAGGCTGGCCGGATGCACGTGCACGCCATCGACGATGATGCCGCACCACACATCGGGGTCTTCCAACGCGGCGCCGACCGCGCTGGGCTCGCGCCCGGCCAATTGCGACATCGCGTTGTACAGATGGGTAAACCCGCTGACGCCGGCGGCAATGCCGTCGCGCGCCTGCTCGTACGTCGCCGCCGTGTGGCCGGCAAACACGATCGCGCCACCGGCGACAAAGGCGCGGATGTCGTCCAGCGGTACGCGCTCGGGTGCGAGCGTGATCAGGGTGACGCCGTTGTCCAGCGAGGTATCGACGGCAATCTCGTGCGCGTCGGGCAGGCGGAACTTGTGCGCGTCGTGCGTGCCCTTGCGGGCCGGGCTCAGGTACGGACCTTCCAGATGGATGCCGAGCACGCCGGGCACGCCTTGGGCGATGGCCTGGCGCGTGGCGGCGATCGCCTCGGCCATGACCTCGGCGGTGTCGCTGATCAGCGTCGGCAGCATGCCGGTGGTACCGTAGCGGCGATGCGCCGCCGCGATCGTGGCCAGCGCCTGCGGATCGCGCGCATTGTTGAACAACACGCCACCGCCGCCGTTGACCTGGATGTCGATGAAGCCGGGCAGCAAGGTGCCACCGCCCAGATCCACGCGCGTATGCGCCTGCGCAACGCGCGCATCGTCGGCCGCCACGATCGCCTGGATCTGCGTGCCTGCCAGCAATACGACCAGCCCATCCTGCAGGCCGTCGTCGGTGAGCACGCGTGCATTGCACAACGCTTGAATCGGGGAAGCATCCATGTTCAAACGGTTTCCGTGACCTTGTTCAAGTGCGGCGGCAGATCGGGATTGTTGCCACGCTGCAGGGCCAGCGCGTTGATCGCGCGGTAGAAGCTCTGCACGGTCAGCAGCGGCGCGCTGGCCGGATGCACGGCATCGACGAGCGGCAGATCGCCATCGGGCGCGGCCAGCCACACCTGCGCGCCGCGTGCGCGGAACTCTTCGGCCAGCGCGCGCGTGCCCGCGCCGGTCTCGTCGGGCTGGGCGAACACCAGCACCGGGAAGCCCGGCCCCACCAGCGCCATCGGGCCATGCTTGACCTCGGCCGAGCTATACGCTTCGGCATGCAGGCCGCAGGTCTCCTTGAACTTCAGCGCCGCTTCCTGCGCCGCGCCCAGGCCCAGGCCACGGCCGAGCACGAACAGGTTGTGCGCGGGCACCAGGCCGGCGGTGAGTGCGGACCAGTCGGCCTGCCAGGCGCTTCGCAGCTGCTGCGGCAATGCATCCACCGCCGCGAGCAGGGCCGGGTCGTTCTTCCACACCGCGCCCAGGTGCAGCACGGCGGCCAGCGAGGCGAGATAACTCTTGGTGGCGGCAACACTTTTTTCCGGGCCGGCGCCGAGCGGAATCACCACCTCGGCCAACTGCGCCAGCGGCGAATCTTCCACATTGACCAGGGCGACCACGCGCGCGCCGGCCGCCTTGGCGGCTTCGGCATTACGCAACAGGTCCGGGCTCTTGCCCGACTGCGAAATCACGATGTACAGCGCGCCGCGCAACTGCAGCGGCGCTGCGTAGACCGAGCCCACCGACGGCGATGCAGAGGCGGTCACGATGCCCAGTTGTGTTTCGAACAGATACTTGGCGTAGGTCGCAGCGTGATCGGAACTGCCGCGTGCGCAGGTCACCACGAACGGCGGCGGCGTGTCGCGCAGCGACTGCGCGAGTGCGGCGACGGTGTCGGCGTTACGGGCAAACTGTGCGGCGACCACGTCGGCGGTCTGCGCCGCCTCGCGGAACATCAAGGTCTCGGTTTCGGTGGGAAGGCTCATCGGGCTCAGGCGGATTCGGGGGGAAGGGATTTGGCGGCCGACGCTTGCGCCGGCGCGGTGGAACCGCGCACCACCAGTTGCGGCACGAAGCCGCGGTTCTGCAGCTGTGCGGGCTGGTCGTCGTAGGCATCGCTGCGCAGCTGGCTGATCAACAAGCGTGCGGCATGCCGCGCGATATCGTCGGTGGCCTGCTTGGCGGTGGTCAGTGCCGGCCAGGACTGGCGCGAGAACGGGCTGTCTTCGAAGCCGGCGATCGACAATTGATACGGTACGTTCATGCCGGTGGACTTGGCCGCGGCCAGCACGCCGGCGGCGATTTCATCGTTGCTGCCGAAGATGGCGGTCGGCGGCTCGCGCAACGACAACAGGCGGCGCGCGCCACGGAAGCCATCATCGAAAGTGTAGTCGCCGGGAATCACCAGGTGCTTGTCCAGGGTGATGCCGTAGTCCTTCAACGCGGCTTCGTAGCCGGCGTAACGCTCGCCACTGGAGCGATGCTGCGGACCGCCCCACAAGAAGCCGATGCGCTGATGGCCGAGCTGGATCAGATGCTCGGTGATCTCGTAGGCGGCAGCGCGGTCGTCGATATACACGCAAGGACCATCGCCCGGATCGTCGGTGGCGGCGATGATGCGCACGCTCTTGATGCCGCGCGCAGCCAGGCCGGCCATCAGCTCGGGGCGTTCGGACATCGGTGCGGTCAGCACCACGCCGGCCAGCCGCGAGCGCTGCACCCATTCGGCCAGTTCCTCGGCCAGCAATGGCGAGGTGGAATCGCAGGGATGGATCTGCAGGCCGAAGCCGGTTTCGCGGCAGGCGGCCAGCACGCCGTTCTGGATGCCGATGATGTGATACGGGTTGGGATTGTCGTAGACCAGGCCGATCACGAACGGCGTGCCGCTGCGCAGATTGCGCGCGGACGGATCGGGTTCGTAATCGAGATCGGCGATGGCGCGCAGCACGCGCGCGCGCGTGGCCTGCATCACCGAAGGTTCGTTGTTGATCACGCGCGACACGGTCTTCAACGAGACCTTGGCGCGCTCGGCGACATCTTTGATGGTGGGCCTGCGCATGGGTGTACCTTGTTCGTCGGAACGCATCATGCCGCCCGGTTCACTTGGCCTGGGCCGGCAGGCCCACACGGTAACCGCGCAGCGAATAGAACAGGATGTACAGATAGCACGGCACCATCAGCGCAGCGAACACGACCTGGAAGTCGTAGTGCTGTTTGAGAATGGCAAACAGCTGCGGAATGATCGCGCCGCCGGCAATGCCCATGACCAGCAGTGCCGAACCGATCTCGGTAAAGCGGCCGAGCCCGCGAATGGCCAGCGGAAAGATCGCCGGCCACATCATCGCGTTGGCAAAACCGAGCGCGGCCACGAAGCCCACCGACACATAGCCGTGGGTCAGCAGCGCGCCCAGCGAGAACAGCACGCCCAGCACCGCCGACACGCTCAGGTAGCGCGCCTGCGAGATCACGCCAGGAATCAACGCCAGGCCGACGATGTAGCCAACCAGCATCGCCCCCAGCGTGTAGGAGGTGAAGATCTTGGTGCTGTCCAGCGGCAGATTGAAGCCGTGGCCGTAGGTGCCGATCGCATCGCCGGCCATCACTTCCACGCCCACGTAGACGAACAGGCACAACACGCCCAGCCACAGATGCGGGAACTGGAAGATGCTGGACTTCTGCACGCCGGCTGCGCTGCCGGGCGTGGCATTGGCTTCGGAGGCCCGCAGCTCCGGCAGTGGCGAGAACAGCACGCCGATCGCCAGCAACAGCAGCACGCCGGACATCACCAGATACGGTGCGTGGATCTTGGCGGCGAAGGCGGTGAGCAGTTGTTCCTTGGTGCCGGCATCGGCGCTGGCCACTTGCGCGGACAGATCGCCGATGCCGTGCAGCACCAGCGTGCCGATCAGGATCGGCGCCAGGATGCCGGCGATCTTGTTGCAGATACCCATCAGCGCGATCCGCCGCGCCGCGCTTTCGATCGGCCCGAGGATGCTGATGTACGGATTGATCGCCGTCTGCAGCAGCGCCAGGCCGCTACCGATCACGAACAGGCCGCCCAATGCGCCCGGATACCAGCGCTGGGTGGCGAACTGGCCAAAGCCGGCCGCGCCCACCGCCATCACCACCAGGCTCAGCGCCAGCCCCTTCTTCATGCCGGTGCGCTTGAGGATCCACGACGCCGGCAGCGCCAGAAAGAAGTACGACAGGTAGAACACCATCAGCACCAGGAAGGCATTGACCTCGTTGAGGTCGAACGCCAGCCGCACGAAGGTGATCAGCGGGCCGTTGATCCAGGTGAAGAAGCCGATGATGAAGAACAGCACGCCGACGATGGCGATCGAGACAACGGGATTTGCGGGCCTGGCGGTAGTCATGGATCGGCTGGCTCTTGAGTTGTCGGTGGGGGACGCCGCGCTGGATCAGCGACGCAGTTCGGCGACGAAATCGTAGAAATCGTTGTGGCAATAGGTGTCGGTCAATTCGATCGCGCTGCCGTCGCGCGCATAGCCCACGCGCACCACATGCAGGATCGCCTCGCCGGTCTTCATGCGCAGGTGTTCGGCCAGCCGCGCGGGCAGATTGATCGCGCGAAAGTACTGCAGCGCGCGCACCACCGGGGTGCCCTGCGCATCCAGATAACTGTAGAGCGAATCGCCGATCTGCTGCGGGTCGGCGACGACGCGCTGCGGCAACACCGCATGCTCGTAGGCCATGACCCGATCGTCGGCGCTGCGCAGGCGGGTCAGCGAGGCCACTGCCGCATCAGGCGACAGGCCCAGGCGCAGGATCTCTTCGCCATGCGCCGGGCGCAGCCGCCGCTCCAGCCAGCGGGTGCCGGGCTCGTAGCCCTTGATGCGCAGCGTCTCGCTGAAACTGGTCAGGCCGCTGAGCTGGTGCTGGATCTGCGTGGTGACGAAGGTGCCGGCGCCCTGCCGGCGCGAGACCAGGCCCTGTTCAACCAGCACATCCACGGCCTGGCGCAGGGTCACCCGCGAGATCTGCAGCCGCTCGCACAGCTGGCGCTCGGCCGGCAGCGCCTCGCCGGCCTTCCACTGCGCGCCGCGGATCTGCTCGTCCAGCTTGCTCGCCAGTTGCAGATACAGTGGCGTCGGCGCGGAGGCGTCCAGCGTCAGCGCGTCCATCCGGGGGTCGGTGTCCGTCCTGGCTTCGGTTTTCGGTTTGGCCATTGCCTGTCCTCCGGACCGACTTGGATTCGTTAGGTCCAATATAGTACCAATTTGCCTGCAGCGCATTAGCCGCAGTCGGCCCCGGCAGCGCGGCTGGCGCTGACCCGCGGTCCAGCGGCCCGCTGACTGGACGCCGTGGTCGACGCCGGCTTGCTGTCACTGGCGCCGGCGCCGGCAAGCGCCCAGTGGCTGCGCCATCGCCTGACTGGCGATGCAGTCACAGCCGCAGATACCAGCGCCGCCGATCCATCCACCAGCCCACGCCCCAGCACAGCAGCGTGTAGCTCAGCGCGCACAGCAGCGACCCGAGCGGGCCCGGCGCAACGGCCTGGAACACGCGGATGCCGGCCCAGGCGTACAGGTCCAGGCCGGAGCTGCCGGCCGGGAGCAACCGCAGCACCACCACGAACAATTCGGAGAACAGGTAGATCGCCAGCGGGTTGCGCCCCAGCACGGTGAAGAAGCCGCTGCCGCAGCTCCAGCCGCGCAACTCCAGCAGGTAGACCAGGACGCCCAGCGCCAGCAGATCCAGGCCTACCGTGCAGGCGACGAACGACCCGCTCCAGAGCTTCTTCGACAATGGCCAGGCCGGGTGCCAGAGCAGTGCGAGCAGCACCAGCCCCGCGCCCGCCAGCAACAGGCTGCGCGTGGTGGCACCGGTCTTGCCGTGCCGCTGCAGGAAGCGGCCGCCCAGATAGCCGGCCAGAACGTTGACCGTGGCCGACAGCGTGCCAAGCAGGCCCTCGGGGTCGAAGCCGCCATCCTTGCGATACAGATGCGCGCGCCCGTACAGCCACAGGTCCAGCCGGGTGCCGGCGTTGCCGGTCTTGCTCAGCTCCGCACCGGGCTGGCCGAAGACGTACAGCAACGCCCAGTAGCCCAGCAGCAGCGCGACGCAAACCGGCGCGATAGCGCGTGGCGGCAGATAGCGCACCAGCAGCGCCGCGAGCAGATAGCACAGGCCGATCCGCTGCAGCACGCCGGTCAGGCGGAGTTGATCGACCTCGGTGAACGCCCAGCCACCGTCGGGCTGCGGATGGAAGAACGGAAACCAATACATCAGCACGCCGCATAAGAAGATCAGCGCGGCGCGCTTGCCCACGCGGCCGAGGAACTGCCGATGCGGCGTGCCGGTGGCCAGCGCAAAACTCATCGCGCTGCCGACGGCGAACAGGAACGAGGGAAACACCAGATCGGCCAGCGTGAAGCCGAACCAGGCCGCGTGGGTCAGCTGCGCATATGGCTGCGCGCCGGGCCCGGCGGTGTTGACCAGGATCATCAGGAAGATGGTCAGGCCGCGGAACACGTCCAGCGACAGGAAGCGTTCGCGCCTGGGTGCTGCGGTTGCAGCGCCAGCTGCAGCAGGGAGTGTTTGTGCGCTCATTGCAGTTCCTTGCCCAGGGACTGCACGTAGAGGCAGCGTGCAGACGTGCTGCCCGTGGCGAGCGTCGTTGCATCGGCGCTGAAGCGCTCATGTAGGGCCGCGATGTGCAATACGGATCTGCTCATTGGGCAGTGCCTTGCGTGGTGCTGCGAATGGCACCGTGCGCCATGCCGCGCATGTCGCCTTGGGCAATGCCTTGCGTTGCAGCGTGCGGACTGCTTTGCACATTGCCTTGCATGGCACTTTGCAAACCATCCTGCGCATCCACCTGCGCCAGCAAGCTGCGTAGCAGGGTCAGTGGGTCGCGGGGTGGCTGTCGCTTCGGCAGCGCGTCCTGCTCGGCCCATTGGCGTTCCCAGGCTGCAAGCTGCGCGTTGACTGTCGCTGCGTCGAACGGCGTGCCGGCCTTGCGTGCGGCGCGGTATGCGCGCAGAAAGCGCGTCCAGCGCTGCAGGTAGAAATCCGCGTACATGCCCTGCCACGCCTTGGACGCGTAATCGGCCAGATTGCCGTCGCCGCCCCAGATGCTGACCTGCGCACGCGCATTGCCGACATAGGCGCGACGCAGTGCGGCATCGTTGCCGGCGGCCGCGGCGGCCTGGCCGGTCCAGTCGGCCAGGGTTTCGTGTTGACCGCCGACCAGTGCATCCAGTCCCTGCACCAGTTGCGTGGTGCGCGCCAGCAGCGCATCGCCGCGCGCGAACTCGCCGGCGTCGTAGGCCTGCACCACCGCCTGCAATTGACGGTCGGCATGCAGGCTCAGGTAATGCCGCGCGTCTTCGATCAGGTCGTAGCGGTACAGCGGCGCGTCGGCATAGCGGTCGGCCTGCTGCAGCAACGCGTCGATGGCGCGGCGCAGGCGTTGCGGATCGCCGGGGCGATCATCGAAGCCGACACTATCGGCGGTCGGCCGCTTGAATAGCAGGTAGGCGCCGGCACGCTTGTTCCACCAGCGCGGCGACCAGTAGCGGGTCTGGTAAATGCCCGCTTCCAGATCCGACCAGGCCTGCAGCAACGTCGCATCGCTGCGGCCGTAGCGCGCGCGGGTGTACTGCGTGAGCCACTGCGACCAGGATTGCTGCGGGCCCTCCCAGGCCAGCGCGTAGAGATACTCGTAGACCACCGAGTTGCTGTGCAGGCCTTCCGGAAACACGCCAAAGCCGCGCAGATTGCGTTTGTCCGGATCGGCCAGCAAGGCCTGCAGATCGTGCCGATAGAACGCGAAGTCGCCGTACAGCGGATTGCTGGCGCCGTAGTTGTGCACGTAGCCATAGATCCACTGCTTGTTGTCGAACGCCTGCGAAGCCTTCCAGGTGCCGGGATAGCGGTCGTTGCCGATGTCCAGCACCATCAGCCGCGCATCGGGCACCTTGCCGAGAAACGCGGCGATCGCCTGCGGTTGCCAGAACTCGCGGTCGGCACCGAACAGCCAGCCCTGCATCACCCAGGTGGCCTGCGGATTGACCTGCGCGATGGAGCGGTACAAGGCCTGCCCGTACTCGGCCAGGCGTGCATCGCGTTGCGCCGCCGGCACGGCCTTGGCACGTGCAGCGTCGGAGTTGGCGATGCTGTCGCCGTACTTGGCGGCGGCCACGTCGCTGCCGTCGTCGGCCACCGGCGGCAGCATCTCGTTGAAGGCGTCGGCCAGATAGAACTCGCCTGCACCGTAGGCCTGCGTGTACAACTGCAGGAACCGGCGCGCGACCTGGGTGAACAACGGATCGCGCGGATCCAGCCAATAGGTTTCATGAAAGCCTTCCCAGGCGCGCATGCGGTAGATGCGTGCGTTGGGATGCGCCTGCGCGAATGCCTTGGGCACATAGCCGGCAAACGCCGGCAGCACCGGCTGCATGCCCAGCTCGCGCATGCGGGTGAGGATCTGCGTCTGTAGCACGCGCTTGCTGTCGATCCATTGCTGCGGCAGCGGTGCGCGATAGCCTTCGATATTGCCCATGCGCTGCCATGGGGTGAATGCGGGGCCGGAGAAATACTCCGCCAGCGCGTCATCGCCCACGTCGAATTCGCGCCACAGCGCCTGCCAGATCGCCTCCTGCCCTTCCATCGCCAGCGGCATGTCGATGCCGTGCAGCGCCATCCAGTCGATCTCGCGCTGCCAGCGTGGCCAGTCCCAGAACGGCGTGGTGTAGCCGTAGGTGCAGGTGTTGAGATAGGCGCGATGGGCAAACGGCGTACGCACCTGGCCGCTGCGGTAGGCAGGCCATTGCGCCGGCAGCGCCACGCGGTCGCCTTCCCAGCTCATCGAGGCCGCACCGGCCTGGCCGAGATAGGCGTAGGCGCCACGCGCCAAGGCCACCTGCGAAGAGCCGGCAATGCGCACCGTGTCGCCATCGGCATCGATGCGGTACCAGTCCGCGCCGTCGCCGCGCGGCGCCACGCGCATCTCGAACTGGGCGACGCGTGCGCCGATCAGGCGCTGCAGCACCGCCTGTGCGGGCGGTGCGGCCAGCACCAGATGCGGAATGGCGAGCAAGGCGCTCAGCACTGTGCCGGCGAACAGCCGCGCGGGCGACGACGGAAAAAACGATGAGGCAATCATGGCGAGTTCCGATACTGCACGGTGACGACGTCGTGGAATCCAAACGGTTGATCCGCAGCGACCTGCAGGATCACCGCCAGCGTGCGTGCGCCAGCGGCGGGTGCAAGCGCCAATGTGATCGGCGTGCCGGCCGCTGCCTGAGCAACCGCGCGACCATCCAGAAACACCTGCGCCGGCCCGCTGAGCCGGCCCAGATCGAGCGTGCCGCCGTGGGTCTGCACGCCTTGCCACGGCGTGAACCGGGTGCGGTACAACACATAGCCGGCGCGTTCGGGTGCGGTTTCCAGCGTGCCGGGCAGCGTATTGCTCCAGCTGTTGTTGTCATTGGGGCGGCGCGACAGATCCGGCGCCGGCGGCTGCGCGAAGGTGGCGGTGTGGCGCCAGCTCTCGACCACCATCACCGGCGCCACGATCGGCACCGTGGCTGGCAGCGGCACGGCCGCGCACGCGATCTCGAGCACCGCATCGCGCAAGCCTGCGCTGCGCGCCTGCAGCCGCAACACGCCTGCGCCACGCCCAGCCTGCACGATCGCCTGCGCCAGCCCGTTGAACAAGGCCACTTGCGTGCCCTGATCGGGAGCGTGCGCATTCGGGTCGCCATTGCCGACACCCAGCAAGCGGCCACCGCTGATCTGCAGCGTTAGCGTTGCATTGCAATCGGGCACGTGGCGACCTTGCGCATCCACCGCTTCCAGGGTCACCGGCTGCGCATCGCGGCCATCGCCGCGCAGCTGGGGGCGGTCGGGCGTGAGCCGCAGCGCGACCGCTGCGCCGGTGGTTTCCACCCGGGTACGCGCCACCTCGCGGCCGTCGCGCCAGGCCACCGCTTCCAGCACGCCCGGCGCATAGTCCACCTGCCACTGATTCATCTGCGCGCGATCCACCGCCTGCTTTCCCAGCGAGCGGCCATTGAGCCACAGCTCCACCTGCGCGGCATTGCAGAACGCCATCACCTTGATCGGCTGGCCCTCGCGGCCGGGCCAGTTCCAGTGCGGCAACAGGTGCAGCACCGGCGCATCGTCGATCCACAATGCGCGGCGCAACCAATACGCCCCCTTGGCGAATCCGCATTGATCCATGATGCCGAAGAACGCGCCCACCGACGGCCATTCGAACGGGGTGGGTTCGCCGCGATAATCGAAGCCGGTCCACACGAAACTGCCGGCGACGAACGGGCGTTCGGCAATCAGCTGCCAGGCGCGGCGGTGGGTATTGCCCCAGTCCGCGGCCAGGCTGTCGTCTTCGGCCACCACGTGCGCGTCCAGGTCGGTGAACCACGCCCCGCGCGTCTGGAATGCACTGGTGTCCTCGCTGGACAGCATCGGCGTGCGTGGCCGCGCCGCATGCACGCGGTCGTAGTTGGACTGGCGGTAGTTGAAGCCGAGCACGTCCACTACATCGGCCGCGCCGCGGGTGGCGAACATGCCATCGTTCATGCCGGCGGTGATCGGGCGGCTGTCGTCGAGCGCACGCACCGCGCTGGCGGCGCGCGCGATGATCGCGTAACCGGTGGCGGTGCCCTGCAGCGGCTCTTCGTTGAGCAACGACCACAGGAACACGCTGGGATGGTTGCGCTGGCGCCGCACCATGTTGCGCAGCAGCGCCACATACTCGGGTGCGGGATTGAACAGCCGGTTCTCGGCCATCACCAGCATGCCGAGCCGGTCGCAGGCCTGCAGCAGTTCCGGTGCCACCGCATGATGCAGGCGGATGGCATTGCAGCCCATCGCTTTCAGGCGCTGCAGGCGAAACGCGTGCAAGGCATCGGGCAGCGCCACACCGACGCCGGCATGGTCCTGATGCAGGCAGACGCCCTTGATCTTGAGCGGGCGGCCATTGAGGAAGAAGCCGTGATCGGCATCGAAGCGCAGGCTGCGAAAACCGATTTCGCACCCGGCACGGTCGCTGCGGCCGTCTGCGCCACGCACGCTGGCCTGCACGCGATACAGCACCGGCGTGTCCACGTTCCAGCGCTGCTGTTGCGGCACCGACATGCTGATGGCCGCCTGCGCAGTGCCGAATGCGTCCACGCGCAGTTGCGTCTCGCCACTCGCCACGACAGCACCGTTTGAGTCGCGTAGCGCCACATCCACCCGGGCCTCGGCGGGCTGCTCGCCGCTGTTGACCAGGTCCAGCTGCACCAGTACCTGCCAGACATCGCCAGCGCCTTCGCGCGGCACCGCCGCCAGGCCGTCGCCGGCGATATGCAAGGGCGCACGCAGCACCAGCCAGGTGTGCCGGTAGATGCCGCCGCCCTCGTACCACCAGCCATCCATGGCCTCGGCATCGACGCGGATGGCGATGCTGTTCAAGGCATTGCCGTAGCGCGCGACCGGCGTGAGGTCGATGACCAGCCCGTTATAGCCGCTCCAGCTGCGTGCCATCAGCATGCCGTTGACCCAGACGGTGGCATGGCTGGCGATGCCGTCCAGACGCAGTTCCACTGCCTGGCCGCGCACGGATTCATCCAGCCGCAGCGTGCGTCGGTACCAGGCAATGCCGCGCGGGCGATACCCCTGCGCGATGTTGGCATCGGCGCGCACCGCTTGCTCCACCACAAAATCGTGCGGCAGTTGCAGCTGCCGCCAGCCGGTGTCGTCGAAGTCCGGTGCCGCCGCGCCCCAGGCGCGGCCGGCCTTGGCGTTGTCGTAGGTCTCGTCTTGCGCAAGCAGGCGCGGCAACGGCAAATCGCCGGCATGGAAGCGCCAACCTTCGTCCAGGTCCAACCATTGGCCGCCGTCATCCATGCCCGCTGGCGGTGGCGCGGGACGCGCCGTGTCGCCGCTACCAATGCGCGTCGTTACGGCGCTCGCCGCGCCTGGCAGCAACGCCGGCACGCCAAGCAGCGACGAGGCGCGGACGCTGCCGGCAAGGAATTCACGCCTGCGCATGACAGCGCCCGCTCGACTGCACTGCAGGCATGCCATGAGGGGCGCGCGGCGCAGCCACTCCCGCAGCCGCGGCATGGCGCGTTCCCGTCCCCGCTGCGGCGTTGTACTGACCAACGGCGTTGCACTCACCCCTGGCCGCCGCACGCAGCGATGCACGGCCGCACCGCGCTCGCTCGCCCGTCATCAAAGCATGTCCCACTGCATCGACAGGTAGTAGCTGCGACCGGTGACACCGGTCATCTGCCAGCGGCTGGCGATGTCCTTGTAGGCCTCCTCGGTGCGGTTGGTGAGATTCAGGCCACCCAGCTGGAAGCTCAGCTTGTCGTTGACCTGGTAGCCGAGCACCGCATCCAGCTGGGTGCGCGCCTTCATGGTGTGGCCTTCCCGCGCGAAGAAGCTGTCGCTGCTGTCCTGTTCGTACTCACTGCGATGGTTGAGCGAGACGCGCGCCGAATAATGCGTGCTCTCCCAATACGCGGTGGCGTTCCAGGTCTGTTCGGACAGGTTGCGGATCTGGAAATCGGTATCGCGCTGCGGAATCACCCTGGTGAAGTTGGTGGTCACCCCGAAGCCGTCGATCGGCAGCCAGGCGTCCAGCGATTGCGTCCAGCCCAGTTCGTAGCCGCGGATCTTGACCTTGCTGGGATCGTTGGTGGTGGCAGTGATCTCGTAGATATCGCCGCCGCTGTCCACGCAGTCGCCGGCTGCGTTGCTGGACAGCGCAGTGCCGTTGAAGGCGGCCGGGCAGACGATGCTGTTGAAGGTGCCGTTCTTGATGTTCTTCCAGAAGCCGGCCACGGTGAGCGCGCCACCGTTGCCGTAGTACCACTCCAGGCTCAGGTCGGCCTGGTCGGCGGTCAGCGCCTTCAGATCGGTCTGGCCCTGGGTGACGACGTAAGTGGTGGTGCCGCCGGTATTGGTGCCGGTGGAGATGGTCGAGGCGATGGCGGTATTGCTGTCCAGAATCGGCCGTACCAGCACCTTGGCAGCGGCAAAACGCAGCAGCAGGTCGTCGCGCATGTCCAACACCAGGTTCAGGCTGGGCAGCCAGTTGGAATACTCGTACGGCGCACGCGCGGTGCCGATCACCACATTGGCATCGTCGCTGGCGGCCTGCGCCTGGGTCAGGTAGGTGTCGGTGGTGCGCTTGGTGTTTTCGTAGCGCAGGCCGAGGTTGCCGCGCAGGCGCATGCTGCCGATGTCGGTGTCGATGCGCGCCATCGCGTATGCCGAGGAAATGTCGTTCTCGATGCTGTAGCTGCTCTGCGGCGCGAACAGCACCGGCACGCTGATGCCGGCAGCCGCCAGCGAGCGCGCGTAGGCCGCGATGTCCGGGGTGACCCAGCTGTCCTGCGAGGCGAGTTGCCCGTCGAGAAAGTTGCTCACCGTGCTGTTGGCGGCCGACAGCTCCGGGAACATGTCGAAGCCCGACACCGCACCGGTCCTGAGCAGATATAGAAAGTCGCGCCGGCGCACGTCGCGCTCGAAGGTCTCGCGGCGGTATTTGGCACCGAAGCGCACCGCGTTCAACGCACCCAGGTCCAGATACCGCTCGGCATCCAGCTGCAGCGACCATTCCTTGTTGCTGAGCGACTGGATGGAGCCGTTGGGGTACTCGCTACGCACCAGATTGCGCTTGTCCCGGGCGCTGGCATCGGTGGCGTCGGCATCGGTGGTCAGCGAGATCGCGTCGGGATTGGAGGTATCCAGCAGCGTCGCCGAGGGAATCCGGCCCAGGATCGCGGCGCGTTCGTTCTCGTCGGTCTTGCCCTGGGTGTAATTGGCCGCGCCACTGAGCGTCCAGGCATCGCCCTTCCACTTGAAGTCGTAGGTGAGCAACTGCGTGGACAGGTCGTGTTGTTCGATCTGGCGGTTGTTCTCCAGCCAGTAGTCCGATGCCGACACCTGCGTGGCGGTCAGGCCGTTGGTCTGCAGCACCGTCAGCGGGGTGCGCTCGAACGAGTACACCAGCTGGTTCATGTCGTTGGCGGTCTTGTCCTGCGAATACAGCGCAGTGAGGTTCATCTCCAGCTGGTCGTTGGGCTTCCACTGCAAGCCGCCGTTGAACATCTTGCGCGTGGTCTCACGCTCGATCGAGCGATAGCGCGGGCGGCGCGGGATGTACAAGGTGCCGGCGTCGGTGTCCTGCGTGTACCAGCGGTCGATCCACAAATAATCCGCGCGGTCCTTGAGCTTCTGGTAGCCGGCACTGAGGAACACGCCCAGATCGCCGCCGCCGAACTTGAACTGGTCGATATGGGTCAGCACGCCCTTGGGCGTGGGCGAGCCACCGGCAAATTCCGCATACTGGGTCTTGGCCGAGAACAGCAGCTTGGTCTGCCGGTAATCCAGCGGTTTGGTGGTGTTGATGTTGACCGTGCCGGACAGGCCACCGGCGTCCATGTCCGCCGATGGCGATTTGATCACCTCGATCCCGGCGGCCACTTCCGGCTGGATGATGTCGTAGCGGAATCCATCGGTGAAGTCGGCGCTCTTGATCACCTGGCCGTTGATGGTGGTGGCCGAATACTGCGGCCCCAGGCCACGCACGCTGATGGTGGAGCCGCGCCCGTTGATGGTGGAGATCTGCACGCCGGGAATGCGCTGGATCGCCTCGGCGATGTTCTCGGCAGGAAACTTGCCGATGTCCTGCGCGGAGATGCCATCGGTCATGCGCACGTCGTCGCGCTTGTTGTCCATCGCGGTGATCAGGCTCTTCTGGTAGGAGCTGGTGACCTTGACGGTATCGACTGGTAGGAGCTGGTGACCTTGACGGTATCGAGCTGGGAGATCTGCGCCGATGCCGCCGGCGGCGATTCCTGCGCTTGCGCGTTGGCGCCACAGGCGAGCAGCGACAGCGCAATGGCGAGGGACAGCGAGGAAGGCGAACAACAACGCAACGCGGCACGCGGGACAGGTGACATGGGAGATCCTGAGGTGGAATAGCTGGACGACGACGCGGCTGGCATTCCGATCGATCAGCGATGACAGATCCCGGCGTTGGGCAACCCACCCACACGCGCACAGTCCACCAGTCCCGGACATCCGGAACCACCTGCGATCTGTTGTCTGCGAGCACCCCGTACGGCCCCCCGTGGGTGCCGATGCCCGCCTCCCTCCCAGGACGGACATCGCCTGCCATTGCTGATCAACGGCCCTGACTGGAAAATACCAATTCAGTGGATTTGATTCTTATGGTCTTTAAAAGATCCTGTCAACAGTCACTGTCGAAAGTGTTTGATGGTCCGCCGCGATTGCGTTTAAGCCCAGCGTTTAAAGACCTGCGACGGTGCGTAAAGGATCATTTGGGTGCGCGGCGGGCATCGTTGTCACAGGACCAGTCACTGACCAATCTCCGGTAACCAGACCAATTCTGGCGGGTCCGGAACGTGTCCGGCGCAGCGCGAGCATTGCGGGCTGCATCACAGTCCATCACCAGGCGCTTTTGAGTGATCGGGGCAGCATTTCTACCGCATCAGCGCAGCCCGTCGACTACCGCAATGACCACGCACGGCGCAACGCCGACAACGTTGTCAGCGGCTTAATCAAGTGCGTCACTGCATCGGCCGCGACGAAGACACCAGCCATCACGCTTGCACGCTAATGGTGCAAAAACCATATCTCTTGCTAAGCAGCGCGTAACTCCGCTCCTAGCGCAATTGCCCCTGGTCGACGCGCAACAATGTGCGCTCCGGGGTGGCGGCAAAGCCGAGCAGTTGCAGGCCCACGCCCAGCACCGCGTCCTGCCCCGGATCGACACGTGACTGCAGCTGCCAGCGTCCATCGCCCCACAGCTGCAGCTGTGCATCGGCCTGCACGCCGGTAGGCAGCGCGGCGTCCGGCAACAGGATCAGCACGGCGGTGTTGTCCACGCATCGCGGCTGTCCGGACAGGCGCAACGGCGGCAGACCGGGCAGCTCGCCCGCCCCGCTCGCCAGCAGTTGCAGGCCGACCCGCCCATCTGCCTGCACGCAACCGCTGCCATCGAACAGCAGATCCACCTGCTGCAGCTCCAACGCCAGATCGATCAAGGCCATGCCCGCTGGTTGGCGCAACAGCAGCTGACCCTGTGCATCGCGGATACCGTGTTGCGCGCCATCCACCAGCAGCAGTTGCAGCTGCGGGGCCTGCAGGTGCACCTGCCGCTCTCCACGCACCAGCGGCCACAGCCGCGGCCGTACCGTGACATCGCCGAAGGCGATGCCTTGCCATTGCACCTGCCGCAGGGTGCCGGCCCATACCGGCCCCTCCACGTCCAGCGCCGAGAACGGCAGCACCTCGCGTGGCAGCACCAGGCGCAGCGGCAGCCATGCCAGCAGCGCCACACCCATCATCAGCAGGAAGACCAGGATCCAACGCAGGCGCGTCACGGTGCAGGCTCCGCAAACCCGCAGCGTACCCGCAGTTGGCCCTGGTCGCGCACGATGCTCAGCTGCGTCGGCGCCAGGCCATGCGCCTGGCGCAGCCGCTCCAGCCAGCCGAACAAGCTGGCGGCGCTGACCGCATCGATCTGCACGTCCACCCCGCCCGCTGCGTTGCGCTGCTGGGCGGTGATGCCGACACCGGCATCGCGAGCGCTGCTGGCGATGCGCTCGGCCAATGCTGCGGTGCCCGGCGCGGTGGCGGGCTCTTTTGCCGATGCCTGTGCAGAGGCGTCCAGGACCAGCTGCACCGCAACGGCATAGCGCGCCTGCGCCTGGGCGTGCCAGTGCCGCAACGGGGTGTAGAGCGCATACCAGCCGACAAATGCGGCCAGCGCGGCGCACATCACGCCCAGCATCAACCGCTCGCGCGGCGCACGCGCCTGCCACCACTGCATACCGCGTTGCAGGCGTGCATTCATCGCAATGGCTCCAGTGCGAACGGGGTCCGCATGCGATTGTCCTCGGTCTGGCTGCTGCCGGGTTGCAGTTGCCATCCTGCCTCGGCCAGCCGCGCGGACAGCTGTTGCAGGCTGGCGCCATCGCTGTGCAGCAGTGTGCCGCGCAGCGGCTGCGCGGCCTGATAGTCGAGCTGATCCAGTTCTGCCACCGGAACGGCATCGACCGCTGCGAACAAGCTGCCGAGCTGCACGGCCAGGACATCGGCTGCCGTCCCAGCATGCCGGCGTGCCTGCAGTGCGGCCGGTACCGCCGCCGCATCGCGCACGCCCAACTGCGCGGCGGCGCGCGATTGCAGCAGGTGCGCGCCGATTTCGTAGCGCAGTGTCTGCGCCAGCAACAGCAATAGCGGCGACAGCAGCACCAGCGCGGCCAGCGCCGCAAGACGGCGCGGAGTGACCGTCTGTGCAGCGGCCGGCCTTGCGGCGAATGCGTGCTGCAGCAGATTGATCGGCGCGCGCGTGGCGCATCGCGCAAAGCAGTCAATGGTTTGCGCAGTGTCGGATGGCGGCGGCTGTGCCGGCGCGCACGCGCCCAGCAGCATGCGCGCGGCCTCCGGCTCCAGGCTGCAGGCCAAGCCCGCGCCGCGGATCAGCCAGCGGCCGTCCCAGTCCACCACTGCCACCGCAGCATCCGCGCCGGGCTCCAGCAACAGGCAATCGGGCACCACCGCATCGGGGACGACGCCCAGCTGCGCTGCGCGCGCCAACCACTGCTGCATCGTTGCGCCATCCACCGCAGCCACCAAGCGCGTGCCATCGGCCTCGCTGCGCTCGGCGATCACCACATGCAGCGCCGGCGCCTCCACAGCCAGATGTTCGGCCAGTTGCAGGCGCGCGGCCGCGACCGACTGCGCGATGCTGCGGCCGGGCAGGCTCAGCCAGCGCAGATGCACATCCACGCCCGGCACCACCAGCACTGTGCGTGCGGACGGTTCATACGGCGCGCTGGCCACACGCTGTGACAGCACCTGGCCATGCGCGTCCACACGCACGGCGATCGCGTGCGCGGTGGCATCGGCGGGCAGCAACAGCAAGGTGGTACTCATTCGTCGGAACTCCATTGGTGCGCCACCAGCCGCACGCGCCCGGCAGGATCCTGCTGCAGCAAGGCGTCCAGCACGACTTGCGCGCCGGCATGGTCGACCTGGCTGTAGAGGGAAAAATAACGGGTGCGTAATTCGATCTGTTCCAGCACTGCATTGGAAAGCTCGGCCTGGATCAGCCCAGGCTGGCTCAGGAAGGTTCTGACGTCGCGCCATCCTCCGGCCGGCCGCGCGGCGATGACGCGGCGCGCGGCCGGCAACTCCAGAGCGCCTTCGGTCAGCGCCACCAGCACCGGCGCATCCTGCAGACGCAACGTATTGATGTTGACCGGCGACAGCCGCGCCTCCGGCAATGCGCACACATGCGGCCGCAACTGCGCGATCACCTGCGGCGTGTAGCCGGCGATGGCACGCAGCTCGCTGACGCCCGCCAGCAGGGTCGCCCCGCTGCGCAACGGCACTGCCGATTGCAGGTAGCGACCGTCTTCGGCGCCCTGCGCACCGGGCTGGCTATCGCTGTCGATCCAGTCCACCAGTGCATCGGTCAGCGCCTGCGCCTGTTGCGGTGCGATGCCCAGCACCTCCAGCAAGGCGCGGTACTGCGCTGCGCCGTCGTCGCTGCGCTGCCATTGCTCGGGCGCACCGACGACCACGCTGTTGAGATTGAAGCAGCCGCCGCGGTCGCGCAGCCGCACGCTCACTGCGCCGTCGTCCAGCGGGAAGGTCACCGGTTGATCGTTCCAGCCACCCTCCAGCGTGGTGCGTATCGGGTCGCGCCTGGCCAGTGCCTGCAGGCGTTGCCGGGCGATGGTTTCGGTGCCCAGCGCATACCACTGCGCCTGCGTCATCGCCTCGCCATTGCCGCTGCGGCGCAGGCCAAAGCGCAGATCGTCCAGCACTGCGACCATCAGCAATGTCATCACCGCCACCAGCAACAACACCGTCAGCAATGCGACGCCACGTTGCTGCCTGCGTGCGTTCAAGGCCTTCATCCGCGCCCCTCCGGCAGCAGGAACAACTGGCGCACGCGGCCCCATTGCTCCAGGTCCAGCTCCAGCGAGATCGCATCCGGCAGCGCGTCTAGCCCGCCGCTCCAGCCATCGCTCCACTGCGCGCGATAATGGAACCCGACCACCGCCGAGCGCACGCCACGCAACACCACCTGCGGCGTACCGGCGACTGCACCGTCGAGTGCGGGGCGTGCACTGCGCTCCAGACGTCCGTCGACCACGCGGTATTCCACGTATTGCAAGGACGCACGCGGTGCCTGATCCGGATTGCTCCAGCCGCGTCGCACAAAACCGAACAGCGGACCCGGCACACCGGGCGGGCTTGCGACGAACGCGGTGCGTGCAGCGCCGCCCTCGCTATTGCGCGTGCGCCGCACTGCGGCCTGCTGCAGGTCGCTGCGCAGCAGGCCATGCGCAAGCTGGAACTCGCGCACCTGCTGCAGGCGCGCACGCACGGCATCACGCTGGTCGATGCTCTGGCGCATCACCACCACCGCAGCGACCGCCACCAGCGCGAACACCGCCAGGGCGACCAGCAGCTCGATCAAGGTGAAGCCCGCGCTGCCACGGACACCTCCTGCGCTGCGACGCGCCCGGCTCATTCGGCCCTCCGCAGCACACTCAGGCTGGCGATTTCCTGCGCCTGCGCTGCAGCGCGCACCTGCACCCGGATGCGCACGATGCCGGTACTGCCGGCCGGCATCGACGTACGCTGCCAGTCCCAGCTGCGTCCGCCCAGCATTTCCTGCCCGTTCGCCGGCGCCACTGCTGCGGCGGTGGGCGCCAGCATCGCGTCGATCGCCTGATTCTCCGCAACCACCGCAGCCAGTGCGCGCTCTTCCAGCACCACCGCGGTGCGCGTGCTTTCGCCGGACAGATTCAGCAGGCCAACCACGGCCATGCCGAAGATCGCCAGCGCGACCATCAGTTCGAGCAGCGAAAATCCGGCGCAGGCATGAGGATCACTGCAGGGGCGCATCGACCCGTACCACGCCGGCGGCGTCCACCACCACCTGCAGCTGTTGCTGGCCGTCGGCCAGTGCGATGCGTTGCGGCGTGGCCGCACCGGTGGGGTCGAAGCGCACGCTCAACTGCGTCCCGCCCACCGGCAACTGCGTCTGCACGCCGGCAGGCCAGCGCATCGCGGCGAACGGTTTTTCATCCAGCGGCACCCAGCGTTGCTGCGCCTGCCGCCGGAATGCATAACCGCCCGCATCCACGCGCACCTCGACCATGCGCAGGCTCAGGATCGCCTCGTCGCGTGCATGGCCCAAGGCACTGGCCAATGCATCGGCCTGGTCGTGCAGGTCGCGCCGCGCATCGGGCAAGGTCAGCACCACCAGCGTACTGGCCAGTGCGGTGATGACCAGGACGGCGAGCAGTTCGAGCAGGGTGAAGCCGCGCGCCTGCGCCCGCGACGCACATGCCCGTGCTTGCCTTGCCATGGCCGTTTGCGCGAGCACTGTTGCGACTCAGCGCCAGTTGCCGACATCGGCATTGTCGGCGTCGCCGCCTTCGGCACCATCGGCACCGAACGAGTAGACGTCGAAGCCACCACTGCGGCCCGGGCGACGGTATTGGTATGCATGGCCCCACGGATCTTCCGGCAGGCGGCGGATATAGCCGCCCTGGCGATAGCGCTCGGGCCGGGTCAATCCGCTCGGCGCATTGAGCAAGGCCTGCAGGCCCTGTTCGGTGCTCGGGTAGCTGAGGTTGTCCAGGCGATAGGTCTCCAGCGCCTGCTCCAGCACCGCCACGTCGGCACGCGCCTTCTCGACCATGGCGCGATCCTGGCTAGGCATCACGTTGATCATCACCACCGTGGCCAGCAGGCCGATGATGACGATGACCACCATCAACTCGACCAGGGTGAAGCCGCGCAGGCGCGCGCGCGCAGTGAGCGAGCCAGGACGTGCGCGAGAATGGATGGACTGCATGAGGATCTCCAGGGATAAGCGTCCGCGCTCAACCAAGCGCGAGGGTGTTGAATTGCAGGATGGGCAGCAGGATCGACAGCACGATCACCGCCACCACGCCGCCGAGCAGCACGATGATGGCCGGCTCCAGCAGGCTCATCGCCGCGGTGGTGAAGGACTCGAACTCGCGCTCCAGATAATCGGCGGCGCGCTCCAGCATCGGCGCCAGGCGCCCGCTGTTTTCGCCGCTGGAGGCCATGTACAGCAGCGTCGGTGGAAACACGCCGGCGCGCTTCATCGCCGCGGCCAGGCTGCCGCCTTCGCGGATTGCCGTGACCATGTTGTCGGTGGCCAGCCGCAAGGCGCGGTTGTCGACGGTGCGCGCGGCGATCATCAGGCCTTCCATCAGCGGCAGCCCGCTGTTGACCATGATCGCCAGCGTGCGCGCCATGCGTGCGGCGTGCAGGTCGCGGATCAACCGGCCGAGCAAGGGCGCGCGCAGCACCGCACGGTCGGCCGCCAAGCGTAACTCCGGGCGCTTGAGCAGGCGCAGCGCTGCGATCACCGCAATGACCAGTGCCACCAGCAACGGGATGCCTGCATGCAACAGGAAGTTAGACACGCCGATCACCGCGCGCGTCAGCCATGGCAACGCACGGCCCATCGAATCGAACTGGTCCACCACCTTGGGCACCACGAAGGTCATCAGCACAATGACCACCGCACCGGCAGTCAGGGCCAACGCCGCCGGATACACCAACGCAGACTGCAGCTTGCTGCGCACCTGCGCCTGCCGCTCCAGCAGGTAGGCCAGGCGCTCCAGCACCTGCGGCAGCGCCCCGGCACTCTCGCCCGCGGCCACCATCGCCCGATACAGCGGCGGAAACGCAGTGCCCTGGCGCGCCATCGCATCGGACAGGCGGAAGCCCTCGACCACCAGCCCGTGCGTCTGGCCGGTGACCCGGCGCACGCCGCGCCGTTCGGATTGCGTGCCGATGATGCGCAGCGCTTCTTCCAGCGGCGCGGTTTCCACCAGCGTGGCGAGTTGCCGGGTGAACAGCACCAGATCCTTGCCGCTGAAACGCGCCGGACGCACGCTGCTGGCCGCCACCGCCGCCTCCACGCGTACCGGCACCCACTGCCGCTGCTCCAGTTGCGCACGCGCATTCTGTGCGTTGTCTGCAGTGATCACACCCTGGCGGCTGTGTCCGTGCAGATCGAGCACGGTGTAGTCAAACCGCGGCATGTGCCTCGTCCTGCTGGCGGGTCACCCGCAGCGCTTCTTCCAGCGTAGTGAGGCCTTGCAGCACCGCCGCGCGCGCGGCATCGCCCAGGCGCGCTGAACGTGCGAAGGCCGCTGCGGCCAGGGCATCCTCGTCGGCGTTGTCGCCGATCAGGCGGCGCATCGCATCGTCCACCGCGATGGCTTCGTAAATGCCCACGCGCCCGGCATAACCGCTGTGGTGGCAGGCCGCGCAGCCCACGGCGGCGTAGATGGCTGCATCGTCGGGCGCCTGCAACATCTGCCGCGTGCTGGCATCCAGCCGGCGCGGTGCGCGGCACTGCGTGCACAGGCGACGGACCAGGCGCTGCGCCAGAATCAGCCGCAGGCTCGATGCGAGCAGGAACGGTTCGATGCCCATGTCGCGCAGCCGCGTGACCGCGCCCACCGCATCGTTGGTGTGCACGGTAGACAGCACCAGGTGACCGGTCAGGCTGGCCTGCACGGCGATCTGCGCGGTCTCGGTGTCGCGGATCTCGCCGATCATCACCACGTCCGGATCCTGGCGCAGGATCGCGCGCAAGCCGGCCGCGAAGGTCATGCCCACACGCGCGTTGACCTGGGTCTGGCCGACGCCGTCGATGGCGTATTCCACCGGGTCCTCCACCGTGAGGATGTTGCGCGAGCCATCGTTGAGCAGGCTCAGCGCCGCATACAGCGTGGTGGTCTTGCCCGAGCCGGTCGGCCCGGTCACCAGCACGATGCCGTTGGGCACCTGCAGGGCGCGCTGCACGGTGTGCATCACCGCCGGTGGCGTGCCGAGCTGGGCCAGCGACAAGGTGCCCTGCTCCTTGTCCAGGATGCGCAGCACCACCCGCTCGCTGCTGCGCGTCGGCAGCGTGGAGACGCGTACGTCCAGTGCCTTGGCACCCATCACCAGCGACACGCGACCATCCTGCGGGATGCGTTTTTCGGCGATGTCCAGCCGTGCCATCACCTTGACGCGCGACACCAGCAACGGCGCGATGCGTCCGGGCAAGGTGGCCGCCTCGCGCATCACCCCATCCACGCGCAGGCGCACGCGCAGGCGCGATTCGTAGGATTCCAGATGCACGTCCGAGGCGCCCAGGCGCGCGGCCTCGGCGATGATGCCGTTGATCAGGCGGATGATCGGCGCATCGTCCTGGCTGTCGAGCAGATCGGCGGTGGGGATGTCGTCGATCAACGAATCCAGGCTGCCGTGCAGGTCCAGCGCCTCCACCTGCACGCCCTGCTCCATGCCGGCATCGGCGTAGATCTCCGACACATGCCGGTCGAACACCGACGGCGCCAGCGTGCGCACCTGCAACGGCATGCCCAGCGCACGCCGCAGCTCGATCAGCGCCTGCACATCGCCACCTTCGCGCAGGCCGATCTGCGCGGCGCTGTCGCTGCCGAGCAGCACCACGCCGTGGCGCTTGGCAAACGCGTAGGAAATGCTGGCGAGCACGGTGTTCATGGCATCAGCGCTGCGCGGGACGCGCGCCGGGCGCAGGCGTTGTTGCCGGTGCCGGCACGGCCGACGATGGGGCGGCCGGCAGCTGCGGCGGCAGCGCGCGCAGGTAGTCGCGCACCAACGCATCGAGCGCGGCTTCCGGGTCGCCATCGGCCAACTGGCGATCGCGCAAATAGGTGTAGCGCGGCGCGGTCATGCGCTGCGCATCGGCCGCGTCGCGGATGATGGTCGGGCGGATGAACACCATCAGATTGGTCTTGTCGCGATTGCGCGACTTGTGCCGGAACAGCGCGCCCAGCCCGGGCACATCGCCCAGCAGCGGCACCTTTTCCACGGTCTGCCGGTCGTTCTGGTCGAGCAGGCCGCCGAGCGCGACGATGGCGCCGTTTTCCACCACCACGCGGGTTTCGATCTGGCGCTTGTTGAACACCAGCTCCGAGGACTGCGCGCTGACCGGCCCGGCAATCGCCGAGACTTCCTGCTTGATCGCCAGGGTGATGCCGCCGGCGTTATTGATCTGCGGGCGCACTTCCAGCTCCACACCCACGTCCTGGCGCTGGATGGTGCGGAACGGGTTGTCGTTGGCCGCGCCCAGCACTTCGCCGGTGGTGATCGGCACCTCCTGCCCAACCAGGATGCGTGCCTGCTCGTTGTCCAGGGTCATGATCGACGGGGTCGACAACAGGTTGGAGCCGGTGTCGCTCTTGACCGCATCGATGATCATGCCGAACACCGCATCATTGCTCTGCCCGGCCAGCCCGATCAGGCCGCCGCTCAGGCCCAGCAGCGATTGCGCGGCCACGTTGCGCGCCTGCTCCAGCACCGAATCATCGTCGCCGTTGTTGCTGCGCGTGCCGGCCGCCGCCGCAGCCAATGGCACGATGCCCGGCGCCGCGCCGCTGTACTGCGTGGCGATCAACGGCACCGTGCCATTGCGCCCGGCCAACAGCAGCTGCACGCCCAGGCGCTTGGCGGCGGTGTCGGAGATCTCCACCACGATCGCTTCGACCAGCACCTGCTCGCGATGCACGTCCAGCTGACGGATCACGTCCATCAATGCACGCTGAGTTTCCGGGTCGGCATTGATGATCAGGGCATTGGAGCCGGGGTAGCGCACGATCACCGGGCGCTTGCCGGCGGCCGGTGTGATCACCTGCGTCTGTGCAGCACCGGCAGCGGCGGCCACATCCACCGCGTTGGAGCGCGTGTCCTGCCCGGGCTGCGCCTCGTTGCCCGGGGTCTGTCCGACCAGTTGCTGCAACACCGGCAGCAATTGCTCGGCGCTGGCGTGTTGCAGCCGCACCACGCTGACATCGCCGCGACGTTCGGCGCGCCCATCCAGATCCACCGCCGTGCGCACCACCCGCTGCACCAGCGCCGGGTCGCCGCGCACGATCAGCGAGTTGCTGCTGTCCACCGGCAACACCGACAGCACGTTGCTGCGTTCGCCGGCCTGCCCGAACAGCGAGGTCAGCGTGCGCGCCAGTTCCTGCGCAGAGCTATTGCGCAAGCTCACCGTGTCGATCGCCGCGCGGTCGGTGTCGATCTGCGCGACCAGGCCGCGCACGCGGCGCAGGTTATCGGCGTAGTCGGCAATCAACAGGCTGTTGCCCTGCGGCATCGCCATGATCACGCCGCCGCGCCCGATCAAGGGCTTGAGGATCTCCGCCGCGCTGCGTGCATCCACGCGTTGCAGGGTGAACACCTGCGTGGCGAATCCCAGGTTGCCATTGACCGCGCTGCCGGGTTGCTGCGCAGCGGTATCGTCGGGAATGATGCGGTAGGTCGACGGCCCGCTGGACACCGCAATCAAGCCATTGGCACGCAAGACCGCCAGCAGCATGCCGAGCAGGTCCTGTTCCGACATCGCCTGTGCACGCGCCACGTTGACCGTGCCCTGCACGCGCGTATCCACGATGAAGGTGATGCCGGTAGCGCGCGACACATCCTGGATGAAGGCGCGCAGGTCCACATCCTGCAGGCGCACGGCCGGCGCGTCGGCGGCATGCAGCGACACCATCGGCACCGCCGGCAGTGCGAGCAACAAGGTGGCCGAAAGCAGCCATCCGGGGCGGGCAGCAGTCATTGCGGGCGCTTCAAGGTCATGGTGTGGGTCTGGCCGTCGCGGCGGTAGGTCAGCGTGGCCGCCTGGCCATCGCGCAGTTCGTCCTGCAGCTCACGCAGGTGTTCGGCATCGAGCGTGCGGCCATTGAGCTGGGTGAGCACATCGCCTGGGGCCAGGCCGGCTTGGCGCAGCAAGGCCCCATCGCCGCGCGGCATCACGGTGAACCCGCTGCCGTCTTCGCTTGCACGCAGGCCGGCGCTGGTGAGCAGCTGTTGCGGGTCGACAGCCATTGCCGTGGCCGTGCCAGCCGCTGCGCCGACATTCGACATCACCGCAGGTGCGGCGCTGGTGGCTGCTGCCGCGCTCGTTGCTGGCGAGGGCGGCGCCGACGGCGCTGTGGATTCCACCAAGCCCAGACGTCGCACGCCACCACCGGTACGCAGCAGCACGTGATCGCTCGCGATCGCCTGCACCACCACGCCAGGCGCCACGACATCGCCAATGCGATACGCCCCTTGCCTGCCGTCGCCGCTGCTCAAGAACGCAGCCGCTTGCGTGCCGCCTGCGCGTACGCCATGCAACACGAGGCCGTCGCTGCTGCTCTCGGGCACGCTGCGATAGAACACATCGCGGCGCAGTGCGGGCAGGTCCGCATTAGCGGGCGCGGCGACCTGGGCAGCGCCCAACGGCCCGATCGGTGTGATCACCACCCACAGTAGGCGCGCGCACTGCAGCGCCAGCAACACGAGCAACACGCAGGCCAGTGCGCTGCGGCCACGCGCCGACATCAGGGGTTTCAAGGAGGGCAAAACGCGCTGCAAAGCGGACATCCGTCTCAGGATTGCGGTCGGATGACAGAATGCGGCCGCAATGTGTCAGTTCGAAGAAAGTGATGACACAGACCGACACACGGCGACACACCCGCAGACGAAAACGCCCGCCATGCAGGGCAGGGCGGGCGTTTGCGATACCGGCAGCGGGCGTCGGATCAGAAGCGCGCTGTCACACTCAGGTCATACGTCACGCCAGGCTGGTACTCGTACAGGTCCACCCGATTGCTGCCCAGGCTCTGATATTCCTGGTACTTGGTCTTGAGCAGGTTGCGTGCGGCAAAGTTCAACGACAGCGTATTGCCCGACCACACCAGGCCCTTCTTGATCACCAGATCCAGCGAGGTGCCGGGCTTGTCGATATAGTCGGGTTGCCCGGGGCGACCACGCGCGGACACCCGCTCACCGACATAGTTGGCGATCAAGGTGGCCTGGCTGTGGGTGCTCTCGCTTTCCACACCGATCTGCAGGTTGGCGATGTCATCGGACTGCCCCTGCAAGGCCGAGCCATCGCGGATGAACAAGGTCGCCTGCACCGGTGCGGTGAAGCCGAACGGCTGCACGGTGTCGCCATCGCTGGCACTCACCTCCGACTTGGTGCGCGTGTAGTTGCCGGACAGGAACACCCGCTTGTCACCCCACCAGTCGGCCGCGATCGGCAGGTCCAGATACTTCTTGGCTTCCAGCTCGATGCCGTACAAGGTGGCCTCGGGCGCATTGATGAAGCTCTGCACGATGCCGCCGCCCGGTGCATCGTTGACGATGGCTTCGATCGGCTTGTCGATGCTCTTGTAGAACGCGCCGACGGTGAAATACTCACCCGGCTCGAAGAACCACTCGTACCGCGCATCCAGATTGACCAGCTCGCTATCGACCAGGAACGGATTGCCGAAGAACTGGCGGTCGATATCCGGGTCCAGATACTGCTGCGGCGCCATCTCGCGGAACTGCGGGCGCGCAATGGTCTTGGAGGCACCAAAGCGCAGCTGCTGGTTCTCGGCAAAATTCCAGGTCACCGTGGCCGATGGCAGCGCGTAGCTGTTCTCCAGCGGTGCCACGCTGTCCTGGCGCACGCCGGTGAAGATGTCGTACGGATGCACCGCCTGCGTGGCGTCTTCGTAACGCACACCGACGGTGGCCCGCAGCGTCGGTACGATCTCGCCCTCGGCCTGCAGATAGGCCGCCTTGACCTTCAGGGTTGCATCGTACGCGGCCGCACCAAAGCTGCCGGTGGTCTCGCGCAGGCGCAGCAGATCGTTGCTGAGGTTGTAGTCGGAGATCAGATAATCCACACGCTGGAACTGGTTGTAGAACGGCAACGGGCCATCCAGTGCCAGGAAGCGGAACTCGCGGCTCCACGCGCTGCGGTCGTTGTCCAGATAGGCCAGACCGCCCTTGACGGTGACATCGCGCTCGATCGGCAAACGCCAGGTCACATCCACACCGCCGCTGGCCACGGTGTCGTCGACCTTGCTGAAACGGGTGTAGTTCTGTACGCGCGAGGCATCGTGCGCCCAGTAGCCATCCAGCAACTCGTAGCGAATGCCGGTTTCGTACGGCACATCGCGGCTGGCATTGGCCACCGCTGCGCGCCATTCAATCTTCAAGTCGTCGTACTCGCCGAACGCGTGCGTGCCGCGTAGCTGGTTGTTGATCAGCTGGCGCTCGTACCACTCGGTATTGTCGTCGCGTACATCGAAACCGGCCAGTTCATCGCGGCCGGCACGGCTGCGCGCGACCTTCAACGCATCGTGCACATACAAGGTGGTCCAGCCGATGGTGTGGCTGCCGTACTCCCAGCCCAGGCCCAGCATGCCGTTGGTGCGCACGTTGTTGCGGGTGGTGGCGAAGTCGTAGTTGGAATTGAACTCGACCGTATCGCCGACAAAGATGCCGTCCTGCTGCTTGCCGGTACGCGTGCGCCACTCGTTGTCGTAACTGGCCACCGCAATGATGCCCAGCTTGGCCTCGCCCACGTCCATGCTGTAGCCGGCGCTGCCGCCGACATTGACGTCCGGGGCGATGCTGTCCTTTTCCTGCAGCACGTACAGGTTGGCGTTGTTCAAGCTGCGCCCGATGCTGCGGATGTCCTCGCGCGAGAAGCTGCCCAGATCCACGCGCCGGCCGCTCTGGATCGCATCGCGCAATGCGCCGGGCTGCTTGCGCGTGCCGTCGTCATAGCCCCACTCGTCATCGCCGGAGCCGTAGTAGGTCAGGCCTTTTTCGCCGGTGCTGACGCTGTTGACGCCGCCGCCCACTGTCAGCGACAGGAACGGCTTGTCCGGCACCGCCATCGATTGCAGATCGATCACGCCGCCGCCGAATTCGCCCGGATAATCGGCCGAATAGGTTTTCTGCACGGTCACGCTGTCCAGCACATCGCTGGGAAACAGATCCAGCGGCACCACGCGCTGCATCGGCTCGGGGCTGGGCAATGGCGAACCATTGAACAACGCCGAGGAATAGCGCTCGCCCAGGCCGCGTACATATACATACTTGCCGCGCGACAGGCTCAGCCCGGTGACACGCGTCAGCGCCACCGCCGCGCTGCTGTCGCCGGTGCGCTCCATGTCCTCGCGGGTGACGAACGATGCCACCTCCGAGGTCTGCAGCATCGGTTCGGGAATGTAGTCGCCACGCACCACGACCTGGTCGAGTTGCTTGGGCGCACTGGTGCTGCTGGTGCCACTGGTGGAGCCGGCATCGGTGGTGGTCGACTGTGCCAGCGCAGCACCGGAAAACAGCAAGGTGGAAATGGAAAGAGACAGGCCCGTCCGCGAGAGACGGGCGACAGCGGAGGTTCGCATCGTGGGAGCCCTGGCAACTGAAAGATGAAGCTGGACGCATCACAAGGCAGCCGCCTGGGCTGCCTTGTGATGCTGTGCCTCAGCAGGGACGATCGGCGGTCAGGCCGCAGGTCCAGCCCTGCCACCAGGTGTCGTTGGCATCGCGCACGCCACCGATGTAGTTCACCTGCTGGAAGAAGCTGCTCACCCCGTTCAAGCCCTGGAAGGCCGGCACGGCGCTTTCGTTGGCGCCATTGATGAAGGTGTTCTGCAACGTGGATACGCCATTGGCGACATTATTGGTGCCGGCCGCAAACTGGGTGGCAGCACGCGTATCGCTGCCGAAGGCGGTCGGGCAGGCGAAGAACACCGAATTGAAGGTCCCGAGCGTGTCAGTATCGGCCAGGTTGAAGCACACCAGGCCATCACCGCTGCCACCGGCCGGACGCGTGACGACCGAGTTGTAGAACGCTGCCTGCGTGCCTTGGTTGAGCATGATCGCCGCACCGGCGCGCGCATTGCCCACGTAGGTGAAGTTGGCCACCTTCGGACGCGAATACGGCTGGCGGCGCAGGCTGCTCCACTCGTTCATGCGGTCGCCGCCGCCGGCGCGCTGCACCACGATGCCGAACTGCAGGGCGCCGTTCCAGCCGGCGTCGGTATCCAGCGAATCGTCGTCGGCACCGGTGATCACGATGTGGCTGCCGTTGACCGTGCCACCGAACCATTCGATGCCGTCGTCGGAGCTATTGTGGATCTGCACATGATCCAGACGCGTGCCGCTGCCCACGCCGGCCAGGGTGATGCCCTGCAATTCGTTGTTGGGCGAAATTTCGAAGCCCGAATACATCACCCGCAGGTAGCGCAGGGAACCGCTGTTGTCGGTGGCGCTGTTACCGCCGTAGAACGCGTTGGTCCCTTCGACCTGCGCCTGGCATTCCGGCGTGCCGGAGACCGTGGTGCCCGGGCAGTTGTTGATGGCCGCACGGCCCAGCACCACGATGCCGCCCCACAAGCCGATGGTATTGGCGCTGACCTGCCCCTCCAGGGCCTGGCGTGCAGTGAACACGATCGGGGCAGTGGCACTGCCTTCGGCAAAGATCTGCGAACCGCGGTTGACCACGATGTAGTCGCTACCGGCCGAACCGAACAGGGTCACGCCCGGTTCGATGGTCAGGATGCCCTGCGTGCTGCCGGCGGCCGGAGCGATGGCATTGCCGCCGCGGTCGGTGCCCACGTTGACGCGTCCGCTGATCGAATACGCCGTGCCCGCACGTGCCGGCACCACCAGATTGCCGTTGATGGTGTCCGGCAGCTGGCAGGCGCGCAGCGTGTTGTTGGCGATGGTGCCGACGTTGGAAAAACCGGTCGGGCAATCGGTGGCAGGGCCGGTCGGTGCCGGAGCAGGCGTGGGTGCCGGGGTCGGTGCGGGAGCCGGCGTCGGTGCCGGCGGAAATGCGCCCTCGCCGGGCGAGGCGACACGATCGGCACCACCACCGCAGGCCGACAACGCCAGCGCGGTACCAAACGTCATGAGAAGTGTCTTGCTGCTATTGCGAACGGACATGCGGCTGATCTCCAGGTCAAAGAAGGTCCGGTATGAAGAGGAGTCGTCAAGAATTGGCTGCGTTCCGCCCACTGCAGTGGCGAGCACGTTCTAGATCCCCGTCACTTTTATAGGGGGTGTCTGTGTCATTTGTCTTACGACGACACAATTGACACATTCTTGCCACACAGTGACATGCACTGTAGCGGGATGACCTCAACCACCATCCCCGCCGCCCTGGGCGACTGGATCATTGCGCAGGCAATGGCCGGCCAGCCGCCCGAACAGGCGCTACAGCCGCTCCTGGATCAAGGCTGGAACGAACAGGACGCCATCGACGCAGTCGAGGCCCTGGTGCGTAACCACATCCAGCACCACGCGCAAACCCATGGCCTGCCGGTGCCGGTGCGTGTGCCGGCGATACTGCAGCACAACGATGCCTCGTTACTGGACCTGGGCGACCGCCAGGTAAGCGTGCTGGTCAGCCTGTTGCTGCCGCGCGTGGTGGTGCTGGGCGATTTCCTGTCCGATGCCGAATGCGATGCATTGATCGCGCTGGCGCAGCCACGCCTGGTGCGTTCGCGCACCGTGGACAACGACAACGGTGCGCAGATCGTGCATGCCGCGCGCACCAGCCACAGCATGTGCCTGCAGCTGGGGCAGGACGCGCTGTGCCAACGCGTCGAAGCACGCATCGCACGCCTGCTCGATTGGCCGGTCGACCACGGCGAAGGACTGCAGGTCTTGCGCTATGCCACCGGCGCCGAATATCAACCACACTACGATTACTTCGACCCCGCTGCGGCGGGTACGCCGCTGTTGCTGCAAGCCGGCGGCCAGCGCGTCGCATCGTTGGTGATGTATCTCAACACGCCGGAACGCGGCGGCGCCACGCGCTTTCCCGATGCGCACCTGGACATCGCCGCGGTCAAAGGCAACGCGGTGTTCTTCAGCTACGACCGCCCGCATCCAATGACACGCAGCCTGCACGCCGGCGCGCCGGTCCTGGCCGGCGAAAAGTGGGTCGCCACCAAGTGGCTGCGTGAACGCGCAGTACTCATGCCTGGCTGAGAGCAGCGATCACACGCGTACGTCGTCGCCTAGTAGACGAAGATCGCGCCGCAGCCGAAGTGTCCCCATGCAGATCCGCGCACAGCGACAAGTGCCGAGCTGCAACGTCACTTGGATGCAACCAAGGCTCAGGCGCAATCAACAGCCTGGTCTGCCGAGTGTGCGGCGCCCTCACCACTTGCGGGACACGCCGTGAACCCGTCCCTGGGGGCTCGGTGGCGGCATCCATGCCGCCACACGGTCCCGCAACCGGCGCGGACACCGCACCAGACAGTTGGTCGGCTGCTTTCTTGAAAGCGTATCGCTCGGCTTGCGGCGAGCAGACGAGACGTTTGCAGGTTGCGTGTTGAAAACCTGCCTGTTGCTCGGTTTGCGCGGGGAACTGATCGAACGCAACGTGGTTCGAACAACGCACGCCATGCACTGCTTGCATACACACACCGACTATCTCAACTGGCGCTTGCCCGCCCACCGTCGCGGGACCTTGAGCGGCATGGATGCCGCGCCAGAGCCTACAAGGACGTACTTGCGGCGTGTCCTGCGATGGTGGGCGGGCAAGGGCCCTGCAGCAAACTCGCTGCGTCGAGGGCGCGGTGCCCTCGCCGCTTGCGCGACACGCCGTGAATCCGTCCCTGGAGGCTCGGCGGCGGCATCCATGCCGCCACACGGTCCCGCAACCGGCGAGGACACCGCACCAGACAGTTGGTCGGCTGCTTTCTTGAAAGCGTGTTGCTCGGCTTGCGGTGAGCAGACGAGACGTTTGCAGGTTCCGTGTTGGAAGCCTGTCTACCGCTCGGCTTGCACGGGGCACTGATCAGACGCAACGTGATTCGAACAACGCACGCCATGCCGTGCTTGTAACTGCGCATACCGACCATCTCCACAGCTCCTTGCCCGCTCACCTTCGCGGGACCTTACGCGGCATGGATGCCGCGTAAGAGCCTTATCTGTTCGGATTCTGGCAGTTTGGGCGTCGAGAGC
>NZ_JAJGQM010000048.1 GCF_020784175.1 Xanthomonas campestris pv. asclepiadis
TCGTTGGTCTCCTTGGTGGCTAGTGTGCCCGGGGACCTCTAACTATGGATGGACCAATTTTACGGGGAGTCGACACGGTGATCGACCCAATGCTGGATGGTCGATCGACTTTATGTCCGATGCGCTATGGGATGGTCGACGTTTCCGCACGTTCAATGTCATCGACGATTTCAGTCGGAAAGCCTTGGCGATCGAAATGGACTTGAATCTGCCGGCTGCGTCATCCGAACATCGGAACGCATCGCGGTCTGGCCCGGTAATCTGAACAGGCTTCGTCTGGACGAAAGACCTTAATTTTCCGCGCTGACTTGGTTGAGTGGGCTGAGCGCAAAAGCATTGCATTGAATTTCATCGGGCCGAGGTGTTTTATGCAGAACGGCTTCATCGAACGTTACAACGACAGCTATCCACGCGGCGTACTAGGAATGCACATTTTTCCCGCACCCTGAGCGAAGTCCGCGATCAGACCGGGCATTAGCTGGCCGACTATAACCAACAGATCCCGCACGACAGCGTAGGCGGGCTAACGCTCGCCGAGTTCCATGATCAATATCAACCGCTGACCTCCAATTTCAGTTGGCATTGAATTGCCGGTTGGCTGAGAACAACAGGTCGGATCGACATCCATCGACTAATGCTTCTGTTAACTAGATTATCATTGACTGGAAATAGTTACGGACTTCAACTTCATTACGCCGCCTTCACAGCCGTCGACATATAGAAGAATCGGCGACTTGTTCTGCAATGCAACCAGTAAAAGGGATACCATTTCTTTTTGCATCGGCGTAGTTGGCTGAATTAAAAAACGATTTCCTGCTCCACAGTTGGCGCCACTCGGCAGAGGACCTTCTGTATCTACAAAAAACCCTTCCCCGACCCAACCAGTCGCAAGAGACTTTATCGTATTTCCACCGATTGTATAGGCAGCAGCGAAGCTGTCGACGCTCACCAGCATTAGCGCAAAAAACAGCATTTTCTTCATTCCACACCCCCCTTGATCTGATTTAAATAAATTAAGCAGTCTATTTTTTTATTCGTGCTTCCAATGCATCTCCCAGCATTGACGGACAGAGACACTGGAGACTTTTTGCATCCACCCCAAACAAAATGAAAAACCTAAATTTCTCACTCAGGCCTTCAATTGCGGTTGTCCCCACGACGCGACGCTTGAACAACTCGCGACATGTTGCCATAGCGTGAAATTCCGCGCGAGTCATTTGAGCGGCAATGTGGAGGATTACGGACTCTTTATGCTGAGGAGCCGATGTGAGGCTGGCTCCTTTACGTCTGGCCAGCCTACCTTGGCACTCCCGCACTGTGGTGCGTTGAGCCGAACACGATGTGTATCCTGATTTTGCGAGGTCCTCAGGCCGATCCGGCACCGTTGGTGCCGATGCAGTTGCCTGAGTGTGCTGGCCGTGCGCTGCGTACGTTGGCATGTGCCGATGTGGATAGCTTGATCGCCGAGTTGCATGCGGCCGGTGGCGATGCGGAGGTGGAGTTGGTATTGCTGGACTCGGGCGATCTGCCGTTGTCTGAGCGCAGGTGTGCGAGGGCCTTGCGCGTTGCCGTAGATGCATTGCCTAAGCCGTATATCGAGCTTCATACCGATGCCGACCAGGAGCTGGAGCCGTGGCTGCATCCGCAACATGCGCCGCTGGCGGTGGTGATTACGCCGCACGATGCGCCGCGCGCCTATGCGATGTCGCTGGGTATTGCGGCGCGTTGTCTGCCGTCGCTGTGCGCGTCCTTGCGCGCCGCTGCCTGAGGAGGCCGCCATGTCGATCATGATCGTGCGTGGGCCGGAGGCGGCGATGCCGCTGGTGCGTGGGCCGCAGCCGTTGCCGCGGGCCGTCATTCGGCAGCTCGTGCAATGCGCCGGCGACGCGGGCAAGACGGTGGCCTTGCGTGCCTGCGGGTCGGAGCAGGAGCTGCTGGATGCCTTGCGCGTGGCCGGGCAGGCGCGGATGGAAATCGCGTTGATCGATCCGGGCAGCTGCGTGGACAGTGCGCGCCTGCACCGTGTACTCAGCGCGTTGCCGTACCCGTTCGTGGAAGCTCACGACGATAGCGTGGACCGTCCGGAGCGTTGCCTGCCGGAGGGGTTCGGGCAGCGCATTGCGACGGTGCGCGGTTACTGCGCGCAGAGCTATCTGCTCGGGCTGGAAATTGCGTTGGAACATCTGGGCTGCACGGAGATCCAGGGCGATGTCCACGTCGGTACCTGAGCTGCGCCAGCTGCATTATTTCGCCGACTACGAGGGCTATTGCGACGGTCGGCCGGTGCTGTGGGGGCAACTGGCCCACAGCGTGGACGTGCCTGCCGATGGCGTGCTGGATGCCGCCGGGCTGGTCACTGCGTTGCGCCGCCGTGCGGCAGAGGCGCACGGGTTGGAAGCGGGGCAGATCCGCTTATGCCAGGTCACGCGACTGTAGCGGCTGCGTCCTGCACACGCTGCCTTCTTGGTACTGCCAGATGGCATCCGGCGTCGAACGCAGTATATCGATCACCGCTGCGCTGCCAGAGCTGAGCTGTGCAACTCGAACGGCGCCACCGGAAGGTGGCGCCGTCGATCTGCCGTGCTGCCGTCATGCAACGCAGAGCATCGGCGTTGACGCTTACTTGCCTGCAGCCGTGTCCGGCACGAACTTGATCAGCTGGTTGGCCGTGGCTGCCACGCCGAAGTTGTTGCGCGCATAGCCGGAGCCCCAGTACAGCGCACCGTCGACGATCGATGGCGCACTCATCACCGAGCCGGTGGCCTTGTAGTTCCACAGCGTGGCGCCGGTGTCGCTGTCCAGGGCCACCATGTTGCCTGCCATCGAGCCGGCAAACAGCAGGTTGGGCGAGACGCTGATCGGACCCTGGGCGCCGGCCGGGACGGCCGGGTTGACGGGGTTGATGCCCGGCGCCTTGACCTGCCACAGAATCCTGCCGGTGGCCGCATCCAACGCTGCCCACGAACCGCCGTTGTGGCTGACCGTGTTGCCCGGCGCCAGCGTGTAGGGGGTATTGAGATTGTTGTTGATGCCGACATACACGCGCGACTTGTAGGGGTCGAACGCTGCGCCCCATTCGATGCCACCAGTGGTGCCGCCCGGGCCGACCTGCGTGGACCACACCTTGGCCCCGGTTTTGGCGTCGAAGGCCCAGTAGATGCCGCTCTTCTGGCCCGCACCGACCAGTTGCTGCAGCTTGCCCTCGCGCTGCACCGCGAACAGGTTGATGCCTGCGCCGCCGAAATCGTAGTCGGGCCCGGTCAGATTGCTCGCCTGGGTACTCGGGCACAGGCCATTGGCCGGGGCGAGGATGCAGGACAGGTTCCACGCGTCGTAGCCCTGGTTGCGGTTGGCCCAGACCAGCTTGCCGGTGTCCAGGTTCAGCGAGATCACCGAGTCGACGTAGTTGTCCGGCGCCATGCAGTTGAGCTCATCCTGCACGGTCAGGTCGCTGCCGCGGTAGGCGCGTGCGTTGGACACGCAGTTCCCCACACTGGCGGGAATGTTGTAGTTGTTGCCGGTCCCGAAATAGATGCGGCGTGCGACGGGATCGACGGCGACCTGGCCCCACGTCGATGCGCCGGTGTAGCCTTCGGGTGCGTTGTAGAACTGCCAGATTTTCTTGCCGGTATTCAGGTCCAGCGCCACGACACTGCCGCGGAACGAGAAGCGGTGCGTCGGATCAAGACTTTCATAGTCCCTGGACGACACGCCCAGGTATACGCGGTTGCCGTAGACCACCGGAGATGAAGTGATCTGCGCCTGCGGGTTGGTTTCCACCTCGCTCTTCCACAGCAACTTGCCGGTCTTCTTGTCCAAGGCCAGCACGGTGCCGCCGGCCATGTCGCCCAGGATGATGCTCTTGGCAGTGATGGCCGGGGTGGTGCGCGAGAGCGAGGTGCTCTTGCCGGTGTAATCGGACAACTTGGCCTGCCAGTTCGGCTTGCCGGTCTGGGTATCCACGCTATACAGCGTGCCGCCCCAGTCGGGCACGTACAGCGTGCCGCCCTCGATGCTGGGCGTGGCCGAGATGTCGCCGGTGGTGGTCAGGGTCCAGGCCGGCTTGAGCGTGCTGACGGTGCTGGGATTGATCTTCCACTCGCCCGGTGCGAAGCGGGTGTTGAAGTAGCCGCCACCGGCGATGGGCCAGCTGGTGGGGCTGGCGAACGGAAGGTCTTTGCCGAAGCTGCGCCACACCTCGCCGGAGCGTGCGAAGGCCTGGGTATCCAGGGACGACACCGGCTGTGCGGCGGGCGTGCCGGACTGGGCGAAAGCCACTGCGCTGGCAAGCAGGCAGGGAACGAGCGTCAAACTGCGAAATCGCAAGCGGCGAATTGAATGTGTCATCACGGCATGTCCATAGATGAAGGAAGCGCTGGATCCCCCCGGATCTGCCGAGTGAAGATGGCCGATTGTGGTAACCGTGCAACACAGGCACGTCGCTGCATTCATTCAACGGTCGGGTCCGTTCGCATCTGGTGTCACCAGCTCGAAAAAATTGCGTTCAGCGTGTTCGTTATTCGCACAAATGCTGATGATTCATCACTATTCGCGTCTGCTGCGATAGGAAAAATGATTGGTGGCAATGCCTGTGTATTTGCTCAAAAATCAATGGTCTGCAAAAAGTAACCAGGAAATTTTGCGCCACCTTGTGAGGTGGATCACTGTGATGAACTAAGCCCCTCTCTCCTGGGAGCAAGAAGGCACTGCTTGCGCGCCACTGGCGCGCGTACCTTGGAGCGCCCGCGTCGCAAACGCGGGCCGGGGCGCGGAGCGAAGGTTGGGGTGAGGGTACGGTGGCGAGCCACACAGGGGTTTGGAGTGCGAGGCTTCGCTCGTACCCTCATCCGCCCCTTTGGGGCACCTTCTCCCGGAGGGAGAAGGGAACACTGTCATAGCGCATCACGCGCTTTGAGGTGAGTGTGCCGCTGTGTGCACTGCCGCGGGAGCGATCAGCGCCAACTGCGCGATCGCATCCTGCACCACCTCCGCCACCGTGGCGTCCACATCCACCGACACCACGTCGGCTTCGTCCAGCGGCAATTCCAGTGTCTGCAACTGGCTGTCGAGCAGGCTGGGCGGCATGAAGTGGCCGGCGCGTGCGCTCAGGCGCGCAGCGATCACGTGCGGGGCCGCGTGCAGGAACACGAAGCGCAGTGGAATGCCGCTGCGGCGCAGCAATTGACGATGCGTGCCGCGCAAGCCCGAAAACGCGAGCACCACCGACTCGCCGGCCTGGACGCAGTCACGCAGCGTGGCCGCCAGCAACTCCACCCACGGCAGGCGCATCGCATCGGTGAGCGGTTGGCCTGCGGCCATCTGCGCGCGTGCGGCCACGCTGTGGTAATCGTCGGCATCCAGAAATCGGTAGCCGTAATGCGCTGCCAGGGCCTGCGCGATGGTGGTCTTGCCACTGCCGGAAACGCCCATCACCACGATGGCCAGGGGCGAAGCGGACGCGGGTGTAGCGGGGGCGGCGGTGTCCATCACGTCAGGTTATATCTCCGGAGCGATTCGGCATTTTGCCGGATTTCACGTTGGCGGCAGCCGATGCGTGGTGTAGCGTCGGCGCTCCTCGCCAGGTGAGCGGGCCGCCCAGCGTAACGGCGCGCTCGGCCGGGTTCAACGCACTCCAAGGTCTGCCGATGACGTCATCGCCTGCAACGTCTCCTGCATCGGCGCGCCTGCGCTGGCGCGAAAAGCTGGGCTACGGCGCCGGCGATCTGGGCCTGAATCTTTACTGGGCCAACATCTCCGCGTTCTTGCTGATCTTCTACACCGACACCATGCATCTGCCGGCAGCGGCCGTGGGCACGATGATCCTGTTGACCAAGATCGCCGATGCGATCGCCGATCCGGCGATGGGCGCATTGGCCGATCGCACACGCAGCCGCTGGGGCAAATTCCGCCCGTATCTGTTGTGGGGCGCCGTGCCGATGGCGGTGACCGGTGTGCTCGCCTACACCACGCCAGCGCTGGATCAGAACGGGCGCATGTGGTGGGCCACGATCAGCTTCCTGGTGATGATGCTGGCCTACACCGTGGTGAGCATTCCGTACTCGGCATTGTCGGGTGTGATCACTGCCGACAGCAGCCAGCGCACCAGCTTGATCAGCCTGCGCTTCATCGCCGCGTTCGCCGGCACCACGCTGGTCAATTACTGCACCCTGGACCTGGTGGCGTGGCTCGGTGCCGGCAACGATGCACTGGGCTGGCAGCGCACGATGATGCTGTACGGCGCGGTGGCGGTGGCGCTGTTCGTGACCGTGGCGCTGACCACGCGCGAGCGCGTGCAGCCACCGCCGCAACAGCGCACGCCGATCCGCCTGGACATCGCCGACCTGCTGCAGAACAAACCCTGGTGCGTGCTGTTCGTGCTGTCGTTGATCATCATGATCACCATCGTCATGCGCGGCGGTGCAGGCGTGTATTACCTCAAGTACTACGTGCAGCGGCCGGAGCTGACCGGGCTGTTCCTGGGCGGCTATTCGGTGTCGTTGGCGGTGGGCGCGGCGATCACGCCGCTGCTGACACGGCATTGGGACAAGCGCCAGTTGATGACCACGCTGATGGCGATGGTGGGCGTGTTGAGCTGCCTGATGTTCTTCATTCCTGCCGATGCGGTGTGGGCGATCTTCGCGTTGAACATGTTGATCGGGCTGGCACTGGGACCGAAGTCGCCGCTGGCCTTTTCAATGTATGCCGACAGTGCCGACTACACCGAGTGGCGCACCGGCCGGCGCGCCACCGCAATGACCTTCGCCGCTGCGACCTTTTCGCAAAAGCTCGGTGGCGCACTGGCCTCGGCCGGCATCGCCTGGGTGCTGGCGGGCATGGGCTATGTGGCCAACAGCGCGCAGTCGGCCGGGTCGTTGACCGGCATCGTGCTGCTGCTGACGGTGATCCCGGGCGCGGTGGCGCTGCTGGCAGCCTGGACCATGCGTTTCTATTCACTCGATGATGGCTTGTTGCGCCGCATCCAACACGAACTGGCCGCGCGCAAGCGCGACGAACAGGAGCACCGCTGACCGTGTCCGCACTTTCCCAGGCTGATTCCAGCACCACGTCCAACGACGATCTGTCCGCGTTGCTGGCGCCCAGCGCCGACGGCACGCGGTATGCGCTCTACAGTCCCACTGCGATGCCGAACGCGGGCGGATTCCTGTGGAATCGCCGCATGATGCTGCAACTCACCTGCCGTGGGTACGCCACCGGGCAGTTCATGCAGCCGGAGCCGGCCAAGTACGGCCATGCGCCGCTACTGGAGGCGCGCAACTTCATGATGCCCGAGCAGCCGTACTACGCGCATCATCCCGGGCGTTTCTTCTATCTCAAGGACGAAGACAGCGGCGCGTTGTATTCGGTGCCGCACGAACCGGTGCGCGCGCCGCCGGAGCAGTTTGTGTTTTCCGCCGGCAAGCACGATGTGCGCTGGCGGGTGCGCCATGACGGCATCGTGGTGGAGCTGTGTGTGGCGTTGCCCACCGACGATGCAGTGGAGTTGTGGGAGTGCCGCGTGCATAACCTGTCCGGCCGCACGCGCCGGCTCAGCCTGTATCCGTATTTCCCCATCGGCTACATGTCGTGGATGCATCAGGCCGGCGCCTACGAGCCGGCGCTGGGCGGCATCGTCTGCCGTAGCGTGACGCCGTATCAGAAGGTGGACGATTATTTCCGCCAGCGTGACTTCAAGGACTGCACTTTCCTGCTGCACGAGCAACCGCCGGTGGCCTGGGACGCGCAGCAGATGGCCTTCGAAGGCGAGGGTGGCCTGCATGCGCCCTCGGCCATCCAGGCCGAGCAGCTGGGCAATAGCCAGGCGCACTACGAGAATCCGGCAGCCGCGTTGCAGTACCGGCTGACGTTGGATGCCGATGCGGCACGCGTGTATCGCTTCGCGTTCGGGCCGGCCAAGGACGATGCGGAGATCGCCGCGCTGCGTGCGCGTTATCTGTCCGAAGCCGGCTTTGCTGCCGCCGCGCGCGACTACGCGCAGTATCTGCAGGGCGGGCAGGGCTGCGTGCAGATCGCCACGCCCGATCCGGCCCTGGACAACCTGGTCAATCATTGGTTGCCGCGGCAGGTGTTCTATCACGGCGACGTCAATCGCCTGACCACCGATCCGCAGACGCGCAACTATCTGCAGGACCACATGGGCATGGCCTACCTGCAGCCGGCCACCGCACGCGCGGCGTTGCTGCATGCGCTCTCGCAGCAGGAACCCAGCGGGGCGATGCCGGACGGCATCCTGCTGGTGGAAGGCGCCGAGCTGAAATACATCAACCAGGTGCCGCATACCGATCATTGCGTGTGGTTGCCGATCTTCCTGAGTGCCTATCTGGCCGAAACCGGTGATGCCAGCGTGCTCTACGCGGTGGTCCGCACGCAGGACGGGCAGGCGCTGAGCGTGGCCGAGCGCCTGGATGCGGCCATGCAATGGTTGCTGGACGCCCGTGATGCACGTGGCCTGAGCTTCATCGCCCAGGGTGACTGGAACGACCCGATGAACATGGTCGGCTGGCGCGGCAAGGGCGTGTCCGGCTGGCTCACCGTGGCCACCGCGTACGCGCTGCGGCTGTGGTCGGGCATCTGTGCAGTGCATGGGCGAAGCGCGCAGGCGGAGACGTTTGCGCAGGCCATGCAGACGGTCAACGCCGATGCCAACCGCGAACTGTGGGACGGCAATTGGTATGCGCGCGGCATCACCGACGATGGGGTGCGCTTCGGCATCGCCGAGGACGTGGAGGGGCGCATCTATCTCAATCCGCAGAGCTTTGCGCTGCTGGCCGGCACCGCCGACACCGCGCAGCGCGACGCATTGCTGGAGGCGGTGCGCGAACAGCTGCATACGCCGTACGGACCCGTGATGCTGGCCCCGGCGTATACGCACATGCGCGATGACGTGGGCCGGTTGACGCAGAAGTGGCCGGGCGCCGCGGAAAATGGCGCGGTCTACAACCATGCGGTGGCGTTCTATCTGTACAGCCTGTACCAGATCGGCGAAGCCGACCGCGCCTGGGAGATCCTGCGCGCAATGCTGCCCGGCCCCACCCGCGAGGATGTGCTGCAGCGGGGCCACCTGCCGGTGTCGTTGCCCAATTACTATCGCGGCGCCTGGCATCAATATCCGCGCACCGCCGGGCGGTCCAGCCAGCTGTTCAATACCGGCACGGTGGCCTGGGTCTATCGCTGCGTGCTCGAAGGCCTGTTCGGCCTGGTCGGCGAGGGCGATGCATTGGCGATCCGCCCGCAGCTGCCCTCGCACTGGCCGCACGCGCAGGTGACGCGCCAGTTCCGCGGCGCGCAGTTCGAGGTGACGCTGACACGTGAGCCGGAGCGTCGCGACATTGAGGTACTGGTGGACGGCGAAGCCTGCCCGGACCCGCGCGTGCACGGCATTGTCGCCGGACGCACGTACCAGGTGCAGGTGCGGCTACCGGGCTGAGTGGCGCGTCCGCGGCGCTTGATTGGGGGCAACTGCGATAACTGCCAAGCTGGTGTAGGAGCGCGCTTGCGCGCGATGAGGCTTTCCCGCCGGTGCCCTGTCGCGCGCAAGCGCGCTCCTACGCACGTGCGGCCAGGCGGGCTGTTCCCCACTCCCGATTCCCCACTGCGTAAACTCCCCGTTCGCATTGGCCTAGGAACGCCCCTTGGTATCAAGCTGGATCCTGCTGCTGGTCTCCGTCGGCTATGCCGCGCTGCTGTTCGGCGTGGCGTGGTGGGGCGACCGTCGTCCGCTGTACCCGGAGCGGCCGTGGCTGCGGCCAGCGGTCTACAGCCTGGCGCTGGCGGTGTACTGCTCGTCGTGGACCTTCTATGGCGCGGTCGGCTCGGCGGTGCGCAACGGCATCGGCTATCTGCCGATCTACCTGGGCCCGCTGCTGTTGCTGCTGTTCGGCTGGCGCATCATCGAGCGGCTGGCGCTGATCGCACGCGCCGAGAACACCGTTTCCATCGCCGATTTCATTTCTTCTCGCTATGGCCGTTCGCGGCGGCTGGCGGCGCTGGTGGCGGTGATCGCGCTGGTCGGCATCGTTCCGTATCTGGCCCTGCAGTACAAGGCAGTGGCGATGAGCCTGGAGGTGCTGACCGGGCATAGCAGTGCCGGGCGCGGCATCTTTGCGGATCCGGCGCTGTACGTGGCGCTGTTGATGGCCTTGTTCGCCACCTTGTTCGGCACCCGCCAGGTCGATGCCACCGAACACCACCGCGGCATGATGCTGGCGATCGCGCTGGAGTCGGTGATCAAGTTGATCGCCATCGTCGCGGTGGGCCTGTTCGCCTGGATGTGGCTGAGCGACCACCAGGTACCCATCGCCGACTCGGCGCGCACCTTGTTCGAGCACACCCCGTCGGTGGGCTTCATTTCGCAGACCTTGCTGAGCTTCCTGGCGGTGATCTGCCTGCCGCGCCAGTTCCATGTGGCGGTGGTGGAATGCAGCGACGTGGGCGACATCCGGCGCGCGCGCTGGTTGTTCGGCGCCTACCTGGTGATCATCTCGGCGATGGTGGTGCCGATCGCATCGGCCGGCGTGGCCTTGTTCGGCAAGGGCAGCACGGTGGTCGACGACGCGGTGGTGCTGGCGCTGCCGCTGAGCCAGGGCAACACCGTGCTGGCATTGGTGGCCTATGTGGGCGGGTTCTCGGCCGCCACCGGCATGGTGATCGTGGCCAGCATCGCGTTGGCCACCATGGTCAGCAACGACCTGGTGATGCCGGTGCTGCTGCGCCGCCGCGGCAGTGCCGATGCGCGCGCGGCGGTGGCATCGCGCGTGTTGTGGATCCGTCGCGTCGCCATCCTGCTGCTAGCGCTGATCGCCTACGGCTACCACCGCAGCGTGGCCAACGACACCACCCTGGCGGCCTACGGCCTGATGGCATTCGCGGCGGTGGCGCAGTTCGCACCCGGCGTGATCGGCGGGCTGTACTGGCGCGGCGCCAGCCGCAAGGGCGTGGAGACCGGCATGGTGCTGGGCTTCATGACCTGGATCTACACATTGCTGCTGCCGGCCGCCACGCGCGCGGGCTGGATGCAGCCGGACTGGCTGGTGGACGGGCCGTTCGGCATCGCCTGGTTGCAGCCGCAGCAGCTGTTCGGCATGCATGGCTGGGACCCGCTGGCGCACGGCACGTTCTGGCCGCTGCTGATCAACGTCGGCGCGATGATGCTGGTCTCCGCACGCTGGCGCCCCGGGGTGGACGAACGCCTGCGCGCCGCGCCATTCCTGGACCCGTACGCGCAGCGCCCGGCGGTGGCCGGCGACTGGCCCGGGCATGTGCGCGTGGCCGACCTGCAGGCCCTGGCCGAGCGCGTGGTGGGCGAGCGGCATGCGCATCGCGCCTTCGTCGATCAGGCGGTGCTGCTGGAGCGTGAGCTGCAGCCCACCGTGGTGGCCGATCGCGCCTGGGTGCAGTTCACCGAACGCCTGCTGGCCGCCTCGATCGGCGCGGCCTCCGCGCGCCTGGTGCTGACCAGCCTGTTGCGCGGCTCGGGCATGGAACTGGGCGAGGTGGTAGCGGTGCTGGACGAAGCCGGCCAGGAGCTGCGCTTCAACCGCGAGATCCTGTCCACCACGCTGGAAAACATCAGCGCCGCGGTCAGCGTGGTCGACCCGGAAATGCGCCTGACCGCGTGGAATCGCCGCTACCAGCAGCTGTTCGGGTATCCGGATGGCATGCTGTATGTCGGTCGCCCGGTGGCCGACCTGATCCGCTACAACGCCGAGCGCGGCGAGCTGGGCGAGGGCGATATCGAAGACCAGATCGATCGCCGTATCCGCCATATGCGTGCCGGCTCGCCGCATGTGTTCGAGCGCACCCGCAGCGACGGCAAGGTGATCGAGATGCGCGGCCAGGCGCTGCCCGGCGGCGGCTATGTCACCAGCTACAACGACATCACCGACTACAAGCGTGCCGAACGTGCGTTGCTGGACGCCAACGAGAACCTGGAGCAGCGCGTGGCCGATCGCTCGCGCGAGGCCGAGCTGGCCCAGCAATCCAAGACGCGCTTTCTGGCTGCGATCAGCCACGACGTGTTGCAGCCGCTCAATGCCGCGCGGCTGTTCGCCTCGGCCTTGCGCGAGAGCCATCAGAACAACGAGGAGCAACGCCATCTTGCCGAGCGCGTGGATGCCTCGCTGCGCGCGGCCGAGGAGCTGCTCGATGGCCTGCTCGACGTCTCGCGGCTGGACGCCGGCGGCTTGCGGCCCACGGTCGAGGACTTCGACGCCAGCGCACTGATGCACGAACTGGCCGCGCAATACGCGCCGGTGGCGTCCAGCCGCGGCCTGCAGCTGCAGGTGCACAGCCGCCCGTTGTGGGTGCGCAGCGACCGCCGCCTGCTGCGCCGGGTGATGCAGAACTTCCTGGCCAATGCGCTGCGTTACACGCGCCAGGGCCGCATCGTGCTGGGCATGCGCGGCCGCGGCGACCAGGTGGAGCTGCAGGTGTGGGATACCGGCCCGGGCATTCCCGAGCACCACATGCGACAGATCTTCGAAGAGTTCCGCCGCTATCAGCAGCCGTTCGACTGGGGCGAGCAGGGCCTGGGGCTGGGCCTGTCGATCTGCCAACGCATCTCGCGCCTGCTCGATCACGACCTGAGCGCGCGCAGCCAGGTCGGCCGCGGCAGCATGTTCTCGATCCTGCTGCCGCGCGTGGCGGCAGTGCCGCTGCCGCCGGTGCTGCCGGTGGCGGTGGCGCGTACGCTGCCCAGCGGCGATTCGCTGGCCGGCCTGCGCGTGCTGTGCGTGGACAACGACCGCGAGATCCTCGACGGCATGCGCGCCTTGCTCGGTCGCTGGCAGGTGGAGGTGATCACCGCCAGCACGGTGGATCAGGCGCTGGAACGTGCGCGCGAACAACCCGACCTGATGCTGGTGGATTACCACCTGCACGACCGGCTCGATGGCCTGGACACGCTGGATGCGCTGCAAGCCGCCGCCCCTGCACCGATTGCCGGCGCGCTGCTCACCGCCGATGGCCGTGATGAACTCAAGCAACTCGCGCGCGAACGTGGCTATCGCCTGCTGACCAAACCGGTGAAGCCGGCCTCGCTACGCGCGTTCCTGAGCGCGCATCACGATGCGAAAACGCGCTGACGGGTGCTCACCAGACGGCATCGCGACATGCGGGACTGCACGCGGCATCAATGAAAAATCCCCCGATGCCGATCGCGCGCGGAGCGCAATGCCGCGCATCGTAGGAGCGCACCCGGGCGCGAGAGGCATTACCGATAACGCCTCATCGCGCCCAGGTGCGCTCCTGCGGGAGACCGCTGCGTGCTACGCGGCGCCGCTGAGGTGTTCGTAGAGGATGACGCTGCCGACGATCACCAGGATCGCACCGCCGAGGATTTCTGCGCGCTTGCCGATCAGGTTGCCGAGCACACGGCCCAGCATGACGCCTGCGGTGACCATGCTGAAGGTGCACAGTCCGACCACCACCGCCACCACGCCGATATGCACGTCCAGAAACGCCAGGCTCACGCCGACCGCCATCGCATCGATGCTGGTGGCAAAACCGGTGGTGGCCAGGGCGAGCAGGCCATGCCGTTTTGGTGTGTCGGCAGCTGCATCTTCAATCTCGTCGGCTTCGTTGCGCAGGCCGGCCACAATCATGTGCACGCCCAGGCCGCCGAGCAGCACGAAGGCAATCCAGTGATCGAACGCACGCAGGTGGCTGGACGCGGCGCGCCCCAACAGCCAGCCGATCACCGGGGTGATCGCCTCGATGCTGCCGAAGATCAAACCGGCGCGTAGCGCATCGCGCCACTGCGGTTTGCGCATCGCCGCGCCCTTGCCGATCGCAGCGGCAAACGCATCGGTGGACATCGCAAAACCGATCAACACAATGGAAAACGGGGACATCGACATTCTCGGGTTGGGCACGATCACAACGACATGCGCCCGCGCCAACCGTTGTTGTGCGCGCATGCCGCTGGTCTCGCCAAACCGGAACTGGTTGCCTGCACCACGGCGCAACGGCCGAGTATGTTGATGCAGGCGCTTTCGATGGACGAAAGCAGGCTACTCCCCAAGGGGCGCGCAGTGTACCAACGCATGGCCGCGTTCGGTGCGTCTGCACTGCACGCGAAGGTCGGTCTGATCTTTATAGCCGTGGCTATGCGGATGTTTGGCGGTGTGCCTGCGGCGGCGCTCAGTGCGTTTGCAATAGCGCACTGACTGCGTCCATTTCCACATCCCTGCCGTGTTGCAGATCCTCCGCGGTGATATTTACCGGCACGTCCGGCACCACGCCGCGATCTGGCTGTACGGTGGTTGGAAACCGCGCTACCAGCGGCAGATCCACCTCGATCTGCGAGTTGGGCAAGTGCAGGAAAAAGAACGCGCTGCCATTGGTGCCGCGCAGATTGCCACCGGTGGGCTGGCCGACCAGGGTGGCTAACCCGCTGCGCTGCACCCGCTGTACGAACGTGAAGGTGGCCGAGCTGTTGTCCGGGCCGATCAGCACGAACACCTTGCCGTTGAAGTGCGGTGCATTCGGTGTCACGCGGTCTTGTGCATCTGCACCGGCTACAGGGTTGAGCGTGTAAAAACGCGCGTCGTAGGCAACCGCACGCGTGCCCCAGTCGCGAAAGGACGCGTCCCAGGTGGTGACGTATGCCGCCAGCGCGTCGGGCAAGCGCCGGTAGTGCACCAGCGTGCGCATCTGCGGTGCCGCGATCTCACCGGCTGACAGATAACCAAGCAAGACGCTGCCGACATCCAGCCCACCCTCGTTGCCGCGCAGATCGATCACCAACGCGGGGATCTCGCGATCGGCCAGCGCGGTGAAACTGCGCGCCAGAAATGCCTGCCAGTCCCAGTGACTGTCGTACACCGCCCAGGTCGGCATCTGCAGCACCGCCAGGCCAGGTGTGGACAGGTCCAGGTGCCATGCGGGCGCCGCACTGTCGTCGCTGCGCATGGCTGCCATCGCGCCACGTTGCGCCGCGTTCAAACCGTGGACGCGTACGTCGCGTTCCTTCGCCGTCCCTGGCCCGCGCACGCGCAGCAACGGATTGGCCGAAAGCTGCGGAAACAGCAGCGGCAGGTAAACGTCGAAGGCTTCGATACGTGCGAATCCCTGCAACTCCATCTGCACGATGCGCTTGCCGTCGTTGCTGCCATCGGCGCGCGCCACGCTCATCAACGCGGCCAGGATCTGCGTCGAGGCAATGCCATCGATCGTCAGTACTTCCGTGCCGGGCACCAGTGTGCGCTGGTCGGAGCCGTTACGGCTGATGACCATGCGGCCCTGCAGCCAGCGGAAGTGGAATGGCAGATACCGGTCGTTGGCGAACAGGGCGTGCCGGACCGGTTCGGGTTGATTGAGGAAATTGGGAAAGCTATGGCCGCAGCGCACACTGGCGGTCAGGCGAGAGATGGCCAGATAGGTCTCGGCAAGCGTTGCGCCGTTTCCCAGTTCGGCACGCAAGGCATCGAAGCGCTGCGTGATCTCCTGTTCGGTGGAGTAGCGGTACAGACCCGGGTGCAACGTGACATAGGCACGCTGCAACACATCGATATCGGCGAGCAGCGCCGGGCCTGTGAGCGGGCTGTCGCTGCGCAGCGCCGGTGGCGGGGGTGCGGTCCTGCCGGTGCATGGCAGCCAGATCGACAGCAGACTCAGCAACGCAGCGAGATGGCGCAGGCGCAGTGACATGGCAACCCCTTGTGTGAGAAGCCGCCAGCATGGCCAAGATTGCATCGGCGGACGACTCAAACACGCAATCGATGCGCGCTTTTCAAGCGATGCGACGTTGCTCGCGCCGATAGTCGCTGGGTGTGCAGCCGGCGCAGGCGCGAAACACCCGGTTGAAGCTGGCCTTGGAGCCGAAGCCGACCGCCAGCGCGATGTCCAGGATGTCCTGATCGCCACCCAGCAGGCGCTGCGCTTCGGCGATGCGCAGCCGATTGAGGAACGTGCTGAAGGTCTGACCCAGCCCCTCGTTGAGCGCGCGCGAAAGATAATTGCTGTTGGTGCCCATGCGCCGGGCCAGCTCGGGCAGGCTGAGGTCTGGCTCGCGCCACCAGCCGTGCGTGGTGACCTGCGCTGCGACCTGCTGCCCAAGCACGTGCCAGTCCTTGTCCTGGGCGGCAGCCGGCGCCGGTTCGCCCGATCGTTCCGATTGCGTAGCGCGCGGCAGCACTGCGTCGCGCGGCGGATAGTGCACCCTGGCGTGGCGCCAGCCTTCCAGGCCCAGGTAGTAGATCAGCGCGGCGGTGGCCAGATAGCGCGGAAACTCATCGATATAAGACAGCCGATGCCACAACCGGTCACTGGCGGTGAAGCCCAGCCGCAACAGCACCAGCAATGCCGCGGCCAGCAGGAAGCCGCGCAGCCACGGCAGCCGCAGTTCCTCGCGCGCGCCGCTGTGATGTTCCAGCCAGCCTTGATAGGCGAGGTACTCGCGCCAGGCCAGCACCAGATAGACCGTCAGCGAGGCCAGCACCAATGCGTCCTGCAGCGGCGCGATCCAGGGCACGTGGACGGCAGCGTTCCAGGCCCATTTGCGTTGCAGCGGCCAGGTGAACAGCCACGTGTAGTAGCCGCCCTGCAGCAGCGCCGGTAGCAGATGCAGCGCCCAGCGACGCGGCAGCCGTTGGCGCGCCAGTTGGCGGACGTAGAGCCACAGCAGCGGCCCGATCGCCAGCTCCCAGGACAACGGCGCGTAGGTCAGACCTGGGTAGGCATCGTAGGCGCCGGCATAGCCGAGCGTGTACGGCGTGATCAGGGCGACCACGACCAGCAGCAGTGCAGCCAGGCAGCGGTTGGCGATGCGATTGGAACTGGTCGACAGCAGCAGGCCCGCGCCGAGCACGCCATGCGCGCTGCCGAGCAGCAGGATGGTGCTCCACATCCCGAACTTGATGCTGGACATGCGATCCCGCTTGGTCGATCGCGCCGAGTATAGAGGCGATCAGCGGTGGCCCGGGCCGCGAATGCGCGGCGGCTGGCTTCTGCGCGGCTAGTGCAGTCCGCTGGAAATCTCGGCGGTGGCCGCACACAAGGCCTGCAGCGCCGCGTGCGGGCCGACCAGCTCCGGGCGGCGTGCGATGAAGGGCACAGTGAGCGTGTACGTCGCGCTGCCGCGTTGCAGGATCGGTGCGGTCAGGTCGACCACGCCTACCACTGCCTCGCTGGGTTGCATGGCGTAGCCATCGTTGCGCGCCTGCGCGGCCGCAGCCAGGAACTGCGCGCGCTCGAACGGCACTTCGCTGGCGTCGAGCATGTCCAGCCAGCGCGCCTGCACCTCCGGCTGCTGGAACGCGAACAGCACCAGCCCGGAGCTGGAATGAGTCAGCGGGCGGCGGTGGCCCGGACGCACCACCAGGCCCAGGTCGCTGGGCACGTCCATCTGCGCGATCACCACGATCTGGTCGCCGGACGGTGCCACCAGGTGGCAGGGCTGATAGATCGCATCGGCCAGCCGGCGCATCACCGGCAATGCCGCTTCGCTGATGCTCTGCACCTGCGGCTGCTGCATGCCGAGCATGAACAGCCGATTGGTCAATACATAGTCGCCTTCGCCGTCGCGGGTGAGATAACCGCGCTCCTCCAGCACCTGCAGCATGCGGAAGATCTCCCCGCGCGAGCGGCCGATGCCCTGCGAGATCGCGCCCATGCTCATCGGCTGCGCCTGGCGGGCGAGCAGCTCGAGGATGTCCAGACCCTTGTCCAGGGCGGGGGCGCGGTACTTGGCGGGTTCGGTGCTCATCCGTCTGCGGTTCCAGGCAAGGCTGCGGCGCGCCAGGGTACAGGCATCGCGGGCAGCGGTGAGGGTCGGCTCTCGCGTGCAAATATAAACAAAGTTTTTATATTTGCATGGCGCTGGCGCGCGCAGTACGCTCGCCGCACAGCAACGCAAGCGCCACAGCCTTGGGAGGGGATCGGTCGCATGCATCACAGTGACATTGCCGCGTCACCGCGCGGCAACCTGGCGCGTACCGCCATGGTTCCCCTGTTGTTGATCGTCAGCCTGTTCTTTTTGTGGGGCATGGCCAACAACCTCAACGACATCCTGATCAAGCAGTTCAAGAAGGCCTTCGAGCTGACCGACCTGCAGGCAGGGCTGGTCCAAAGCGCGTTCTACCTGGGCTATTTCGTGTTCGCGATGCCGGCGGCGATGTTCATGCGCCGCTACAGCTACAAGGCCGCGGTGGTGCTGGGCCTGCTGCTGTATGCCTGCGGCGCGTTCCTGTTCTATCCGGCTGCGCAGGTGCATACCTACTGGCTGTTCCTGCTGGCCTTGTTCGTCATCGCCAGCGGCCTGGCGTTCCTGGAAACCACCGCCAACCCGCTGGTGACCGTGCTCGGCCCGGCAGAAGGCGCAGCGCGGCGGTTGAATCTGGCCCAGGCATTCAACCCGTTGGGCTCGATCACCGGCGTGCTGGTCGGCCAGCACTTCATCTTCTCCGGCGTGGAGCACACCCCGGCCGAGCTGGCGGCGATGACGCCGGCCGCGCGCGCGGCATTCTTCGCCACCGAATCGGCAGCGGTGCAGACGCCTTACCTAGTGATCGGCGCGGTGGTGGTGGTGTGGGCGATCCTGATCGCGCTGGTGCGCTTTCCCACCGGCGATGCCCGCATGGGCGAGGCTGCGCCCAGGCGTGCACGCTTTAGCGAACTGCTGCGCAACCGGCTGTTCGTGTTTTCGGTGGTGGCGCAGTTCTTCTACGTAGGCGCGCAGGTCGGCATCTGGAGTTATCTGATCCGCTATCTGCAGGACGCGGTGCCAGGCACGCCGGAAAAAAGCGCCGCGACGTATCTGACCATCTCGCTGGTGCTGTTCATGGCTGGCCGTTTCATCGGCACCGCGCTGTTGCGCTATCTGGCGCCGGCCAGGTTGCTGGCGAGTTTTGCCACGATCAATCTGGTCTTGTGTGCGGTGGCGATTGCCTTCCCCGGTTGGACCGGCCTATACGCGCTGGTGGCCGCAAGCGTGTTCATGTCGGTGATGTTTCCGACCATCTTTGCGCTGGGCCTGGACGGCATGCATGACGATGCGCGCAAGCTGGGCTCGTCCTTGCTGGTGATGTCCATCATCGGTGGCGCGCTGCTCACTGCGGTGATGGGCGCGGTGTCGGATATGGCCGGTATCCACTGGGCGATGGTGGTGCCGGGCGGGTGTTTTGCAGTGATCTTGCTATTCGCCTTGCGCGCACGGCGCACCGCGCAGGTGGTTGCAGGAGCAGGCGCATGAGCACGCGGCGGCTGTGCTACGTGCTGGATCTGCACGACGATGCGCAGTTGATCGCCGACTACGAGCGTTGGCATCGGCCCAGCGAAGTGTGGCCGGAAGTGGTGGCCTCGTTGCAGCAGGCCGGCATCCTGGAGCTGGAAATCTTTCGCAGCGGCGATCGCTTGGTGATGCTGATGGAGGTCGGCGACGGCTACGATCCGGCGGCCAAGGCGGCGCGCGATGCGGCCGATCCGCGGATCCAGGCCTGGGAAGACTTGATGTGGCGGTTCCAGAAACCGTTGCCGGGCAGTGCGCCGGGGGAAAAGTGGCGCGAGGCCGGGCGCATTTTTGCGTTGAGTGAGGCGATTGAAGCGGCGCAGGGTTAGGGTTTTGCCCTAAGTTTTTGCGGATGTTTTGGCTCCGCAATGGGGTGTTGGTCTTGGGTATCTTTGCTGTCGCTGTCGCTGTCGCTGTCGCTGTCGCTGTCGCTGTCGCTGTCGCTGTCGCTCTGGCGCGCAGAGAATCGAAACAGGGAGTTTTTTTGCAGGCGCATCGTGCGTTGTACTTGCTGCGCAGCGAAAGCGTGACACCAGTCAGCGACGGAAAATGCCCTGCCACTGCCTATTGCGCATGCGTGGTCCGCGCAGTTGCCCTGCGTATCGAGAAAGCCCTTCGCGGCTGAAGCCGCTCCTACACGTCGTGCGATCCAGGTGATGCGATGCGTTGGATCACGCCTTCGCTGCGGCCAGGTCTTGGAAGATGCGGCCATCGGGATGGCGGAATTCTGCGATCTGCAGCTGTCGTGCGCGTGCTACATGCAAAAGCGGCCTCAGTCGCGATAAGGCAATCGAGAGAGCCCATCGCGGCTGAAGCCGCTCCTACAGTGATGCTAGCTACGCATTTGCAATGCGTTTCGATTACGCTTTTGAAGCGGCCAGGTCCTCGACCCAGAAGCGACCGTCGGGGTAGCTGAATTCCGCGATGGAAGCGGGGTGCATTTCGGCGGAGAAGCCGGCGGCTTGCGGTGCCATATAGCGGCCGTGCTGGATGCGCACCGGGTCCAGGAAATGCTGATGCAGATGGTCGACAAATTCGATCGCGCGGTCTTCCATCTTGCCGGTGATGGCGACGAAGTCGGCCATGGCCAGGTGTTGCACCAGTTCGCACAGGCCGACGCCGCCGGCGTGCGGGAACACGCGGATATTGAACTTGGCCGCCAGCAGCAGGATGGCGAGGTTTTCGTTGACCCCGCCCACGCGCGCGGCGTCGATCTGGATCAGGTCCACCGCGCCGGCCTGCAGCAGCTGCTTGAACACCACGCGGTTCTGGGTGTGCTCGCCGGTGGAGACCGGCACCGGGGTGATGCCCTGGCGGATCGCGGCATGGCCGAGGACATCGTCCGGGCTGGTGGGTTCTTCGATCCAGGCGATGTCGAATTCGGCCAGCTGGCGCATCCAGTCGATCGCCGGACCCACATCCCAACGCTGATTGGCGTCCACCGCCATCGCGATGTCCGGGCCGATCGCCTCACGCGCCAGGCGGCAACGGCGGATGTCGTCCTGCACGTTGGCGCCGACCTTGAGCTTGATGGTGCGGAAGCCGTCGGCCACCGCCTCCTTTGCCAGACGCACCAGTTTCTCGTCCGAGTAACCGAGCCAGCCGGGCGAGGTGGTGTAGGCGGGGTAGCCCTGTTCGATCAGTGTGGCGATGCGTTGCGCACGCTGCGGTTGCGCCTCGCGCAGGATCGCCAGCGCTTCGTCGCGGGTGAGCGCGTCGGTGAGATAGCGGAAGTCGATGGTGTCGACCAGCTGCTCCGGGCTGAGTTCGGCGATGTAACGCCACAGCGGCTTTTTCGCCGCGCGTGCGGCCAGATCCCAGGCGGCGTTGATCACCGCGCCGATCGCCATATGCATCACGCCCTTTTCCGGGCCCAGCCAGCGCAGCTGCGAGTCGTTGGTGAGCCGGCGCGCAAACACGCCCAGATCGGTGATGACGTCTTCCACGCTCAGGCCGACCACATGTTCGGCCAGTGCAGCCACCGCGGCGGTCTGCACATCGTTGCCGCGGCCGATGGTGAACACCAGGCCGTAGCCGGCCAGGTCATCGGGCGCATCGGTGCGCAGCACGACATAGGCGGCCGAGTAATCCGGATCCGGATTCATCGCATCCGATCCATCGAGCTCGCGCGAGGTGGGGAATCGGACGTCGTGGGTATCGAGGGCGATGATGGTGCTCATGGAGATCCTGGGCGATGGAAACGGAAAATGGAAACGGGCGGAAAAAACGCGAGCAAAGTGGTGTACCAGAGCCCCTCTCCCACCGGGAGAGGGGTTGGGGTGAGTGTACGAACGCGAAGCGCCGACTGTGTTGAAGCGCTGCTGGTACTCATGCGCTTGCGACAAAGATCAACGAATCACTGCACGACCAACTGCGTGTGGATACCAACGCGCGGCAGCACTTGGAAGTTCAACGCGCCCGCACGCCGCTCGAAAAATGTTGCGAATGACACATCGACACAGGTACCGACATGTCATGCCTGATAACAAGGCACATCGCGACGACCTGCCTGGATATGTCGCTACGTACCCTCAACCCAACCCCCGCTCCGCGCGCCGGCCCGCGCCAGCAGCGCGGGTGCTCCAAGGCACGCGCGCCCCTGGCGCGCACAGTGCCTTGGTGCCCCGGTGGGAGAGGGGCTCAGGCTGCAGCGCGCGATGTGTGCGCTGCTGCGGTGCCCTGACGAGATCGCGTTGGCTGATGCTGTGCACCGCGTTGCCGTCCACTCACCTCGTTCGTTATCGCGCATGGAGCAGGTGTTCATGCGTCGTGCCTCATGCGTCAGGCTTCGAAGCTCAAAGCTCAGGCCACGCAGCTCAAACCACCAAGCTCAACCTTCAAACTGCATCGCGCGGATGCGCCACCACCGGCTGGCGCTGGCGGCCCAGGCCTTCGATCTCCAGCTCCATCACATCGCCCGGCTTCAGGTACACCGGCGGCTTTTGGCCCAGGCCCACGCCCGGCGGGGTGCCGGTGCTGATCACATCGCCCGGCATCAGCGTCATGTAGCGGCTGATGTGGCTGACCAGTTCGGCCACGCCGAACACCATCGTGCGGGTGCTGCCGTTCTGGTAGCGGTGGCCGTTGACTTCCAGCCACATCGACAGGTTCTGCGGGTCGGCGATTTCATCGCGGGTGACCAGCCATGGGCCGATCGGGCCGAAGGTGTCGGCGCTCTTGCCCTTGACCCACTGGCCGCCATGTTCGAGCTGGAATTCGCGCTCGGACAGGTCGTTGATCACCGCGTAGCCGGCGACGTGATTCAACGCTTCGTCCACCGTGACATCGCGGGCCACATCGCCGATCACCACGCCCAGTTCCACTTCCCAATCACTCTTGACCGAGCCGCGCGGGATGATCACGGTATCGTTCGGCCCGGTCACCGCGGTGGTGGCCTTCATGAAAAGGATCGGCATCTTGGGCACGTCCATGCCCGATTCGGCGGCGTGGTCGGCGTAGTTCAAGCCCACGCAGATGAACTTGCCGATCTGGCCCACGGCGGCACCATAGCGCAGCTCGCCTTCGAGCAGCGGCAGCGTGGCCACATCCAGCGCACGCAGTTTGTCCAGGCCGGCATTGGTGATGTGCTCGCCGGCCACATCGTCGATCACGTCGCTCAGATCGCGGATGCGGCCTTGGTCATCGATCAGGCCGGGACGTTCCTGGCCGGGGGCGCCAACGCGTACGAGTTTCATGCAGTCTTCCTTTGCAGGTGAGGAATGGAGCGGCCAGCAACGCTGGCGCGCTTGCATCGGGTGGGTAAGGACGGCGGGCGTAAACCGAGGCGGGCGAGCGGGACGCATCGCATCTGGTAGCGGTGCGCGGCGCCGCGATCCATCGTCGTACTCAGTTCGACCAGCCGCCATCGATGATATGGGTCTGGCCGGTGGTGAACGACGATTCGTCCGAGGCCAGGTACACCACCAGCTGCGCGATCTCGCGCGGGTCGCCCAGGCGGCCCATCGGCTGGCGGTCGGTGAAGCTCTTCCACACCGCCTGTTCGTCGCCGCCCAGTGCCTTGACGCGCTGGCCCAGCGACGGCGTCTTGATGGTGCCGGGGCAGATCGCGTTGCAGCGCACGCCCTGAGCCACGTAATCGGCGGCAATGGCCTTGCTCAGGCCGATCACGGCGGCCTTGGTCACGCCATAGACGAAGCGGTTGGGCACGCCCTTGATGCTGGAGGCCACCGAGGACATGTTGATGATGCTGCCGCGGCCGCGCTCGAGCATGCCCGGCAGCACCGCCTTGCAGGTGTAGTACATCGCATCGACGTTGATCGAGAACGAGCGCCGCCAGGCCGGCTCGTCGCAATCGAGAATGCTGCCCTGGTGCACGAAGCCGGCGCAGTTGAACAGCACATCGAACGGGCCGTGCGCGGCGACCAGCGCGGCAACCGCCGCCGCGTCGGTGACATCCAGCAGCTGGGTGGTGATGGCCTCCGATTCGGCCGCCAGCGCCTGCAGGGCAGCGGCGTCGATATCGGTGGCGATTACCTGCGCACCGGCGCGTGCGCAGGCCAGTGCGCTTTCGCGGCCGATGCCGGCGCCGGCGGCGGTGATCAGGCAGCGCTTGCCATGCAGGCGGTCGTTGGGAGTTGCAGGAATCGAGACAGTCATACCGAAGAGGTTCCGTAGGTGGGGGCCGCTGGCCGTGGCAGACGATAGAACGTGCGTGCGTTGTCGCCGAACACCGCTCCGGCATGGCCGTCGGCGTATGTGGCGACCAGCTGTTGTGCGATGTCGAACCACTGTGCGTAATCGGCACGCTGGGTCAGCACCGGCCAGTCGCTGCCCCACAGCACACGCTGCGGGCCGAAGCGTGCGAACAGATGCGCGACATACGGTGCCAGCGCCTCCACGCCGGCGCCGCGCGCTGCTTCGGTGAGCAGGCCGGAGAGTTTGCAGTGCACGTTGGGATGCTGCGCCAGCGCGGCCATGCCGGCGGCCCAGGCGACGAATTCGCCCGCGGCGATCTGCGGCTTGCCGCCGTGATCGATGACCACGCGCAGCTGCGGATGGCGCTTCAGGCGTGCCTGCAGCGCCGGCACATGCACGCTGCGGATCAGGGCGTCGAAGGCCAGGTCGTGCGCGATCAGCGCATCGAAGGCGGCATCCAGTTCGGGCTGGGCCAGCCATTGCGCATCGGCAATGTCCTGCACCATCGGGCGCAGGCCCTTGAGCACACCGTCGCCGGCCTGCACCAGCGCATCGATGCGCGCGGCGGCATCGGGCGCGGCGAAATCGACCCAACCCACCACGCCGGCAATGCGCGCGTCGGCGCGCGCCAGCTCGAACAGGTAGCGCGTTTCGGCCTCGGTCGCAGCGGCCTGCACCACCACCACGCCATCGATATCGGCAGCGTCCAGCGCCTGGCCGATATCGGCGGGGCCGAAGTCGCGATACAACGGCGCCAGCGCGGGCGTCAGCCAATGATAATCGCCACGGGCCAGCTGCCAGAAATGCAGGTGTGCGTCGATGCGGCTCATGGCGTGGGCAGGTCCGCGTCGAGCAGGCCGCCATCGCGCAGGCGCTGCCACAGTGCCGGTGCGATCGCCGCCTGCAGGCGCGCGGCGGCCGATTGCACCTCGGCCACCGTCCGCATGCCGGCCACCACCGTGGTCACCGCCGGATGTGCCAGCGGAAACTGCAAGGCCGCCGCGCCGATATCCACCTCGAATGCCGCGCAGGCCGCGTACAGGCGCTGCGCATGCTGCAGGGTGGCGGCGTCGACCGGGGCGTAGTTGTAGGTGGCGCCGGGGCCGCGTGCGTCGCTGAGCAGGCCGGAGCTGTACGGGCCGGCCGACAGGATCGCCACGTTGCGTTGCTGCGCCTGCTCAAGCAGGGCGCGGGCGCCGTGCTGTTCCAGCAGCGTGTAGCGGCCGGCCAGCATCACGCAGTCGAGCGGAAAGCGTGGCAGCACCTCCAGTGCCACGTCCTGCTCGTTGACTCCCAGCCCGATCGCCCCGCAGGCACCGGCCGCCTTCAGCTCCGCCATCGCCGGCAAGGCCTCCTCCAAGGCCTGGAGCAGCACGTTGGCGTGGTTGTCGCCGTGGGTCAGCGCACCGATGTCGTGCAGCAGCAGCACGTCGATGTAGTCGGTGCCCAGGCGCTCCAGGCTGGAGGCGAACGCGCGGCGCACGCCGTCGGCGCTGTAGTCGAACTCGGCGCGGCGGCCCGCCACCGCAAAGCCGTCGCGCCCGGCGGTGGCCTGCGCGTCGTCATGGATGCAGCGGCCGACCTTGGTCGACAGCGTGTAGGCGCCGCGCGGCACGCCGGCCAGGCCACGGCCCAGGCGGGTCTCGCTCAGCCCGTAGCCGTAGTACGGCGCGGTATCGAAGTGGCGGATGCCGGCCTCGAACGCAGCCGCCACGGCGGCCAGTGCCTGGTCCTCAGCGACCTCGGCATACAGGTTGCCGATCGGCGCGGCGCCAAAGCCCAGTGCCGAGAGCTGCACGTCGGTGTTGCCCAGACGCTGTCGCGCAACGCTCACGCGCCACGCTCCGCCCGCAGGGCGGTCGCGGGGCAGGCGCATATGGGATCTGAGAAGCAGCAGCTGGGCATCGCGACATCCACCAGCCGGCCGATGCCGGACTGTTCGCATATGAATATCGCAATCATGAGTGAACAGATCACGCTGCACTGCAACATCGCAGGAGGTGGCGGTTCAGCACGGGCGTCGTGCGCTGCGATGGGTTTCCAGCACCGTTGCCTGTTCGCTGGCCCGGCATGTGCTGGTCGCGGATCTATGTCGAAATCCGCAGCTGTCATGAGCGCTTCCTATAACGCCGTCTGCGCGGTTGCCTCGGTCCGATGCCTGGGGCTAGATACCAGCCTGTCCCGCACGAAGCCCGCGCATGCCAAACACCACCCGCCGCGACCTGTTCAAGGTGCTCGCCGCAGGCGCCGTCGTCGCGCCGCTGTCGCCGAGCGCACTGGCGGGCGATGCGAACGCGGCCTGCACCCGCATCCCGCAGTGGGCGCGCGGCATCGAAGGCCAGCGCAAGGCAGACCTGGGCAACGGCAGCTACCTCAATCCCATCGTGGCCGGCGATCATCCGGACCCCACCATCCTCAAGGATGGCGACGACTACTACATGACGTTTTCGTCGTTCTTTTCCTATCCGGGCATCGTGCTCTGGCATTCCACCGACCTGGTCAACTGGACACCGATCGGCCCGGCGCTGCGCCAACAGCTGGGCACGATCTGGGCGCTGGACCTGTGCAAGCACGCTGGCCGCTATTTCATCTACATCCCGGCCAATCCGGACGACACCGGTTGGTCGATCTTCGTGATCTGGGCCGATGACATCCGCGGGCCGTGGAGCGACCCGATCGACCTGCAGATCGCCGGCTGCATCGACCCCGGCCATGTGGTGGGCGAGGACGGCAAGCGCTATCTGTTCGTCAACGGCATCCGCAAGGTACGCCTGCGCGACGACGGCCTGGCCACCGACGGGCAGGTGGAGCCGGCATATGCGCCATGGCGCTATCCCGACGACTGGGTCGTGGAGAACTTCGCCCCCGAAGGCCCCAAGCTGACCTGGCACAACGGCTGGCTGTATCTGGTCACCGCGGTCGGTGGCACCGCCGGGCCGGTGACCGGGCACATGGTCATCGCCGCGCGTTCGCGCTCGGTGCATGGGCCATGGGAACACTGCCCGCGTAATCCGCTGGTGCGCACGCAGTCCGAGCAGGAGTCGTGGTGGTCGCGCGGACATGCTTCGCTGGTGGAAGGCCCGCGTGGCGACTGGTGGATGGTCTACCACGCTTACGAAAACGGCTTCCGCACGCTGGGCCGGCAGACGCTACTGGAGCCGATCGAATGGACCGCCGATGGCTGGTTTCGCGCCACCGGTGGCGATCTGTCCAGGCCATTGCGCACGCCTGCACGCGCAAACGCCACCGGCAATGCGGCGCCCAGCGGCTTCGCCTTATCGGACGATTTTTCCAGCGACAGGTTCGGCACCCAATGGAGCCTGCATGCGCCCAGGCCCGGCGAGCAGGCGCGGGTGCAACGGGCGAATCGGTCGCTGACGCTGGCTTGCTCCGGCAGCTCGCCGGCCGACAGCTCGCCGTTGACCTGTGGCGTGCCCGATCGCGGCTACGTCGCCGAGGTCACGCTGGAGCTCACCGGCAATGCCGAGGGCGGCCTGTTGCTGTTCTACAACCACAAGGCCTTCGTCGGCATCGGCGTTACGCCCGATACCATCAAGACCTACGCGTACTCCGAAGAACTGGTGTGGGCACGCGCGCCCAATACGCACCGACGCATCCGCCTGCGTCTGAGCAACGATGCGCATGTGGTGACCTTCGACTATTCCTTCGACGATGGCCGGCAGTGGACCCGGCACCCCACGCGCATGGAAATGTCCGGCTTTCACCACAACGTGTTCGGCGGCTTCCTGAGCTTGAAGCTCGGCATCTACGCTGCGCAGCAAGGTGCAGTGGTGCTACGTGATTTCAATTATCGCGCGCTGCGTTGAGTGCGGTCTGCAGCACGCAGCGATGCAGCCAAACGACGGGGCCCGGGGGGACCCCGCCGTCAGACCTAGGGCGACTGACAAAAAGTAACTGCGCAGTAGGTGTGATAGCCGCTCTTAGCCGCAGCAGTAGCAGACGTTGCCTTGTCCCAGGTCGCCGCCAAACTCCGGACACTCGGCTTTGCAGGCCCACGCACTACACGATTCGGTTTTTGGCTGTGCGTTATCGACCGCCATCACCTGGAACGCACCGAAACCGGTACTGGCCAGGAACGTGGCCGCCATCAACGCCGTCCGCAAAGTACCCCAACGCTTCTTCATGCATTACTCCTTCACCGTTGCCAAAGCCGCTGGCGCATCCGTGCGGCGCAACGCGGCGACCAGGTCCTGTACCTGCTCCGTGGTATCGAAGACGCCAAGACGGGAATGGCGCACGCGCCCCTGCCCATCGATGGCCATCAGCAGTGGCACGTTGCGCGCGCGAAACAGCATCAACGCGCGACGATCGGTCAACGTGACCACTGGAAAATCGAAGCCATGCACATGCGCATAGCGCGCAGCCTGCGTCGCGTCGCACTGGCACACGCCGAGCAACTGCGGACGGCCGGGCAGATTGGCCTGTAACTGCTGCGCAGCACGCAGCACGGTGGGTGCCGAGCGTTGGCAATACGGGCAGGTGGTGGTGAAGAAGAACAGTACCTGCGCCTGTCCCTGCGGCACGCCGAGCAGATGGCGTTGGCCCTGGGTATCGGTGACCTCGATGCGCGGCACGTACATGCCGTCATACGGCGCGCTGATGCGGGTCTGCAACAGCTGCTGCTGCGCGCGCAGCTGTTTGTTCTGCCATGCGAGCACCGCGATCAATGCACAGGCAACCAGCAGCCCGATCCAGAGCCAGGGAAAACGTCGCGCCATGCCAGCTCCAGTAGTCGTGAAGCCCGAGCCTTGCTCAGGCATGAGCTGATGGTCAATGGTGATATCGACAACTGCGATGTCGCGCGGTGCGGGGTTGTGGAGGCGGTCACGCCCCGGCGCTTGGGCTTGCCAGGTCCGCGTTGACTGGCATGCATCGATTGCGCAACTACGACGCGGCATGTCGATCAATGACACCACGCCGCATAGGGAAGGGACGCCTCCATATCCGAAAGATCGAGAAAAGAGCATGGGCAACGACTGCGCCTGTTCCTGCGAGCGTGTGGCTGCGAGCGCTTGCCGCAGCCAGCTGATCCTTGCCGATGGTTCCAAGCGTTGCCGGCTGCTGGCGCGTCGCCTGCCGCCAAGCGAACGCGAGCCGTGCCGGCATCTGTCAGCGCTGAGATGCGGAATGGCTCCGACGCGCCCAGCAGCCGGCAGGCGCGCGTTTGGCTAGCGTGTGTTGGCCACGCCGGTCACTCGGCACCACGCACCAACAGCAGGTCCAGATCGCGCATCGGCACGAAGTCGGCCTGCCTGAACTGGAAGGTCAGCGGATCGATCTTTTTCAGCGCGCCGTCGAAGCACAGGCTGAGGATGTCGCTGGCGGCCTGCTTGCGGATGGTCAGCTGGAAGTCCTTGATCGGCCCGTTCCAGTTCTTGCCGGTGGTCAGCACATAGCGCAGATTGGCCCAGCCCAGGCCGTGCTCGCCTTCGCGCCGCCGCATGCTGGCAGTGGTGGCCGGTTCGATGCAGGTGCTCTTTGCATACGACTCCAGCAGGAACGCGCTGCTCTGCGGCACGCCGGTGGACAGGCTGGGCGCATACGCATGGCGGATCTGCACGCTGCCCCGTGCGGGAAAGACCTGTTGCCAGACGAAATACTCGCTGAGCGTGAAGCGCGGTTGCTGGTCCCGGTCGATCCAGCGGGCCGGCAACGGCTTGCGTCCGGTCGGCACGTTGCCCGATTCGGCGAACGCGGCGACATCGTCGGTGCTCCAAGCGGTTGCGGCGAATGCCTTGGAGATGTCGCTGCCATCGTCCAGCAGCACCACCAGCTTGCGCGTGGTGGTCACCGGCTTGCCGTCCACCCACAGGTTGAAATCGGTCAGTTCGCTGTGGTCGGCCATGCCGAAATACATCGGCGGCATCGGGAAGGCGATCGGCACGCTCAACGCGCGCGCGCTGTGGTTGGTGAACACGTAATCCACCTGCACGCGCTCCTCGCTGAGCAGCAGCGCTTCCTTGTCCATGCTGATATCGGGCTGATGCAATAGCCGGATCGTGCCATTGTCGTCGCCAAAGCTGCTGTCGTTGGCCTGCGCACTGGCGCAGCCGAGCGCGGCCAGCACGAGGGCCAGCCCAAGCGGGCCGCGCGGGAAGGGAAATGGCTGCATGGATCCCCTGGAGACCGGCACGCACCGACGCGCCGCAGGCGCACAGCATGCCACGCAGCTGCCGATGTTGTGGAGCGGGCAGACACCACATCAACTGCCCATGGCGTAGAGTCGCGTGCCCTGCGCACCCCGATCCACGCTCCGATGCCTTCCTACGTTTCCCTGCTGGCGGTCGCCGCCTGCCTGTTGCTGCCACTGCAAGACAGCCTCGCCGCTGCGCCCGATCGCAGCGCGCCTGCCGGCGTTGTCTCAAGCTGCACAGCCGATGCGTACAGCAGCTGTCCGTCCTGGATGCCGTCGCAACATGAGATGCGCACGGTGCTTGCCGATTATTTCTGCGACGCCGCCGATCGCGGGCTGGTCCGGCCGCGCGTGCGTCGCGTGGTGCGTGCGGAGACCTCGCGGGTCACCTGCGCTGCCCTGGGGCCGGAAACCAATTCCAATATCGTGTGTGGAGGCGACATGCATTTCATCGGCCCCGACGGCCGCACCGATTTCGTCACCTTCAGCCCCACCATGCATCGTCAGGACGATGGGCGCTATGCGATCTATGAAGGCGAGGACGAGAACGAAAACGCGGTGTGGCATGTGCCCTCGCCGCAAAGCGCGTCGAAGGTCTGCACGGGCCAGCCGTTGCGCTGATTGCCGTCTGCGGTGGTGACCTTACGCGACGCTTCGCCTGCGGCAACGTCGGTCTATGGTCGTCGACCCATGTCCGCGTGTCGGAGGATTCAGGTGGCGTCGGCAAGGTGCGACGCCAGTGTTCTAAGCTGCGATCGGCCTTCGTTTTCGCCGGCCGGCTGTCGAAGACGCTCAGTCTTCTTCGGGCGGCGGCAGCACGATACCGTCGGCATCGATGGCGAGCTTGCCGGCCATCAGCACCGCCTGGGTGCGGTTGGTGACGCCGAGCTTGCGCAGGATCGCGGTGACGTGCGCCTTGATGGTGGCTTCGGACACACCCAGGTCGTAGGCGATCTGCTTGTTGAGCCGGCCTGCGCCGAGCATCTGCAGCACGCGGAACTGTTGCGGGGTCAGATCGCGCAGGCGCTGGCCGACCTCGCGTTCTTCGCTGTCGGTCGGCGGCAGGTTCTGCGCTTCGGCCGGGATCCAGCGCTCGCCATCGAGCACCGTGGCCAAGGCGCGACCGATGGTGTCCGAGTCTGCGGATTTGGGAATGAAGCCGAACGCACCATGGTCGATCGCACGCCGCATCACCGTGGGCTCTTCGCGTGCGGACACCACCACCACCGGCAACTGCGGATGCAGCGAGCGCATATGCACCAACGCACTGAAGCCCTGCGCACCCGGCATGTTGAGATCCATCAACAGCAGGTCGGCATCGGGTTGCGCATCGGCCAGGGTGTACAAGGCATCCACCGTGTCGGCCTCGAACAACTGCACCCCCGGCATCACGCGCTGCACAGCCCCGCGCAAGGCCTCACGGAACAGGGGATGGTCGTCGGCGATCAGCAGGGTGGTCATTGAGGGGCCGGGAGTGGGGAATCGGGAATGGGGAATCGGGAATTGCAAAGGCAACAGCGAAATAGCGGGGCAAGCAGCAACGACAACGAGCAAGACGGCGACAGCGAGGCGACGAAGTCAGTGTGAGGGGTTGGAGGATCAAAAATCGACGTGGGCAGAAATGGCCTGGGGACCATTTCCACAAATCCCCATCCCGCCTATTACCCCACTGCTCGGGGAACCGCTTCAACGATTCCCCACTCCCGATTCCCCATTCCCCGACGCGCGTCAGCGCGTCAACCGCTCATTGACCAACGAATCCACCACCGACGGATCGGCCAGGGTCGAGGTGTCGCCGAGTTGGTCGGGGGCGTTCTCGGCGATCTTGCGCAGGATGCGGCGCATGATCTTGCCCGAGCGGGTCTTGGGCAGGCCCGGTGCCCATTGCAGGTGATCGGGCGAGGCGATCGGGCCGATCTCCTTGCGCACCCAGGTCACCAGCTCCTTGTGCAGTTCCTCGCTCGGGGTCTCGCCGGCGATCAAGGTCACGTAGGCATAAATGCCCTGGCCCTTGACGTCGTGCGGGAAGCCGACCACCGCCGCTTCGGCGACCTTCGGGTGCGAGACCAGCGCGCTTTCCACTTCGGCGGTGCCGATGCGGTGGCCGGACACGTTGATCACATCGTCCACGCGGCCGGTGATCCAGTAATAGCCATCGGCATCGCGGCGGCAACCGTCGCCGGTGAAGTAGCTGCCCGGATAGGTGCGGAAGTAGGTGTCGATGAAGCGCTGGTGGTCGCCGTACACCGAGCGCATCTGGCCCGGCCACGAATCCAGCAGCACCAGGTTGCCTTCGGTGGCGCCTTCCAGGATCTTGCCTTCGGCATCCACCAGCGCCGGCTGCACGCCGAAGAACGGCAGGGTGGCCGAGCCGGGCTTGAGATCGACCGCGCCGGCCAGCGGCGAGATCAGGATGCCGCCGGTTTCGGTCTGCCACCAGGTGTCCACGATCGGGCAGCGGCTGTCGCCGACCACCTCGTAGTACCAGCGCCAGGCTTCCGGATTGATCGGCTCGCCGACGCTGCCGAGCAGGCGCAGGCTCTTGCGCGAGGTCTTCTTGACCGGCTCCTCGCCATCGCGCATCAGCGCGCGGATCGCGGTGGGCGCGGTGTAGAAGATGCTGACCTTGTGCTTGTCGATCACTTCCCAGAAGCGCGACACGTTCGGATAGTTCGGCACGCCTTCGAACATCACCGCGGTGGCGCCGTTGGCGAGCGGGCCGTAGACGATGTAGCTATGGCCGGTGACCCAGCCCACGTCGGCGGTGCACCAGTAGATGTCGTCCTCGCGCAGGTCGAACACCACTTCGTGCGTGTAGCTGGCAAACAGCAGGTAGCCGGCGGTGGTATGCAGCACGCCCTTGGGCTTGCCGGTGGACCCGGAGGTGTAGAGGATGAACAACGGATCTTCCGCGTTCATGCGCTCGGGTTCGCATTCGGCCGGCTGGCCGTCGACCACATCATGGAACCAGCGATCGCGCGGTGCCTGCATCTCGACCGCACCACCGGTGTGACGCACGACGAGCACCGTTTCCACGGTGTTGGTGCCGGGCAGTTTCAGCGCCGCATCGACATTGGCCTTGAGCGGAATCTTCTTGCCGCCGCGCAGTCCTTCGTCGGCGGTGATGATCAGCTTGCTCTGGCAATCGATCACGCGGTCGGCGATCGAGTTGGCGGCGAACCCGCCGAACACCACCGAGTGCACCGCACCGATGCGCGCGCAGGCGAGCATGGCCACGGCGGCATCGACGATCATCGGCAGGTAGATGGTGACCCGGTCGCCCTTCTTGACGCCGAGGTTGCGCAGCGCATTGCCGAGCTTGCAGACGCGCTCGTACAGCTCGCGATAGGTGACCGGGTAAGACTGTGCGTCCGGGCTGTCGGGCTCGAACAGCAGCGCGGTCTTGTCGCCGCGCGTGGCCAGCTGGCGGTCCAGGCAGTTGACGCTGGCATTGAGCTCGCCATCGCCGAACCAGCGGATGTGGAAATCCTCCAGCGCGTAGCTGACGTCCTTCACCTGGGTGGGTTGCTTGAACCATTCCAGCCGCTGCGCGGCCTTGCCCCAGAACTGCTCGGGGTGTTCGATCGATTCGCGGTACAGCGTTGCGTACTGCTCGCGCGTAATGCGCGCATCGGCGGCGAACGCGGGATCGACGGGATAAACATCAGCCATGGCACCCTCACTTGCGATGAACTTGTCGGAAGAAGGCGCGACAGCCGCCCTCGGTAGACAATCAGTGTGCCGCATCCATTCTGTCCCGGCGTTCAACCGGGCCTTAGACCTTGGTCTTAACCGCCGCAACGCGTTGGCTCCAATCCGTTGCCGGTCCTGGTGCGACGATCGGTCACCTTGTGGAATGCTGCGTTGCAGCTACGACCAAAGGCGAATAGGCTCCAAAGCGCGGACTGCCTCACGCTCCGCACAGCATCGCCATCAAGCGCGAGGCCTTATCGGGGAGAGGGGTCGATGAAACACCGTACTGCACCGTTGGTGCGCCATCCGTTGGCGGTTGCCTTGCTGGTGGCCAGCATGCTGCCGGGCGTGGCGTTCGCGCAGACCGCCAAGGAAAAGGCGCTGGAGGCGCGCATTGCCGAGCTCGAGCGTCAGGTCCAGCTACTGGTTTCTGCGCAGCAACAACAGCAGGGCCAGATCACGCAGACGCAGACCCAGGTGACCGAGGTGCGTGCTGCACAGGCGCAGGCACCTGCCACGCCGGCAGTACCGGCCGGCAAGCGGCCGATCCAGCTGACCAGCATCACACCGAACGCTGCGGCGGGGACAACGTTCCGTTACGGTGGTTTCATCAAGGCCGACTTCATGACCACCCGCACCTCCGACGGCGCATTGCCCGAAGGCGCGGTGGGGCGTTACCTGTACATCCCGACCCAGACGCCGGTCGGTGGCCAGGCCTCGAGCACCGACACCGACTTCCACGCCAAGTTCTCGCGCTTCAACCTGGGCGTGGACACGGTCACCGAAAACGGCGACAAGCTCACCGGCTTCATCGAACTGGATTTCTTCGGCAACGCGCTGGCCAACCAGGTCAACAATCTGTACGGCGGCACCTTGCGCCACGCCTACATGAGCTGGAACAACTGGCTGGCCGGCCAGACCTGGTCCAACTTCATCGATTCCACGATCCTGCCCGAGGCCGCCGACATCGTCGGGCCGACCGACGGCGCGCTGTTCAGCCGTCAGACCCAGATCCGCTATACCCGTGGCGCCTTCAGCGTGTCGGCGGAAAATCCCGAGACATTGACCACGCCCTATCAGGGCGGCAACACCATCCTGGCTTCCGACCATGGCGCGATGCCGGACCTGACCGCGCGCTACAACTGGAAGGGCACCTGGGGTACGTTCGGCCTGTCGGCGATCGCGCGCCAGTACCGCACGCGTAGCGCGCTGACCAACGACACCGACTTCGGCGGCGCGATCGCCGGCGGCGGCCGCTGGATCATCAATTCCAACAACGATCTGCGTTACCAGCTCAGCTACGGCGAGGGCCTGGGGCGCTATCTGGGCCTGGGCAACGGCTCGGATGTGGAGATCGACATCGACGGCAATATCCAGACCGTCAGCACGATCGCCGGCTGGGTGGCCTGGCGCCACGACTACAACGCCAAGCTGCGCAGCACCATCATGTATTCGCGCGTGAACTACGACCACGACATCGCCAATACCGGCGCGCTTGCGAGCAAATCGCAGCAGAGCATCCGCGCCAACGTGTTCTATTCGCCGCTGCCCAAGGTCGATGTGGGTGCGGAGCTGATGTACGGCCGTCGCGAAGCCGAAAACGGCGACAGCGGCGACATTTCGCGCCTGCAATTCACCACCAAGTACAGCTTCTAGTTTCAGCCACTGGCGGCCCGCTCCACTGCGGTGGAACGGGCAAGGCCACCGTCGTTTTACCAGCGCTCTACCAGGAGACAGACAATGACCGTCTCGAATGACGCACTGATCGCCAAGATCGATGCCAATCCGAAGTACCACGCACTCAAGCGCCAGCGCAACACGCTGGGCTGGACCCTCACCGTGCTGATGTTGCTGGCCTATTACGGCTACATCGGCCTGATCGCCTTCGACAAGGAATTCCTCGCTAAGCCGATCGGTGCCGGCGTGACCTCGATCGGCATCCCGATCGCGATCGGGGTGATGGTGTTCACCATCGTCATCACCGCCATCTACGTGCGTCGCGCCAACAACACCTACGACCAGCTGACCGCGCAGATCCTTGAGGACGCCCGCAAATGAGCAAGTATTCGCGCCTTCTCCTGATCCTGGCCGGCCTGATGCCGGCCGGCATCGCGCTGGCCGCCGGCGGCGACATGGGCCAGGTCGACAAGCAGCCCACCAACTGGGTGGCGATCGGCATGTTCGGCTTCTTCGTGCTGGGCACCTTGTGGATCACCAAGTGGGCGGCGGCCAAGACCAAGTCGGCCTCTGACTTCTACACCGCCGGCGGTGGGATCACCGGCTTCCAGAACGGCCTGGCGATCGCCGGCGACTTCATGTCGGCGGCCTCGTTCCTGGGCATCACCGCGGCGGTGATGGCCAATGGCTACGACGGCCTGATCTATGCGATCGGCTTTCTGGTCGGCTGGCCGATCCTGACCTTCCTGATGGCCGAACGGCTGCGCAACCTCGGCAAGTACACCTTCGCCGACGTGGCCGGTTATCGCTTCGCGCCGACCGCCATCCGCAGCTTTGCCGCGTCGGGCACGCTGGTGGTGGTGCTGTTCTATCTGATCGCACAGATGGTCGGCGCCGGTGCGTTGATCAAGCTGCTGTTCGGCCTGGACTACTGGGTGGCGGTGACCCTGGTCGGCGTGCTGATGATGGTCTACGTGCTGTTCGGCGGCATGACTGCCACGACGTGGGTGCAGATCATCAAGGCAGTGCTGCTGCTGACCGGCGTGACCTTCATGGCCGTGGCGATCATGTGGCACTTCAACTTCAGCTTCGAGGCGCTGTTTGCCGAGGGCGTGCGGGTGAAGACCGCGATCGCGGCCAATGGCGGTGCATCGCCCGAGGACGCCGCCAAGGCCGGCCTGTCGATCATGGGGCCGGGCGGTTTCGTGAAGGACCCGATCTCGGCGATCTCGTTCGGCATGGCGCTGATGTTCGGCACCGCCGGCCTGCCGCATATCCTGATGCGCTTCTTCACCGTTCCCGATGCCAAGCAGGCGCGCAAGTCGGTGCTGTGGGCCACCACCTGGATCGGCTACTTCTACATCCTGATCTTCATTATCGGCTTCGGTGCGATCGCACTGGTGCTGACCAACCCGCAGTTCGCCGATGTCGCCACCGGCACCATCCACGGCGGCAAGGGCGCGGCCAACATGGCGGCGGTGCTGGTCGGCAATGCGGTGGGCGGCAATGTGTTCATGGGCTTCATCTCGGCGGTGGCCTTCGCCACCATCCTGGCGGTGGTCGCAGGCCTGACCCTGTCCGGCGCCTCGGCGGTGTCGCATGACCTGTATGCCACGGTGATCAAGAAGGGCAATCCGGCGCCGGGTTCGGAGCTGAAGGTCTCGCGTGCCACCACCCTGGTGCTGGGCGTGATCGCGGTGCTGCTGGGCATCGTGTTCGAGAAGCAGAACGTGGCCTTCATGGTGTCGCTGGCATTCGCCATCGCCGCCTCGGCCAACTTCCCGGTGCTGATCCTGTCCTTGTTGTGGAAGAACTGCACCACCCGCGGTGCGGTGGTCGGTGGCTTCCTGGGCCTGATCTCCTCGCTGGTGCTGACGGTGCTGTCGCCGTCGGTATGGGTGGACACGCTGGGCAATGCAGCCGGCTCGGCGCCGTTCCCGTACACCTCGCCGGCGCTGTTCTCGATGACCATTGGCTTTGTCGGTATCTGGCTGTTCTCGATCCTGGATCACAGCCCGCAGGCCGCCAACGAACGTGCCGCGTTCAAGGCGCAGCAGATCCGTGCCGAAACCGGCCTGGGTGCCAGCGGCGCGTCGGGTCACTGACGCACCGAACGGTTGCTGGATGTCTCGCAGAACGCCGGCCTTGTGCCGGCGTTCTGCGTTTTGCAAGCGTAAGAAGACCGCGCAAGTGCTAGCCAGGAGAGATGGCCTCGGCTGGCGCGGACCATCGTGACACGACGGCAGAGTCGGCGGTTGGCGGACATGCTGTCATCACCTTCGCTTCCAACTTCATGGCTACGGGTTGACCGCGCACGGCAATCTGCCTGCACAAATCAGGTCATCGTGAGTCGCTAAATTAGCGCTGTCGATCGCCGATCATGGCCGGCCAGCTCACAGTCCAAACTTCTCCATCTTCCAGGCTAACGCCAATCCAATTGGATGGAATCCTGACATACGTCGCTTAAGTAGCGCTGAGCTCGGGTCCGCACTGCTGCGCGACCGAAACTTCGCGAAGACCGGCTACCATCCTGTCTCTCTGACCCGAGCACTCACCACCATTTGCGATTCTGCAAACCATAGGGTTGTGGTGCTGGATCTGCGGACGCTCGATGCTGTATCGCGTGCAGCCGACCTGGCACGCGCATACGGAATGGAAAGCCAGGTTGTCCTTAAGTTCAGTGCTTCGCTGCTGGCTCGCAATCCGGACAGCATCACCAATTACACCAGGGGTGTTGCGTTTGTACCGACAATTTATGCCGGCGATATGGATAATGTCGCAGAGGGGGGCTACACCGGCCTGTGCGGGTCAATCAGCAGCAATACGCCGTTCTGCAGAGTGAGTGCCTGGGTAAACGAAGTCAGGAGCAAGCAAAATTTCGCTTGGCTGGAAATTGGAAATAAGCAGTCCACCCGTAGCGATCCCACCGCCGAGCTGTTGGCGGCCAATCAAGCGAGAAAGGAAGCCATTGGCGCATTCTCGCCGGTACCGGAGTACCGCTTAAGCTCGCATGATGGCGGTCACTACGTCCGCACCAACGGAACCTGCTGCGCTTCACTGAGCGACTATCTGACCCGCAGTAAATACTTCGGCAACGAAGTCGAGATGATCGCCAGAATTATTGACTTCAGGTTGTAGCCGGCTTCACCAGCATCATCACGGACAAACCGCTGGAAGTCGTTCGTTCCTCAATCAAACGCGACACTACCCGCTATCTTTGACCTCAGGAGAGGCCGGGCGTCGCACGGTCTCTCCTGTCGGGGGACAGATTAGCCGGGTTGACAGGCTTGCTGTTTTTTCGCCACGTAGCAAATGATTTCGTATGGACCAGCCAATCCGTACAAGCCATGTGCAAGCATAATCAAACATTTCCTGGCAAGCGAAAATTTCATTAAAACCCCAAGGGAGAAATCATGGATTACGCTATCAATAAAGCGCTTGCCAGTGCTCGTATGAACCCTATGGATCAGCCGGCCGAGCCACAAACTGCAGTGGAACGATCGGCCCAGGATTTAAATCGCAGACCGGATGGCATGCCTACAGCGCGTGCGCCCAGGAAGCATCAGCAAAGTTCTAATGCTTCGTCCGCTATGTCAGGAATGTTCAATCCGGTAACGACGACTGCAGGACGGAGCGAGGTAGGGCAGCTGGGCGAGGCCGGGGCACCCTCCAGATCACCTCCTGGATTGCAGGTGGCTAGTGATAAAACGTTGCCTGATTAGCCCTATTCCTCAGCCATGAAAGTTGCTTGCCATGCGCAGAACGCGCTCTGGGCAAGGCTTGCAGCGCA
>NZ_JAJGQM010000049.1 GCF_020784175.1 Xanthomonas campestris pv. asclepiadis
CCGTGAATCCGTCCATGGAGGCTCTTACGCGGCATCCATGCCGCGTAAGGTCCCGCGACGGTAGGCGGGCAAGGACCAGTCGAGATGGTCGGCGCGCAAGGTCGCGAGCAAAACATGACGTGTGTTGTTTGGATAGCGTCGCCTCCGATCAGCCTTCCAATGCACCCCGAGCAACAAGCAGATTTTTGCCAAATCACCGACCAACTCTCTGGTGCGGTGTCCTAGCCGGTTGCGGGACCGTATGGCGGCATGGATGCCGAGACCGATTCCCCAGGGAAGGGCTTACGGCGTGTCCCACGAGCGGCGAGGGCACCGCGCGCTCGACCAATCAGGCTTTTGACTGAGAGCGTCACGCTGAAGCCGTTGTACTCACTGTCGCTCACTTTCCGTCGGCACCCAACACCTGCGCCGCATCCACGATATCCACGCCCTGCAGCTGTCCCAGCCAGTTGTCGAACCAGGGCTTGTGAGTAGCGCCCACCACCGCCAGCACACGTGCACCGGGTTGGTCGGCAAAGCTGGCACGCACGTTGGACACCATGCGCAGGTTGCGGATCTCCCAGCCGGATACGTAGCGATAGCCGTAGTGTTGCGGCGAGGTGTCGCTCAACGCAGCGCGGAAGTCCACCTCGATCGACAACTGCTGGTTGGCCGGAAGGTTGATTGCGCGGTAAAGCTCCAACAGCTTGCCTTGTTGCGCCAGCTGTTTTTTCTGCGCGCGCATCGTGCCGGCGCGATGCGCGGCTTCTTCCCAGGCCGCCCGGACCGCATTCCCATAGGCCGCCGTGTCGTCCACCTCCGCGTTATCGCCGGTGTGATCGTCGACCGGGTAGATGCGCTGCAGGCCCAGCCGTACCGCCAGTGGCACGGAGATCTGGCTACTCTCGTCCTGGCGATGTTCCATCGCACGCAGCCGTGCCACCAGCGCGGCATCCAATCCATCGCCAGGGCGTTGCTCCGTCTGTGCAAGCTGCAACCACTGCACCAAGGCAGACCATGGATCGCCCGAGGCCAGAAACAATGCAGCCAGCTGTCGGCGCTGCGCCGACGTCGGCGCACTGGGCCAGCTCTTGAGTGTTGCACGCACCTTGCCGATGGCGGCCGGCACATCCAGGCCGGTCGCACGTGCCGCGTCGTCGACCTTGGGACAATAGGCTGCACTGTCTTCCGGCAGATAGACCGTGGGGTGCCGGCGTATCAAATCGCAGGTTTCGCCCGACAGATCCTCCGTCGTGATGATGGTTGGCTTGTAGGCCGCCAATCGGTCCAGCAACGGTTGCAGCCGTGCTGCACTTATGTCGCTGCCGTCGGGCAACTGCGACAGGTGCACGCTGCCGAGTACCAGCACCTGGGTGCGTGGCGCGGCCATCTCGGCATCCAGTTGCGACAGGTCCACCTGCGCCTGCGCGATGCAGGGCGCGATCAAGGCCAGCCACAGCCAGCAATGCGCCGGACGTTGCAACTGCCTGGCAGACGCACTGCATGCATCGAAAAACCGCGCTGCGGCGCGGGCACTGTGCGCGATGCGCGGTAGGGATGGCTGCATGACGTTCCTTGTAGGTGGGTTTGGATTGTGTGGCTGTCCGGCGACAGTGCCGCCTGCGTCTGTGCAGCCAGTGTGGCTGCCACCGCAGATGCCGGCGTGGCCAGAAAGTCACGTGGCTAACTGGCAGGGGGGGCGAAGGGACGGCACTGTGCGTTGCCTTGATGGCAGCGCAGAAAGAGCTGCTTATGTGCGGATTTCCGCACACGTGCCAGATACGCCCCACAAGACGCGGGGCGCGCAGTCGCGCACGATGTGGATGAGATCAAGCGAGGGCGCGACGATGGACCGCAGGACCTTTTTGCGTCAGGGCATGGCGGCGACCGCGGCGGTGGGCGCAGGTGCCGCGCTCGCGAAGCCGGGCACGCCGCACACCCCGGCGACGTTGCCGCCACCGGCGCTGCCACGTCTTGAAGCATTGCCGTCGGCCGCGCATGTCGGCAGCAAACTTTGCAGCTTTCGGCATCTGCAGCAGGACTGGACCGTCTACGAGCATCTCGACGACCCGCAGGGTGCGCTGACGCTGTGGACCGACAGCGGCATGCTGCGCCTGGACAAACGCACCGAGCCGGCCTATCCGGCCGAGGGCAAGCCCTACTTCGGCATGCCGCTGGCCGAGGTGGCGATGGCCGAGGCCGATCTGCTCGCCGACCGCCTGCTGCGCGATGGCGACCCGGACGAGGCGCAGGTGCGCGATGTCGCGCCGCCTCCGGCCTCGCTGCTCGACCCCAAGGACACTGGCGGGCGCTGGCCATGGACCACCTTCGTCGGCACGCGCGAAAGCCTGGACACCATGCCGATCCTGCCCAACGGCCGTAGCCGCACCGCGCGGCCCGAACACGCCTTCCCCGAGTTGGGCGACGAGGCGCTGGTCAAACGGCGTGAGGAAGGCCTGCTGGGTGGATGGATGCCGGCAGTGCGCAAGGTGATGCGGCGCCAGGGCCAGGCCGATGGCTGGTACGACGTGCTGGTGTTTGCCGACGTGCGTGCCAGCGATCGCTTCGTGGTGCAGACCTGGCATCGCACGATGCATGTGCGCGGCGGCCAGATCGTCGGCGTGCATTACACCCACAGCTATCCCGCGTTCGCACCGTCGCGCAAGCCGGCCACTGCCGAACAGTTCTATGCGGCATTGCTCGATTTCGCCGCGTACTGGCAGCAGGCCCTGGACGGCACGGTGCAGGCGCAACTGCCCGATGCCAGCTGGAACGACATGGCGCAATTTGCGTTTGCGCGCGAGCTGGTAGTGCGCCCCGGTGGCGATTACCCGAAGTACGGTGCGGTGGAGCGCGACTACTACGGCAACGAGTACGACGGCTTCCAGGACACCTTCACCAGTTCGCTCTACGCCAATCTGGAATGGGGCCGCTTCGCGCAGGCCGCTGCGGTACTGGACAACTACTTCGACGACTTCGTGCAGGACGATGGCCTGCCGAACATGCGCGGGCCGGAGGTCGGGCAGTTCGGGCTGACCCTGTCGCTATTGGCGCGCTATCTGCGCTACACCGGCGATGCAGCGCGGCTGCGGCGCCTGCTGCCAAAGATCGCTGCCACCGCCCAGCTGCTATGCGATCTGCACGACCAGGCGATGGCATTGCCGCGCAGCGCGCATGGGCATGGCCTGCTGCATGGCTGGAACGAATCCGATGCCTGTCTGTTTCCCGCCCCGTCGCTGTGGTGGAAACCGTATTACGCCAACAGCGCGCTGACGATACGCGGCTGGGAAGACATTGCCCAGGTCTGGAGCACGCTCGGCGGCGATGCCGGCCTGTCCACGCAATGGCAGCGTCGCGCCAGGCAGTTGCGCACACGGCTGCACGCCAGCCTGCGTGCCAACGTGCGCCGCGATCTGTCACCGCCGTATATCGGCCCGTTGCCGGGCACCACACTGACGTTTCGCCAATCGTTGCTGCAGGAAAAGCCCAGCGAGCAGCAATGGCCGCACCGCGCCTACGCAGAATTGCTGCAGGCCGATGTGCTGCCCGACGACCTGGCCAACCTGGTGATCGATTGCCTGCGCGGCCATGGCGGTACCAGCATCGGCGTGGTGGCCAACATCGCACCGCCGGAGCCGGGCAGTCGCGATCTGCTCGGCTTCATCTCCTACGGCTATGCGCAACAGCTGCTGCGGCTGGATCGTATCGAAGAGTATCTGTTGTTCGTCTACGCGCACCGCTACCAAGTGCATACGCGCGGCAGCTGGACGGCCGGCGAGGTCAGCGGCATTACCGGCGGCATGCCGTTGTTCTGCATCCCCGCGCAGATGACCATCCCGTTGCTGCTGCGCTGGATGCTGGTCAGCGACGACAGCGCAGGCGAGCAGCTGTTCCTTGCACGTGCGCTGCCGCGCGCATGGCTGGGCAGTGGCGCTGCGGTCGGCATCACGGCGGCGCCCACACGCTGGGGCAAGCTCACGCTGAGCTTGCGCGCTGACGTGGAGGCACGCCGTATCGATGCCGAGGTGCAACTGCCGGAACGGCCACCCAGGCACACCTGGCTGAGCCTGCGTGCGCCCAAGGGTAAGAAGCTCACCCGCGTGCTCGTCGACGGCAAGCCGGCGCGTCCGCAAGGCCCGCATGCCGATCGTGTGGCATTGCCCGGCAGCACGGCGGCGGTGAAGGTGCAGGCCTGGTACGCGTGATGGACCGTCGGCGCGATGACCGTGCCAGCCCTGTCGCGTTACCGTGATCGCCATCGACCACGGAGGCTTTCGCAGGCCGTTGTGTGCGAGCCGATTCGGGCATGCACCGCATCGCCGATGTCACTCCCTCTCATCGTGCATGACGCGCCGACCATGAACACGCCATCTCTGCGGATAAACGCATGAAGCCACTCCTGCATCAGAGCTCTCGGTGGCACTTCGTCGCTGCGTGCTGCCTGAGCGTCGCACTCTGGACGCTCTCGGCAAGCGCAGCGGCTGCCTCGCTGTCGTCCACGCCGCCACCGACGCAGTACGCGCAGGCGATCGGCCTGTCCGATCACTACGCGTCGCTGGTCGACAGGCAACCGACCGCGCCGGTGTGGATCGATGCGGGGCATTTCCTGTATCGGCGTGGCGTTGCACGTGCCGATCAGGCGCCGGCCATCGAGTACCGCCTGGTGGATGCGGCCAGCGGCCGCAACACGCTGGCCTTCGATCATGCGCGGCTGGCGGCGGCCCTGACGCAGGCCGGTGCGCAAGCCATCGACGCCACGCACCTGCAGCTGGAACAACCCACGCTGCAACAGCAGCGCCTGGGCTTCCAGCTGGCGAAGCGGGGCTGGCAGTGCGATCTGGCCCGCTATCGCTGCGCGCGTGTGCCCGAACGCGACGTGCAGGCCGAGTCGATGGACATGCGCCTGCCGCTCAAGCAGGGCGAGCGGCAGGCCAGGCTATCGCCGGATGGCCGCTGGCGCGCCTGGGTGGAGCAGGCCAATCTGGTGATCGCACCGGTCGGTGGTGGCGCGCGCAGCGTGCTCAGCCGCGATGGTAGTGCCGACGATTACTACGCACTCGACAGCGTGGTGTGGTCGCCGGACTCGCAGCATCTGGCTGCGTATCGGGTCAAGGCGCCGCCGCCACGCATGGTCTATTACATCGAATCGGCGCCGGCCGACCAGCTGCAGCCGAAGGTGCATCAGCAGGTCTATCCCAAGCCTGGCGATGCCTTGCCGGTGATGCAGCCGGTGTTGTTCGACATCGCTACGCGCGCCGCGCATCCGGTGGCGATGACACTGCTGCCCAATGCCTTCAGCTTGAGCGAGATGGTCTGGTGGAAGGACAGCCGCGGGCTCACCTTCGAATACAACGCGCGCGGGCACCAGCTGTATCGGGTCATCGAAGTGGACGCGCGCACGGCCGCCGCGCGCACGCTGATCGAGGAGACCTCGCCCACCTTCATCGAATACTCCGAACTCAGCGGAACCCAAGAGGACGGCGGCAAGCATGCGCGGCGCGATCTGGCCGACGGCGCGCAGATCCTGTGGGCCTCCGAGCGCGATGGCTGGGAGCACGTGTATCTGTACGACGGCCACAGCGGTGCGGTGATCCGCCAGGTCACGCGCGGCGATTGGGTGGTGCGCAAGCTCGACTACCTCGACGAGGCCGCAGGCCAGCTGTATTTCACCGCCTCCGGCATGCAGCCCGGCGAGGACCCGTATTACCGCCACGCCTATCGCATCGGTCTGGATGGCAGCGGGCTCACTGCATTGACACCAGCGGCCGCCGATCACCAGGTGAGTTATTCGCCCGATGGCAAATGGTACCTAGACCTGTACTCGCGCGTGGATCTTGGCCCGGTACTGGAGTTGCGACGCAGTGCCGACGGCGGGTTGGCACGCACGGTGGAGCGCACCGACCTGCGTCGTCTGCAGGCTGCCGGCTGGCAGCCGCCGTTGCCGTTCCACACCACCGGCCGCGACGGCAGAACCGAGATCTGGGGCGTGATCCAGCGCCCGCAACACCTGGATCCGCAGCAGCGCTATCGCGTGATCGAAGACATCTACGCCGGCCCGCAGGGGTCCTTCGTCCCCAAGACGTTCAGCACCCGCACGCCAGCGCTGACCGCGCTGGGATTTGCGGTCGCGCAGATCGATGGCATGGGCACCAACAATCGCTCGCGCGCCTTCCACGAGGTGGCCTGGCGCAACCTCAAGGATGCCGGCCTGCCGGATCGCATCGCCTGGCACAAGGCCGTTGCCGCACAGTACCCGTGGTACGCCATCGACGGCGGCGTCGGTGTATACGGCACCTCGGCCGGTGGCCAGAACGCATTGGGTGCGCTGCTGTTCCATCCGGAATTCTATGTGGCAGGCGTCGCCAATTCCGGTTGCCACGACAACCGCATGGACAAGATCTGGTGGAACGAGCAATGGATGGGCTGGCCGGTCGGGCCGTGGTATGCCGAATCGTCGAACGTGGAAAATGCCGCGCGGCTGCAAGGCCATCTGCTGCTGGTCACCGGCGACATGGACATGAATGTCGATCCGGCCAGCACCTTGCAGGTGGCCGATCGCCTGATCAAGGCGGGTAAGGATTTCGACCTGCTGGTGGTGCCTGGCGGCGATCACGGCGCCGGCGGCGACTACGGCAAGCGCCGCCTGCTGGATTCTTCCTGCGCTGGATGCAGCAGTCGCCAACGCCGGACTGGAACCACACCCAGGCAACGACACCGACGCAGGCGCCGTGACAGCCCAGGTTCGGGCCTGCCGGCAGACCGGTTGACGGCACTGCATAGACGGCGGGCGTTGAACGAGTGCGGGCGGGGCAGTGCACGCTGACGGCCGTCATCGCGCTGCTGCATGCAGGCGCATCGCGCGATGCCTGGATCGACCGACATCGCAGATGGTCGCAGGGGATACATCGTCCAGGGTGCGTCACCACTGGTCTTGCGTGTAACGTCCAGCTGCCGACATCGCTGCAGAGCGCATCGACACAGGCTGGTTCATTTGCGAACCATGCGGTTATCCGCATGCGCTGTCGCCAAATGCGACAAGACGTGGCGCATGCGCACAGGCACATTGTGACCAGCTGATGAAACTGGAGCGCATGGGCGCCTCCGGAACGAAACCAACATTCTTTCCGACAACACGCGTTGCTGCGTGACCCTGCATGGTCGTGCGCGTCGCAGGTTGTCTGCGTGTCTGCAGCACGGCCGTGGCGAGAGATGTCGCTGCGCGCGCGTCTGCCATCCATCTTGCCCTGCGCTGGTGTCCGCTGGCACGGGCGTGTGTTGCCCATCGTTTGTCTGCCATACGACTCAGGAGCCCTGCATGCCGATGTTGCTGTTGCCTCTCTCCCGGACCACCGGCACGACCACGCGCCCGCTGCCGAGCATGCTCAGCGCCGCACTGCTGCTGGCGCTCTCTGCGGGTGCCGCCGCTCCCGTGTCTGCGCAGCAGGCAGGCAACAGCGCTGATGCGCCACAAACGCTGGATAGCGTGGTCGTTACCGGCTCGCGTTTGCGCCGCGTGGATACCGAAACCGCCAACCCGGTGGTCACGGTCAGCCAGGAACAGATCGCCGCGACCGGCAAGGCCACGGTCGGCGATCTGCTGCAGGAGCTGCCATCGATCGCCGGCAACGCCACCAATCCGTACACCAACAACGGCGGCGGCACCGGTGCGTCGGCCATTTCGCTGCGCGGTCTGGGCGACAAGCGCACGCTGGTGCTGGTCAACGGCATCCGGCTTGCCTACAACGACGTCAACGCGATTCCGTCCAGCATGATCGAGCGCATCGAAGTGCTCAGCGACGGTGCCTCTGCGGTGTACGGCTCCGACGCCATCGGCGGCGTGGTCAATTTCATCCTGCGCAGCCAGTTCGATGGTGTGCAGTTCAGCAGCGACTTCGGCACCAGCAGCGAAGGCGATGGCAATCGACGCAACTTCACCCTGACCACCGGCAAGACCTGGGAGCGCGGCAGCCTGATCGGCGGCCTGTCGTATCACAACATCGATCCGGTGTCGGCAGCGGCGCGCGACTATTCCAGGGACGCGCTCGCACTGACCAACGGGCAACCGGTGAAGCAGGGCTCGTCCGCAACGCCGACCGGTACCGTGAATTTCAACGATGGCTCGGACCAGTCCACGCAGCTTGCGCAGGCAAATGGCTGCGGGCGCGTCACCCTCAACAGCGGCGTGAGCGGTCGCGCCGGCCCGGGCGATTTCCACTGTTACGACGCCAGCGCCGATTCCTACAACTACCAGCCGTTCAACCTGTTGCAGACGCCGCAAAAGCGCACCAACGCGTTTTTGCTGGGCAGCTATCGCTTCAGCGACAACGTCGAAGGCTACGTCAACACCTGGTTCAGCAAAACCGAATCCGCCTCGATCATTGCGCCGATTCCGATCTTCGCCAACGGCGACAATATCCTGGTGTCGGCGCAGAGCTACTACAACCCGTTCGGCGTGAACTTCGGCACCGATCGCAGCACCGGCACCTCCTACAACGACCTCAACACGCGCGCCACCGTGCTGGGCAACCGCAGCTATCAGTACAACACCTACAACTTCCAGATCAGTCCCGGCCTGCGCGGCCGCTTCGGCGACAGCTCCTGGCAATGGGATGCCACCTTCAACTACGGCAAGGTCAAACAGAAGTCGATCAACAACGGCTTTCTCGACTATGCCGCGTTCAATCGGGCCATCGGCCCCTCGTTCCTTGACAGCGATGGCGCAGTCAAGTGCGGCAGCGCAGGCGCGGCGATTGCCGGCTGCACACCGCTGAACTTCTTCAACCTCAACGACGGCGCCAACCTGTCCACCTTGCAGGGCATGATGGTCAACCCGATCGTGACCAGCGTCTACACGGTCAATCAATTCGAGGCCAATGCCAACGGCTCGCTGTTCGATCTGCCGGCCGGTACCGTCAGCCTGGCAACCGGCATTTCGTATCGCAAGGAGCGCTCGACCACCGCCTCCGACCCGCTATGGACCGGCGATGAAGACGGCCTGTGCGGGGTGATCGAATTCTGTTCATCCACGTTGGCCGGCAGTTTCGACGTCAAGGAAGCCTATGCCGAAGCGCTGTTTCCGCTGCTGAAGGACTTGCCCGGCATCAACGCCCTGAACGTCACGCTGGGCACGCGCTTTTCCGATTTCAGCTCGGTCGGCAGCAAGACCAACAGCAAGGTGTCGCTGGAATATCGCCCGATCGAGAACCTGCTGATCCGCGGCACGGTGTCGGAGGTGTTCCGCGCGCCCAACATCAACGAGCTGTACGCCGGCGTGGCCGGCGATGCGGCCACCGTCAACGACCCATGCAATGGCTACACCGGTGGCAATAGCGTGGCCTGCGCCAATGTGCCCACCGATGGCAGCTACCAGCAATCCGATGGCCAGGTATCGGGCAAGGTGTCCGGCGCAGCAGTGGCCGGGTACCAGCTCAAGCCGGAAACCGGCAAGTCCTACGACGTGGGACTGGTGTACGACCCGCAGTGGATCGATGGGCTGTCGCTGAGCGCGGACTGGTGGCGCATCGATCTGGAAGACACCATCACCACGGTGTCGGCGCAGACCGTACTCAATCAATGCTTCGCCAACCCGGCCAGCTCCTTTTGCGCGTTGATCCATCGCAACGGCAACGGCACCATCAATTACATCGCCGAACCCACCGTCAACCTGGGCAAGCTGTGGGCCAAGGGCATGGACTTCAACCTGACTTACCGCGCGCCGCCCACCGCGTGGGGCAATCTCAGCGCCGGGCTCAACGGCACCTATCTCACCCGTTACGACGTGCTGCCCGATACCACCGACCCCAGCTCGGTCACCATCCACAACGTGGGCCGCTACACCCAGGCCTACGGCAATTTCCCGCGCTGGCGTGCGCTGGGCACGGTGAACTGGGCGTTGGACGACTGGAGCGCCACCTGGCGCATCCGCTATGTGGGCCACACCGCCATCGGCAATTCGGATCCGGACCAGAGCCTGTCGGCCGATTCCAGCGAGCCGATGGTGGTGCGCAAGATCGGCGCCTATGTCTACAACAACCTGCAGCTCGGCTACAACGTCGAGCCGTGGCATACGCGCTTTGAAGTGGGCGTGGACAATATCGCCAATAAGCAGCCGCCGCTGTATTACTCTAACAACGTCGGCAACGCCAATACCGATGTGGCCACCTACGATCTGCTGGGTCGGTTCTACTGGGCGCGTGCCACGGTGAAGTTCTGATCGGGCGGTTTGTCGCCGGTGCGTGCGGCCAGATGTCATCGGTCGCGCGCATGTCTGTGCGGTCGCGGGTGTGCACGACTGCGCGGGCGTGTGTCGCAATGGCGCGCAATCCGCGCGCGCCGGCAGGAGTTAAGCTGAGCCCATGACGGATATGCATGCAAGCGAGTTGCCCGACGACCACGCGCCGAGTCTGTCACGGCGGCGTTTTCTGGCCTGGAGCAGCCTGGCGGTTGCGGCGGGTTTCCTGAGGTTTCCGGCGCAGGCCAGTGCCGCGCAACCCGGCAGCGTGCGCGCAGTCCCGCTGGCGCAGGTGCGGCTCACGCCGTCGTTGTTCCTGGACGCGCTGCAGACCAATCGTCGCTATCTGATGCGGCTGCAGCCGGACCGGCTGCTGCACAACTTCGTGCTGTACGCAGGGCTCGATCCCAAGGCCAAGGCATACGGCGGCTGGGAGGCGGACACCATCGCCGGGCATACGCTGGGTCACTATCTCAGCGCATTGGCACTGATGCATGCGCAGACCAGCGATGCGCAATGCCGCGCACGCGCAGCCTATCTGGTGGGCGAGCTGGCACGCTGCCAGGCGCACGCGGGTGATGGCTACGTCGCCGGGTTCACCCGCAAGACCGCCGCTGGCCAGATCGAAAGCGGCCGCGCGGTGTTCGATGAACTCAGGCGCGGCAAGATCGACCCGGCGCCGTTCTACCTCAACGGCAGCTGGGCGCCGCTGTACACCTGGCACAAGCTGTTTGCCGGCCTGCTCGATGTGCATGCGCATTGCGACAATGCCCAGGCGCTGCAGGTGGCGGTCGGCCTGGCCGGCTATCTGCAAGGCATCTTCGCCGCACTCGACGACGCCCAGCTGCAGAAGGTGCTGTCGTGCGAATTCGGTGGCCTCAACGAATCCTTCGTCGAGCTGCATGTGCGGACCGGCGATGCGCAATGGCTGGCACTGGCGCAGCGCCTGCACCACCACGCCGTGCTTGATCCGCTTATCGCCCAACGCGACGAACTGGTGCACCAGCATTCCAATACCAATATTCCCAAGCTGATCGGCCTGGCACGCGAGTACGAAGTCACCGGCGATGCCGCCTCGGGCGCGGCAGCGCGCTTCTTCTGGCACACCGTCACCGACCATCACACCTACGTGATCGGCGGCAACGGCGACCGCGAGTATTTCCAGCAGCCGGACAGCATCTCGAAGTTTCTCACCGAGCAGACCTGCGAGCACTGCGCCAGCTACAACATGCTCAAGCTCACCCGCCATCTGTACCAATGGGGCCCGCAGGCCGAGTTCTTCGACTACTACGAGCGCACCCTGCTCAACCACGTGATGGCGCAGCAGCATCCGCGCACCGGCATGTTCACCTACATGACACCGATGCTGGCCGGCGAAGCGCGCGCCTGGTCGTCGCCGTTCGACGATTTCTGGTGCTGCGTCGGCAGCGGCATGGAGGCGCACGCCCAATTCGGTGATTCGATCTACTGGCAGGACGGGCAGGGCGTCTACGTCAACCTGTATGTGCCCTCCAGCGTGCGCGATGCCGCCGGGCTGGACATGACCCTGCACAGCGCGATGCCGGAGCAGGGCAGCGCCTCGCTACGCATCGACGCCGCTCCGGCCGAGCAACGCACGCTCGCACTGCGCGTGCCTGGCTGGGCGCAGTCGCCGAAGCTGCAGCTCAACGGCCAACCGGTCGATGCCACCGTCAATGCGGGCTACCTGCGCATCGCCCGCGTCTGGCGCGCCGGCGACACGCTCACGCTGTCGTTCGAGATGCCGCTGCGCCTGGAAGCCACGCCGGACGACCCGGCCTGGGTCTCGGTGCTGCGCGGGCCGCTGGTGCTGGCGGCCGACCTGGGCGATGCGGCAAAACCCTGGTCGGGCAAGACCCCGGCATTGATCGGAGGCGATGACATCCTGCAGCGCCTGCAGCCGGTGGCAGGCCAGGCCGCGTTCGACTACAGCGACGGCAGCCAGCAGTGGCGCTTCTCGCCGTTCTACGCGCAGTTCGATCGCCGCAGCACGCCCTACCTGGAGCATCGCGATGCTGCCGCATGGCAGCAGCATCAAGCCGAGCAGGCCGCAGCAGAAGCGAAGCAACGGGCGCTGGACACGCGCGCACTGGACCGCGTCGCCCTGGGCGATGAGGCCTCCGAAAAAGCGCATGGCCTGCATAGCGAAAGCTCCTACGCACTGAGCTACCGCCGCCGCGCCGGCCGCGACGCCCGCACCGGCGGCTTCATCGCCTTCACCCTGCGCAACACCGCCCAGGCCCGCATCCTGCGCCTGCGCTACTGGGGCGACGAAACCCGCCGCCGCTTCCGCATCCTCGCCGACGGCGAACTCATCGCCAACGAACGCCTCGATGGCAATCGCAGCCTGGACTTCGTCGATGTGGACTACGCCTTGCCAGCAGCGGTCGCCGGCCGCGCCACGTTGCAAATCCGCATCGAGCCGGAGACCGGCTACTCGGCCGGACCAGCGTTCGGATGTTGGGTACTGGAATCGGCGTAAGCGCCGCTGCGGCCGGTCTTCAATGACGTTGCCTGTGCTTTGGCCGGAGCGCGCAGGTATCGCGACGCACCCGGCCATGATCCCGACAACGAGGACCCGATAAACGTCCGACTAATTTTTTCCTAGGGCCGCATTCGGCAAGACTGTCGTCATCGTCCCATGTGCATCTGCGTCATGGAGGAGTGCGAGCCGTTACCGAAGCGGTGTGGTGTCGGACACCGCTGTCGCCGCTCTTCCAATCGTCGCCACGAGACAGGCCCAAAAAAAAGACCGGCGCATGCGCCGGTCCTGGTGTGTCACGAAAGGTGTCGCAGCCCTTATGCCGACAACTCCAGCAACAACTTGTTCAACCGCTTCACATACCCGGCCGGGTCCTTGAGGCTATCGCCCGCTGCCAGCGCCGCCTGGTCGAACAGCACACGGCTCAGATCGCCGAAGCGGTCCATGTCGGCTTCCGCATCCAGCTTTTCGATCAGCGGGTGGGCAGGGTTGAACTCGAATACCGGCTTGGTTTCCGGCACGGCCTGGCCGCTGGCTTCCAGCAGCTGACGCATCTGCAGGCCCAGGTCGCCCTGGCCGATGGCCAGGATCGCCGGGGAATCGGTCAGGCGGTGCGAGACGCGCACTTCGGCCACGTCGTCGCCCAGGGCGGCCTTGATGCGCGAGGCCAGGCCTTCCTTGGATTTGGCGACTTCTTCCTGTGCCTTCTTGTCTTCTTCCGAATCCAGCTTGCCCAGGTCCAGATCACCGCGGGCCACGTCCACGAACGACTTGCCGTCGAATTCGGTGAGGTAGCTCATCAGCCATTCGTCGATGCGGTCGGTGAGCAGCAGCACTTCGATGCCCTTCTTGCGGAAGACTTCCAGGTGCGGGCTGTCCTTGATCTGCGCGTAGCTCTCGCCGGTGAGGTAGTACAGCTTGTCCTGGCCTTCGGCCAGGCGGCTCACGTAATCGGCCAGGCCAACGCTCTGCGCGCCGGTGGTGTCGTGCGTGGAAGAAAAACGCAGCAGGCCGGCGATCTTCTCGCGGTTGGCATAATCTTCGGCAGGGCCTTCCTTCAGCGCCTGGCCGAAGTTGCGCCAGAACGTTGCATAGTCGTCCGGCTTGTCCTTGGCCAGCTTCTCCAGCATGTCCAGCGAGCGCTTGGTCAGCGCCGACTTCATCGAGTCGACCACCGGGCCGGACTGCAGGATCTCGCGCGACACATTGAGCGACAGGTCGGACGAATCCACCACGCCCTTGATGAAACGCAGGTACAGCGGCAGGAACTGCTCGGCCTGGTCCATGATGAAAACGCGCTGCACGTACAGCTTCAGGCCCTTGGCCGAATCGCGGTGATACAGGTCGAACGGGGCGCGGCCGGGCACGAACAGCAGCGAGGTGTATTCCAGCTTGCCTTCGACCTTGTTGTGGCTCCACGCCAGCGGGTTGCCCGCATCGTGCGCGACGTGCTTGTAGAACTCCTGGTATTCGGCGTCCTTGATCTCGGACTTGGGCCGCGTCCACAGCGCGCTGGCGCGGTTGACCGCTTCCCACTCCGGCTCGGCGGGCGCGTCGGCCTGTTCGCCGTGGTGCTCCTTGCGCATCTCGATCGGCAGGCCGATATGGTCGGAGTATTTCTTGAGGATGCCGCGCAGCGTCCAGCCGTCGGCAAAGCTGTCTTCGCCGTCCTTCAGGTGCAGCACGATGCGGGTGCCGCGCTCGGGCTTGTCGACGCTGGCGACCTCGAACTCGCCTTCGCCACGCGAAGACCAGTGCACGCCCTCGTTGGCCGGCAGGCCGGCGCGACGCGAGTACACGTCCACCTGGTCGGCGACAATGAAGGCGCTGTAGAAGCCCACACCGAACTGGCCGATCAGGTTGGCGTCCTTCTTCTGGTCGCCGCTGAGGTGCTTGAGGAAGTCGGCGGTGCCGGACTTGGCGATCGTGCCCAGATGCGAGACCGCGTCCTCGCGGCTCATGCCGATGCCGTTGTCGTCGATGGTGACGGTGCGCGCGTCCTTGTCGTAATCCACGCGGATGCGCAGCTCGCCGCCGCCTTCCAGCAGCTCCGGCTTCACCAGTGCCTCGAAACGCAGCTTGTCGGCGGCGTCGGCGGCATTGGAGACCAGCTCGCGCAGGAAGATTTCCTTGTTCGAGTACAACGAATGGATCATCAGCTGCAGCAGCTGCTTGACCTCGGTCTGGAAGCCAAGCGTCTGCTTGTCGGTTTCAACGGTCATTGGGGTCGTGCTCCATGGTGGCCCAGGCCGCAACGCGGCCGATGGCCTGGGGGATGAGGCCGTGTGGGGATTTTTCAAGGCGAGCGTGCGCCAGATCGCCTGCGTCGATGCCGGTCAGGGGAGGGCGGTTGCGGCAATCGCGGCGGTATCATGGCCGGCCAACCGTCCTGCCCTGAGCCATGTCGCCATCCGTGCCGCCGCTGTCCCGCCTCCGTTCGCCCACACCCGGCGCGCAGCGATGAGCCGCCCCGCACGGCCGGCGCCCCGCGGCGCGGAAGGGCAGGTGCGCATCGTCGGCGGGCGCTGGCGCAACACCAAATTGTCGGTGCCGGACCTGCCCGGCCTGCGCCCGAGCAGCGACCGCGTCCGCGAGACGGTGTTCAACTGGCTGATGCCGCGCCTGCCAGGTGCGCGCGTGCTGGACCTGTTCGCCGGCTCCGGCGCGCTGGGCCTGGAAGCGGTGTCGCGCGGTGCGGCGCATGCGACCCTGGTCGAGCGCGACCCCGGCCTGGCGCAGCGCTTGCGCCAGCACGTGACCCGGCTGGACGCGGCCGACCAGGTGCAGGTGCTGCAGGATGACGCGTTGCGCTGGCTGGAGCGCGCGCCGGTGGCGCAGGCCAGCATCGTGTTCGTCGATCCGCCGTTTGCCGCCGGCCTATGGCCCAGCGTGCTGGAACGCCTGCCCGCGCACCTGACCGCCGATGCCTGGCTGTATCTGGAAGCCCCGGCCGAGCTGCCGCCGCAGGTGCCGGCCGGCTGGCACCTGCACCGCGAAGGCGCCACCCAGCAGATGCGCTATGCGCTGTACCGCCGGGCCGCTGCTACACTGAACGGCGATCCGACCCCGGTAGTTTCCGTATGAGCGTGGCCAATAGCCGCACCGCCGTCTATCCCGGTACCTTCGACCCGATCACCAACGGGCATATCGATCTGGTGAACCGCGCCGCGCCGTTGTTCGAGCGCGTGGTGGTCGGCGTGGCCTACAGCCCCTCCAAGGGCCCGGCCCTGCCACTGGAACGCCGCGTGGAGCTGGCCCAGGAAGCACTGGCCGCGCATGCCAACGTGGAAGTGCGCGGCTTCGACACGCTGCTGGCCCACTTCGTGCGCGACATGGGTGCCGGCGTGCTGCTGCGCGGCCTGCGCGCGGTGTCCGACTTCGAATACGAATTCCAGATGGCCAGCATGAACCGCCATCTGATCCCGGAGGTGGAGACGCTGTTCCTCACCCCGGCCGAGCAGTACAGCTTCATCTCGTCCTCGCTGGTGCGCGAAATTGCGCGGCTGGGCGGGGACGTGTCCGGTTTCGTTCCAGCTTCGGTTGTCGAAGCCTTGCGGCAGGTGCGGCAAGCCCGCGCGCAGGCCTGATTCTCTAGCAGTCACATCACCACATGCTTTTCAAAGGGAGGAGTTTCATGAAACACACCATGCGCGCGCTGGCGCTCGCTTCGATCGCCGCTCTGGCCGTCACCGCCTGCAAGAAGGAAGAGCCGGCACCGACCGCCGCCGCCGCTCCGGCTGCGCTGACCGCGCCGGCCAAGGACGACAACGCCGGCTGGAAGAAGTACCTGCAGGAAGTGGTCGGCCAGAACCTGGGCGCCACCACCAACAGCCCGTTCCTGTACTACTTGCCGCCGGAGTCCGATGCCGAGTTTGCCGGCAGCTACGAGCGTCAGCTGGAAAGCGTCAAGACCGCACTCGCACGTGGCGTGCAGCCGGGCAACATGCTGGCCTTCGGTTCGTCCGCCTCGACCAAGATGGCCGACCTGATCGACGCCGCGTTCAAGGACGTGCCGCCGGATTCGATGAAGGGCGTGCGCGTGCTGTTCATCGGCAATGCGCCCGAGAATGCGCGCGTGCAGGCCATCGTCCAGCCCAAGGGCGTGGAATACACCTTCGTTGAAGCCAAGTAATGCCGTACCAGGCCGGATGCGCGGGAGGGCGCGTCCGGCCGCCGTGTGGAATCGCGGCATGCTGCTGATTCCGCACGTCATCGGGGCCGGTCCGCTTGGACCGGTTGCCGACCACGCGCATGGCGTTGTCCGTGCATCGCGCCACGCCCCGTACGTCCGCGTCCGGCGGTACGTTGCGTTCCAGTGCCTGGCGTTGCATCGCGCTGCGTCGCATCGCATGGTGTTGCCGATATGTCGCTGAAGATCAACGAGCTCTGCGTCAACTGCGATGTCTGCGAGCCGGCGTGCCCGAATCAGGCCATCTCGATGGGCGAAACCATCTACGTCATCGACCCGGCACGCTGCACCGAGTGCGTGGGCCATTTTGACGAGGCGCAATGCGTGGTGGTGTGCCCGGTCGAATGCATCGACCCGGATCCGGCGATACCGGAAACCCACGATCAATTGCTCGCCAAGCTCATGCAGCTGCAGCGCGACCACCCCGAACTGTACGAACAGGAGCCTCCCGCCCCGTGAGCATTTTTTCCCGACATTTCTCTGCGCGCGGCCTGTTGCTGCTGGCCTTCGTGCTGGCACCGCCGGCCTGGTCTGCCGATGGCAGCAAACCTGCGGCGGCTGCAAGCTCGCCGGTGGCGGCGCATCCGCCGGGCGCGGCGATTGCCAGCGGACACACCTTGGCCACCGATGCCGGCCTGCAGATCCTGCGCGAAGGCGGCAATGCCTTCGATGCGGCCATCGCGGTGTCGTCCACGCTGGCGGTGGTCGAGCCGATCAGTTCGGGTCTGGGTGGCGGTGGCTTCTTCCTGCTGCACGATGCCAAGACCGGCAAGGACGTGATGCTGGACGCGCGCGAGACCGCGCCCGAGTCGGCCAGCGAAGCGCAGTTCCTCGACAAAAAAGGCGAGCTGGATCGCGACCGCTCGGTCAACGGCCCGTGGTCGGCCGGTATTCCCGGGCTGCCCGCCGCGCTGGTGGAACTGGCCTCCAAACACGGCCGGCTGCCGCTCAAGCAGTCGCTGGCACCGTCGATCCGCATCGCCACCGAGGGCTTCCCCGTCTACGCGCGCATGGCCAAGGGCTATGCCTCGCGGCGCGAAGTGATGGAGCGTTACCCCGGCACGCGCGAGGTGTATCTGCGCGGCGGCAAGCCGATTGCAGAGGGCGACATCTTCAAGCAGCCCGAGCTGGCGCACACCTTGAAGCTGCTCGGCGACAAGGGCTTTGACGGCTTCTACAAGGGCGAAACCGCCAGCAAGCTGCTGGCCGGCGTCAAGCAGGCCGGCGGGCAGTGGAAGGCCGCCGAGCTGGCCGGGTATCGGGTGAAGGAGCGCACGCCGATCCAGTTCGATTACCGCGGCTGGAAGATCACCACCGCGCCGCCGCCGTCTTCCGGCGGTATCGCACTCGCTGCGATGCTGCAGATTCTGGAAGGCTGGGATCTGGACAAGCTAGACGACGCGCACCGCACCCATCTGGTGGTCGAAGCGATGCGCCGCGCCTACCGCGACCGCACCTTCTTCCTCGGCGACCCGGACTTTGTGGCCGTGCCGCAACGCGTGCTGACCAGCAAGGATTACGCGCAAGGCCTGCGCGCCACGATCAACCCGGAAAAGGCCACGCCCAGCGATCTGCTGTCGGGCAACCCGACCCCGCTGGAAGACGACGAGACCACGCACTTTTCCATCATCGACGGCGAAGGCAACCGCGTCGGCGCCACCCAGACCGTCAACCTGCTGTACGGCTCGGGCCTGATCCCCAAGGGCACCGGCGTGCTGCTCAACGACGAGATGGACGACTTCGCGCTCAAGCCGGGCACGCCCAATGCCTTCGGCGTGATGGGCTACGCGGCCAACGCGCCCAAGCCGGGCAAGCGCATGCTCAGCTCGATGACGCCGACCTTCATGGAATCGGCCGACAAGGTCGCGGTGATCGGCACCCCGGGTGGCAGCCGCATCATCACCATGGTGCTGCTCGGCATCCTGGGCTACGACGCCGGCCTGGACGCGCAGCAGGTCAGCGCCTTGCCGCGCTATCACCACCAGTGGCTGCCGGACGTGATCGAGGCCGAGAGCAACGCGTTCTCGCCGCAGACCGCAAAGGCGCTGCAGGCGATGGGGCATGCGCTCAAGCTGCCCGGCGACACCGCCGAGGGCGGCCGCGGTTCCAGCCACGTCTGGGGCAACCTGCAGACGGTGGAATGGGACAAGCGCAGCAACGTGCTCACCGGCGGCAGCGACCCGCGCAACCCGGTGGGCAAGGCGCAGGTCCAGCTGGCGACACCTGCACGGTGAGTGCCGTATGCCTGCTCCGTGCGGCGGGGCAGGCATTACACGGCGAACGATGAGAACCGGCTTGCGCTGAGGCGCGAGCCTGGCCTGCCGGTTCGGCCCAGGCGGCACAGGTGCCGAACACGCGGCGCGGCGAACCGTGTGCCTACCTCGGCAACTACGTGCAGCACGCCTGCACCGGCCTGAGTGGGTGCCGGAAGGTCACTTCCTGCCAGCAGCAATACGGTTTGGTGCCGTGTCCTATGTCGGGATTGGACTTGTCGCTGTACGTCGATTTGGCGACCATCGCGGCATGACCATTTTGCAGACCCTGCTCACCGCCATGGTGATCGCATCGCCCATCGCCGCCTGCGCGGCCGATACGACCGGCACTGCCGGCAGCACGGCGGCTGCCGGCGCCGCGATCCACGTCAATCAACTCGGTTATCTGCCGGCGTCGGCCAAGCTGGCGGTGGTCGGCTTGCCGCCATCCGCTGCGGCTGCGGCAGACCGCTTCACGGTCGAGGATGCCAACGGCCGCCGCGTGCTGGAGGGCCGCTTGTCGCCGGCGGCCACCTGGGCACCAGCGGGGCAACAGGCACGCGTGGCCGACTTTTCCGCGCTGCGCGCCCCGGGGACGTATCGGGTGAAGATCGCCGGTTTGCCGGCGTCGGATCCATTCCCGATTGCGGCCGCTGCCTACCAGCCCGTCGTGGATGCCTCGCTCAAGGCGTTCTACTTCAATCGCGCCAGCACCGCGCTGCCGGCGCAGTTCGCCGGGCGCTATGCGCGTGCGGCCGGACATCCGGACACCGATGTGCGCATCCATCCTTCTGCTGCGTCTGCCACGCGCCCGGCCGACAGCGTGATCCGTGCGCCCAAGGGCTGGTACGACGCCGGTGACTACAACAAATACATCGTCAACTCCGGCATCAGCACCTACACCTTGCTGGCGGCCTACGAGCAGTATCCGGCGCTGTTCAAGGCGCAGCCGCTGACCATCCCCGACGACGCCCCCGGCGTGCCCGGCATCCTGCAGGAGACCTGGTGGAACCTGGAATGGATGCTGGCCATGCAGGACCCGGCCGATGGCGGCGTGTACCACAAGCTCACCGACAAGCAGTTCGATGGGCTGGTGATGCCCGAGCAGGCCAAGCAACAACGCTATGTGGTCATGAAGGCCACTGCGGCCACACTGGATTTTGCCGCGGTGATGGCTGCCGCCAGCCGCGTCTACGCACCGTTCGACACGCAGTATCCGGGCGCGTCGGCACGCATGTTGAAGGCTGCGCGCAGCGCCTGGGCGTGGGCGCAGCAGCATCCGGATGTGATCTATCGCCAGCCCGATGACGTGCGCACCGGCGGCTACGACGATGCGCAGGTGGGCGATGAATTCGCCTGGGCTGCGGCGGAGTTGTATGTGACCACGCGCGAGGACGGCTTCTATGATGCGATGATCGCGCGCAATGTGCCGGCCAGCGTGCCGGGCTGGAGCAATGTCGGCGGACTGGCGTGGATGTCGCTGGCCGAGCATCGCGACCGGCTCACCCCGCATGCCGACCGTGCACGCATCGCGCGTGAGATCACCGGTCTGGCGCAGCGTCTTGCCGATGAATGGCAGTCCTCACCCTGGCGTCTGGCGATGACCGACACCGATTTTGTGTGGGGCAGCAATGCGGTGGTGCTTAACCGCGCAATGATGCTGATGCAGGGCTATCGGCTGACCCAGCAGCGGCCATTTCTGGATGCCGCGCAGTCGCAGCTGGATTACATCCTGGGGCGCAATCCGCTCGGGTTGTCGTTCGTTACCGGGGTAGGGTTGCGCAGCCCGCTGCATATCCACCATCGCCCTTCCGAAGCCGATGGCATCGACGCGCCGGTGCCGGGCTGGCTGGCTGGCGGCCCGCAACCGGGCCAGCAGGACGCCAAGGACTGCAAGGTGGCGTACCCCTCAAAACTGCCGGCGTTGTCGTATCTGGATAACGCCTGCAGTTATGCCAGCAATGAAGTGGCGATCAACTGGAATGCGCCGCTGGTGTATGTGAGTGCTGCGATCGAGGCGTCCACGCGCTGAGGCGGGCGGTTTTTCAACGCGATGCCGCGGCCGCTACCCTTCTCCCATCGGGAGAAGGTGGCGCGTAGCGCCGGATGAGGGTGCGCCTCAGGGGAGCTACCAATGCCGGCAATGACAAACGCGTCGCCACGCGCCGTCAGAAGTGACTCACCGACTGCTTCGCTCGACGGACCTTCACCCCAATCCCCACTGCGCGCCCCCGGCCCGCGCTTGCGGCGCGGGCGCTTCAAGGCACGCGCGCCAATGGCGCGCAAGCGGAGTCTTCTCGCCCCGCAGGCAGAGGGGCTTCAAGCCACCGCAGCTCACTCCACCCGCGTGCCGAAGATCCGGTCGCCGGCATCGCCCAGGCCGGGCAGGATGTAGCCCTTGTCGTTGAGGTGGTCGTCGATCGCGGCGGTGTAGACCTCCACGTCCGGATGCACGGCTTCCAGTGCTTTGAGGCCTTCCGGTGCGGCGACCAGGAAAATGCCCTTGATCCGCCGCGCGCCGGCGCGCTTGAGCATGTCGATGGTGGCGATCAGCGTGCCGCCGGTGGCCAGCATCGGGTCCAGGATCAATGCGTCGCGCTCTTCCAGGCGGCCGGTGAGGCGTTCGAAGTAGGGCACCGGCTGCAGGGTTTCTTCGTCGCGCTGCAGCCCGACCACGCTCACACGCGCAGCCGGAATCAGCGCCAGCACGCCGGGCAACATGCCCAGGCCTGCACGCAGGATCGGTACCAGGGTGATTTTCGCGCCGGCAATCCGCTGCACGGTCACCGGGCCGGCCCAGCCGGGTTGCACGTGCGATTCGGTGTCCAGATTGGCGGTGGCCTCGTAGGCCAGCAGGGTGCCCAGCTCGGTGACCAGTTCGCGGAAGCCCTTGGTGCTCAAGGCGGCATCGCGCAGCAGGCCGATCTTGTGCTGGACGAGGGGGTGACGGACTTCGACGATTTTCATGGGCAGCGACAGGCGGGAGAGACACACAGTGTGCCGTAGCCAGCGGCAGCGTCGCCACACATTGGGCGTGATCGTGCTTGCAGATGTCATGTCAGTGAAACGTCGTAGACATAGTGTGCCCACCCATTCTTAACCGATTGGGGAAGCACCCGTGTTGAACAAGACTCCGCTGTGCCTGGCGATCACGCTAACGTTGGCGGCGGCCACGTGGAGCCCGCTTGCGCAGGCGGCCGAGGGTGCGGCAGCGGCAACCGGCGCCTCCGGTGCGGCAGCCATCGATCTGGAGCGCCTGGAAGTGCGCCCGCAGGTGGAATCGCAAGTGCGCGCGGTCGATCTCAAGCGGGGTTCCGATGCGATCCAGGATGCGGTGGCCTCTGATGCGATGGGCCGCTACCCCGACAAGAATGTTGCAGAATCCTTGCAGCGCCTGCCCGGCGTCAGCGTCACCCGCGATCAGGGCGAGGGCCGCTTCGTGGTGATCCGCGGCCTGGATTCGGCGCTCAACAGCGTCACCATCGACGGCATGACCATGGGCACGCCGGAAGACGGCACGCGCTCGGCACCGCTGGACGTGATTCCCTCCGACTCGACCGAGCGCCTGAAGGTGGTCAAGTCGCCGACCCCGGACATGCCGGGCGATTCCATCGGTGGTGCGATCCAGGTCGAGTCCACCTCCGCGTTCGATCGCGATGGCCGCACGCTGCGCGGCTCGATCGAAGGCAGCCACCAGTCGCTGTCGGGCAAGACCAGCCCGAAGGGCGCGTTCAACTACAGCGACATCTTCGACGGCACCTTCGGCGTCGCAGTGGGCGTGAACTACCAGGACCGCGAATTCGAATCCGACAACACCGAAGTGGCCTACGACAGTTTCGACGGCGGTGCGGCCGACGATCTGTTCGCCGGTGAAGTGCAGCGCCGCAAATACTTCATCGAGCGTACCCGCATGGGCGCCAACCTCAACCTGGACTGGCGCCCGGACGCGGACAACCGCTACTACCTGCGCACGCTGTACAGCCGTTTCGACGATGCCGAAACGCGCCAGCGCACCATCTTCGGCCTGGCCGATGGGCAGGTCAGCGCCAATGGCGACGGCACCTACGCCGTGGCCGACCTGCCGGCCGATTCCATCTCCAAGCGCGTGCGCTATCGCACCAAGAAGGAAGACACCATGGCCTTGAGCGTGGGCGGTGAAAACCGTCTGAGCGCGGCCACGGTGGACTACAAGCTGGGTTACACCAAGACCACCGAGCGCGTGAACGACGAGATGGAAGCGCGCTTCAACTATGCCGGCGAAGATCTGTCGGCCACGGTCGACCAGAACAGCGGCATTCCGCGCCTTGGCTTTTCCGACAACGGCTGGCAGAGCAACGACGATTTCGTATTCGACCGCTTCGTGCTTGCGCCCAAGCGGGTGGACGACAGCGAGCGCAGCGCGCAGATCAACGTGCGCTTCGACGGCGAGCATTCCAGCCTGAAGATGGGTGTGCTCGGCCGCTGGCGCGAGCGCGATGTCAATGTGGACGAAAGCGAGCTGCGTCGCGGTCCGGCGATCGATCTGAGCGACTGGACCACCGCCGCACCGGAACACCGTGGCGGCACCCTGGGCGAAAGCATCGGCTCGGACGGCATGCGCCGTTACTGGAACACTTCCGGCACTCTGTATAGCGCACGTCCGCAGGATGTGGGCGGCAACCAGCAGGTCTCGCTGCAGGACGACTACACCGCTACAGAAGACGTGTTCGCCACTTATGCGATGGGCACCTGGGACATCGGGGCGCTGCGCATGATCGCCGGCGTGCGCGTGGAGAACACCCAGTTCAATGCCACCGGCAACCAGGTCGACGTGGCCGAGAACGGCCGCACCGCCACGGTGACGCCGCGCGAAGCCTCCAGCAGCTACACCAACGTGCTGCCTGGCCTGCATCTGCGTTACGACACCGGCAACGACTGGGTGCTGCGGTTTGCAGCCAACAAGACCTTGTCGCGGCCTGCGTTCGGCGACGTCTCCCCGCGCGTGAGCATCAATCGCGGCGACAACGAGGTAAACGTCGGCAACCCCGATCTCGATCCGTATCGCTCAAAGAATCTGGATCTGTCGTTCGAAAAGTACATCGGCAGCACCGGCCTGATCTCGCTGGGTGTGTTCAACAAGTCGATCGACGACTACATCGTGCAGACCATCAGCACCAACGATGCCGAGTTCCCCGACCTGCAGGTCACGCGCTCGATCAACGGCGACACCGCCAAAGTGCGCGGCGCCGAATTCAATTGGCAGCAGGCCCTGGACTTCCTGCCCGAAGGCTGGAACGGCCTGTTGGTCGGCGCCAGCGCCACCGTGCTGGACAGCGACTTCGATCCCGGCCTGAGCGATCGCGCCGGCGAGGACTTCACCTTGCCGCGCTCGTCCAAGCGCATCTACAGCGGCCACCTGGGCTACGAAAAATATGGCTTCAGTGCACGGGTTGCGGCGGTGTACCGCAGCGAATACCTGGACACCATTGGCCAAAGCCGCGCATACGATATCTACGTCGCCCCGCACACCCAGCTGGATTTCAGCATGAACTACCAATTCAACAGCCATGTCAGCCTGTATCTGGAAGCGCAGAACCTGCTGGACGAGCCACTGGAGCTGTACCAGGGCGTGCCCTCGCGCACGCTGCAGAACGAAGAATACGGCCGCACCTATGCGCTCGGCCTGAAGGTGGCACTGTGACCGCAACACGCACGCTGCTGCATACCACACTGCTCGCCGGCGCGCTGGCGCTGACCGCCTGCGCCAGCGCACCGGCCGACCGCGAAGCCGACGAGGCGCTGTTGAAGGACCCCTTGCTCAGCGAGGCCAAGGTGGCGCACGAAGTGGTGCCGGAAGCCTTCATCACCGCGCTGACGCCGGCCGACAACCTGGATTCGCCGGCCAGCTGGAGTGCGCCCGATGGCAGTCGCTGGTTGATCGCCACCGCCAAGGCCACGCATGCGCTGGTGGTGTTCGATGGCGATAGCGGCAAGCGTCTGCGCGTGGTCGGCGGCAAGGGCAAGGCCCTGGGCAAGCTGGATCGGCCAAACGGGATTTCGGTCGTCGACGATCTGGTGTTCGTGGTCGAGCGCGACAATCGCCGCGTGCAGGTGTTCTCGCTGCCGGATTTCAAGCCGTTGACCAGCTTCGGCCAGGACGAACTGCGCGAGCCCTACGGCCTGTGGGTGCGCAAGCACGACGGCGGCTACGAGGTGGTGGTCAGTGACAACTACATGTCGCCGGCCAACAAGGACCAGCCGCCGCCGCTGGCCGAACTCGGTCAGCGTTTCCGTCGCTATCAAGTGGACAACGCAGGGCAGGGCTGGCAAGCGCGTTTGACGCAGAGCTTCGGCGATACCACCGATGCAGGCGCGGTACGGATCGCCGAGTCGGTGTTCGGCGACGAAGCGCATGCGCGCCTGATGATTGCCGAAGAAGACGTCGCAGTGGGCACGCAGTTGCGCGAATACGGCATGGACGGGCGCTATCGCGGGCGCAATGTGGGTACCGGTTTATTCAAGGCGCAGGCAGAAGGCATGACGCTGTTTGCATGCAAGGACGGTAGCGGTTACTGGATCGCCACCGATCAGTTCAAGGACCGCAGTGTGTTCCAGGTGTTCGATCGCCAGAGCCTGGCGCATGTCGGCGCCTTCGCCGGCCGGGTGACCGCCAATACCGACGGCGTGTGGCTGGATCAACGTGGCGATGCGCGCTTCCCGGGCGGGGTGTTCTACGCCCTGCACGACGACCAGGCGGTGGCGGCCTTCGACTGGCGCGATGTCGCGCGCACGCTGCGTTTGAAAGAATGCGCGCCATGATCGCCGCACGTGCGGCGCTGTCTTGCGCGCTGTTGCTGGTGGCGATGGCGGGCACGCAATCGTTCGCCGCCGAGCGCGCGGCCGAAACCAACACCCAGGTGCCGGCCGGCTCCACCCACTATGTGGCCGACGGCTTCCCGGACCGCATCGTCGCCACGCCCGCGCAGGCGGCGGCGTCCGGTTTCGCGGTGGCCTGGCGTACCGATGCCAGCGTCGACCAGCCGTGGCTGGAACTGGTGGTCGCCGGCGACTCGCCCGATGTGGGCACACCGCGCCGCATCCGCGCCAGCACCGCCACGTTGACCAGCGAAAACGGCAGCTCGCATCACCACCGCGCCGATATCGACGGGCTGACGCCGGACACGCTGTATGCCTACCGTGTGCAGGGCAACCACACCTGGGGCGCATGGAATCATTTCCGCACTGCCGCCACAGCGGATACGCCGCTGACGCTGCTGTATTTCGGCGACACCCAGAACAAGAACCTCAGCCTGGTCTCGCGGGTGATCCGCCAGGCCTGGCGCTCGGCGCCGGACGCCAGGCTGGCCCTGTTCGCCGGCGACCTGGTCAGCGGCAAGGACGGCCAGGACGACAACGAATGGGCCGAGTGGTTCGACGCCGGGCGCTGGTTACTGGAAGGCACCGCCGTGGCACCGGCGCCGGGCAATCACGAGTATCACGAAGAAGGCGAGGGCACCCCGCAGGCCACGCGCACGCTTGGCACCCATTGGCCGGTGACCTTCGCCCTGCCGCGTAACGGGCCGTCGGCCACCGCACGCACCAGCTACTGGTTCGACTATCAGGGCGTGCGCATCGCCGTGCTCGATGGCACCTCTGTACTGGATCTGGGCACCGGCCCGGCACAGGCGCAGTGGCTGGACACCGTACTGGCCGACAACCCGCACCCGTGGTCGATCGTGCTGATCCACCAGCCGTTCTTTTCTCCGCGCGCCGATCGCGAGAACGAGAAGCTGGTGGAGCAGGTGCTGCCGGTGATCCGCCGCCACAAGGTCGATCTGGTGCTGCAGGGCCACGACCACACCTACGGCAGGCGCGGCGATGCGGCTGGGCAGGCCACGCCGGTGTTCGTGGTCTCGGTGGCCGGGCCCAAGCAGTACCGGCTCTCGGACATGGCGCGCAAGACCATGCGTCCGGTCGGCGAAGACACCCAGCTCTACCAGGTGCTTCGCATCGACAACCACACCTTGCATTACGAGTCGCGCACCGCCACCGGGCGTCTCTACGATGCATTCGAGCTGGAGCGCGACAGCGATGGCGGCAAGCGACTGGTGGAGCAGGAAGCCGGACGCATTGCGCCGCGCGATTGCCCGCGTAGCGCAACCCTGAAGGGACGTGCAGACCGGTGTTGGGAGTAACAGGGGTGTCACAGAACCGCAGCGGTCGGCGGGGTTTGCTGCGCCGGATGACGACTGTGTGAGCAAACTTCGGTTCTGCATTGATTTTGCGAATGGCGGGCAAGCGTAACCATTTAAAATTGTTAATTACGTCACACTAATAATGAGACTACTGTTATGGCTGACCGGATCTCCATCCGGGTAGCCGGCTTCGATGCGGTGCTGCGATGGAGAGTCTGGCTCCCCCAGCCCCGAGAAGCCCCCATGATTCCCCACGTGTTCCATCTCACTGCGCCGACCAAGCACCTGCTTTGGGAAGAGCGCAAAATCCAGGCCCGTCTGCAGCGGCTGCTGCCGGGCTGGACCTGCCATGTCTGGGACGACGCCGACAACTCCGCACTGATGCGGCGCGCGTTTCCGGAATTCGCCGACCGCTATGAAGCGATCCGCTTCGGTGTGATGAAGGCCGATATCGCTCGCTGCGCCTACATGCATACCTATGGCGGGTTCTATTTCGACACCGACTACAAGCTGCTGCGCACGCTTGGCGCGGACATGCTGGCACAGCAATGCGTGCTGCCGATCGAAGAAGGCGCGCCCGGCAACGAGCAGTTCAAGATCGGCAATGCGGTGTTCGGCTCTGAGGCGGGACATCCGTTCTGGCGCGCCTTCATCGAGCACATCTTCGCCACGCATGCGCCTGAGACGCTGGAAGACCATCGGCAGATTCCGATGATTTCCGGTCCGCGCGGATTGACGCGTTTCTACAACGCGCACGCCGGCGAGTTTGCCGGCATCGTGTTCCCGGCGCGCGATGCGTTCCATCCGGATCGCACCTGGTTCGGCCTCGGCCATCGTGGCGGCACGGTCGCGGTGGGCTCGCATCTGTGCTGGGCGTCCTGGCGCGGCAAGTCGCCACGCCGGGCAGTGACCAATTACCTGCGTCGCAAGCTGAGCGCCGTGCCGATCTGATCGGGGCGAGCGGCAACCCTGCCGCGCGCAACGCCGATGGCGCGCGGTAGATCCCCTGGAGCGGTCGCGCCTGTCTGGCAGGCGCGCAGGGACTGCATGGGTCGCCTTGAATGTGAGCGGCTTATAAAACCGTTGCTCTCATCGACCGGTGAGCGCGGCCGGTGTGCGGAATCAGCGTGTACCGCCCGGATACCGAAGATCCTACGCGCCGTCCGCTCCCCCCGGACGACTGCTCGTCACTTCCGGCAGTGGCTCTCAGGCTGCCTCGGCCTGGGCTTGGCGCGGACCTTCCTTCAGCGCACGCGCGATCAATCCAACCAGCAGATCCAGCTCGTCTTCGTCCATCGCAAAGTGCGGGGTGAAGCGCAGCGAATTCTCGCCGCCATGGATCACGTTGACGCCGCGATGGCGCAGCCACTCTTCGGTGGAGCCAGCGCCGTAGCACTTGAATTGCGGCGCCAGCTCGCAGGAGAACAGCAGCCCGGTGCCCTGCACCTTGGTGATCAAACCGCCCAGCTCGGACTGCAGTGACTGCAGCTTGGCGATCGCCTGCGCGCCGCGGGCGCGGATGTTGTCGCGCACCTGCGGGGTGAACAACGCCAGCGTGGCGCAGGCGACATCCAGCGCACGCGGATTGGTGGTCATGGTGTTGCCGTAGGTGCCCTTGCGATACACCTGCGCGGCGTGTTCGGTCACTGCCAGCACCGACAGCGGGTACTGCGCGGCGTTGAGCGCCTTGGAATAGGTCTCCAGGTCCGGCGGGTCGAGCTGCTCGAAGCCGGGGTAATCCACCACCGACAGCACGCCGTGCGCGCGCAGGCCGGCCTGGATCGAATCCACCAGCAGCAGGCTGCCATGCAGGCGGGTCAGTTCGCGCGCCGCGGCATAGAACGCGGCCGGCAATGCGCGGCCCGGGTCGCCTTCGCCCATCACCGGCTCCAGGAACACCGCCTCGATGAACCAGTGATTGCGCGCGGCCTCGTCGAAGGCGCGCTGCAGCGCCGCCACGTCGTACGGCGCGATCGCGATCACCGAGTCTTCGTCGCGGTAGCTGGCCAGATACTTGGTGTAGGTCTTGCGGCTGGAATCGGAATACAGGCCGGGGCGGTCGGTACGGCCATGGAAGCTGCCCTTGACCACCACGCGCTTGATGCTGGCGCCGGCGTGACGCGCGCCCGGGTCGGTGTGCAGCTTGGCGTTGGTATCGACGATGCGCGCGGCCAGGCCGACCGCTTCGGAACCGGAGTTGAGACACATGAAGCGTGCGAACGGACAGCCGCCACGGGTATGGCCGATCTCGGCGCGCAAGGCGCGGTCGAGCCGGCGCTGCGCCAGGCTGGGGGTCATCACATTGGCCATCACCTGCGGACGCGCCATCGCCTCGAGCACCGGCGCGGGGGTGTGGCCGAAGCCGAGCATGCCGTAGCCGCCGGCGTCGTACAGCACCGCGCCCTTGAGCGTGATCACCCAGGGGCCGCGCGCGGCCAGCGCCACGTACGGGGTTACCGCATCGTCGGCATAGAAGTTGATGAAGCCGTCCTGCACCGCACTGATCTGTGCGTCTTCGTCCAGGTCCAGCAGGTCGGCGGCCTCGGCGCGCACCAGCGCGTACTCGGCGGCCGCCGCGTCGATGGCGCGTGCAAGATCCGGGTGGTTGGCGGCCAGACGCGCGATGCTGGCATCGTCCAGGCCATCGGTCAGGCGGCGGCCGGCGTGGGCACGCAGCGGGGCGAGCGGGGCGAGGACGGACATGGCGCATCTCCTGCAAGGTGGCGTTCCCTTCCTATTATCGGCAGAAGATCGGCGTTTGGCAGCGTGAATCCGGGCAGGAAGTCGGGTATTTTCGTCGAATCGACGAACCAATTGGGCAAAAGTGAAAATCACTCCCTCCGACGAACGCCTGCTGTCGCTGCTGCGCGAGGACGCGCGCGCCTCCACCGCGCAGATTGCGCGCCGGCTCGGGCTGTCGCGCACCACCGTGCAGAGCCGGATCGAAAAACTCGAACGCGACGGCGTGATCAGCGGCTATACCGTGCGCACCCACGACGCCTACGAACAGGGCCTTATCCGCGCGCATATCCTGATCACCGTGCTGCCCAAGAAGATGCCGGCCGTGGTCAAGGCGCTGCGCGATATCCCGCAGGTGCGCCTGCTGCACTCGGTCAGCGGCGCCTACGACCTGATCGCCCTGGGCGTGGTCGGCGGCGTCAACGAGATGGACGTGCTCACCGACGCCATCGGCGCGATCGACGGCGTGGAGCGCACGACGACGTCGATCATTTTGTCAACGAAGTTTGAGCGGTGAGAGGCCGGGATTGGAAATTGGGGATTAGGGATTCGTAACAGCGGGCCGGTTTGCGTCCCAAACGTTCCGGTACGCGGATCCTGCTCTTGCGAATCTCCAATCCCGAATCTCCAATCCCCGCCGCACTGCGAATCCCCAATCCCGAATCTCCAATCCCGGCCGCAGTTACAATATGCGGCTCCTCAGCCATCCAATCCTGCGGCCTTGAAGAAGTCCGATTTCAACTATTCGCTGCCCGACGAGCTGATTGCCCAGGCGCCGTTGGCCGAGCGGGCGGCCAGCCGCTTGCTGGTGGTGCCGCCGTCGCCGCAGGCGCTGGTCGACCGCCAGGTGCGGGATCTGCCCGAGCTGCTGCAGCCGGGCGATCTGCTGATCTTCAACGATACCCGGGTGATTCCGGCGCGCCTGTTCGGGCAGAAGGCCAGTGGCGGGCGGGTGGAAATCCTGATCGAGCGCCTGCTCGGCGAGCGCGAGGCGCGGGTGCAGATCGGCGCCAGCAAGTCGCCCAAGGCCGGCAGCCTGATCGCGCTGGATGCCGGCGGCCAGGCCGAGGTGCTGGGCCGCGACGGCGAGTTCTATCTGCTGCGCTTCGAGATCCCCACACCGCTGGAGCACTGGCTGCTGGAAGCCGGGCAACTGCCGCTGCCGCCGTACATCCGCCGCGAGCCGGGTGTGGAAGACCGCGAGCGCTACCAGACCGTGTTCGCCCGCGAGGTCGGCGCGGTTGCCGCGCCCACGGCCGGCCTGCATTTCGACGAGGCGCTGCTGGCGCAGCTGCGCGAGCGCGGGGGGGAGTTCGGCCATGTCACCCTGCACGTGGGTGCCGGTACCTTCCAGCCGGTGCGCGTGGACGCGCTCGATCAGCACGTGATGCATACCGAATGGCTCAATGTCGGCGCTGCGCTGGTCGAGCAGGTGCGGCGCACGCGTGCGCGTGGCGGCCGCGTCATCGCGGTGGGAACCACGGTGGTGCGCTCGCTGGAGAGCGCCTGGCGCATCACCGATGCCGCGCCCGAGGGCGAGTTGCTGCCGTTTGCCGGCGAAACCCAGATCTTCATCCTGCCCGGCTACCGCATCCGCAGCGTCGACGCGATGGTCACCAATTTCCATCTGCCCGAAAGCACCCTGCTGATGATGGTCTCGGCCTTCGCCGGCCGCGAGCGCATCTTCGCCGCCTATCAACACGCCATCGAACAGCGCTATCGCTTCTTTTCGTATGGCGATGCGATGTTGCTGTGGAGCAGGGATTGGGGAGTCGGGAGTGGGGATTCGTAACAGCACTCCGCTCGCCGCCTTCTCGCTTTTGCCAATCCCGAATCCCCAATTTCCAATCCCGGCCTTTCAATGTCCCGACTCCAGTTCCAGCTCCAAGCCACCGACGGCCATGCCCGCCGTGGGCGCCTGACCTTTCCGCGTGGCACCGTCGAGACGCCGGCATTCATGCCGGTGGGCACCTATGGCTCGGTCAAGGGCATCCTGCCCGAGCAGATCCGCGCGCTGGGGGCGGAGATCATCCTGGGCAATACCTTCCACCTGTATCTGCGTCCGGGCCTGGAGGTGATCGGCGACCACGGCGGGCTGCACGGGTTCGCGCGCTGGGACGGGCCGATCCTCACCGATTCGGGCGGGTTCCAGGTGTTCTCGCTGGCGCATCGCCGCAAGATCACCGAGCAGGGCGTCACCTTCGCCTCGCCGACCGATGGTGCGCGGGTGTTCCTGGGCCCGGAAGAGAGCATGCAGATCCAGAAGGTGCTCGATTCGGACATCGTGATGATCTTCGACGAATGCACGCCGTACCCGGCCACCGAAGAGGTGGCGCGGCGCTCGATGGAACTGAGCCTGCGCTGGGCGCAGCGCTCGCGGCAGGCGCATGACGGGCTGGGCAACGATGCGGCGCTGTTCGGCATCGTGCAGGGCGGGGTGCATCCGGACCTGCGCAGCCGCTCGCTGGACGGGCTGCAGGGCATCGGGTTCGACGGCTACGCCATCGGCGGGCTGGCGGTGGGCGAGCCGGAGCACGAGCGCAACGCGATGCTGGAACACCTGCATCCGCGCCTGCCGGCCGAGCGCCCGCGCTATCTGATGGGCGTGGGCCGGCCGGAGGACCTGGTCGAAGGCGTGGCGCGTGGCGTGGACATGTTCGACTGCGTCATGCCGACCCGCAATGCGCGCAACGGGCATTACTTCACCTCCTTCGGCACCGTGCGCATCCGCAACGCCAGGTACGAACGCGACCTGGACACCATCGAGCCGGGCTGCGGCTGCCATGCCTGCAGCAGCGGCTACACGCGCTCCTACCTGCGCCATCTGGACCGCTGCAACGAGATGCTGGCGCCGATGCTGGGCACCCTGCACAACCTCTGGTACTACGAGAAGTTGATGGCCGACCTGCGTGCGGCGATCGCGGCGGGAACCTTTGCGCAGTTCCGGCGGTCCTTCTATGCGGCACGCGGCGCCACCACGCCGCCGTTGCCGGGGGAAACCAGCTGAGACCGGCCGTCCGCGCCCCGCGCGGACGGTTTGGAACCTGCATGGCATAATTCCCGGCTGTTCCGCTCCGGCGGTACCTGAATAGCGAGCGGGCCGGTTGGCGCGCTGGCACCAAAACTAGGACGCATTGAATGAATCTGCTCGATTTCCTGATCCCCGTCGCCCAGGCGCAGGCCACTGGCGGCGCGCCGGCGCCCGGCCCGATGGGAAGCCTGTCCACCTTCGCGCTGCCGATCATCCTGATCGCGGTCATGTACTTCCTGATGATCCGCCCGCAGATGAAGCGCCAGAAGGAGCACAAGTCGCTGCTGGACAAGCTGGCGCGTGGCGACGAAGTCATCACCTCCGGCGGCGTGGCGGGCGTGATCACCGATATCGGCGACAACTTCATCACCGTGGAAGTGGCCGACAACGTGCGCATCCGCGTGCAGAAGAGTGCCGTGGGCCACGTGCTGCCCAAGGGCACGCTGAAGTCAGCCAACTAAGCGGCAACCAACCCGCTGCGCCCACTGTCAGGTGGGCGCAGTCGGTGCCGCGAACCGGCGCTGAGCGCGCTGCTCCGTGGCACCGCCGCATCCACCTGACGACCGCTGGCGACGTTGTGTTGGCCGCCTGAAGTCGTTCTCACTGCTAGGCGCGCCGCCGGGATGGTGTCGCGCGGGACTGTCGCAATGCTCGAATTTCCTCGCTGGAAGTATTTCCTGATCCTGCTGGTGCTGGCGGTCAGCGCGTTGTACGCGTTGCCCAACATCTACCAGAAGGACCCGTCCGTGCAGATCACCGCCAGCCGCGGTGCCCAGCTCGACGACGCCTTGCGCAGCCGCATCGACGCCGACCTCAAGGCCGCCGGCATCACGCCGAAGGCCGTCACCCGGGAAGGCGACAGCCTGATGGTGCGCCTGCCCAACCTGCAGGCACAGACCCGCGCCAACGACGTGCTGCGCCAGCAACTGGGCGAGAACTACACGGTGGCGCTGAATCTGGCCTCGACCGTGCCGGACTGGCTGGCCAAGCTGGGCGGCCGGCCGATGGTGCTGGGCCTGGACCTGGTCGGCGGCGTGCACTTCGCCATGCAGGTGGACCAGAAGGCCGCGCTGGAAAAGCGCCTGGACGGCTTTGCCGAAGACATTCGCACCACGCTGCGCGATGGCCGTATCGCCTATCGCTCGGTCGAGCGCCGTGGCGACAACAGCATCCAGGTCAGCCTGAGCGAAGGCGCCAGCGTCGACGCCGCGCGCACCGCGCTGGCTAAGTCGCAGCCGACGCTGACCTACGACGTTAGCGGCCAGAACATCTCGGTCAAGGTGCCGGAGGCCGAACTCAAGCAGATCGCCAGCGGCGCGATCGAGCAGAACCTCACCACCTTGCGTAACCGTGTCAACGCGCTGGGCGTGTCCGAACCGACCATCCAGCGCCAAGGCGAAGACCGCATCGTGGTCGAACTGCCCGGCCTGCAGGACACCGCCGAGGCCAAGCGCCTGATCGGCGCCACTGCCTCGCTGGAATTCCGCGCGGTGGTCGAAGGCAATGCCGAAGACGCGGTGCGCAGCGGCAGCATCCCGCCGGAAGCCAAGGTCTACCGCGTGCGCGATACCGGCGCACCGGTGCTGCTCAACAAGCGCGCGCTGGTGACCGGCGACCAGATGGTCAGCGCCAGCGTCAGCACCGACCAGAACGGCATGCCGGCGGTGGCGGTGACGCTCAACAACGTCGCCGGCCAGCGCATGCTGGACTACACCAGCGCCAACGTCGGCAAGCTGATGTCGGTGGTCTATATCGAGCGCATTCCCACCGTCAGCATGGTCGACGGCAAGGAAGTGCGCAGCGTGCGGGTCAAGGAAGAGGCGCTGTCGCCGACCCGCATCGCCGGCGTGTTCGGCAAGAACTTCCAGACCACCGGCCTGGAGAAGGTGGAGGCGGAGAACCTGGCCAAGCTGCTGAAATCCGGTTCGCTGGCCGCACCGATGGATTTCGTCGAGGAATACGTGATCGGCCCGAGCCTGGGCGCGGAGAACGTGGAGCGCGGCGTCACTGCGGTGATCTACTCGTTCCTGTTCACGCTGGTGTTCTTCACCGTCTACTACCGCGTGTTCGGTGCGATCACCTCGGTGGCGCTGCTGTTCAACCTGCTGATCGTGGTGGCGGTGATGTCGCTGTTCGGCGCCACCATGACGCTGCCGGGGTTTGCCGGCTTGGCCTTGTCGGTGGGCCTGTCGGTGGACGCCAACGTGCTGATCAACGAGCGTATCCGCGAGGAGCTGCGCCTGGGCGTGCCGGCCAAATCGGCGATTGCGGCCGGTTATGAAAAGGCCGGCGGCACCATCCTGGACGCCAACCTCACCGGCCTGATCGTGGCGGTGGCCTTGTACGCGTTCGGCACCGGCCCGTTGAAGGGCTTCGCGCTGACCATGATGATCGGTATCTTCGCCTCGATGTTCACCGCGATCACAGTGTCGCGTGCGCTGGCGGTGCTGATCTACGGCCGCCGCAAGAAGCTGAAGACCGTCGCCATCTGAGATGCGAGCCCGGCCTTGTCCCTGCAGCGCGCTGCAGGGGCGGGCGATGAATCCCTTCGCAAGCGTTGCGCATCCTGACGGTGCGCAACGTCTAAACGGAAGATCTTTTCCATGAAATTGTTCCCGCTCCATCTCATTCCCAACGACACCAAGATCGACTTCATGCGCCTGCGCAAGCCGGTGCTGCTCCTGATGCTGGTGATCGCGGTGGCCTCTGTCGGCGTCATCGTCGGCAAGGGCTTCAACTACGCGCTGGAATTCACCGGCGGCACGCTGGTGCAGACCTCGTTCCAGAAGACCGTGGACGTGGATCAGGTGCGCGAGCAGCTGTCCAAGGCCGGCTTCGAGAACGCCCAGGTGCAGAACGCACGTGGCGGCAACGAAGTGATGATCCGCCTGCAGGCGCGCGAGCAGCACAACAACCGCGACGATGCCGCCAGCAGCGTGGCCGAAGAAGTGCGCAAGGCCGTCAGCACCGAGCAGAACCCCGCCACCGTGCAGCCGGGCGAATTCGTCGGCCCGCAGGTCGGCAAGGACCTGGCCTTGAACGGCGTGTACGCCACGGTGTTCATGCTGGTGGGCTTTCTGATCTACATCGCCTTCCGCTTCGAGTGGAAGTTCGCGGTGGTTGCCAGCCTGACCGCCTTGTTCGACCTGCTGGTCACGGTGGCCTTCGTGTCGCTGACCGGCCGCGAGTTCGACCTGACCGTGCTGGCCGGCCTGTTGTCGGTGATGGGCTTTGCCATCAACGACATCATCGTGGTGTTCGACCGCGTGCGCGAGAACTTCCGCGCGTTGCGGGTGGAGCCGCTGGAAGTGCTGAACCGCTCGATCAACCAGACGCTGTCGCGCACGGTGATCACCGCGGTGATGTTCTTCCTGTCGGCACTGGCGTTGTACATCTACGGCGGTGAGTCGATGGAAGGCCTGGCCGAGACGCACATGATTGGCGCGGTGATCGTGGTGATCTCCTCGGTGATCGTGGCAGTGCCGATGCTGAGCATCGGACCGTTTGCGGTGACCAAGCAGGATCTGCTGCCCAAGGCCAAGGACGTGGAGGCGCTGGCGCGTCGTCCTTGATCGGTTGGCAAAAGGTGTGACGAAAAAACCGCGCATTGCGCGGTTTTTTTGTTTCTGGCGTTGGGCGTCGTGACTGCACGGTTATTCAATGTGACGCCACTACTCAAGATATTGAGCACTAGGGATTTTGTCGGACACGTGATGCCGATCGATACGCAGTACGTTGCGGGAGAGAGCCGCTGGCCAGGATGAAGCGCCGTATCCAACTGAGACACGCCTGTTCGGTGCGCAGGCTGTAGTGCCGAACGCGCAAGCGGTCGCGCACTTGATAGAGCAACTGCGTCGGCGGACGTGCGTTTACGCCATTGTTTTAGGGGGTGTATTTCATACGCCTGTGTCCTTGCTGGATAAAACTAGAAACCGCGCAAAGGTAGAGTCCGCTTGCCGTCGCGTAATCCCGTAATCGCGGCTAGGATTTCCCCATTCACAAATCGCCAGCGATCGAAGATACTTAGGGAAGGTCTGAACAACGAGGCCTGAGAGTGCGGGATATCGCGTCGTTCCGGAGAGTCGCGTTTGGATTTTTGGA
>NZ_JAJGQM010000005.1 GCF_020784175.1 Xanthomonas campestris pv. asclepiadis
CTTCATGGAACCTCCTCGGGAAAGGGGACGAGAAAATTCCACTTCTGGCGTCAGCTAATGGGCGGGGGGATTACCCTACTACTACCAAGTCGTTAGGCCTCATACCGAAAAAGACGCTTACGAACGAGAATTCCGAAAGAACCGTCTCGATCCAGAGGTTGCACTACGGAGCGGACTGGCCTGGTGGAAGTTAGGTAAATATGAGCATGAGCATGAGGAATATACTATTTATACGTCGGCGCCCTTGCTACACGAGCTTCTTGCGCGAGGCAGGATCACTGCACTGACAGAAAATGAATGGGTCAATGCCCTTACCCGGGTATACGCTTTTGGCGATCACGCAATGAAGATCAGTAACCCATATTTGGGCTTGGGCACCGATCCCGGTAGCCAAGCGAAGAGTGAAGCCTTGGCGCGGATACTTTGGAAGCACCAGTCTGGGAACGGCATGACTGCGCCCGAGGTGCTTGATTTCGTAATTTGGGGGGATGGTGATGTGGCCGAGCGGATCTGGCTAGCGAGCCATGATCATGACTACAAGCTTTCACATATCGGCACTAGCATCCTGGGTGAGGTGGTGGGTTGGGCACGTCCGACTGACTACCCACCACGTAACTCACGCACGAGCAAAGCGCTTCGAGCGCTTGGGAACGACGTCGATGTTCTCGTCTAGCAGCCAAAACTCACCACTGGGCAGGGCTCATTGGACACAATTGTGCGTTGACACGCTAAGTCACGATTGGCTAGAGCACCAACGCAAGACAATCAGACCAAGACAATAAGCGCGATCCAAGCTCCTGCACCCATGCGTTTGGGTGAGCTGGTTCTTCGAGGCCCTGGTTACACCTGATGAGAGCTGGGGCAGGGCATGCGTAAAAAAGCATGTTGCGCTGTTTTTTTGAAGGGCTTTAGCGACAGGAATATTGGGTTAGGCGAGAAGAAGTTTAATGCCGAGGGGCGAATTCGGCCGATGTGAGAGACTTCCAAAAGGGGTGCTGCAGACCCTGGTCGGGTGCAGTAGCTTTTTTGCCTGCGGTTCAGCTTGCTAAAGAGTGGAAAAAAATCCAAATTTCCTGAAAAAATCACTTAACGGGGGGCAGAAATGGCAAAGGTCCGTAAGAAGAAAGCGCCTATGGGAAAGGTTCTGAGCAAAGAGGCGGTTGTTGCGAATTGGCTCATTGACCTAATAAATAGTGGCAAGCTCGTAAATGAAATTATTGGGCAGGATGAAATCGAGTCCGTTATCGAGGCCGCCGACCAAGCCAGCCACCTCCCCAGATTTTCGATTGACAAGATGAGTCGGCTGGCCAGTGCGAGGGCTTCAAAATTCGTCCTTGGCCAATTGGGTCTTCTAGAAATCGTTGCTGTTGACAAGAGCATTTCGCTGGCATCTGGCGAGGTGCTCAGACCCGATATTATCGCTTACAATCCGGAATCAAGAGTGGTGCTGATTTTTGAAGTGAAAAGGGAGAAGGGGCCAGAGCGGCAGGCAGTTTCAGAGTTGGCAGGTTATGAGCATGAAATTCAAAACCTGTTTCCATTCCTTTCGAACATGGACATTTGCTTTGTCATCGTTGCTCGTGATTGGAGTGACCTTTTAGACCATGGTGTCGCGAGCTTGACTACATGGTCAGGCAAGCAGTGTTTGGCCTTGAGCCTGGATTACGACGCTGAACCACGGCGATTACAATGTCGTATCGTCGAGGCCTGGTATCCAACCGCAACTGTTGATATTCCCGAAGAGGCGATGCAATGTTTTGATGTTGCCCTCTACGAGAAAACCGATGACTCTCTAAATCGAGACAGTGAGTTTCCGCCTCCGCTTGTTCAAACGGCCATCAGCATGATTGCTCGTGAAGGGGACCGAATGCGGTCTCATGGTTTTTTGATGCTTTGGCGAAACCTTGCTGATTCAAGTAGGGCCCATTGGGTGTTCACGTTATGCACGCTTGACTCTGGCGTCTTTCACGCAGCAATGCAGAAGAACGCTGATGGTCGGCAATCCACATTGACCACCTATTTTGCTAAAGTAGGCGGCCTTTCAAGTGGCTCTATGCCGGAGAGCGGATACCGGATTATAGATCATGCGAAGAGTCTTCTTTCGGAAGATTACGATGTCCAGATTGAAAATCATAACACTTGGAAAGAGAAACAGCGGCAGCATCGCGGCCGCTCTGAACCTTTTTTATTTGAATTTTGGGGAGAGCCAGGCGACTTCTCGCGATCCTTTGTGATAAGCCAAACGGTGCGATCCTCTCTACTCCCATTTCTTTCGACTTCAAAGCTTGACTGGACACATCCCCTTGTGGCACTTCCCGCTATCGGCTACATGTCTGGCAGGATTCCCTTTGTCGAGGGTCAGGTCTTCTGCAGGGATCTATTCGAAGCTGGCATAACCTTGGGCTCGCTGCAAATATGCTTGCTACACATTCGATCATTACTGGACCAAGGCGGAAATGATCCAAGTGTCGAGAAAGAAAGCGCACTGCGCATCGCCGTCGCCTTGTCTAAATGGTGTTTCCCGGAGGCTGTCGCGTTGATGGCTGAGCTGGCTCAGCTTTTTAAAAGCTACTCATCTATTCAGGAACCACCGCCACCACTCTCTAACAGAGAGGAAAATTCGGTCGAGAGCGTGGATGCCATCATCGAGTGGGTAACGAATCATCTTATTAACGAGAGTGGTTATCACAAGGGGGCATTCTTGCTGGGATTGCAACTAAGTGGGTGCTACGAGCTCCTTAATGCTGGAAAGCCGTTAAATAAAACGCCAGATGGCTTCGAGGAGATTCGGGAAAAAGTGATCCTCTTCTGCCGAAACGTAACTGAGGAGATGATTGAGTGGCGTAAAAATAAGCACATTTCGCACGGAAATGGATTGTATGTAAGAGACTACATTCAGGGGCTGACTTCCATTACAAATACTGGGGGTGAAACTAATATAGTGTTCGGCCTCAAAGATTTGGATTTTGATAGGCTTTTAGATGTGCTTCGTCTTTGCGTAGATGCGGTCGATAAAATTCGTTTTCCTGTTCATCACACGTTGGTGCCTACGGGGCCGTTGAAGCCAGACATGTCTTTATTGAAGAGTCGTGTTCAACACATCTTTGAGAAAGGTGATAAGAGGCCTGCTGTTATAGTAAGTGCCTCGGGCGCATATGGTGTGGGACACCTTCCAGAAGAGTGTAAGATTCTGCCGCCCCTGGAGAGTACGGAGGACGCTATCTATTTTCTAGACCAAAGAATTGGATTTGCAATGGCTAATAAGTTGAGTTGGGAAGAAGTGGGTGTAAGATTTGCCAAAGGACTATAAGTTACGTTGCATGGCTAACCTCCGGTCTGACTAGGCGCTAGCTTCTAGCGCTAGCAAGTTGATCGCCTAGCTTACAAGTTCCGTGTGTCCGCTTAGGTGCAGGCATTAATTCCGGGACGATAGAATCCACTCAGCCACCACACGGTATTCGGGGCGAGATCCCTTGTGATTTTAATTCTTCCACACTGTTGTTCTTGTTTTGTTTGTCCTCTTTTTGGCCGCTTGCTCGCGCCGTCGTTCCATGTGGCGAACCTGCTTGAACGCACGGTCAAATTGCCCTGGCGTGTAAGCGGGCAATGGAAGCGGAGGGCCAAACCGTTCAATGGCCGCAAAGCGAGCGGGGACAGAAGGTGGATCGACGTAGTGCTTCAAGCCTGGTGGAAGCGTCAACTCGTGGCCGGTGATTTGCTGCGAAATCGGAAGCGACACGCCGTGCTCATTGACCAACGAATTGGACAAGGTGTGTCGGAAGCAATGAAAGCTTTTGAGCCGTTGGGTCAGCCCTTGCTTGATCGCATAGGCCCGGAACTGATCCCCCAGCGCGTCGCCATACCCGTTTTCGGCGTTGTAGGGCAGATGCGGGAACAGCCGCTCAAAGCCTGCGCGCTTGACCTCATCCACATAGACCAAGAACCCAGCCTCAATCAGGGATGTGGGCAGGGGCACGAAGCGGGAGGAGTGGGGGTTCTTCAAGCGCTGATCCGGCTTTGCTCCTCGGAAATGCACGCCCCAGAAGTCACCGACCTTGCCGATGTCTTCGACATAGAGCTGCGCGACTTCGTTGACCCGAGCACCGGTCGCAAAGCCCAACAGCGTGCCAAACCATCGGTGCGGATACTTTTTGGCCCAAGACGTGAACGCATTCAGTTCAAGCAGCGCTTCGAGCTCAGCCTGGCTAAACGGATCACGGCTCGGCTCGTCGGTGAGCGACTTGGCACGATTGAGGATGGCTTTGTGAGGCGCCTTGCTAATCAGGTCTTCGTTCGCCAAGGCGTTGAAGAAGGATGCAATACGATCCCGATGCTTTTCCTTGGTGCGCATGCTCAGCAGTTCATGACCACCTTGCCGCGCGTTGCTCAGGATTTCGACAGGGGTGAGACCGGCGAACACCGCCTTCTTGGTGGCGTTGCTCGGGTAGTGCTCAAGCGCATCCAGGAACTGGCGGACATCAGCGGTCTTGTAGTCCTCGACCGGCTTGTCGCCGACAAGCGCCACAAACAGCCCCAGGCTGTGTTCGGTATCGAGCACGTTTTTCGCGCTTCGCCCCACACGCCGCATTTCACTGATGTGGATGGTGGCGCGCTCTGACAGCAGCGGTCCGGCGCTCTTCACAGAAGCCAGTTGCTGAAGAGGGAGGTGTTTCAGTGCGTCAAGCAGCCGAGCATGATCCTCAGCGCCGTTGGCAGAGAGCTCCACGCCACCGACCTTGATGGTGTAGGGGCGGGCTTCGTTCCCTTGCAACGCGGCCAGCGCCTGGCTCAGCAAATCGTCCCGCATGCCCGCTCCTTGCCGCATCTGATCGAATGCTTCCGAGAGTGCCACAGCCGTTCGAGCTACGGCCAGACGTGCAGCATCACCAAGGGTCAAGCGAACGGGACGGACAAGGTAGCGTGAGCCGATGAGGGCTTGCAGGTCAGTCGGGACGAAAAAGCGCACATAGAGCCCAGCTGGGCGGCGCAAAAAATAAGGTGTTGGCACGGGGTTTGATACCTCGTTTGATACCTAACGCAGGCTCAAACTGAACATCAAACCCCGGGCCTAACCTTCGCAGAATCAAGCACTTACTGCTCTCTTCCGCGTTCAGATGGTGGAGGTGGGCGGAATCGAACCGCCGTCCGGAAGCACTCCATCCCCAGCACTACATGCTTAGCCCTCCGTTAGATCTCATTCCCAGGCAGCACGGTTGGCAAAGCGCACCTGGAAACCAGCCTGCTTTATCTAACCGGTAGCTGACAGGCAGCCACTACCGATGGTTCCGTGATAATGACCCTACACCTACGAGCACGGGCACAAGTAGGTTCGGGGGTTCGCCTTAGGCGGCTGTAGAACTACAACTAAAGCCAATTAAGCGGCGATAGCGAAGTCCGAACCGTAGTTGTCATCGTTGGCAACTAAAAGTTTGCTGCTGGATTAACGAGGAAAGCTGCCCCCTCGGCATGCGCCAAGCGACTTCGCGACCCCCGTCGAAACCAGTGCACCCCCGGGGAAAGCATCAAAACGCTGACCTCGCCAGTATAGGGATCGGGGCGCCCTGTCACAAGTGGTGAGACGTGCGGCGCTTACAGTGGCTTCAGTCCTATCGGACGGAATAGTCTGGTACTCAAGGAGAGAAGCGATGGCGACAGGCAAGCCCCCACGCCCACGGCAGGCACGTAGCGCCCCCCGCACGCGCGCACCGGGTGTCGACGCAGCCAAGCCTCGGCGCGCAGCCAGGGCCGCGCAGCAGCAGTCGCAGGACACCACGCTGACACGCGTGCAGGGCAAGGCGCGCACGGTGATCTATATCCATGGCATCGGCAACAAGCCGCCGGCCGAGGTGTTGCGCTGTCAGTGGGACAAGGCCCTGTTCGGGCGGCCGATGGGCGAGCGCACGCGCCTGGCGTATTGGGTCAATCGCGAGCGCTATCCGGTTGCCGAACCCGGCAATTGCGATGCGCGCGATGTCGGCCCGGCACTCAATCAAAGCGTGCAGCGCGCCTTGAGCACGCTTGGGCTGGTGCCAGGCGAGCAGGACCTGCATCTGCTCGCCGATGCGTTGGCGCAGAGCGAGCAGGAACGCAGCGATCTGCATCGGTTGCTGGACGAGTTGGATGCCGCGCCCGCCATGCCGGCAGCCGGCGAGGTGCAGGCCAAAGGTCCGATCGATGCGATCAACCGCGTGCTGCTGCGGCTGATCTCCGCCGCGCTGCTGCAGGACGTGCACGATTTGTTCTTCGTGCCCGAGCGTGCAGCGTTGATGCGCGACAGTCTGGTGCAGCGCCTGCGCTCGGGGGGCGGGCCGTTCGTGGTGGTCGCGCACAGCCAGGGGTCGATGATCGCATTCGACGTGCTGCGTCAGCTCCAGGCTGCCGAGTGCGAGGTCAGCCTGTTCCTGACGTTGGGCTCGCCCCTGGGCCTGCCGCAGGTGCGCAGCATGTTCAAGCGCTGGACCGGCACGCGCAAGCTGCCGTTTCCTCCGTGCGTGCGGCGCTGGATCAACGTCGCCGATACGCGCGATCCGATCGCGCTGGATCCGGATCTCAGCGACGACATCGCCAATGCCAAGGGACGGTTCGAAAACCTCGCGGGCGCGCGCTTCAATCCGGACTGGCAGCACAACGCGCATTCGGGCTCGGGCTATCTGTCGATTCCGCAGGTGCGTGCGGCGGTGCGCGAGGCGGTGGGCGTTGGCTTCGATCAACCGGTCTCCAACGCCGTATTGATCAAGGATCTCAGCGAGCAACTGGAAGCGCATGGCGCCGAGTACCGGCACGAAGTGCTGATCGAACTGGATCGGCGGGTGTCCGGCGACGATCCGGCCGGCACGCGTGCGCTGCTGTTGGCGCAACTGCGCCAGGCCGCTGCAGGCACCACCGGTTTGAGCGGCGATGCGCTGGACGAGGCGATCGCGCTGGAGGATGGCTTGCAGCGGTTTGTGTCGGCGCGGCTGACGCGGTTCGAGATCGAATCGCTGCAGGACCGCTACCGCGCGCTGGGATTTCGGCGCGTGTGGCGCGATGCCGGCAAGCGCGCGTTGATCAACGTGTCCGGCAACGTCTTGCATGCCGATGCGGCGCGCACCGCATATCGCGCACGCGGGCAACAGGTCGGCTGGGCGGTGCTGGACACCGGTATCGCGGCCAGTCACCCGCATTTCTTCGCAAAGGGCGAGCGCGACACGGTGGTGGCGCAATGGGATTGCACGCGGCGGGGTGCAGCCAAGCGATTGACGCGCGCCGACGGCGATGCCTTCGCCCGGCTGGATCGGCACGGGCATGGCACGCATATCGCCGGGATCATCGCCGGCCATAGCCGCGCGGTGATTCCCGACGCGCAGGGCAATCCAGGCAAGCCGCTAGAGTTCGCCGGCATGGCGCCCGATACCCAGCTCTACGGTTTCAAGGTACTGGACGATGCCGGCAACGGCCGCGATTCGTGGATGATCAAGGCGGTGCAGCAGGTGGCGGCAATCAACGAGCGCGCCGGCGAGCTGGTCATCCACGGCGTCAATCTGAGCCTTGGCGGTTATTTCGATCCGGAGAGCTATGGCTGCGGTTTTACGCCGCTGTGCAACGAGCTGCGGCGGCTATGGCGGCAAGGCGTGCTGGTGGTGGTGGCCGCCGGCAACGAGGGCCTGGCGTGGTTGATGGGCAACGACGGCGATGCGTATCCGGCCAACATGGATCTGTCGATCAGCGACCCGGGCAATCTGGAAGACGCCATCGTGGTCGGCTCGGTGCACAAGAGCAGTCCGCACAACTACGGCGTGTCGTATTTTTCCTCGCGCGGACCGACCGCCGATGGTCGCGGCAAGCCGGACGTCGTGGCGCCGGGCGAAAAGATCCTGTCGGCCTATTACGACTTCGACCCGAACGACCCGGCGAGCCTGATGGTGGAGATGAGCGGCACCAGCATGGCCGCACCGCACGTCTCCGGCGTGCTGGCCGGATTCCTCTCCGCACGCCGCGAGTTCATCGGCTTCCCGGATCGGGTCAAACAGCTGATGCTGGACACCAGTACCGACCTGCAACGCGATCGCTATGTGCAGGGCAGGGGGGTGCCGAATTTGATGCGGATGCTTGGGGCGACGTGAGGAATCGGGAGTGGGGAATCGGGAATCGTAAAAGCGCGATGCTTCTCACGGATCCAGCAATGCCCGCGTCTTTAACTAACGTGAGGTCAACGCAGCTGAGATCAACGCAGCGAGCCTACCCAGCTCTTGCGATTCCCCATTCCCGATTCCTTACTCACGCGTCGCGGTTATGCCGCCGCATCACGCGCTGCTTGTCGCGCTGCCAGTCGCGGTCCTTGGCGGCGTCGCGCTTGTCGTGGTTCTGCTTGCCCTTGGCCAGTGCGATTTCCAGCTTGACCTTGTTGTTGCTCCAGTACAGCGCGGTGGGCACCAGGGTATAGCCGTCGCGTTCGACGCTGCTCAGCACCTTGTCGATTTCCCGGCGGTGCAGCAACAGCTTGCGGTCGCGGCGTTCCACCGGCACGGTGTGGCTGGAGGCCTGGATCAACGGGGTGATCTGCGCGCCGATCAGGAAGATCTCGCCGGAGCGCACGTAGGCGTAGCCGTCGATGATGTTGGCGCGACCGGCGCGGATCGCCTTGACTTCCCAGCCCTGCAGCGCCAAGCCGGCTTCGTAGCGCTCTTCCAGGTGGTATTCGTAGCGCGCACGCTTGTTCAGCGCGATGGTTTTCGTGGCCGTCGCGCCGTTTGCTTTATCCTTGGCTGGTTTCTTGCTCATGCCGCTATTGTCGCCGATTCGGCGTCATCAAACGATCTTCTGTCTTTCACAAGTTAGCGAATGCCTACCATCCGTCGCAGCGCCCTGGTCGAACACAGCGCAACCCGCATGTTCGATCTGGTCAATGATGTTGCCGCCTATCCGCGCCGTTTCGGCTGGTGCGATGCTGCGCAGGTGCTTGAACAGGACCAGGCGCACATCGTGGCGAGGCTGGATCTGGGGCTGGGGTCGTTCCGCACCTGGTTCACCACCGAAAACGTGCTCGAACGTCCGCAGCGCATCGTCATGCATCTGCGCGACGGGCCGTTCAAGCGGCTGGAAGGCCTGTGGGAATTCCAGTCGCTGGGCGAGAACGCCTGCAAGGTCAGCCTGACCCTGGAAGTGGAAACCAGCTCGCGGCTGTTGGGGCCGGCACTGGCGCTGGGCTTCCAGGGCCTGGCCGATCGCATGGTCAACGATTTCGTGCGGGTTGCCGACCGCGGCGACGTCTGAGCATGCGGGTCGACGTCGTGCTGGCCTGGCCGGACCGTTGCAGTTCGGTGTCGCTGGATCTGGCCGAGGGCGCCACTGTGGCCGAGGCGATTGCCGCGTCCGGTCTGGCACCGGATCGACTACCCGCGGCGCAGGCGGTCCATGGGCTGATTGCGCGCCCGGATCAGGTGCTGCGCGACGGCGACCGGGTCGAATTGCTCAGACCGCTGCTGCTGGATCCGAAGGAAGCGCGGCGTCGCCGTGCCGGGCCGAGCAAAAAAGCCGGTCCCAACGGGTAGCGGTTTGCCACTGCTGCGATGCGCATGTGCGTCATAGCGAACTCTGCCGGCGACGGCTCTGAAGCGCGAACGCAGTGGCGTGGACATGCGTAGTTGACGCGAGACGACTAGTAAGGGCGTTGGGTATCAGTGTCCAGGCTCGCGCTGCAGTCCTCGAGCAAACCCGTCGTTTCGACCAGGCAAATAAAAAAACGCATCCGTTCAAAGGGATGCGTTTTTCTCAGTTGACCGACATCAGGCGATCGCAAGATCGCCGAGTCAAGTGCATCAACGGCCGCGCTGCTTCTTCTTGTCGCGGGCCAGATTGCGACCGAACTGCTTGGGTGCCGACTTGGCCAGCTGCTCGTCCTGAGACGGGAAATAATCGCCTTCCCAGCGCACGACCTGCTCGTTTTCGAAGAACACGGTGAAGTTCTTGATCTCGGTGCGCGCCAGACGGTCCACGCGCTGGGTGGAGGTGTAGTCCCAGCGCTGCGAATGGAACGGGTCGGGGATCGAGGGGGTACCCAGCAACGCGCTGACCTGCTGCTTGCTCTGGCCTACCTGCAGTTGCTCCACGGCATTCTGTTTGATCAGATTGCCCTGGTAGATCGGCTGCTTGTAGATGATGCCGCAGCCAGCGGTGGAAAGAGCAACGGCGGCGACCAGCAGGAGATTACGCATCGGGGATTAAGTGCTGAGGAAATCACGCCGATGATACACTCCCGCCGGTCGCCGCGACCCGTTTGATGGCAGCTGGCGCTAAATCGCCAATGAACGGAGAACATATGGAAACCCACGACCTGCGCAAAGTCGGGCTCAAGGTGACCCATCCGCGGATGCGGATCCTGGAATTGCTCGAGCAGAAGAGCAACCAGCACCACCTCAGCGCAGAAGACATCTATCGGCAGTTGCTCGATCACGGTGACGAAATCGGTCTGGCCACTGTGTACCGGGTGCTGACCCAGTTCGAGGCTGCCGGCCTGGTGCTGAAGCACAATTTTGAAGGCGGTCAGGCGGTCTATGAGCTGGATCGCGGCGGCCATCACGACCATATGGTGGACGTGGATACCGGCCACGTGATCGAGTTCGAGAGCGAAGAGATCGAGGCCTTGCAGCGTCAGATCGCCGCCCAGCATGGCTACGAGCTGGAAGAGCACTCGCTGGTGCTGTACGTGCGCAAGAAGCGCCCGCGCTGACAGCAAGCCAGGGGCATTGACAGCAAGCCAGGGGCATTGCGGCAACGACAAGGCGGCTTCGGCCGCCTTGTGCGTTTGCAGCCATCGGCTGCCCGGCAATCCTGAGCTGTGCCGGCACTGCGCCCGTCGGCTCAGGCGCTCTGCAGCAGCTTGCGTGCCGCCGCGCGGGCTTCCTTGCTGACTTCCACCCCGCCCAGCATGCGCGCCAGTTCTTCCTGGCGGGCCTGCGGGCCGAGCAGTTCGACCGCGCTCTGGGTCATGCCGTCTACCGGTGCCTTGCTGACGCGGTAATGCGCATGGCCCTTGGCGGCCACCTGCGGCAAGTGGGTCACGCACAGCACCTGGCGCTCTTCGCCGAGGGCGCGCAGCTTCTGCCCGACGATATCGGCCACCGCGCCGCCGATGCCGGAATCGACTTCGTCGAAGACCATGGTCGGCACGCTGTCCAGCCCGAGGGCGGCGACCTCGATGGCCAGTGAAATTCGCGACAGCTCGCCGCCGGAGGCGACCTTGCGCAATGCGCGCGGCGGCTGCCCGGCATTGGCGGCGACCAGGAATTCCACCCGCTCGGCACCATTGGGATCCGGGCGCAGGGCGTCCTGCGGCTGCAGCTGGATCAGGAACTGCCCGCCGCCCATGCCCAGCTCGCCGATCAGCGTGGTGGTGGCGGCCGACAAGGCCTCGGCAGCGGTGGTGCGGCTGGCGCTGAGGGTACTGGCTACACTGCGCCACACGCCAATCGCTGCCTCGATGTGCTTGTCCAGCTGCTGCAGGCGCTCGTCGGCGCCGCGCAGGCTTTCCACCTCCAGGCTCATGCGGTCGCGCTGGGCGGCCAGCTCGTCCGGGGTGACGCGGTGCTTACGGGCCAGATCGTGCAGGCGGCCGAGCCGGCGCTCCATCGCCTCGAACTGGGCCGGGTCGGCCTCCAGGTCGTCGCGCACGCGGTCGAGCAGGGCCAGCGCCTCTTCGATCTGGATGACCGCGCTGTCCAGCAGCGCATCGACCTCGCCCAGGCGCGGCTCGTGCTCGGCCACGCGCGCCAGGTCGTGGCGGCTGTTCTGCAGCAGGCCCAGCGCGCAGGCGCCATCGTCGCCATTGAGCTGCAAGGCCACGCTGTCGCAGGCGCCGATCAAGGCGGTGGCATGCGCCTGGCGGCGGTGATTGACGTCCAGCGCGGCGATCGCGGCCGGGTCCAGGTCTTCGCGTTCCAGTTCGCCGAGCTGGTGTTCCAGGAAACCGATGCGGTCGGAGACATCGCCTTGCGCGGACAGCGCATCGCGCTCGTCCAGCAAGGTCTGCCAGCGGGCGCTGGCCTGGCGCACCTGTTCGCGCTGGGCGCCGTTGCGGGCGTAGGCGTCGAGCAGGGCAAGCTGGCTGTGGCGGGCCATCAGGGCCTGGTGTTCGTGCTGGCCGTGGATATCCACCAGCTTTGATGCCAGTTCCGCCAGTTGCGAGGAAGTCACCGGGCGGCCGTTGATCCAGGCGCGCGAGCCGCCATCGGCACGGATGATCCGGCGCAGCTGGCATTGCGCATCGTCGTCGAGTTCGTTGTCCGACAGCCAGGTCAGGCCCGGGTGCTGGGCCGGAAGCTGGAATTCGGCGGACAGTTCGGCGCGGTCGGCACCGTGGCGGACCACGCCGCTGTCGGCGCGCAGCCCGGACAGAAAGCCCAGTGCGTCCACCATCAGCGACTTGCCGGCGCCGGTTTCGCCGGAAACCACGGTCATGCCTGGCCCGAATTCCAGTTCGGTGGCGCGGACGACGGCGAAATCCTTGATGGAGAGGTGTCTGAGCATGGGATCGAGTGTGAACGCTTTGGGCAAGCTTAGGGTGAGAGTGGCGGGCAGGGAATAAGAGGCTTGCCAACCGCAGGGCCAGACATTATCTATGCCCAGTCTCACCGGATGATCCCATGCGCGCGTCACAGTCCCCAACGCTCGACCCCCGCGCACGCCAGCTGCTGCGGACGCTGATTGCCCGCTATATCCGCGATGGCGAGCCGGTGGGCTCCAAGACGCTGGCCCAGCACGCGGGGCTGGACGTCAGCCCGGCCACCATCCGCAACATCCTGGCCGACCTGGAGGACGTGGGGCTGCTCAGCTCTCCGCACACCTCGGCCGGGCGGGTGCCCACCGCGCACGGTTACCGGGTGTTCGTCGACAGCCTGGTGCAGATGCAGCCGCCCGGCGAGGAAGAGGTGCGGCGCCTGCGCGCGGAGCTGTCCAGCGGCAACGGCACCCAGTCGCTGCTGGGCAGCGCCTCGCAGATGCTGTCGGCGATGAGCCATTTCGTCGGCGTGGTCAGCGCGCCGCGGCGCGAGCAATTCGCGTTCCGGCACATCGATTTCGTGGCGCTGGACGCGCGGCGGGTGCTGGCGATCCTGGTGTTTGCCGACAACGAGGTGCAGAACCGGGTGATCGAGCCGCGCCGGGCCTACGAGCCGGCCGAGCTGGAGCGGGTGGCCAATTACCTCAATGCGCAATTTGCCGGGCGCGCGTTGGCGGACATCCGCGCCAGCCTGTTGCGCGAGCTGCGCCTGGCCAAGAACGAGATGGAGCAGCTGCTGGCGCACAGCGTGGACCTGGCCAGCGAGGCGCTGGTACCGGCCGATGCCGACGACATGGTGATGGCCGGGCAGACCCGCCTGATGGGCGTGCAGGACCTGTCGGACCTGGACCGGCTGCGCGAGCTGTTCGAGGCCTTCGCCAGCAAGCGCGAGATCCTGCAACTGCTCGAACGCACCATCCAGGCGCCGGGCGTGCGCATCTTCATCGGCGAGGAGACCGGCATGGTGTCGCTGGACGATGTCTCGCTGGTCACCGCGCCGTATGCCGCCAATGGCCAGGTGCTGGGCGTGCTGGGCGTGATCGGGCCCAAACGCATGGCCTACGACCGGGTGATTCCGCTGGTGCAGACCGCCGCCCAGGTGCTGGGTGCGGCCATGGAACCGCCCGGCACGCGATAAGCGGCAACGATCGATACGATCATTTTGCTTGAAACGCGCGTGCGCGCCCACATACGGGGTGACGTTGGGGCGGGCGTTCCGCTTGCCCGGGAACTGCATATGAACCAAGACCACCCCGAATTCGACTCCGAAGACCTGTCCCAGAACCCACCCGAGACCGATCCGCTCAAGGCCGAGATCGAGTCGCTGCGCAGCGAGATCGCGCTGGTCAAGGCCGATGCCCTGCGCGAGCGTGCCGATCTGGAAAACCAGCGCAAGCGCATTGCCCGCGATGTCGAGAACGCGCGCAAGTTCGCCAACGAGAAGCTGCTGGGCGAGCTGTTGCCGGTGTTCGACAGCCTGGACGCCGGTCTGACCGCGGCCGGTACCGAGCCCAGTCCGCTGCGCGATGGCCTGGACATGACCTACAAGCAGCTGCTCAAGGTCGCGGCCGACAACGGCCTGACCCTGCTCGACCCGGTCGGCCAGCCGTTTAATCCGGATCAGCACCAGGCAATCAGCCAGGGCGAGGCCGAGGGCATCGCCCCGGGCCACGTGGTGCAGGTGTTCCAGAAGGGCTATCTGCTCAACGAGCGTCTGCTGCGCCCGGCCCTGGTGGTCGTGGCCAAGCACGACTGATTGCCGGCGCCCGGCTGAACTGCCGGGCGCGCGGTTAGAACACAGATGCGCACAGATGGCTTGAACACCTGCGCGCCACCCCCACATCTCAGCCAGACCCGGCGTCGCCGGACACAGCTAAAGAATCATCAGGAGCGTATCCATGGGCAAGATCATTGGTATTGACCTCGGCACCACGAACTCGTGCGTGTCGATCATGGACGGCGGCAAGGCCCGCGTCATCGAAAATTCCGAGGGCGATCGCACCACGCCTTCGATCGTCGCCTACACCAAGGACGGCGAAGTCCTGGTCGGTGCCTCGGCCAAGCGCCAGGCCGTGACCAACCCGAAGAACACCTTCTACGCGGTGAAGCGCCTGATCGGCCGCAAGTTCACCGACGCCGAAGTGCAGAAGGACATCTCGCACGTGCCGTACGGCATCCTCGCCCACGACAACGGCGATGCCTGGGTGCAGACCAGCGATGGCAAGCGCATGGCGCCGCAGGAAATCTCTGCCCGCGTGCTGGAAAAGATGAAGAAGACCGCCGAGGACTTCCTGGGCGAGAAGGTCACCGAGGCCGTGATCACGGTGCCGGCGTACTTCAACGACAGCCAGCGTCAGGCCACCAAGGACGCCGGCCGCATCGCCGGTCTGGACGTCAAGCGCATCATCAACGAGCCGACCGCTGCAGCCCTGGCCTATGGCCTGGACAAGAACGGCGGCGACCGCAAGATCGCCGTGTACGACCTGGGCGGCGGTACCTTCGACGTGTCGATCATCGAAATCGCTGAAGTCGATGGCGAGAAGCAGTTCGAAGTGCTGGCCACCAACGGCGACACCTTCCTCGGCGGCGAAGACTTCGACAACCGCGTCATCGAGTACCTGGTCGACGAATTCAACAAGGATCAGGGCATCGATCTGCGCAAGGATCCGTTGGCGCTGCAGCGCCTGAAGGACGCCGCAGAGCGCGCCAAGATCGAGCTGTCGACCAGCCAGCAGACCGAAGTGAACCTGCCGTACGTCACCGCCGATGCCTCGGGCCCGAAGCACCTCAACATCAAGCTGACCCGTGCCAAGCTCGAAGCGCTGGTGGAGGACCTGGTCAAGAAGTCGATCGACCCGTGCCGCACCGCGTTGAACGATGCCGGCCTGCGCGCCAGCGACATCAACGAAGTGATCCTGGTCGGCGGTCAGACCCGCATGCCGAAGGTGCAGCAGGCGGTTGCCGATTTCTTCGGCAAGGAACCGCGCAAGGACGTCAACCCGGACGAAGCCGTGGCCGTGGGCGCTGCGATCCAGGGCGGCGTGCTGGCCGGCGACGTCAAGGACGTGCTGCTGCTGGACGTGACCCCGCTGTCGCTGGGTATCGAAACCATGGGCGGCGTGTTCACCAAGATCATCGAAAAGAACACCACCATCCCGACCAAGGCCTCGCAGACCTTCTCCACCGCCGAGGACAACCAGTCGGCCGTGACCGTGCATGTGTTGCAGGGTGAACGCGAGCAGGCCCGCTTCAACAAGTCGCTGGCCAAGTTCGACCTGTCCGGCATCGAGCCGGCGCCGCGCGGCATGCCGCAGGTGGAAGTGTCCTTCGACATCGACGCCAACGGCATCCTGCACGTGTCGGCCAAGGACAAGAAGACCAACAAGGAGCAGAAGGTCGAGATCAAGGCCGGTTCGGGCCTGTCGGACGAAGAGATCCAGCGCATGGTCGCCGACGCGGAAGCCAACCGCGAGGAAGACAAGAAGTTCCAGGAACTGGTGCAGGCCCGCAACCAGGCCGATGGCCTGATCCACGCCACCCGCACCGCGATCACCGAGCATGGCAGCAAGGTCGGTGGCGATGTGATCGGCAAGGTGGAAGCGGCGCTGTCGGATCTGGAAACCGCCATGAAGAGTGACGACAAGGCGCAGATCGAAGCCCGCAGCAAAACCCTGGAAGAAGCCGGCCAGTCGCTGTACGCCGCCGCCGCCGCGGCAGAACAGGGCGGCAACGCCGATGCGGCCAGCGGCAACGCGCAGGCCTCCAAGGCCGCCGACGACGTGGTGGACGCCGAGTTCACCGAGGTCAAGGACGACAAGAAGTAAGCCGTGATTTGGGAGTTGGGAGTGGGGATTGGCGGCCGCTAAAGGTGCCGATCCCCATCCCGATATCCTTTACGCGTCGCGTCGCCAAGGCGGACCAGCGCATGCTGTCCGCTTTTGCGTTTCAACGAATCTCAAATCACGAATCCCCAATACCGGCTTATGAGCAAACGCGATTACTACGAAGTGCTGGGCGTTGCCCGTGGCGCCAGCGACGAGGAGCTGAAGAAGGCGTATCGGCGCTGTGCGATGAAGCACCACCCGGACCGCAATCCCGGCGACGCTGCTGCCGAGGCGATGTTCAAGGAGTGCAAGGAAGCCTATGAGGTGTTGTCGGACGGCAACAAGCGCCGCGCCTACGATGCGCATGGCCACGCTGCGTTCGAGCACGGCATGGGCGGTGGTGGCGGTGGGCCGGGTGGCCCGGACATGGGAGATATCTTTGGCGATATCTTCGGCAATATTTTCGGCGGTGGCGCCGCCGGTCCGCGCGCTGCGCGACGTGGTGCCGACGTCGGTTACGTGTTGGAACTGGATCTGGAAGAAGCCGTTGCCGGCATCGAACGCCGCATCGAGATCCCGACCCTGATCGAGTGCGAGCCCTGCCATGGCAGTGGTTCGGAAGACGGCAAGGTGGAAGTGTGCGGGACCTGCCACGGACGCGGCCAGGTCCGCATCCAGCGCGGCATCTTCGCCATGCAGCAGAGTTGCCCGCATTGCGATGGGCGCGGCACGCTGATCCAGAATCCGTGCAAGACCTGCCACGGCGCCGGTCGCGTGGAAGAAGACAAGGTGCTGTCGATCAAGGTGCCTGCCGGCGTGGATACCGGCGACCGCATCCGCCTGGCCGGCGAGGGCGAAGCCGGCCCGGCCGGCACGCCGCCGGGCGATCTATATGTGGAAGTGCGCGTGCGCGAGCATGCGATCTTCCAACGCGATGGCGACGATCTGCATTGCGAAGTGCCGATCCGCATCTCGCAGGCCGCGCTGGGCGACACCGTGCGTGTGGCGACCCTGGGCGGGGAGGCGGAAATCCGCATTCCCGCCGAAACCCAGACCGGCAAGCTGTTCCGGTTGCGCGGCAAGGGTGTGCGCTCGGTGCGTAGCCGCACCGAAGGCGATCTGTATTGCCGCGTGGTGGTCGAAACGCCGGTGAATCTGACCGCCGACCAGCGCGAGTTGCTGCAGCAGTTCGAAGCCACGTTCACCGGTGAGGATGCACGCAAGCATTCGCCCAAGTCGGCCACCTTCATCGATGGCGTCAAGGGTTTCTGGGATCGCATGACGTCCTGAGGCTGGGAATCGGGAGTCGGGATTGGGGAATCGTAAGGGCGGTGTGGCCCGCCCTGCCGGGGTAGTGCGCCAGTGTGGCGATTCGGGATTCGTGGGAGCGGATGCCGGCTCCCCAATGTCCGGAAAGTTGCACGATTGAGCAGAGGTTCTCCAGACGAATGCCGGCCCCGAGGCCGGCATTTGCGTCTTGCGGCAGGGCCCCCGCAGATCGGAGGCGCTATCGACTGCTGCCAGCACACGGACCGACCTGGCGCGGTGTGCGCAGCGGCGAGCGGACGACGGTCGCATCGATCGACGGTGGGCGCGCGGTGGCGCTGACGTAAAATGCTGCGATGAACAATGCCCCCGACAGTCATCTGGTCCACGGTCGCCGCCAGCGTCCGGATGGTCCTTCGCCGATCGATGTGATCTCGGTCCAGTCGCAACTGGTCTACGGCCATGCTGGCAACAGCGCGGCGGTGCCACCGTTGCGTGCGCTGGGCCTGCGGGTGGCGGAAGTGCCCACCACGCTGCTGAGCAATGCGCCGTTCTACGCCACCTTGCGCGGCCGCATCCTGCCGGCCGACTGGTTGGCCGATCTGTTGCTGGGTGCGAGCGAGCGCGGCCTGCCGCAGCGTGCGCGCATGCTGGTCTCCGGCTACTTCGGCAGCCTGGCCAATGGCGAGGCATTCGCCGACTGGCTCGAGCAGACCTTGCCGCAGGCGCCGCAGCTACGGTATTGCCTGGACCCGGTGATCGGGGACACCCACACCGGCCCGTATGTCGAGCCTGGACTGGAGCGCGTGTTCGCCGAGCGGCTGTTGCCGCATGCCTGGCTGGTGACGCCGAATGCGTTCGAGCTTGGGCGACTGACCGGTTTGCCGAGTCTGGAGCAGGACGATGCCGTCGTTGCCGCGCGCGCATTGCTGGCGCGCGGTCCGCAGTGGGTGCTTGCGCACAGCGTGGCCGGTGCGGCAGGTGAGCTGGTGACTCTGGCGGTCAGCAACACGGCGGTGTATCGCTGGGCCACGCCGCATCTGCCGGTGGATGTGGCCGGCACCGGCGATGTGCTGATGGCCTTGCTGATCGGGTTCCTGCTGCGCGATATGCCGTTCGAGCAGGCGGTGGGGCATGCGCTCAGCGGCGTGCATAGCGCGCTGGAAGCCACGTTGGCGGCAGGCTTCGAAGAGTTCGATGTGCTGGCCGCCGCACCGGCCGCACTCGCTGACGCACCGCGCTTTGCCGTCGAGCGATTGGCATGATGGCGCAGCCGGTGGTCGGCATCGTCGGCATCGCCGGCGCTTACGGACGCTGGCTGGCGCAGTTTTTGCGCGCGCGCATGGGGCTGGAGGTGATCGGCTTCGATCCGGCCGGGGACGGCGACATCGACGAAGCCACCTTGGCGCAGCGTGCGGACGTGCTGATTTTTTCTGCGCCGATCCGCCACACCGCCGCATTGATCGAACGCTATGTGGACCTCGCCGGCCCGCGAGCGGCGTCGCAGTTGTGGATGGATGTCACCTCGATCAAGCAGGCGCCGGTGGCCGCGATGCTGGCCTCGCAGGCCGAGGTCGTCGGCCTGCACCCGATGACCGCACCGCCCAAAGCGCCGACCTTGAAAGGGCGGGTGATGGTGGTCTGCCAGGCGCGTCTGCAGCAGTGGTCCGCATGGGTGCAGACGCTGTGCACCGCGTTGCAGGCCGAATGCGTGTACGCCACGCCCGAGCACCACGACCGCGTGATGGCGCTGGTGCAAGCAATGGTGCACGCCACCCATCTGGCGCAGGCCGGTACCTTGCGCGACTACGCGCCGCTGCTCGGCGAGCTGCGCGCGTTGATGCCGTATCGCTCGGCCTCGTTCGAGCTGGATAGCGCGGTGATCGCGCGCATCCTCTCGCTCAATCCCGCAATCTATGAAGACATCCAGTTCGGCAACCCGTACGTGGGCGAGATGCTTGATCGGCTATTGCTGCAACTGCAGGAACTGCGCGCCTTGGTCGCGCAAGGCGACGATGCGGCGCGCGCGCAGTTTCGCGCCCGCTTTCTGGACGACAACGCACAGGCGCTACGCGGCGAGTCGCTCGCTGCCGGCAATTACACCTACGAGCGCGTGGGCTACCTGCTGGCCGACCTCACCGAGCCGCTCACCTTGAGCGTCTATCTGCCGGAAGACCAGCCCGGTTCGCTACGTGCGTTGCTGCATGTGTTCGAGCAGCATGGGGTGAATCTGTCGTCGATCCACTCTTCGCGCACGCCGGTGGGCGAGCTGCATTTTCGCATCGGGTTCGAGCCGGGCAGCGATCGCTCGGCGCTGGCGCAGGCCGCCAGCGACATCGACCGCAGCGGCATCGGACGGGTGCTGGAGCGTTACGATCGCAATGGTTAGCAGCAATGCAGGGGGGCCGTGGGCTTGCCCGCTGTCGATGGCGACAGCAGGGTGCAGATGCCAGTCACTGATCATGTGCCGGCCGAGTGACACCGCATGCGATGCCCGCCAAGGGCGAGGGTGATTGTCGCTTGGCATAATGCCGAACAACACGCACCGGTTTCATCCACACAGGGTGTGGATGAAACCTGCACAAGCATGTGGATAACTGTGCGCAGCCATTGCTCTGTAACGGCTGCGGACGGGTTGGTCAAAAAATGACCAGTGCTATTTCAAGGCGTCGACAGGCGCAGCTCGCCACCATCGGTGATGAAGCGCTGGCCCTGCCGTTGCAGGCGACGGCCATCGGGCAGTTCGTAGCGTGGCGCCGTATGCGCTTGCGTGCGTGCCTGCTGCCCGTTGCGGGATTCGAGCTCGTCGCGGAATTCGATGATGACGTAGGACTCGCCATCTGCACCGATTGCGGGAAATTGCCGGAAAGACATACGCACCTCCGAAGAATCAGGGTCGTCGTGCGAGCCGCCAGGGACCGCACCACCGGCGCCGGGCCGGCCGAAGCGAGCATGCGCAGGTAGGTGTTACCCGGGCGTCATTGCGCGATGCGGCAAGGTTGGCGAGCCAACCGGCGCCCGTTCATCGACTCAGTTGCAACGCGTCCCGATCGGCCGTTGCCGCCGCCAGCTCCGCACGCGCCGAGGCAATGCGCGCCTGTGCATCGATCAGGCGCACGCGGGCATCGTTGGCGGTTTCTTCGCGCTGGTTGACCAGGAAGAAATCGCCCGACCCCAGTTCGAAGCGGCGGCGCTCGGCGGCTGCCAGACGGTCGGCCAGGCTGCGTTCTTCGTCGGCGATCCTGGCCAGCCGCTCGGCGGCGTTGAGCGAGATGACGATCGATTCGACCTCCACCGTGATCTGGTCGCGCAGGTAGCGGCTGCGCTGATCCAGCGCCTCGATCTCGGCGCGTGCTTCGGCGACCCGGCCCTTGGCGGCGCGGTTTTCCAGCGGCACGCTGAAGCGGAAGCCGATGATCGCGTCGGTCGGGGAGCGGTTCGGGCCGCCGACACCGGGCGATCCCAGGTCCTTGCTGACCTCGAAACTCAGATCCAGGCGCGGCTTGAGATCGTTCTGCGCCAGCATCAGCCGCGCGGTGGCCTGATCGATGCGGGTCAGCACCGCGCGGTAATCGGGGCGCTCCACCGGTGCGGTGATCTTGCTGGCGCCGGCCAGGCCTTCCAGCGCCGACGTGTCGGCCGGCAGACGTTCGGTGGAGACGATCAACGGCATGCCGGCATCGTCGCGCAGGTACAGCGACAAGGCATTGGCAGCATTGGCGAAGTCCTGCTCCGAGCGCACCACCAGGGCGCGTCGGCGGACCAGGTTCTGGTCGTTTTCGGTCAGCAGGATGGTGGGCCGCGCGCCCAGCGTCACCTGCCGGGAAATCGCATTGCGGCGCTGCTCGGCCAGCTGCAGCAGGTCGTTGTACGCGCGCAGCTTCAGGCCGGCCGCGACCCAGCTCTGGTAGGCGTCCACCGCGCGGCGTTGCACACCGATGGCGACCATTTCCGCCTCGTACTGCGCGACATCGATATCGGCACCGGCAACACTGCGGCGGGTGCGGCGCTCATCGACCACCCGGTCGCGCAGCAGCGCATACAGTGCGCCGACCTTCACTTCGCCACCGCGGTCGGTGTAGGACTTGTCTTCGTAGACCGGGAAGGAACCACGCGAGGAGCGGTAGCCGCCGTAGTAATAGCCGCCGTTGTCATCGAACGGGCGCTTGACGGTGCTTTCGATCGCGCTGCCATCGTAATAGCCGGCCTCGCGCGAGCGGCCGTCGATATCGAACACGGTATCGAACGCGCCATCGGCCGAGATGCCCTTGCCTTCGGCCTGGCGGACCTTGGCCAGCGACTCGACGATCTGCGGAGAAGCGCGGGCAGAGGAGCGCAGCACTTCATCCAGCGTCAGCGGGGCGGTCTGGGCGGCAACCACGCCCGGTGCGAGCGCGATCAGCAGGACGACAAGACGGCGGATCATTTCTTGCCGGTCTCGTCGTCTTCGGACTTGCCGGCCGACGCCGGCTTGGCCTTGCCCTCATCCTGCGTCGTCGTCGTCGCCGACGGGCGGCGGCCGAACTCCAGCGGGAAGTTGTTGAGCTGGCGCCACAGTTCGTAGCCCACCTTCACCGTCTCGCCCTGCACCCAGCCGCGCACCTTGCCGCCCTGACGGGCGAATTCCTGCGCCGGCCAGGCCGGCTTGCCCGGCTGCGGTTCGACCAGGATGCGGAACAAGCCATCGGGCGCGGCATTGGGGTCGATGGCGCGTACGCGACCATCGAACATGCCGTGTGCCACCGACGGCCAACCGCTGAACTGGATCGCCGGCCAGCCTTCGAACTCCAGCCGCACCGGGCGACCGGGGCGGATCAGCGGCACGTCGCGGCCGTCGATGTACAGCTCGACCGCACGCTCCACCCGCTCCGGCGCGATCACCGCCAGCACCGTGCCGGGCGAGACCATCGCGCTGCCGCTGGCGGCGTTGAGCTGCTGCACGCGCCCATCGCGCGGTGCGCGCACCAGCTGCGCCGACTGACGGTTCAACTGGATGTCGATGCGGGTCAGCTTGGCACGCGATTCGGCCAGCTTGGCGTCGGCTTCGGCCACCTTGATCTGGGTCAGCTCGTAATCGCGGCGGCCGGCCAGGCCTTCGGCGAGCAGCTGGCGGCTGCGTTCCACATCGATACTGGCGACCGCGCGCGATTGCTGGATGGCGCTGATTTCCGCCGCCACCTGGGCCCGCTCGCTGGCGAGACGGGCCAGCAGGTCCGGGTCCAGGTCGCCGACGCGGGCGATCGGATCGCCCTTGGCGACGTGCTGACCATCGTGTACATACCAGCGCTCTACCCGGCCCGGCACGAAGGCGGTGACCTGTTGCTGGCGGTCACCCGGGTCCAGCGAAACCACCTGACCCTTGCCGCTGGCGGTCTGCACCCAGGGCGCGAACGCCAGGATGGAACCGGCGATGGCCACGCCGATCAGCAGCATCCACGCCAATACCTTGGCGATGCTGGGCGGGCGCATGGATGCCAGGGTGGGGAAGTGCGCGATCCGGTCAGAGGCGTGCTGCATCGTCGGCCTCCTGCGTGGATGCGATCAGGTCGGCGCGGGTGGCGTAGCGCTGCTGGCGCTCCGGTTCCAGGCGGAACCAGCCATCCAGGGTGATGTCCTCCGGCCGGCCGGTGCACAGCAGGACCGTGGTGCCGGCCTCCTTCAGCTGCCGCAGCACCCGGGTCAGGCGTTCGGGCGGCAGCAGGTCGTACAGCTGCGACAGCATCAGCACGCGCGGACGCACCAGCAATGCATTGGCCAGTTTCAGCGCCATCACTTCGCCGATCCACAGCGGGTAGCCGGAGGCGGCAAGCCGGGTGTCCAGGCCTTGCGGCAGCGCGGCGATGCGCGCACGCAGCCCCACCGTATCGATGGCTTCGAGCATCGTCTCGGAGGTCACCTCGGCCGAGGCCATCGACAGGTATTCACGGATGGTGACCTCGACGATGGTCGGTCGATCGAGCACGGTCACTTCAGAGCGCAGCAGGTACATGTCGAAGGTGGCCATGTCGGCGCCGCCGACCATCACCAGCCCGCGTTCCGGGACGACGTGGCGCTTCAGCACCATCGCCAGCAGACGTTCGGCGCCGCCGTCGGCCAGCGTCACCAGTTGTTCGCCGGCCTCCAACGCGAAATCGAAGCGCGCCCCCTCGATCACCACCCCGTCCAGGCGCACGGCACTGTTGCCGGGGATCTTGCCCGCGGCGGCCACCGGGCGCTCCTGCGGAATGGCATACAGCACCGACAATTCCTCGGCGCTGGCCACCAGGTCGTAGAACACGTCCAGGTAGGTGCCCAACTGCGCGATGCCGTAGAACACCGCGCTGAGGATCAGCTCGGCGGCCACCAGCTGGCCGATCGACAGTTCGCCACGCAGGATCAGGCTGCCGCCCAGTGCCAGCAGCGCCGCGCTGGCGACCGCGTAGGTGAGCAGGAACGCCACGGTCTGGGTGAAGGTGTAGCGGAAATGGCGCCGATGCCGGGCGACATAGGTGGCGGTCACCGCTTCGGAGCGCTCCATCGCGAAGTTGAGATGGCGGCTGGATTTGTAGAAGCCGTTGGAGCCACCCACGCTTTCCAGCCAGTGCGCCGCGTTGTGCTTGGCGTGGCTCAGTTCCACCGCCGAGCGGATCGAGCCGCGCGACCAGATCATCCAGATTGCGAAGATGATCAGCAGCAGCAGGGCGTTGAAGCCGAGGAAGAACGGGTGATAGAAGCTGGTGACGATCAGGCCCACCGCCGATTGCAACACGATCGTGAAGGCACCGACCGCCAGGCTGGGCACCGCTTTTTGCACCACCACCAGATCGAAGTAGCGGTTGAACACGTCGCCACGGTTCTGATCGGCGAAGAACGGGTTCTGCGCATGCACCGCGCGCACCGTGATTTCCGCCACCACCCGCGCAAACAGACGGCGCTCGAACAGCGCCATCATCCACACCCGCATCGCGCTGAGCGCAGCCACCAGCAGCAGCAGGCCCAGCAACAGGCTGGACAGGGTCCACAGCGGGGTGGGCAGCGCGGTGTTGGCGACACTGTTGATCAGCAACTGCACCGAGATCGGCGTGGCCAACGACAGCAGGCTGATTGCGACCCCATACACCATGGCCAGGCGCACATAGGGCATGTCCGGCCCGACGATTTCCGCCAGCCAGGCTCCCGCTTCCCGCCATCCGATCTGCTTGCCCGCCATTCGATTTCCGTTGATGAGTTCAATGAAGCATTGACGAGTTGCAGTTGGCGGACAAGGCCGCAGCGCTTATTCGTCGCATAGGATTTTCCTATGCGGCCACCGCACGCAGAAGATCGGCGATCAGGCCGAAGGCCGGCGCGCGTCCTGCGCCTTGCCGCCACAACAGCCCGATCTCCCTATAGTAGCGTCCGCCTTTGATCGGCCGGACGACGACATCGTCGCCCTCGCGGATTTCCTGGCGCACATACAGGTCTGGCAGTAGTGCAAGACCCATGCCCATCCCGGCCATCTGGCGGATCGCATCCAGGCTGGTGCCTTCGTAATCGCGCAGGACATTGGCGCCGACGTCCAAGGCGATCGCCGCGACCTGTTCGGCCAGGCGGTATTCGGGCATCAGGGTGAGCAGGTTGGCGCCGCGCAGATCGGCCGGCGTGATGCAGGTCTTGGCACGCAAGGGGTGATCGGCGGCCATGGTCACGTGCAGCGGTTCGCGGAACAGGCGCTCGCTATGCAGGCCGCGCCCGGCCACCGGCAATTGCGCCAGGATCAGATCGTGCACGCCGCTGGCCAGGCCACTGGCCAACGCGGTCGGCAGGCCTTCGCGCACATGCACGCGCAGTGCCGGGTGTTCGCGATGCAGGCGCGCGACCAGGCTCGGCATCAGGTAGGCGCCCAGCGTGGGCGACACGCCCAGCCGGATGGTGCCGATCAAGGTGTCGGCCGAGGTGGCGCGAACGTCTTCCAGGTCGGCCACGTCCAGCAGGATGCTGCGCGCACGATCGAGCAGGTCGCGCCCCAGCGGCGTCAGGATGGCCGGCACGCCGCGTTCGAACAGCGCGGCGCCGACGATGGTTTCCAGCGCACGGATCTGCTGCGACAACGAGGGTTGCGACACGCCCATCTGCTCGGCGGCGCGGGTGAAGCTGCCGGTGTCGGCAAGCGCGACGAAATAACTGAGTTGGCGAATGGTGGTTCTGGGGCGGGGCATGCGTGACGTCGTCAGGTTGGGGCGCGTGGGGTCTCAGGATCGGCCTGGGCCGCTGCGGCGGACACGCTGGCATGACAGCACACGCCGGTGTCACCCAGGCGTCACTGATCGATGAACTGCAGCCGCGCCAGCTCCGCGTACAGGCCGCCTTCGGCGATCAATTGCGCATGCGTGCCCTGCGCGACGATGCGGCCGGCATCCATCACCACGATGCGGTCGGCTTTGAGCACGGTGGCCAGGCGATGGGCGATGACCAGCGTGGTGCGGCCTTCCATCAGCCGGTCCAGCGCCTGCTGCACCGCGCGTTCGCTCTGCGCATCCAGCGCGCTGGTCGCCTCGTCCAGCAGCAGGATCGGCGCGTCCTTGAGCAAGGCGCGCGCGATCGCCACGCGTTGCTGCTGGCCGCCCGACAGGCGCGTGCCGCGTTCGCCCAGTTCGCTGGCGTAGCCCTGCGGCAGGGCGCGGATGAAACCATCGGCCTCGGCCGCCGCCGCGGCGGCTTCCATCTCCGCGTCGCTGGCGTCCAGGCGCCCATAGCGGATGTTGTCGGCGGCGCTGGCGGCAAACAGCGTGGGTTGCTGCGGCACCAATGCAATGCGTTCGCGCAGCAGCACCGGGTCGGTGTCACGCAAATCCACATTGTCGATCCGCAGCTTGCCGCTGACCGGGTCGTGGAAGCGCAGCAACATCGCCAGCACCGTGCTCTTGCCGGCGCCGGAGGGACCGACCAGCGCCACGGTTTCGCCCGGATGGACATGCAGGTCGAAGCCATCCAGCGCCGGCGCATCGGGGCGCTGCGGATAATGAAACACCACCTGGTCGAAATGGATCGCGCCACGCAGCGGCTGTGGCAAGGGCTGCGGCGTCGCTGGCGCGACGATCGCTGGCTGCTCGTCGAGCAATTCGCCGACCCGGCCCATGCCGCCGGCCGCGCGCTGCAACTCGTTCCAGACCTCGGCCAAGGCACCGACCGAGCCGCCGCCGATCAGCGCGTACAACACGAACTGACCCAGCGTGCCGGGGGTCATGCGTCCGGCGATCACATCGTGCGCGCCCAGCCACAGCACACCGACGATGGCGCCGAAGATCAGCATGATCGCCACCGCCGTCACGGTGGCCTGGGTACGGATGCGCAGCCGTGCGGTATCGATCGCGGCGAACAGGGCCTGGCTGAACCGCTGGCTCTCGTAGCGCTCGCGCGCATGCGCCTGCACGGTGCGCACTGCGCCTAGCGTTTCGGCCGCCAGCGTGTTGGCATCGGCCACACGGTCCTGGCTGACGCGTGAGATCTTCTGCAGGCGGCGTGCGCCCAGCACGATCGGCAGCACCGCCAGCGGAATGCCGATCAGGGTGAAGCCGGCCAGCCGCGGGCTGGTGACGAACAGCATCACCATGCTGCCGATCACCGTGACCGAGCTGCGCAAGGCCACCGACATGGTGGTGCCGATCACCCCGCGTAGCAGCTCGCTGTCGGCCGACAGCCGCGACACCAGCTCGCCACTGCGGCTGCGATCATGGAAGCCGGCGTCCAGCCCGATCAGATGCGCATACAGGCGGCCGCGCAGATCGGCGACCACTTTTTCGCCCAGCAGCGCGACGAAATAAAAACGCGCGGCCGTTGCCACCGCCAGCACCACCGCCACCGCAAACAACAGCGCGAAGGCGTGGTTGATCTGCGAATCGCCGGAGAAACCATGGTCGATCATCTGCTTGACCGCCGCCGGCAAGCTCAACGTGGCGGCCGAGGAAATGGCCAGTGCGATCAGCCAGGCGGCGAACAGGCCACGCTGGCGCTGCACGAACGGCCACAAAGTGCGCAGGCTGCCAAGCTTCCGCAACGGGTTGGGCCTGGCGGCGGCTGGCTGGTTCATGCGGCTTCCGGTGATGAGAGATGGACACGGTTGCGAGTGGCGTCGCACAGGCGCGTTTTCAAGCCGGCCAGCTGATCGGCAGGCAGTTGCACGCGCAGTGCCGCGCCCTGCGCATCGAAGCGCTCGTCCAGCTTGTCGGCGTGGAAAGCGCTCAGTGCAGCATGCACCAGACCCAAGTCGTCGAACTGACATTGCAGCTCGAGCAGCGACAACGCAATCAACGGCCGTCGCGTCGCCAGCCGCAGGCATTCGGCCGCCGCGCCGCCGTAGGCACGCACCAGTCCGCCGGCACCGAGCTTGATGCCGCCATACCAACGCGTGACCACCACGACCACGCGGTCGTAGCCCTGGCCATCGATGGCCGCGAGAATCGGCCGCCCGGCGGTGCCGCTGGGCTCGCCATCGTCGCTGGAGCGATAGTCCTGCCCGAATCGATAGGCCCAGCAATTGTGGGGGGCATCGGCAACGGACACGCTCTGCACAATCTCCAGCGCCTGCGCGGGAGAGTCCAGTGCCGCAGCGTTGGCCAGAAAGCGACTGTGCTTGATGTCCAGGCTGTGGTGCGCGTCAGCGGCGAGGGTATCGAGCATCGTCGCCATTCTATGCGAGCCGGTCGCGCCGGACGCCGCAGCCATCGTGACTGCCGTTGCAAGCTTGCAGATCGGCAGGGTGTTCGATGGCGCGTTGCGACGGGCCGGGTGCGCGATGGGCACGCGCAGGCCCCGGGGCGGTTAGCGCAGGCGCTATCGTTTTACACCAGGGTGGAGCGGCGCTTCTCGTCGATCCACTTGGAAGCCTGCGCCGGCGTGTAGTGCTGCATCCACTCCAGCATCTGTTCGATATCGGCGCCGTACCACAGGTCGCTGCGCTGGTCCGGATGCAGGAAGCGCTCTTCCACCATGCGATCGATCATGCCGATCAGCGGTGCGTAAAACCCTTCGATATCCAGGAATGCGCAAGGCTTGTTGCCGATGCCGAGCTGGCGCCAGGTCAGCATCTCGAAGATCTCTTCCATGGTGCCGAAGCCCCCGGGCAGGGCGACGAAGGCATCGGACAGCTCAAACATGCGCATCTTGCGCTCATGCATGGAGCCGACGATTTCCAGCGTGGTCAGCCCACGGTGCGCCACTTCCCAATCGGCCAGCTGCTGCGGAATCACCCCGGTGACTTCGCCACCGGCCGCCAGCACCGCATTGGCCACGGTGCCCATCAGGCCCACATTGCCGCCGCCATACACCAGCCGCAGGCCCTGCTCGGCGATGCGCTGCCCCAACGCAGTGGCGCGCTCGGCGTAGGCGGGTTTGTTGCCGGCATTGGAACCGCAGTAAATGCAGATGCTTTTCATGGGAGCGGGAATCGGGAGTTGGGAATAGGGAATAGGGAATGGGTCGAAGCAAAGCGGAAGCCAGAACGCATGACGCCGGACCTAAGTCCGGCGTCAGCGTGAGGAGTGAGGTAATGGGAACGCTTCTACGATTCCCGATTCCCCACTCCCGATTCCCGGCTTAATTGGCCTTATGAATCGCGCGCTTGCTCACTGCCATCGCGGCATCGTGGATCGCTTCGGACAGCGTCGGGTGCGCGTGGCAGATGCGCGCCAGATCATCGGCCGAGCCGTTGAACTCCATCGTCAGCACGCCCTCGTGCACCAGCTCGGACACGCCCACGCCTACCAGGTGCATACCCAGCACGCGGTCGGTTTCGGCATCGGCGATGACCTTGACGAAGCCGGCCGGCTCGCCCATGGCCACCGCACGGCCGATTGCCGCGAACGGGAAACTGCCGGCCTTGTAGGCAACGCCTTCGGCCTTCAACTGCTGCTCGGTCTTGCCGACCCAGGCAATCTCCGGCTCGGTATAGATCACCCACGGAATGGTGTCGAAGTTGACATGACCGGGCAGGCCGGCAATCAATTCGGCCACCGCGATGCCTTCCTCGAAGCCCTTGTGCGCCAGCATCGGGCCACGCACGCAGTCACCGACTGCCCACACGCCATCAACGCCGGTGTGGCAATGCCCGTCCACTTCGATCTGGCCACGCTCGTTGAGCTTGACGCCGGTGCCCTCGGCCAGCAGGTTCTTGGTCGCGGCCTTGCGGCCCACGGCCACCAGCAATTTGTCCACGGTCAGGGTCTGCTCGCCGGCGGCGTCGGTGTAGCTGACCACCACCTGCTTGGCATCGCCGCTGCCGGTGATCTCGGTCTTGCTGACCTTGGCGCCGAGCTTGATGTCCAGGCCCTGCTTCTTGAATTCCTTCAGCGCGGTCTTGGCCACTTCGGCGTCGGCCAGCGCCAGGAAGTCCGGCAGCGCTTCGAGGATGGTGACCTCGGCGCCCAGGCGCTTCCACACGCTGCCCAGCTCCAGGCCGATCACGCCGGCACCGATCACTGCCAGACGCTTGGGAACGGCGGTGAAATCCAGGCCGCCGACGTTGTCGACGATGGTGTCGCCTTCAAACTTGGCAAACGGCAGCTCGATCGACTCCGAACCCGGCGCCAGGATCACGTTGGTGCCCTTGAGCTCGATCTCGCCGCCTTCGTGCTGGGCGACCTTGACGATGTTGCCCGGCAGCAGCTGGCCGAAGCCGTAGTACGGGGTGATCTTGTTCGCCTTGAACAGCATCGCGATGCCGCCGGTGAACTGCTTCACGATCTTGTCCTTGCGGCCGATCATGGTGGGCACGTCCATCTTGGCGTCGTTGAAGCTGATGCCGTGGTCGCCGAACAGGTGACCCATGTTCCAGAACTGACGCGAGGAATCCAGCAGCGCCTTGGACGGAATGCAGCCCACGCGCAGGCAGGTGCCGCCCAGCGCCGGCTTGCCATCCTTACCGAGTGCCGCGTCGATGCAGGCGACCTTCATGCCCAGCTGGGCCGCGCGAATCGCAGCGTGATAACCGGCCGGACCGGCACCGATGACGACGACGTCGAATTGTTCTTGTTCGCTCATTCTTCGCTCACGAGATTGGGAATTGGGGATTGGGGATTCGTAAAAGCGGGATGCTCGGGAAAGGGCGGCTCTCGCCAATCCCTAATCCCGAATCCCCAATCCCGGCTTTCATCACAGACCGAACAACATCCGGCCCGGGTTTTCCAGCTGATTCTTGATGTCGACCAGGAACTGCACCGAGTCCTTGCCGTCGATGATGCGGTGGTCATAGGACAGCGCCAGATACATCATCGGCGCGATCACGACCTGGCCGTTCTCGGCGATCGGGCGTTCCTTGATCGCGTGCATGCCCAGGATGGCGCTCTGCGGCGGGTTGATGATCGGGGTGGACAGCAGCGAGCCGAAGGTGCCGCCGTTGGTGATGGTGAAGGTGCCACCCTGCAGATCGTCCAAGCCCAGCTTGCCGGCGCGCGCCTTGGCGGCGTAGTCGGCAATGCCCTGTTCGACGTCGGCGAACGACTGGCGCTCGACGTTACGCAGCACCGGCGTGACCAGGCCCTTGTCGGTCGACACCGCGATCGAGATGTCGCTGTAGCCGTGATAGATGATGTCGTCGCCGTCGATCGAGGCGTTGACCAGCGGGAAGCGCTGCAATGCGTTGGCGGCCGCCTTGACGAAGAAGCTCATGAAACCGAGCTTGATGCCGTGCGCCTTCTGGAACTCGTCCTGCAGTTCCTTGCGCGCGGCCGACACCTTGGCCAGGTTCACTTCGTTGAAGGTGGTCAGCATCGCGGTGGAGTTCTTGGACTCCATCAGGCGCTTGGCGATGGTCTTGCGCACGCGGGTCATCGGCACGCGCTCTTCCGGACGGGCGCCGGAGGCCTTGCCCACGCCGCCGGCCTTGGCGAAGTTGACGATGTCTTCCTTGGTCACCGCGCCACGACGGCCGGTGCCCTCGACCTGCGCCGGATTCACGCCCTGGGTGATCGCGGAAAAACGCGCACCCGGGGGCAGCGCATCGGCAGCCGATTTGGAGGCAGCGGCAGGCGCAGCGGCAGGCGCAGCGGCAGCAGCCGGGGCCGGCGCGGCTGCCGGGGCAGCCGCCGCAGGTGCCGGTGCGTCGGCCTTCTTCTCGTCGGCCGGTGCGGCCGCAGCCACGGCGCCTTCTTCGATGATCGCCAGTATCTGGTTGCTGGTGACGGTGCTGCCGGCTTCGAACTTGATTTCCTTCAGCACGCCATCGACCGGCGAAGGAACTTCCAACACGACCTTGTCGGTTTCCAGGTCGACCAGATTCTCGTCGCGCTTGACCGCTTCACCGGCCTTCTTGTGCCAGCTGGCGATGGTGGCGTCGGAAACGGATTCGGGCAGTACCGGAACTTTGACTTCGGTGGCCATTCGGGAGCGTCCTAGGGTTTTCGTTCTTTGGGGAAGAGGAGTTATTCAGCGACTTGGTCGTTGAACGGATTGAGGAGCGCATCGGCGACCAGCTTCTGCTGTTCGACGATGTGGTCGGCCATGTGGCCGGCGGCAGGCGAGGGCGAGCGGGCGCGGCCGGCGTAATGCAGGCTCTGGCCGCTGGCCAGGCAGAAGTTCAGATGGTGGCGGATCTGGTACCACGCACCCTGGTTCTGCGGTTCTTCCTGGCACCACACCACATCGGTGGCGTTGGCATAGGCCTTCAGCTCGGCAGCCAGCTGCGCACGCGGGAACGGATACAGCTGCTCCACGCGCAGGATGGCGACATCGTCCTGGCCACGCTTGGTCTGGTCTTCGAGCAGGTCGTAATAAACCTTGCCCGAGCACAGCACCACGCGCTTGACCTTGCCGGCATCGGCCTTGGCGTCGGGAATCAGATGCTGGAACTGCCCATCGGCGAGTTCTTCCAGGCTCGACACCGCCAGCTTGTGGCGCAGCAGCGACTTGGGCGTCATCACCACCAGCGGCTTGCGGGTGGTCATGCGCATCTGCCGGCGGATCATGTGGAAGCACTGCGCCGGGGTGGTCGGCACGCAGACCAGCATGTTCTCCAGCGCGCACAGCTGCAGGAAGCGCTCCAGGCGCGCGGAGCTGTGCTCCGGACCCTGGCCTTCGTAGCCGTGCGGCAGGAACAGCGACAGGCCCGCGATGCGGCCCCACTTGGCTTCGCCGGCGGCGATGAACTGGTCGATCACCACCTGCGCGCCATTGGCGAAATCGCCGAACTGCGCTTCCCAGATGCACAGCGCATTCGGGTCGGTGGTGGAGTAGCCGTATTCGAAGCCCATCACCGCTTCTTCGCTGAGCAGCGAGTCGATGATGGTGGCGTCCTCGGGGTTCTGCACCAGCTGGCGCAGCGGCAGGTGGTAGCTGTCGGTCTTCTGGTCGTGCAGGATCGCGTGACGGTGGAAGAACGTGCCGCGACCGGCGTCCTGGCCGACCAGGCGCAGCTTGTGGCCTTCGGCCAGCAACGTGGCGTAGGCCAGGTTCTCGGCAAAGCCCCAGTCGCCGGCCTGCTCGCCGGCGGCCATCTTGACGCGGTCGTCGTAGATCTTGGCCACGCGCGCATGCAGCTCGACGCCTTCCGGAATCGTGGTGATCAGCTTGGCCAGACGGTCCAGCTGCTCGCGCTTGACGCGGGTATCGACCGGATCGGCAGCGGTGCCGACCAGGTACTTGGACCAGTCGATGGCGAATTCGTCCGGCTTGCGTGTCGCCAGCTCGGTGGTGTATTCGCCCGAATCGAGCTTGTTGCGGTAACCGTCGACCAACGCCTTGACTTCGTCGGCGCTCAGCACGCCGTCACTTTCCAGCTTGGCGGCGTACAGCTCGCGGGTGGTCTTGTGCTTGCGGATGGTCTGGTACATCACCGGCTGGGTCGCTGCCGGTTCGTCGGCCTCGTTATGGCCCCAACGGCGGTAGCAGACCAGGTCGATGACCACGTCCTTCTTGAACTGCTGGCGGAATTCGTAGGCCAGCTTGGACACGAACATCACCGCGTCCGGATCGTCGCCGTTCACGTGGAAGACCGGCGCGCCGATCATCTTGGCCACGTCCGTGCAATACAGCGTGGAACGGGCGTCGTCGCGGGCGCTGGTGGTGAAGCCGATCTGGTTGTTGATGACGATGTGCACGGTGCCGCCGACGGCGAAACCGCGCGCCTGCGACATCTGGAACAGTTCCATCACCACGCCCTGGCCGGCGAATGCGGCATCGCCGTGGATCAGGATCGGCAGCACGGTCTTGCGCTCGGCATCGCCGAAGCGTTCCTGACGCGAACGCACGCTGCCGACCACGACCGGGTCGACGATTTCCAGGTGCGAGGGGTTGAATGCCAGCGCCAGATGCACCTGCTTGTCGCCACCGACCGCGATGTCGGCCGAGAAGCCCATGTGGTACTTGACGTCGCCGGTATGCGCGCGGTCGTCGTGGGCGTGCTCGAACTTGCCTTCGAACTCGTCGAACAGCTTGCGCGGGTTCTTGCCCAGCGTATTGACGAGCACGTTGAGGCGGCCGCGATGGGCCATGCCGATCACGATGTCCTTGACCTGATCATTGCCGGACTGGCGAATGATCTCGTCCATCATCGGAATCAGCGCATCGCCGCCTTCCAGCGAGAAGCGCTTCTGGCCGACGTATTTGGTGTGCAGGTAGCGCTCCAGGCCTTCGGCGGCGGTGAGCCGCTCCAGCGTGCGCTTGCGGCTGGCCGCGTCGCCGGCGATCTTGCCGCCGGCATCTTCCAGGCGCTTGTAGATCCACTGGCGCTGGTCGAATTCCTGGATGTGCATGAATTCTGCGCCGATGGTGCTGGCGTAGGTCGCCTTCAGGCGGGTCAGCAGATCCTTCAGCTTCATGCGCGGCTGGCCGCCGACGCCGCCGGTGCTGAATTCGCTGTCCAGATCTGCCTGCGACAGGCTGTGGAACGGCAGGTCCAGATCGGGCGGGTTGACCGGCGGGGTCAGGCCCAGCGGGTCGAGCTGCGCACCGAGATGACCACGCGCACGATAGGCGGTGATCAGGCGGCCGACGTTGCGCTCGCGCTCGTCACTGGCGCCTGCGCCGGTTCCGGCATTGGCAGCCTGCTTGGAGGCGCTGAGGATGTGGGCAATGGCCGCCGAGTGCGGCACATCACCGGCATCGCGACCCTTGAAGCCATCGAAATAGCTCTTCCACTTCGGGTCAACACTGTCCGGGGCGACGAGGTACTGCTCGTACAGATCCTCGATATAGGCGGCGTTGCCGCCGGCGAGCTGCGATGACTGTGCGAACTGCTTTAGGAGATTATCCACGATGGTAAGTCGGGTCTGCTGTGGGGATGATTGTGCGGAAGCGGCGGGGCGAGATGCCCTGTCGGTCGGTCTCAAATCTCGAAAAATTATACCCCCTTGCGCCAGTGAGGGGGCGTCTGCCAGCTGACCGGACGGGTAGGTGCAACCGCCTGGCGCCTACCTGCGAAGGGCGCTGCGGTCTCAGATGCCGAGTGCGCGCGGTTCGTTCCAAAGCGCGCTGCGCTCCCATATCTGCGCGAATTCGCGCTCCAGCTGGCGGCTGCGCGCCGCGCCCGACAGCCAGGTTTCGCCATCGTCGAAGCGATGGCCTGTTGGACGAAAGTAGTAGGCGTCATCGCCCACCACATAGGCCGACGCATAGCTGGCATCGACCGGATCGCTGACCGCGCGGAAGCGGAACACGCTGGGCAGGCGCTGGGCCAGCCGCAGCAGCGCGCTGCTGTTGGCGCCGGCGACGGCGGTGTCCTGCACCAGCACCTGCACGCGCTTGTCGTGGCGGGCGGTGGCGAAGCGGCGCAGCGCATCGAGCACGGCGGCGTTGTCGAACAGCGGCGGATCCAGTGCCCGCGTATAGATCAGGACCTGGCGGCGTGCAGCGCACAGCAGGCCGGTGGTGGCGGCCAGGGCCGCACGCAGGTCGTCCACCGCCATCGGACCGTCGAGACGGCGGTGCAGCGGCTTGTCAGGCCGATCGCCCACCACTGCGGCGCGATCGGGGTGCGTGTCGGAAGAAGTGTCCGGCAGGAAGCCCAGGCGTGCGAACACGGCCTCGGCGTCTGCGTTGACGCGGGTCCGTACGCCGGGCCAGCCATGCTGTTGCGCGGTGGCGACGGCGGCTGCGAGCAGCTGGTCAGCCAGGCCGCGGCGGCGCCAGCCCGGCAGGATGCCGAGCCTGTCGATGCGCCGATCCGCAGTCAGCCGCACCGAGCCGATCAGCTGGCCGTCTTCGCTGCGCAGCGCCAGTTGCAGGCTGAGCGGGTCCAGTGCGTCCCATTCGGCAGCGCCGCTGTCGCCGCTGCCGCAGGCCAGGCGCAGCGCACGCAGGGCCGCGGCGTCGGACGCCGGGTCCAGCGAGACGATCTGCGGCCCGGCCTGGGGGCTCATGCGCGTCTGTCGGACCCGTCGTCGCCAGCGTCCGAAGCCGGATCGTCGGCCAGCTCGCTGTCGTCGTCCTGGTCGGCGTCGGCAGCTGGTTCGTCCTCATCGGCCTGGGCCGGGCCGTCGGCGGTATCGGCGACCTGCTCGACGTCGGCCTCCGCATCGATCTCGTCGTCTGCGTCCGGCGCGTCGGCCTCGGCGTCGTCCTGGTCGCCTGACACGCTCAGGACATGGGCCTGGTCGTCGTCGATGTCCTCGATGTCGTCCTCCGCGTCCTCGTGGGCGCGCTGGTAATGGCCCTGCGCCAGCAGCTCCAGCACCACCTCGCGGCCACGGTTGGACAGCTGCGCATACAGTGCGCCGTCGATCTCTTCGGCTGCGGCCAGACGTGCGGCGTCCTTGGCCGACAGCGCGAATTCCAGGCCGCTGCAGAACAGGGTGGCGCCACGCTTGGCGCGCCGCCAGGCCAGCCGCGACCAGGGATGACGGTGCAGCAGCACGCCTTCTTCCAGCGCCTGCTCGACCGCCTCGCGGGGGATCGGTTCGGGTGCCGGCACCACGTCGCCGGAGGCGCGGTAGGTGGTCATGAAGCGGCCGAACCAGTCGCCCAGCCGATCCGGGTCGTTCATGCGCAGCGCGTTGAGCGCTTCGACCACGCGGTTCATCGCGGTGACGTCGATCTCGTACGGATCGGCCGGCACCTTGAGATCTTCGTCGTGATAGCGCACGGCCTCGTCGGCATCGGCGATCAAGGTGTCCAGATAGTCGCCGATCAGCTCGGCCGAGGACGGCGCGCGGGTGCCGATGGAGAAGGTCAGGCAGGCGTCTTCGGCCACGCCGTGGTGCGGCACCAGCGGCGGCAGGTACAGCATGTCGCCCGGGCCCAGCACCCAGTCGTGGGTGGGCTTGAAGCTGCTGAGCAGCTTGAGCTCGACATCGTCGCGGAATGCCAGCGGCGCGGCCTTGCGACCCTGCTGCGCGCGTGCGTCGATCTGCCAGCGGCGGTGGCCCTGGCCCTGCAGCAGGAACACGTCGTAATGGTCGACATGCGCGCCGACCGAGCCGCCGGTGGCGGCGAAGCTGATCATGATGTCGTCGATGCGCCAGCGCGGCAGGAAGCGGAACTGTTCCAGCAGCGCGCGCACGTCGGCGTCCCACTTGTCCACGTCCTGTACCAGCAGGGTCCAGTCGTGATCGGGCAGGCCGGGGAAGTCTGTTTCCTGGAACGGGCCGGTGCGCACGTCCCAGCCGTCGGTGGCGCGGTCGTGGCTGATCAGGCGTGCCAGCACGCCGTCTTCGCAGGCCAGGCCGGCCAGGTCTTCGGGCTGCAGCGGGGACTGGAAGTCCGCAAACGCGTTGCGGATCAGCAGCGGGTGCTTGTGCCAGTAGTTGCGCAGGAAGCGCTCGACCGGCATGCCCAGTGGCTGGTCGCCGGTGGCGTGGACCTCGAAGGGCAGCGGCGCGCCTTTCCTGGCGGCGATCTTTTTTGCGGGGGTCTTTTTCATGGTGTCACGGGTCCGACTGGAGGGCCGGCGCTGTGCGGCCGGCGAAGTGGCTTATTGTCGCCCAGCCCGCCATGCGATGCCTTGCTGGCGGGTGTGGCGGAGATTTCAGTGCACATGTGCCTGCCACGCGTGGCAGGCATGCACAGTGTTTGCCGGCATCGGCGGGTCAGTGGATGGAGAGCTGGCTGTCGCTGGGCGAAGGCACCGATGCAACCGTGTGGTCGACACGCCCGGCAGCGCTTGCGGCGCGGCAGCGGTGGAAGCGGCAGCGGCCTGCCTCCCGCAGGCGACCGATGCCAGCAGGGACACGGACAGCAGTGAGCGCAATGCCATGGCAATCCTCCTGACGGCTGGATGGAACGTCGCGATGCCGATCATTGACTGCCGCTGGTTCAGATCGCGCGCGCCAGCTGCTCGGCCAGGCCGGTGTAGGTGCCCGGGGTCAGCGCACGCAGACGCTGCTTGTCCTGTTCCGGCAACTGCAGGCTCTCGACAAACGCCTGCATGGACGCGGCGGTGATGCCCTGGCCGCGGGTCAATGCCTTGAGCTGTTCGTACGGGTTGGGCAGGCCGTGGCGACGCATCACCGTCTGCACGGCTTCGGCCAGCACTTCCCAGGCCGCGTCCAGGTCCGCATCCAGGCGCTGCGGATTGACGGTCAGCTTGCCCAGGCCCTTGGCCAGCGAATCCAGCGCCACCTGGGTGTGGCCGAACGCGGTGCCGAGCGCACGCAGCACAGTGGAGTCGGTGAGATCGCGCTGCCAGCGGCTGATCGGTAGCTTGGCCGAGAAATGCTCGAACAAGGCGTTGGCGATGCCGAAATTGCCTTCGGCATTTTCGAAGTCGATCGGGTTGACCTTGTGCGGCATGGTCGAGGAGCCGACTTCGCCCTCCTTGAGCTTCTGCTTGAAGTAGCCCAGCGAGATGTAGCCCCAGATGTCGCGCGACAGGTCGATCAGGATGGTGTTGGCGCGGCGGCTGGCGTCGCCGATTTCGGCCACGTTGTCGTGCGGCTCGATCTGGGTGGTATAGGGGTTGAACACCAGGCCCAGGCTTTCGACGAAGCGCTGCGCGAACGCGGCCCAGTCCAGCTCCGGGTACGACACCAGGTGCGCGTTGTAGTTGCCGACCGCGCCGTTGATCTTGCCGGTCAGTTCGACCGCGGCGATCTGCTTGCGCTGCCGCTCCAGGCGCGCGACCACATTGGCGATTTCCTTGCCCAGTGTGGTGGGCGAGGCGGTCTGGCCATGCGTGCGCGAGAGCATCGGCTGGCCGGCCTGGGCATTGGCGAGGGCGCGCAGGCTGGTGGTGATGCCGTCCAGCGTCGGCAGCAGCACCTCGCGGCGCGCCTGTTCCAGCATCAGGCCATAGCTGAGGTTGTTGATGTCCTCGCTGGTGCAGGCGAAATGCACGAATTCCAGCGCCGGGCCCAGCTCGGCATCGTCCTTGAGCTGTTCCTTGATGAAGTACTCCACCGCCTTGACGTCGTGGTTGGTGGTGCGCTCGATCTGCTTGACGCGTGCGGCATCGCCGACGCTGAAGTCGTCGGCCAGGCGGCGCAGGGTCTGGGTGGCGGCGGCCGAGAACGGCGCCAGCTCGGCGATGCCCGGCTCGGCCGCCAGTGCCAGCAGCCATTCGATCTCGACCTTGACCCGCGCCTTGATCAGGCCGTATTCGGAGAAGATCGGACGCAGCGCATCCACTTTGGAAGCGTAGCGGCCGTCGAGTGGGGACAGGGCGAGCAGGGCGGAATCCGACATGGGCAGGGCACTGGGAGGCTGGCGGGGGTGCGTATTCTACGCCGCCCCGGCGCCGGCTTCGCCGATCGGCCGCACCGTGATCGCCTGGATCCGGTGCCCGGCCATGCGCCGTACCGTCAGTGCGTGGCCGTCCAGCTCCAGGGTTTCGCCTTCTTCGGGCAGCCGCTGCAACCGGTGCACGATCAGCCCGCCGACCGAATTGACGTGGTCCGGCGCGCTCAGGTCCCGGCCGAGCAGGCGCTCCAGGCGGAAGATCGAGGTGCTGCCGGCCACCAGCAGCGAGCCGTCCTGGCTGCGGATCGGGGCGTCGCGCACCACGTGGCGGTGCTCGTCCTCGATCTCGCCGACCACCACCTCCAGCAGGTCTTCCAGGGTGAAAAAGCCCAGGATGCGGCCCTGGTCCTCCACGCACAGCGCCAGATGGGTGGTGCCGGTGCGGAACTGCTCCAGCGCACTGGGGATCGGGGTTTCCAGGGTCAGCAGGGTGGGCGGACGCAGCAACGGGCGCAGATCGTCCAGGTCCTGGCTGCGCGCCATTGCCACCAGCAGGTCCTTGGTATGCAGGATGCCCAGCACCTGCTCGCCATCGGCATCGAACCACGGGTAGCGGCTGTAGCGCGACTCGCTGAACTCGGCCAGCACCGATTCCAGCGTCATGCCTTCGCGCAGGCTGCGCATGTGCTCGCGCGGGCGCATCAGGTCGCCGGCGACCAGGTCGGGCAGTTCCAGCGCATGGCTCATCAAGGCCAGCCCGTGGTCGGGCGTGGCCGCGTTCGGATCCTGGCGGCCGACGATCAGCATCAGCTCCTCGCGCGAATAGCGATGCGATTGATGTTCCACATCGCCCCAGCCCAGCACCCGCAGCAGGCGGTTGGCGCTGGTATTGAGTACCCAGATCGCCGGATACATCAGCCAATAGAACACGTAGAGCGGCGCGGCGGTCCACAGCGACATCCGCTCCGGGCGGCGGATCGCCATGGTCTTGGGTGCCAGTTCGCCCAGCACGATGTGCAGGAACGAAATCAGGCTGAAGGCGATCGCCAGCGCGGTGAACTGCGCCGCTTCCGGCGACAGGCCGGCGCTGTCGAACAGCGGCTGCAGCAGATGTGCGAACGCCGGCTCGCCGACCCAGCCCAGGCCGAGCGAAGCCAGGGTGATGCCGAGCTGACACGCGGACAGATAGGCATCCAGATGCGCATGCACGCCGAGCAATAACCGCCCGCGCCAACCGTTGGTTTGCGCCAGGCCCACCGCCTGCGTATGCCGCAGCTTGACCAGCGCGAACTCGGCAGCAACGAAGAAGCCGTTCAACAGCACCAGCAGCAGCGCGACGAACAACAGCAGCACATTACCCAACATGGCGTCCGCCTCCGTGCCGTGCAACGGCGGTAGCGCTGCGTGTCAGCCGCTGCGTGTCAATGATGGGGCGGTGTGTGCGCAGCAAGGACGCAATCGATGCGTTGCTACAGTCAGGGTCGTCGCCCATGGCGGCGTGGTACCTCGTATGGATCAATGGGCAGTCTAGCCCACGGTTTGCGACGACACGGTCGCAACGCCGTGAGCGAGTATCGTAGGCAGTCTCGCCAGCGTGGGTGCGCCCGCTGCCAGCCATCCATCACCACAAACCAACCATGTGCGGAGAGTGCAGATGAGCGAACGTTTCAGGACCGAACACGACAGCATGGGGCAATTGCAGGTGCCCGCCGATGCCTTGTGGGGCGCGCAGACCCAGCGTGCCGTGCAGAATTTTCCGGTCTCCGGCCAGCCGATGCCGCGCGGCTTCATCCGCGCGCTGGGCCTGATCAAGGCCGCCGCGGCCGGCGTCAACGCCGAGCTCGGGTTGCTGCCCAAGTCGATCGGCAAGGCCGTGCAGGACGCGGCGCTGCAGGTCGCCGACGGCACCTATGACGCGCAGTTTCCGATCGACGTCTATCAGACCGGCTCGGGTACCTCGTCCAACATGAATGCCAACGAGGTGATCGCCACGCTGGCCACGCGCGCCGGCAAGGATGCGGTGCATCCCAACGATCACGTCAATCTCGGGCAGAGTTCCAACGACGTGGTGCCCACCGCGATCCGGGTGTCGGCGTTGCTTGCGGTGCAGGAACACCTGCAGCCGGCGCTCAAGCATCTGCGCAAGACCATCGACAAGCGCGCCAAGGGGCTGGAGAAGGTCGTCAAGACCGGGCGCACGCATCTGATGGATGCGATGCCGCTGACCTTCGGCCAGGAATTCGGTGCATGGTCGGCGCAGCTGAGTTCGGCGCAGGAGCGTATCGACGATGCCCTCAAGCGCCTGCGGCGGCTGCCGCTGGGCGGCACCGCGATCGGCACTGGCATCAATGCCGATCCGCGTTTCGGCGGCAAGGTGGCCAAGGCCTTGTCGGGCTTGAGCAAGTTCAAGTTCGAGAGTGCTGACAACAAGTTCGAAGGCCTGGCCGCGCAGGACGATGCGGTGGAGTTGTCCGGCCAGCTCAATGCGCTGGCGGTGGCATTGATCAAGATTGCCAATGATCTGCGCTGGATGAATGCCGGCCCCCTGGCCGGGCTGGGCGAGATCGAGTTGCCGGCGCTGCAGCCGGGCAGTTCGATCATGCCGGGCAAGGTCAACCCGGTGATTCCCGAAGCCACCGTGATGGCCTGCGCGCAGGTCATCGGCCACCACACCGCGATCACCGTGGCCGGGCAGACCGGCAACTTTCAGTTGAACGTGACGCTGCCGTTGATCGCCTACAACCTGCTGGATTCGATCAATTTGCTGGGCAATGTGGCGCGGCTGCTGGCCGATAGCGCGATTGCCGGGTTGAAGGTGCGCCAGGAGCGCGTGCGCGAGGCGCTGGACCGCAATCCGATCTTGGTCACCGCGCTCAACCCGATCATCGGCTACGAGAAGGCCGCGGCGATCGCCAAACGTGCCTACAAGGAACAACGCCCGGTGCTGGACGTGGCGCTGGAAGACAGCGGGCTCAGCGAAGCGGATCTGCGCCGTTTGCTGGATCCGGCAGCGCTGACCCGCGGTGGCATCCAGGCTGGCAGCAGCGGCGGCGGTGGCTGACCACTGAAAGCGTGTGTGTATGTAGGAGCGCACCTGGGCGCGATGAAGCCTTCCCGATAAAGCCCCATCGCGCACCAGTGCGCTCCTACACGGTCTCGCGCCAATCTACGGTTTTGCGCGGCCTTGGCCGGTTACTCAGTGCCGCTCGGCCTGCACGTTGCCGAAGCTCTCGCGATACGGTTGCAGCGACGGGATTTCATCCAACAATTCGCCGCTGAGCTGCTGGATCTCCGGCGTGGCGGTCAGCTTGATCGACTTGTATTCCGGGTCCGCGCCAGGCTCGTTGACGGCCTGCTGGCGCAGCATCTGCAGGTGCCCGAACAGCAGCTGCAACTTGACGCGCGTCGGCTCCTTCTGCGGCAGCGCGATATCGTCGATCTTCAGCGTGCCGTCCGGGGTGATTTCCGCATTGGCGGCCGGTGGGCGGCGGATCATCACCGACTGGGTGGTGATGGCAACACGCGGTTTGCCGCGTTCGGCGCGCCGCGACGACTGGTCGCCGCAGGCGGTCAGGGCGCATAGCAGGAGCGCCATGCAGAGCATCACGAACTTGTTCATGGGGTCGCTGGGGTCAGGGGAGCGCATTAGTGTAATCCCGCTCCGGCCAGCAGACTGGAGCCATTGGCACTTAGCGCGGCTGACAAAATGTCGCAGGCCGGTGTCAGCTGCCTGGCATGCGTGCAGGAATCGGCGTGACGATCCATCTGCACCGGTGAGCCGTTGCGCCCGTCGATGAGCGCGCAGCGGCGGTCAGGGCCGCGCTTACTTGCGGCAATCGTCGACATCGTGCTGGGTGAGGGTCGAGTACGGCGCGAATGCCGGCACCAGTTGCGCGGCGGCGTCCTGCGCGTTGCGCAGCGTGGCCAGCTGGTCGCAGATCTGCATCGTATTGTGTTTGAAGGTTTCCGCCTGCGCCTGGATCTTGTCGCCGATCTGGTCGGTGTTGCCGCTGAGCACGCCCTTGAGCGCTTCGCCGGCGGCGTGCGCACCGAAGGCCGCGCCCTGCGTGCCGATGTCGATGCCTTTATCGGCGACACCTTAGATCTGCACGTAGAAACCGCGCATCGCCTGCCGCTGCGCATCGTTCAGGCTCACCGGCTTGCCGGCGATGCTGAGCGCGCCATCCGCGCCGATGGTGGCCGCAGGTAGGCCGTCGCGGTGGAGCGTCAGGCTCTTGCCGTTGAAGGTCACTCCGCCCTCGTTGTTCTCGCCCGACACAATGACCTTGGGTTCGGACTTGCCGCAACCGACCAGCAGCGCGCCCGCCAATACCGCAGAAATCAACAGTTTCATCAGCCGTTCCCCTCTTGAATGGTCAATGCAGCGGTCAGTTGTCGGTCGGCACGCGGGTGGTGCCGGCCACATTGCTGACGTCGATATCGCCGCTGCCCTTGCGCGCGACGCTGACGTCGCCGCGCACCTTGTGCACGCTCAGGGCGCCGGAGTTGACCGCTTCCACGCCGACATCGCCTTGCACATCGTCGATGTCGACATCGCCGGAGCCGATCGTGCCGAACTTGACGTTGCCTGCCACGCCGCGCAGCTTGACGTCGCCCGAACCGACCTTGCCGACCTCCGCCGCGCCATGCACCTGCCTGGCCTTGAGATCGCCCGAGCCGATCGCCAGCACGCGCAGCGACCCCATCTCCTCCAGTTCGATATCGCCGGAACCGACCTTGGCGGTGACCCGGCCCTTGGTGCGGCGGATCGCCATGTCGCCGGAACCGACATCGGCACTCACGGCGGCAGCGCCGCTGATCTCGGCGTCACCGGAGCCCACGTCGAACTGCACCAGCAGCGTGTCGGGCACGTTGCCACGCAGGTCCAGGTACGCGTAGCTGTCGCCGATGGAGATGCGCGACGGGCGGTCATCGGCCAGCGTCACCACCAGCTTGTCGCCGACGCGCTTCTGGGTGACGGTCATGCCCTCGAGCAGATCGGCCCTGGCGGCACAGGCGCGGCCGCTCAGACGGCCGCCGTTGCCTGGCGCGGCGTCCAGATGCAGGTCGTTGGAGGCGACCTCGAACAGCACCGACTTCACTCCGCTCAGTTTCAACTCCAGGCTGCGCGGTTCGGAGAATGTGCATTGCTCCTCGGCAAACGCAGCGCCGGGCACGGCGAACAGGATGGCCAGACTCAGCAGACGACGCATGGGATGTCCTTCAGGCTTCGGAGCGCCGACGGCGCAGGTAGATGGAGGCAGCGATCAGCACCACGCCGATGGCGGCGCCGATCCAGATGTCCGGATTGCCGTAGACCAGTGCGCTGTCGGTGTGCTGCAGCGCCCACTGCACCAGATCGCTGGGGTTCTGCATCGCGCTGCTGTCGAGGTTGCCGCTGACCGCACGTGGCGACCAGGTGCCGGGCAGGGCGCTGAGCAGGCCGCGGTAGCCGACGATGTACCAGATCCAGCCGATCGGCAGCGAGACACCCGGCATCGCCGAGAGGATGCTCAACATCACGCAGGCCAGCAGCGGGAACAGCACCGCCCACAGGAACGGCTTGCTGGTGGCCCAGGCCGAGCAGAACATCAGCCAGCCCACGGTCGGCAACGCCCACAGCAGGCTCATCGGCACGGTCTTCAGCAACAGCCACAGCAGCGAGAAGGGGTGCGAATGGGTTGCCAGTGCCCAGGGGCTGGGGACGCCGGCGATCGAGGCGCCCACGATGGCGATCAGCCACAGCGCCAGGCCGACCAGCACGCCGATCGCGATGGCGATCAGCGGCGCCAGCAACAGCGCCCAGGCCGCCTTGGACAGCACCGTCTGCACATCGGACACCGGCAGCGACTTCCAGAACAGCACGCTGCGGTCGCGGCGGTCGTCGTACAGGCTGCCCAGCGAATAGAAGAACACCACGAACGCCAGCACCACCGAGGCGATCCCGATGCCGCCCAGCAGCAGGCCGTCGCCGACCTGGCCCAGCGTGCGCGTGTACTCGGCCAGATCGTCCATCGTGATGCTGTCGCCGATCATGTTGCGACGCGCGCTGATCGCGCCGATCACCGCGCCCAGCAGCGCGAAGAACACCGCGATGCCACCGGTGATGATCTGTGCCCAGACGAAACCGCCGCGGTGTTCCCAATACTCGCGCTTGAGCAGCCAGCCGAACGTGCGTGCGGGAGAAGCTTGGTGGGTGAGTGCATTCATGCGTAGGTCCCCTTCATGACCGCAACGAACAGGTCGGCAAGGCCGGGATTGCGGGTTTCGCCAAAACGGGCGAGCTGCGCCTTCGGCACGCCATCGAACAGCATCACGGTCTTGCCGAACGGCAGGCTGCGCTCGTCGATCGGCGTCAGGCCTCTGGCGGCGTCGAGATGCTCGGCACCCACCAATACTTCGGTGTAACGCTCGGCCACGTTTTCCATGTCGGCGGTCAGCACGATGCGGCCGTCGCGGATGAACATCACATCGGTGAGGATGTGTTCGATCTCTTCGACCTGGTGGGTGGTGACGATGATGGTCTTCTGCTCGTCGAAGTAATCCTCCAGCAGGCGCTGGTAGAACTGCTTGCGATACAGGATGTCCAGGCCCAGGGTGGGCTCGTCCAGCACCAGGATGCGCGCGTCGATGGCCATTACCAGCGCCAGATGCAGCTGCACGATCATGCCCTTGGACAATTCGCGCACCCGCGACTTGCGGTTGAGCTGCGTATTGGCCAGGAAACGCTCGCACTTGGCGCGATCGAAGCGCGGATGCACGCCGGCGACAAAGTCGATTGCCTCGCCAACCCGCAGCCAGCGTGGCAGCACCGCCACGTCGGCGATGAAGCAGACCTCGTTCATCAGTGCGTTGCGCTGGGTGCGCGGATCCATGCCGAGCACACTCAGTTCACCGCCGAAATCGGTCAGCCCCAGCACCGCCTTGAGCGCAGTGGTCTTGCCGGCGCCATTGGGGCCGATCAGGCCGACGATGCGCCCGGAGGCGATGGTGAAGCTGGTGTTGTCCAGCGCGAGCCGATGCTTGTAGGCCTTGCGCAGGCCACGTGCGTCGACCACATGGTCGGAGGAGACGGCGGTCATGGTGTTTTTCCCTGTGGCAACAGATCGTCGATGGACAGTCCCAGGCGCTGGATGCGTTCCAGCACCGCGGGCCATTCTTCATTCAGGAAACGCTCGCGTTCGCTGCCACGCAATTTCTGCGCGGCTTCCGGGGTCATGAACATGCCTAGGCCGCGGCGTTTCTCCACCAGGTTCTCGTCGGCCAGTTCCTGATATGCGCGCGAGACGGTGATGGGGTTGAGTTGGTAGTCGGCCGCCACCTGCCGTACCGAGGGCAGGGCGTCGCCAGGCTTGAGGATTCCATCGAGCATCATGGCAATCACCCGTTCCTTGAGTTGGCGGTAGATGGGAGCGCCGTCGCTCCATTGGATGTCGTTCATGGTCAGCTCCGTGGACGCAGGACCTGCGCGAAGGAGAAATAGGGCATCGACAGCGAAGCGCGCAGATGCCGGCTGGGCCGGGTGCGCGCCTCGGGGGGAGTTGTCGCGTTTTCCGTAACCGCCTCCGACACGCCATAATCGGCGCCGGACTCCGTAACCTGACTGGAAGCGGCTCCCAGGCAACCAATGACGAACAGGGCGCTGCCGAACAGCAGCAATGGAGCTGGTCGCGTGAAGCGTGTGCTGTTCATGCTTTCCCCCTGCGTTGGATGACTGGTGTTGTATTCAACTATAACACCGACACGCAGGCAGTCAACTGCCTGTCATACCCAACTGATGGCACCCCGCCTCGGCGAGTGGCCGGAACCTATCGAAAGGGATCGCTCATGTTGCTCAAGCGTCTGCTGGTCGTTGTATTCGCTGGCTTTTTTTCCGCCTCGGCGCTGGCCGCCGGTGCGCCGGTGCTGGATCTGGACTACCGGCCGCTGGCCGGCAAGGCGCCAATCAACCTGAACCGTACCTACGGCGGCAAGGTGCTGATGGTGGTCAACACCGCCAGCAAGTGCGGCTACACGCCGCAATACGAAGGGCTGGAGGCTCTGAACCAGCGCTTCGGCAGTCGCGGCTTTTCGGTGCTGGGCTTTCCGTCCAACGATTTCCAGGGGCAGGAACCCGGATCTGAGAAGCAGATTCAGGAATTCTGCACGCTGACCTATGGCGTCAAGTTCCCGATGTTTGAGAAGGTGCATGTGCTGGGTGCGCAGGCCACGCCGCTGTATCAGCGCCTGACACAGGCCACTGGTGTGGCGCCGGGCTGGAACTTCCACAAGTATCTGATCGGTCGCAATGGACGGGTGGTGGCGCAGTTCCCCAGCAAGATCAAACCAGACGATCCGAGCGTGTTGGCGGCAATCGAACGCGAGCTCAACGCGCCGTCGCGCTGAGCGCGGCGCTCGCAACGCCACGCGCACATGCGACAATGCGCATTCAGCGCCGGCGTCGGCGTGTCTTTTCACTTTCGGGAAGTGCATCGAATGAAGATGGGAAAGCGCGGCGCGGCGGCGTCGCTACTGATGGTGGCACTGTCGGCATCGATGCCGGCGATGTCGCAGCAACCGGCCGCAGCGGCCACCAAGGAGAAGCCAGTTTTGAATGCATCGTCTGAGAAGAGCACGCGCGACAACGTCAGCTACGCCATCGGTATGGATGTGGCACGTTCGTTCGAGCCGATTGCCCAGGACATCGATGTGAGCGCACTGCAACGCGCCATCGAGAATGCATTCAAGGGCGGCAAGCCGCTGTTGTCCGACGAGCAGACCCAGGCCACCGACACCGCACTGCGCACCGCGCTGGCGGCACGTAACGGTCAGCAGGTTCCGGGCATGGCGCCGGGTAGCGCGCCGGCTGCGCCGTCCAAGGAAAATGTCGGTCTGATGCTTGGCGATCGCGCGGTCGGTCCCTCGCTGGCCGGCATCAAGGACGAGATCGACCTGTCGATCCTGATGGAAGCGGTGCGGACCGTGTTCGCCAAGGGCACCACGCGTCTGACCCAGCAGGAAGCCGCTGCCACCATGCAGGCGTTCGCCTCTGCCAAGCAGGGCGCTGCCGGTGCCAAGAATCGCGAGGAAGGCAATGCCTTCCTGGCCAAGAACAAGACCGAAAAGGGCGTGATCACCACCGCGTCGGGCCTGCAATACATGGTGCTGCGCCAGGGCAGCGGCGAGCGCCCGATGCCCACCAACACGGTGCGCGTGAATTACGAAGGCAAGCTGCTCAACGGGCAGGTCTTCGACAGCTCCTACCAGCGCGGCCAGCCGGCCGAGTTCGGTCTGAATCAAGTCATTGCAGGTTGGACCGAGGGCGTCGCGTTGATGCCGGTCGGTTCGAAATATCGTTTCTGGATTCCATCCAACTTGGCCTATGGCCCGAACGGCACGCAGGGGGGGCCGATCGGACCAGACGCAACGTTGACGTTCGATGTCGAACTGATGGGTATCCTTCCCTGATCCCCCACAGGAGTACCCCCACCCATGCGAGTTGCGATCTTTGGTACCGGCTATGTTGGTCTTGTCACCGGTACCTGTCTGGCGGAAGTAGGTCATCACGTTATCTGCGTGGATATCGACCAGGCGAAAGTTGATGGTCTCAATCGTGGGGTGATTCCCATCTATGAACCCGGCCTGGAGCCGATGGTGAAAGCCAACCACGCCTCTGGCCGGTTGCGCTTCACCACCGATGCGGCCGAGGCGATTGCGCACGGCGAAATCACCTTCATTGCCGTGGGCACGCCCCCGGACGAGGATGGCAGTGCCGACCTGCAGTACGTGCTGGCGGTTGCGCGGACCGTCGGCCGGCATATCGACGGCCCGTCGGTGGTCGTCAACAAGTCCACCGTGCCGGTCGGCACCGCCGACAAGGTGCGGGTCGCGATCCAGGAAGAGCTGGACGCACGCGGCGTGGACCATGAATTCGACGTGGTCTCCAACCCCGAGTTCCTCAAGGAAGGCGACGCCGTGGCCGACTGCATGCGTCCGGATCGCATCGTCATCGGTGCCAAGAAGCCGGCGGCCATTGCACGCATGCGCCGTCTGTATGCGCCGTTCAACCGCAACCGCGATCGCATCGTGGAGATGGACGTGCGTTCGGCCGAGCTGACCAAGTACGCGGCCAACGCGATGCTGGCGACCAAGATCAGTTTCATGAACGAGATCGCCAATATTGCCGAGCGTGTTGGTGCCGACGTCGAGCACGTGCGTAACGGCATTGGTTCGGATCCGCGCATCGGCTGGCACTTCATCTATCCCGGCGCCGGCTACGGCGGCTCGTGCTTCCCGAAGGATGTGCAGGCATTGGCCAAGACCGCCGAGCAGTACGGCATGGAGCCGACCCTGCTCAACGCGGTGGAAAGCGTCAACAACGCGCAGAAGGGTCACCTGTTCGAACTGGTGCAGCGTCACTACGGCGCCGAAGGCACCGGCAGCATTGCCGGCAAGACCTTCGCGGTCTGGGGCCTGGCATTCAAGCCCAATACCGACGACATGCGTGCCGCGTCCAGCCGGCGTTTGATGGAGCAGTTGTGGGAAGCCGGTGCCACCGTGCGTGCCTACGACCCGGAAGCGACCCATGAAGCCAAGCGCATCTTCGGCGAGCGCGACGACCTGACCTTCTGCGACGAGGCATTTGCCGCACTGGAAGGCGCCGACGCCCTGGTCGTGGTCACCGAGTGGAAGCAGTTCCGCAGCCCGGATTTCGGCAAGATCAAGCAGGCCTTGAAGGACGACGTCGTGTTCGACGGTCGCAACCTTTACGACCCGCAGGAAATCGAAGCCGCAGGTCTGGCCTACTACGCCATCGGACGAGGCCGTTCGTTGCATGCATGAGCAACTCTCGCCGCGCGACCAGGAACTGGACGCGCGGTTGGTTGAACTGGAAACGCGCCTGTCCTTTCAGGAGCAGGCGCTCAATGAACTGAGTGAAGCACTTGCGGACGCCCGTTTGACGGGCGCCCGCAATGCCGAGCTGATCCGCCACCTGCTTGAGGATCTGGGCAAGGTGCGCTCCACGTTGTTTGCCGACGCTGCGGATGAACCGCCGCCTCCGCATTATTGATTGCAGATTGCCACCGCCATGAGCGATACCTTACGTGACCAGTTGCTTGGGTTGGGCTTCAAGTCCGCACCCAAGCCCGAACGCAAACCCGACGCACGGCCCGCCGCGCGTCAACATGGCAATGGTGGAAGGCCTGCGCCCGGCGGCAACAAGCCGGGTGGCCAGGGCAGGGGACCGCAGCGGCCGCATGCCGCTGCGGCGACCGACGGCAAGGGCGAGCGCAAGAATGACGGCAGGCCGGAGCGTCGCAACGATGGCAAGCCGGCAGGACCGCAACGTCCGCCGCAGTCCACGGCCGACCGCCGCGGACCCAGGCCGGCACGCACGCGCGAAGACATCGATCTGGCCAAGGCCTATGCGATCCGCGCGCAACGCGAGAAGGACGAGCGCATCGAAGCCGAGCGGCTGAAGCAGGAAGAAGCACGCCTGCGTCGCGAAGCCAAGGCCAAGCTCGAAGAGCTGCTCAAGGACAAGGGGCTGAATCATGCCGAGGCGGACATCGCCCGGCATTTCCCGTATGGCGGCAAGATCAAGCGTATCTACGTGACTGCCGATCAGCTCAAGGCGCTCAACGCCGGCGAGCTTGGCGTGCTGCAGCTCAACGGCCGCTATCTGTTGGTCACCGCCGAGGTACTGGCAGAAGCCGAAGCGGTGTTTGCGCCATCGGTGGCATTGAAGGTGGACCCGAATGCGCCGGCAGGCGAAGACCCGTATGCCGACCCCCAGTATCAGGTGCCCGACGACCTGGTCTGGTAACCCTGCGTGAGCTAGGTGTTGTTGGTCATGGGCACCTGATGGGTGCCCATGTTGTTTGGTGCGTTGCCTTGCGTGGTGCGCACCTGGATCGTTGCTGCGCGCCGTCCGGCTGCTCCATGCAGCAATGCAGCGTTGGCGATACACGGGCCGGTCACGGCGCGCGCGGCACCATCGCGGCCTTATCGGTCAACGCCTCCGGGCATGGTGCCTGTTGTGTTGCCGCTCATTCCCTGCCGATGGTGTCGCGTATGTCCATGTTGTCGAACGTATTGAAGTCCTGCGTTGTTGCTCCAGTTGCATCCACCGCGCGCCGCGCTTCGGGTTTGCAGGCGACGCGCGCCATGGAGCCGGCCGCGGTTATGCTTGGGTTGTGCGTGGTGAGTCAGCAGGCCGCTGCACAGGCGGAGGACGCACCGGCGTTCGACCGTCCCGGTATTCCGTTTGCTGCCGAAGTGCTGCAGCCCGGCGCGTTCGCCTGGGAGCAGGGCCTGCCGGACGCGAGTACCGATCGCAGCGACGGGCAGCGCACCACGCAGTACACCGCCGATACGCTACTGCGCCTGGGGCTGTCCCAGAATGTGGAGCTGCAGGTGGGTAGCGACAGCTACAACTGGCAGCACGGTGGCGGTGAGCGTGTGCGTGGCGGGGGCGATAGCCATATCGGCCTGAAGGTGGCATTGCCGTCGCAGTCGGACAGCTTTCATTGGGCCGCGCTCGGCAGCTACAGCGTGCCGACCGGCAGCCCGGCCTTCAGCGACGGCTATGCGCGCGAACTGGGCGTAACTGCGTCCTGGGATCTGGCGCAGCAGCGCGCCCTGGCGCTGTACGTGAACTACGCACGCGACAGCGACGGACATACCTGGACCTTCTCGCCGAACTACACGTTCTTCTCAGGCGAGCATTTCAGCAGCTATGTGGAAGCGGGTTTCGACACCGGCAGCGATCACTCGCGCGTGGCCGGCGCCGGTGGTGCCTGGCAGTTGCCGCATGCGATGCAACTGGATGTCTCGGTGCTGCGCGGGCTGACCTCCGAGAGCCCGGACTGGCAGGGCGGGATCGGCCTGTCGATCGCATTTCAGTAAGGAGGCGACTGCAGTCAGGATCGGCGCGACTGCTGGCTATGTTGCACTGCCGCATGCATTGGGTGCGCGGAAAAGGCCTAATTGGATCGATCCAATCGACGCCAGATGCATGCGCACTTCTTCCATTGCAAGGTCGGCAGCGTGACGCGTGCCAAACCGACGCCCTCCGCTGCGGAGGACGGCGATGCCCGGCGCGGCGGACGCGGTGCGGTGACCTTGCGCGATATCGCCGGCGCCATCGGCGTGTCGCGTGCGACGGTGTCGTTGGTGCTGCGCGGCAGCCCGCTGGTGCACGCGACCACGCGCGCGCGCGTGGAGGCCGAGCTGGATCGGCAGCACTACGTCTACAACCGTGCTGCGGCCAATCTGCGCCGCCGCACGTCATCCAGCATCGCGCTGGTCATCAACGATCTGTCCAACCCGTTCTTTGCCGAATTCGCCGCAGGCGTTGATGAAGCTCTTGGCGCAGCCGGTTATGTGACCCTGCTCGGCAGCACCGGCGAATCGACGCAGCGCCAGCAGGCGGTGTTGACCTCGCTGATGGAGCACACGCCTGCCGGCATCATCCTGTCGCCGGCCGAAGGCAGCCAGGCGCAGGCCTTGACCCAGGTGCTGGGGCGTCAACACAACGTGGTGTTGTTCAACCGCGAAGTGGAGGGCGCGGGCTGGGATCTGCTGGCGCTGGACAACGAGCAGGGTGCGTTGCTTGCCTGCGCGCATCTGATCGCGCAAGGCCACCGGCGCATCGTGTTCTTCGGTGGCCATGCCGAATCCAGTTCCTGCCGGCAACGCCGCGCCGGTTACGCGCGTGCGATGGCCGATGCCGGCCTGGCCGCGCATTACGTCGAATCCGCACCGAACCGACAGGATGCTGCGCTGTGCGCGGGTCGCATGCTGGATCGTGCCGAGCACGATCGTGCAACTGCGGCGGTCTGTTACAACGACAGTGTCGCGTTGGGCCTGATGGCGGCGCTGGCGATGCATGGCATCGTGCCGGGGCGCGACTTCGCTGTGACCGGTTTCGACGATATCGCCGAAGCTGCATTGTTTACCCCCGCGCTGACCACCCTGGCCGCCGATCCGCGTGCGCGCGGCCGCCAGGCCGCGCAACTGGTGTTGCAGCGTATCGGCAGTCCCGACCTTGCATCGCAACGCCTGACCGCCGCAGTCGAACTGAAGATCCGCGCCAGCAGCGCCAGCAGCGCCAGTGCGTCAAGCTCCGTCGTTGCGCTTCACTCCCCCAACGATTCTTCCCCCGTGCATTCCCCCACCAAGGCCTCAGGCCGCTGACCAGGCAATTCCTATGGTTTCCCTTTCCACGCAATCCACAGTGCCAAGCGGCAACAAGGCGCCCGTCAACAATGGCGTTGCGTTGTCGGTCGTCACCACGATCTTTTTCATGTGGGGCTTTCTCACCTGCCTCAACGACATCCTGATTCCGCATCTGAAGGCGGTGTTCGAACTCAACTTCGCGCAGGCGATGCTGGTGCAGTTCACCTTCTTCGGCGCGTATTTCCTGATGTCGCTGCCAGCCGGTTGGTTGGTGGCCAGGCTTGGCTACAAGCAAGGCATCGTGGCTGGGCTGGCGGTTGCCGCGGTCGGTGCGTTGGGCTTCTGGCCTGCGGCGGAACTGCGCGTCTATGGCGCATTTCTCGGCGCGCTGTTCGTGTTGGCGACCGGCATCACCATCCTGCAGGTGGCCGCCAACCCCTATGTCGCGTTGCTGGGCCCGGAGCGCAGTGCGTCCAGCCGGTTGACGCTGGCGCAGGCGCTCAATTCGCTGGGCACCGCAATCGCGCCGCTGTTCGGTGGCTGGCTGATCCTGTCCAACACCGTGATGAGCGGCGATCAGCTCAAGGTGCTGCCCGAAGCCGAGCAGCTGGCCTATCGCGTGCAGGAAGCGCAAGCCGTGCAGGGGCCGTACATCGGTCTGGGCATCGTGCTGTTTCTGCTGGCGATCTTCGTGTTCCTGTTCCGTCTGCCGGCACTCACCGATGCGGGCGCGCAGAAGGATGAAAGCAGGCATTCGCTGCTGGATGCCCTGGCGCATCCGCATGTGCGCTTCGGTGTGCTGGCTATCTTTTTCTATGTCGGCGCGGAAGTGGCGATCGGCAGCCTGATGGTCAACTATTTCTCGTTGCCGCAGATCGGCGGGTTCACCGAGCGCGAGGCGACCCACTACGTGTCGGCGTACTGGACGCTGGCGATGATCGGCCGCTTCATCGGTTCGGCCTTGCTGGCCAAGTTGTCGCCGCGCGTGCTGTTGTCGGTGTTCGCCGGGATCAACGCACTGCTGCTGGTGCTGACCATGGCCAGTGGCGGCATGCTGGCGGTGTATGCGCTGGTGGCGATCGGCCTGTTCAATTCGATCATGTTCCCGACCATCTTTACGCTCGGCATCGAGCGGCTTGGCCCGCTGACCGGCCGCGCCTCGAGCCTGTTGATCATGGCCATCGTCGGCGGCGCAATCGTGCCGTATCTGCAAGGCCTGCTGGCCGACAGCATCGGTCTGCACGAGTCGTTCGTGTTGCCGCTGGTGTGCTACCTGTACATCGTGTTCTACGGCATCTGGGGCTCGCGTCTGCGCGGCGCACTGGCGGAGGCGCAGGCATGAGTGCTGCAAAGAACCAGGTGGTCTGCTTTGGCGAGGCTTTGATCGACATGCTGGCACTGCCGCAGGCCGGTCCGGATGAGGCACGTACGTTTGCGCAATACGCCGGCGGTGCGCCGGCCAATGTCGCGGTCGCGGTGGCGCGGCTGGGTGGTGCGGCGCATTTCGTCGGCATGCTGGGGCGCGACATGTTCGGCGACTTTCTGCTGCACAGTCTGCAGCAGGCCGGCGTCGCTACCAATGGCATCGTGCGCACTGATCAAGCCAAGACCGCGCTGGCTTTTGTGGCTCTGGATGAAGCCGGCGAGCGCAGTTTCAGTTTCTATCGTCCGCCTGCGGCGGATCTGTTGTTCCGTCCCGAGCATTTTGCCGCGGATGGCTTCACGCAGGCCGCCGTGCTGCATGTCTGCTCCAACAGCATGACCGAGCCTGCGATCGCGCAATGCACGCTGGACGGCATGCGCCGCGCACGCGCCGATGGCGCCATTGTCAGCCTGGATCTCAACCTGCGCCCGATGTTGTGGCCGCAGGATGTGGACCCGGCCGCGTTGCTGTGGGAGGCGTTGGCGCTGGCCGATGTGGTCAAGCTCTCACGCGAAGAACTCGATTACCTGGCCGGCACGCTCGATGGCGATGCCAGCATGGTCACCCAGAAGCTCTGGCAGGGACGGGCCAGCTGGTTGCTGGTCACCGATGGCGGCGGACCGGTGCATTGGCAGACACGCACTGATTCCGGCCAGGTGCCGGCCTTCGACGTGCAGGTGCGTGACAGCACCGCAGCGGGCGATGCATTCGTCGGCGGCCTGCTGTTTCAGTTGGCTGCGCGTGCGTCCACGCTGGAGCAGTTGTGTGGCGATGCCGCTGCGATCACCGAGGTGATCCGCTTTGCCGCAGCGGTCGGTGCGCTGGCGGTGACGCGCAAGGGCGCGTTTGCGGCGATGCCGAGCGTCGATGAAGTCCATTCTTTGATCCAGGAACAACCATGAGCCGTTTGCCTGCGAGCCCCGCACCCGATTTCCGTTCGGCCGATGTGCTGCGTCAGCATATCGCCGACACCATGGCGTTCTACCACCCACGCGCGATCGATCCGGCGGGCGGATTTTTCCAGTACTTCCGCGACGATGGTGCGATCTACGATGCCGGGCATCGGCATCTGGTCAGCAGTACGCGCTTCGTCTTCAACTATGCAATGGCGTATCGCGAATTCGGCGATGCGCAATACCTGCAGGCAGTGCATCACGGCCTGGATTACCTGCGCAACGTGCACCGCAATCCAGCCACCGGCGGCTACGCGTGGACCCTGCGCGATGGCGTGGTCGAAGACGACATGAATCACTGCTACGGCGTGGCGTTCGTGCTGCTGGCGTATTCGTGCGGCCTGAAGGTGGGCATCGACGAGGCGCGCACATGGATGGACGAGACCTGGCAGCTGCTGGAAAAACATTTCTGGGAGCCGGAATTCGGCCTGTACCGCGACGAAGCCGATGCGCAGTTCAACTTCACCAGCTACCGCGGCCAGAACGCCAACATGCACATGTGCGAGGCGATGATCGCCGCGTACGAAGCCAGTGGTGAGCAGCGTTATCTGGACCGCGCGTTGTCGCTGGCCGACACCATGACCCGGCGCCAGGCGGCCAAGGCCGACGGCCTGGTGTGGGAACACTACGATCTGCAGTGGAACATCGACTGGGACTACAACCGCGACAATCCCAAGCACCTGTTCCGCCCGTGGGGTTTCCAGCCGGGCCACCAGACCGAGTGGGCCAAGCTGCTGATGCTGCTGGATCGCTACGCGCCGACCGATTGGCTGCTGCCGACCGCGCAACATCTGTTCGATGTGGCAGTGGAGCGCTCCTGGGATGCGCAGCGTGGCGGGCTGTATTACGGCTTCGACCCGGACGGCAAGGTCTGCGACGACGACAAGTACTTTTGGGTGCAGGCCGAGTCGTTGGCGGCGGCGGCGTTGCTGGCCCAGCGCAGCGGCCAGGAGCGCTACTGGCAGTGGTACGACAAGCTCTGGGCGTATTCCTGGAAGTACATGATCGACCACCGCTATGGCGCGTGGTATCGCATCCTGGATGCGGACAACCGCAAGTACAGCGATGAAAAAAGCCCCGCCGGCAAGACCGATTACCACACCATGGGTGCGCTCCTACGATGTCTGCAGTCTGCGGCTGCCCTTACTCCGGGTCGTAATCCAGGTTCGATGCGAGCCAGCGTTCGGCCAATGCCAAGGTGATGCCCTTGCGCTTGGCGTAGTCGGCCACCTGTTCCTTGCCCAAGCGCCCGACCACGAAGTACTGGCTCCTGGGATGGCTGAAGTAATAGCCGGAAACCGCGGCGGTGGGCAGCATCGCGAAACTTTCGGTCAGCGTCATTGAGGCGTGGCGCTCGGCATCGAGCAGGTCGAACAGGGTGCGCTTCTCGCTGTGCTCGGGGCAGGCGGGATACCCCGGTGCCGGGCGAATGCCGCGATAGCGCTCGGCGATCAGTGCCTCGTTATCCAGCGTCTCATCCTCCACATAGCCCCAGAATTCGGTACGCACGCGTTGATGCAGGCGCTCGGCCAGCGCCTCGGCCAGACGGTCGGCCAGGGCCTTGAGCAGAATCGCGTTGTAGTCGTCGTGTGCGGCTTCAAACCGCGCCACATGCGGGTCGATCCCGATGCCGGCAGTCACCGCAAACGCACCGATCCAGTCCTGCTTGCCGCTGCTTTTAGGTGCGATGAAATCGGCCAGGCAGAAGTCGGGGCGGTCGATGGGTTTGTCGACCTGCTGGCGTAGGAAATGCAGGGAATGGGGAATGGAGAATCGGGAATGGTCCGGCGCCGAAGGATCGCCTTGCGATTCCCGATTTCCGATTCCCGATTCCGCAGGCTCGGTCAGCACCACAACATCATCGCCCACACTATTGGCCGGCCATAGCCCAAACACCGCCTTGGCGGTCAGCCATTTTTCCGCAACGATGGTGCGCAGCATCTTGCGTGCGTCGCGGTACAACTCGCTGGCCTGGGGGCCGACCACCTCGTCGCTGAGGATCGCCGGAAACTTGCCCGCCAGTTCCCAGGCCTGGAAGAACGGGGTCCAGTCGATCAGCTCGATCAACTCCTGCAGCGGGTAATCGTCAAACACGTGCAGGCCGGGCTGGCGCGGCGCGGGCGGTGTGTAGGATGCCCAATCGCCATCGAAACGCTGTGCGCGTGCCTTTTCCAGCGGCACTAGGCGCTTGGCGTCGCCGCGATTGCGATGGCGCGCGCGGATCTCCGCGTAGTCGGCATCGTTGGCGGCGACAAAGGCCTGGCGCAGGTCGCGCGAGATCAGCGATTGCGCAACGCCCACCGCACGCGAGGCGTCCTTCACCCACACGGTGGGGGCGGTGTAATGCGGGTCGATCTTCAAGGCGGTGTGCGCGCGCGAGGTGGTGGCGCCGCCGATCAAAAGCGGAATCTCGAAGCCTTGCCGCTGCATCTCGCGTGCGACATGCGACATCTCTTCCAGCGACGGCGTGATCAGGCCGGACAAGCCGATCAGGTCTGCATTCTCCGCGCGCGCCCGGTCCAGGATCACTTGCGCCGACACCATCACGCCCAGATCCACCACGTCAAAGTTGTTGCAGGCCAACACCACGCCGACGATGTTCTTGCCGATGTCGTGCACATCGCCCTTGACGGTGGCCATGATGATCTTGCCGTTGGACTTGCCGACATCGCCGGTACGCAGCTTTTCCGCTTCGATAAACGGCAGCAGATACGCCACCGCCTTCTTCATCACGCGTGCGGACTTGACCACCTGCGGCAGGAACATCTTGCCGGCGCCGAACAGGTCGCCGACCACGTTCATGCCGTCCATCAGCGGGCCTTCGATCACATCCAGCGGGCGGGTGGATTGTTGCCGCGCTTCCTCGGTATCGGTTTCCACGAATGCGTCGATGCCGTGCACCAGCGCATGCGCCAGCCGTGCGCGCACCGGCTTCTCGCGCCAGGCCAGGTCCTCGACTTTCACCGCGCCCTTGCTGCCCTTGTAGCGTTCGGCGATTTCCAGCAGCCGCTCGGTGCCGTCCTTGCGCCGGTTGAGGATCACATCCTCCACGCGCTCGCGCAGTTCCGGGTCCAGCTCGTCGTAGATCGGCATGCCGCCGGCGTTGACGATGCCCATGTCCATGCCGGCCTTGATCGCATGAAACAGGAACACCGAGTGGATCGCCTGGCGTACCATCTCGTTGCCGCGGAACGAGAACGACACGTTGGAAACGCCGCCGGAAATATGGCAATGCGGCAATGTGCGCTTGATCTGGCGGGTGGCTTCGATGAAGTCCACCGCGTAGTTGTCGTGCTCCTCGATGCCGGTGGCCACGGCAAAGATGTTCGGGTCGAAGATGATGTCTTCCGGCGGGAAGCCCACCTGCTCGGTCAGCACCTTGTAAGCGCGTGTGCAGATCTCGACCTTGCGCGCACAGGTATCGGCCTGGCCCACTTCATCGAAGGCCATCACCACCGCGGCGGCGCCATAGCGCAGCACCTTGCGCGCCTGTTCGATGAACAGCGCCTCGCCTTCCTTGAGCGAGATCGAATTGACCACGCTCTTGCCTTGCAGGCACTTCAGGCCGGCTTCGATCACGCTCCACTTGGACGAATCCACCATCACCGGAATGCGCGCGATGTCCGGCTCGGACATGATCAGGTTGAGAAAGCGCGTCATCGCCTTTTCCGAATCGATCAGGCCCTCGTCCATGTTGACGTCGAGGATCTGCGCGCCGTTGGCGACCTGCTGACGCGCCACTTCCACCGCCTCTTCGTAGCGCTCCTCCTTGATCAGCTTGCGGAACTGCGCGCTGCCGGTGACGTTGGTGCGCTCGCCCACGTTGACGAACAACAGGTCCGGCGTGATGACCAGCGGTTCCAGGCCGGACAGGCGGGTGTGGCGGGGAGTGCTCATGCGAGGCTCTGCTGGACGTTGACGGCGCGATCGGTCTTGGTGCGTGGGTGATCTTCACGGCCTGACCATGGGGCGCGACGCACTGCGGCCCTCATCCGGCGCTGCGCGCCATCTTCTCCCGCTTGCGGGAGAAGGTGCCCGAAGGGCGGATGAGGGCGTGACTGCCGCATCACGCGGCCAGCTCCTGCGCGCCAGGCAACTGCCGCGGTGGCAGGTCGGCCACCGCTTCGGCGATGGCGCGGATGTGATCCGGCGAGGTGCCGCAGCAGCCGCCGACCAGGTTGAGCAGGCCGGCCTGCGCGAATTCGCGCAGGGTTTCGGCCATTTCTTCCGGAGTTTCGTCGTACTCGCCGAAGGCGTTCGGCAGGCCGGCGTTGGGATGCGCGCTGACATAGGCGTCGGCGATCTGCGACAAGGTCTCCACATGCGGGCGCAGGTCCTTTGCGCCGAGCGCGCAGTTCAGGCCCACCGACAGCGGCCGCCCGTGCGCGACCGAGGCATAGAACGCCTCGGCCGTCTGGCCGGACAGGGTGCGTCCGGAGGCATCGGTGATGGTGCCGGAGATCATCACCGGCAGGCGTCCGCCGCGCGCTTCGAACACTTCCTCGATCGCATACAGCGCGGCCTTGGCGTTGAGCGTGTCGAAGATGGTTTCCACCATCAGCGTGTCGGCACCGCCGTCGATCAGGCCGTCGATGGCCTCGCGATAGGTCTCGCGCAATGCGTCGAAGCTGGTGTTGCGATAGCCGGGGTCGTTGACGTCCGGGCTGATCGAGGCGGTGCGGCTGGTGGGGCCGAGCACGCCGATCACGAAGCGCGGCTTGTGTGGGGTCAGCGCCTCGACTTCATCGCAGCACGCACGCGCGACCTGCGCGCCGGCCTTGTTCAATTCGTAGACCAGATGTTCCAGGTGATAGTCGGCCTGGCTCACCGAGGTGGCGTTGAAGGTGTTGGTTTCCAGCAGGTCGGCCCCGGCGTCCAGATAGGCGCGGTGGATGCCGGCGATGATCTCCGGGCGCGACAGCAACAGCAGGTCGTTGTTGCCTTTCAGGTCGTGGCCTTGCGGTGCGTGCGCGTGATCGCAGCCCGGGCCATGCACATGTACCTGCGCGCTGTCGTACCCGTCGGCAAAGCGGGTACCGCGATAATCGGGTTCCTGCAGATCGTGGCGCTGGATCATGGTGCCCATCGCGCCATCGATGATGAGGATGCGTTCGGCGAGCGCGGCAGTGAGTCTGGCGGCGCGCTCCGGATGCAGCCACGGCAGTGCAAACGGGAGTGGGGATTGGGAATTGGAGATTGCTGCGGGCGTCATGATCCGGTTCTCCGCAAAGCAGCGCCTTTGCTTTCAACGATTCCCGATTCCCGATTCCCAATTCCCGGCTTCACCGCAATCAACGAAATCACCTCGAAATGCGGCGGGCGCTTCTCGCGCGTCACCGTCTCCAGGCTGGACACGTCCAGCCCGGCTTTCTCGGCGAACTTGCGCAATTCCTTGGACGCAAAACCGAGATTGACGTGGCCATAGGCATGCACCGCGGCGCGATGTTCGTGCTTGGCCAGGCTGCACAACAGCAAGCGGCCACCGGGGCGCAGCACGCGCGCGGATTCGGCCACCGCCTGCGCCGGCTTGGCCGCGTAGGTGAGCGCATGCATCAGCACCACCAGGTCGAAACTGGCATCGGGAAACGGCAGCGCATGCATGTCGCCTTCGCGCACTTCCACATTGCGCAGCTTGCGCAGGCGCTCGCTGGCGGCGGCGACCACGCGCGCGCTGGTGTCGATGCAGATGTAGCGGGTGGCATGCGGTGCCACCAGCTCGGCCAGCACGCCGTCGCCGGAGGCGATGTCGAGCACGTCGCCGGTTTCCAGCAAGGGCAGGGCGGTGCGCGCCAGTGCTTCCCAGGTGCGACCGGGGGAATAATGCCGCTCCATGTCGCCGGCCACCGAATCGGCCCAGTTCTGGTCGGCGGCGCGGTTGGCCAGCACTGCTGCCACGCGCTCGGCGTCCTGGCGCAGCAGCGGATCGTCGCTGCCGGTGCTCAGCGCCAGCCACAGGGCGCGCTGCGCCGGGTCCAGCGACACCTCGTCGAAACGGTAATAGGCCGACACGCCTGCGCGGCGGTCGCGCACCAGCCCGGCTTCCTTGAGCTTGGCCAGGTGCGTGGACACGCGCGGCTGGGCCAGGCGGGTGATCGCCGACAGCTCGGCCACGGTGAGTTCTTCCTGCTCCAGCAAGGTCAGCAGGCGGACGCGGGTGGCGTCGGCAAATACCTTCAGGCGCGCCGACCAGTCTTCCAGATCCATGAATATCTCTATATCGCGATATGGAGATATTTTCGGCCGGGCAGGGTGTGGGGTCAACTACATACGCATGCGAATGGTTGGGGCTACAATGGGTGCTCAGCCTAGGCCTGGAGGGGTGCGACGTGGATTTCAGCTTTACCGAAGAACAATTGATGATCCAGGATGTGGCGCGCCGCATCGCCCAGGAAAAGATCGCCCCCAGCGCGGAGCAGTTCGATCGCAGCGGCGAGTTCCCGCTGGAGAACATCCGCCTGCTGGGCGAGAACGGCCTGATGGGCATCGAGGTGCCGGCCGAGTACGGTGGCGCCGGCATGGACCCGATCAGCTATGCGCTGGCGATGATCGAGATCGCCGCTGCCGACGGCGCGCATTCCACCATTGTCTCGGTCAACAACTCGCTGTTCTGCACCGGCATCCTGAAGAACGGCAGTGAGGCGCAGAAACAGCTGTACGTGCGCGCGATCGCCGAAGGCGCGCAGATCGGCGCATTCGCACTGACCGAGCCGCAGTCCGGTTCGGATGCGTCGGCGATGCGCTGCCGTGCGGTCAAGCAGGCCGATGGCAGCTTCGTGATCAACGGCAAGAAGAGCTGGATCACCTCCGGCCCGGTCGCCAAGTACATCGTGTTGTTTGCGGTGACTGAGCCGGACAAGGGCGCGCGCGGCATCACCGCCTTCATGGTCGACGCCGATCGCGCCGGCTTCCACCGCGGCAAGACCGAGCCCAAGCTCGGCATTCGCGCCTCGGCCACCTGCGAGATCGAGTTTGCCGATTACATCGCCCAGCCCGAGGAAGTGCTGGGCGTGGAAGGCGAGGGCTTCAAGACCGCGATGAGCGTGCTCGACGCCGGGCGCATCGGCATCGCTTCGCAGGCGGTCGGCATCGCGCGTGCGGCCTATGAAGCGACCCTGGCCTACGTCAAGGAGCGCAAGGCCTTCGGTGCGGCCATCGGCACTTTCCAGATGACCCAGGCCAAGATCGCTGACATGAAGTGCAAGCTGGATGCAGCGCTGCTGCTGACGCTGCGCGCGGCCTGGTTGAAGGGGCAAGGCCAGAAGTTCGGCACCGAAGCGGCCGTGGCCAAGCTCACCGCCTCGGAGGCGGCGATGTGGATCACCCATCAGGCGGTGCAGATCCACGGCGGCATGGGCTATTCCAAGGAAATGCCGCTGGAGCGTTACTTCCGCGACGCCAAGATCACCGAGATCTACGAGGGCACCTCGGAAATCCAGCGCCTGGTGATCGCGCGCGGCGAGACCGGCCTGCGCTGAAGTCGGCCGCGCTCCAGCGCTGCCGCATGGCGCGGCAACGCTGGAGCGTTCTCCGTGACGCCAAGATCACCGAGATCTACGAGGGCACCTCGGAAATCCAGCGCCTGGTGATTGCGCGGCGAGACCGGCCTGCGCTGAGCGGCCTGTTCGGCAGCGCGCCGCCGGGTGCCGATTCCATTGGCCCAAGGTGTGCAGCGCTCGATCCATTGCCTTGATGTAGGTGATCGCTTCGATGTGGGCGATTGCTTCCCACTGCCAGGTAGGAGCGCGCTTGCGCGCGATGAAGCGTTATCGATAACGCCTCATCGCGCGCAAGCGCGCTCCTACGCAAACGTGTGCGATCCAGCATCACAGATGCGCCGCGTCAGTGACCTGGCGCTGGCACACCGCAAGCACTTCAAAGCATCACATGGCGGGGTGGCTGCGTCCGCGCTTGTCGCGCGCGGATCACAATCGCGGCTTCTCCAGCCTCTGGTGCGCGCATGCTCCGGTCTTTGCACGCTGTGTTTCCCCGCCTTTCATTGTCTGTCATTGCGCCCGTGTTGATGTGCTGGGGGCTGTTGCTGGTCTGCGCTGTGGCAAGCGCACAAACGCCGCCCCCCTCGATCGTGCCGACCGACCGCCTGCAGGAGGCCTGGTGGGCGCAGCGGCACGCGCAGGTGCTGGAGCAGGTGAAGCAGCACCCCGACACGCCGCTGTTGTTGATCGGCGATTCGATCACCCAGAACTACGAAAAGGCCAAGGCGCCTGACGAAGATTTCCAGCCGACCTGGCAGACCTTCTACGGCAGCCGTGGCGCGCTCAACCTGGGCTTCAGTGGCGACGGTACCGAGAACGTGCTGTGGCGGCTGGCCAATGGCGAGGTCGATGGCCTGCAGCCCAAGGTCGCGCTGGTGTTGATCGGTACCAACAACACCGGCCATCTCGGCCAGACCGCAGAGCAGGCCCAGCTCGGCATCGATGCGGTGGTCGCGGCGATCGAACAGAAATTGCCGCGCACGCAGATCCTGCTGGTGGGTGTGCTGCCCAGCGACATCTCCAGCGAGAAGTCGCGCCGCGATGCGCAGATCAACCAGGGCCTGGCCGTGCGCTACGGCGACAATCCACGCGTGACCTATCTGGATGTGGGGTCGATCTTCCGGCGCGATGGCAGGCTGCGCAGCGAGCTGTTCTACGACACCCGCTTCCGTCCGCCAGCCGGCGCCCTGCATCCGGACACGCAAGGTCAACGCATGCTGGCCGAGGCGATCGAACCGACCCTGGCGCGCCTGCTCGGCGAGCCGCCGGTCAAGCCGGTCGCCGAGCTTGGCCGTGATTTTGCGACCTCGCTGATTCCGGTCGACCGGCTGGAGCAGGATTCCTACGATTGGTATGCACGTCACCATGCGGCGCTGGCTGAAGCGCGCGCGCTAAAGCCCGAGGTGGTGATGATCGGCGATTCGATCACGCATTTCTGGGCCGGCCCACCGCTGGCCACGCGTGTCAGCGGGCCCGAGTCCTGGCGCTGGTTGTACGGCAGGCGTCCGGTGCTGAATCTGGGCTTCGGTTGGGATCGCACCCAGAATGTGCTGTGGCGGATCCGCCAGGGCGAGCTCGACGGCCTGGATCCGCGCTGGGTGGTGCTGCATATCGGCACCAACAACCTCACCGGCACCGCGCAATCGCGCGCGGCCACGCCGGCCGAGACCGTACAGGGCGTGGAGGCGGTGGTGAGCGAGGTGCGTCGTCGTTTGCCCGGGAGCCAGCTGATTCTGATGGCGATCATGCCGCGCGGTCGCCATGCCGCGGATGCGCAGCGCGCTCCCATTGCCGAGACCAATCGGCTGCTGGCCGCGCGTTATGGCAAGGATCCGTCCGTGCGTCTGCTCGATATCGGCCCTCGGATGCTGCAACCGGACGGGACCTTGCCTGAGGCGCTGATGCCCGACGGTACCCATCCCAGTGAGACTGGATATGCGATCTGGGCGACGGCACTGCGCGAGGCGGGCATCACGGCGGCGCCATAACCGGCCTCGCCGCGGATGCAGGGCAGTGGCGTCGAAAGGGCGCTGCTGTCGCGCAGAAGGCTTGCCGGTTGCGCCGTTGCCGCGCTACGGCGTGAGCGGATCAAGCTTTGGCAGCCGATCAACAGCGTGCTCGCGTCGGCAGGCAACGCAAACGTGCGGCCCCAATCAGAATTTTCCAGACCCCGGAAACCAGAAGACCCCCGATTGCTCGGAGGTCTTTTTAAACTGGTGCCCAGAAGAGGACTCGAACCTCCACGAAGTTGCCCCCGCTAGCACCTGAAGCTAGTGCGTCTACCAATTCCGCCACCTGGGCAGGTGAGCCGCGAATTTTGCAGACTCCCGGCGGGCTTGTCAATGCCTGGCAAGCGGCAATTGCGACCGCTTGGGCGAGCCTTGCTGCCCATGTCGCGGCCGCAAGGGGTACCATGTAAGCAATGACAAAGAAAAACACCCCAGATTCCGATCGGCCCAGTCGCCGCAAATCCACCAGCCCGGGCGAGTCCACCACCGCCGAAAAACAGAAGTTGCCGGGCTGGATGCCGGACTTCCTGGTCCGCGCCGCCGCCGGCGCGTCGACCAAGTCCGCGAACAAGCGCGCTGCCGACAAGGCCGCCAATGCTTCGCCCGAACTGCCGGTAGCGCCCGCGCTGCCCGCGCTGCCCGCGCTGCCCACGCCGCCGGCACCACGCGCACCGCATCCGCGCAAGAGTGGCCCGCCTGCGCCGCCGCCGGAACGCCTCCAGCAGGCGCCGATCGAAGCGTCCGCGCCGGCGGCGGAGTTCAAGGATCCGCATGCCGATCGCGAAGCACTGCGCTACGCCGAGCCGATCGCCAGCCGCGAAGCCATCCTGCAGCTGCTCGATGCCTGCGACGGTCCGCAGACCGCCGAGGAAATCGCCGAACAACTCAATCTCAGCGACCGCATCGACGCGCTGGGCAAGCGCCTGGCGGCGATGGTGCGCGAAGCGCAGCTGGTGCAGAACCGCCGCGGCGGCTATGCGCCGGTGCAGCAGACCAGCCTGATTGCGGGTGTGGTGATCGCCAACCCGGAAGGCTTTGGCTTCCTCAAGCCGGACGAAGGTGGCGATGACCTGTTCCTGCCGCCTTATGAAATGCGCAATGTCATGCACGGCGATCGTGCGCTGGCCAATGTCACCGGCATCGACCGCCGTGGCCGCCGCGAAGGTGCGATCGCCCGCGTGCTCGAGCGCCGCATGTCGCGCATGCTCGGGCGCTTCTTCTACGAGCATGGCGTGGCCTATGTCGACCCGGACGACAAGCGCGTGCAACGCAATGTGCAGATCGCACCGGATGGCATCGGCGACGCACGCGAAGGGCAGTTGGTGGTGTGCGAACTGATCGCGCCGCCGGACGCGCGGCGCCCGGCGATCGGCAAGATCATCGCGGTGCTCGGCGACAAGCTCACCCCGTCGCTGGTGGTGGAGATGGCCATCCATGGCCATGAGCTGCCGCACGAATTCCCGCAGGAAGTGCTGGACGAAGCCGCGGCAGTGCCGTTGGTGGTCGAGCCGCAGATGATCGGCGGGCGCGTGGATCTGCGGCAGATGCCGCTGGTCACCATCGACGGCGAAGACGCCAAGGATTTCGACGACGCGGTGTATTGCGAGCCCAACGCCGACGGCTTCCGTCTGGTGGTGGCGATCGCCGACGTGTCCAACTATGTGCGTCCGGGCACGCCGCTGGACGACGAAGCACAAAAGCGTGCCACCTCGGTGTATTTCCCGGGTTTCGTGGTGCCGATGCTGCCGGAAACCCTGTCCAACGGCATCTGCTCGCTGATGCCCAAGGTCGACCGCATGTGCTTCGTCTGCGACATGCAGGTGGGGCGCGACGGCGAAGTCACCGGTTCGCGTTTCTACGAGGCGGTGATGAACTCGCATGCGCGCCTGACCTATAACCAGGTCTGGAAGGCGGTCGGCGAAGACGATGCCGATACCAAGGCCTTCATCGGCCCGTTGCTGCCGCAGGTGCAGCGCCTGCATCAGCTGTACAACGTGCTGTCCAAGGCGCGCACGCAGCGTGGCGCGATCGAGTTCGAAACCTCCGAAGTGCGCTTCGTGCTCGACAACACCGGCGAAGTCACCCAGGCCGGCATGCTGGTGCGCAACGATGCGCACAAGCTGATCGAAGAATGCATGATCGCCGCCAACGTCGAGGCCGCGCGTTACCTGCTGAGCATGCATGTGCCGGCACCGTACCGCGTGCACGAGCGGCCGCCGGAGAGCAAATACGAAGACCTGCTGGAGTTCCTCAAGGAATTCCAGCTGAGCCTGCCGGCATGGAGCAAGGTGCGCCCTGGTGACTACACCAAGTTGCTGAAGAAGGTGCGTGCGCGTCCCGATGCGGCGCTGCTGGAATCGGTGCTGCTGCGCAGCCAGAGCCTGGCGGTGTATTCGCCGGACAACAACGGTCACTTCGGTCTGGCGCTGGAAGCGTATGCGCACTTCACCTCGCCGATCCGACGGTATCCGGACCTGCTGGTGCATCGCGCGATCAAACACGCGCTGACCGGTGCCAGCCCGGAAAAATACATCTACACCCCGCGCCAGATGGCGGCGTTGTCGTTGCAGTGTTCCGAGCGTGGTCGGCGTGCCGACGAAGCCGAGCGCGAAGTGGACGAGCGGTATCGCGCCGCGTGGATGGAAAAGCATGTCGGCGGCCAGTTCGACGGCGTGATCAGCGGCGTGACCGGGTTCGGCCTGTTCGTGGAGTTGACCCAGTCCAAGGTCAACGGCCTGGTGCATGTCACCCAGCTGCCGCAGGACTATTACCAGTTCGATCCGATCCGCAAGACGCTCAGTGGCGAGCGCCGTGGCCGCACGTTCCGTCTGGGCGATCCGGTGCGGGTGCTGGTGCTCAAGGCCAGCATGGAGGAACGCAAGATCGACTTCCGCCTGGCAGAGGATCGCGGCGATGCGCCCGAACCGCCGCCGCCGCCGAGTGCTCAGCCGGCCAAGCGCAAGAAGAAGCAGTACTAAGCGTGTCTGCAGTACCGCGAGCCGCCGTCCGACGGCGGCTCGCGATGCGTACGGACCGACGGATATGAGCTGCAGCTCGTTGCTGGCAGACGCTCGCAACGCGCGTTGGGTGCCCACTTTCAAGGCTTGAGGCGACGATGGACGCAGCAATCGAGTACAGCGGTGGCTGCCAATGCGGCGCCGTGCGTTTCCACGTGCGCGGCAGGCTGACGGACGCCTCGATTTGCCATTGCCGCATGTGTCAAAAAGCCTTCGGTGCCTACTACGCGCCGCTGGTTTCGGTGCGCGGCGCCGAATTCGTCTGGACACGCGGCGAGCCCAGGCGCTTCGCGTCTTCGTCGCTGGTGCAGCGTGGATTCTGTGCCGACTGCGGAACGCCGCTGACCTATGAGGCGCCGGACGGCGTGGCGATTGCGGCCGGCGCGTTCGATACGCCTGAGCGGCTGCCGCCAATGATCCAGTATGGAGTGGAGCGCAAGCTGCCGTTTGTCGATGGGTTGAGTGATCTGCCGGCGCGTACCACCGAGGATGATGTCGCTGCATTGGCGTTTCTGGCCGATGTGGTGTCAAGGCAGCATCCGGATCACGATACCGCGCAGTGGCCAGTGTGAGTTCGCGCCCGCAGGCGTGAGCTCCTATCGCAGGGGTTCGCGACAGCGGGTGCGTGCAGGTGCCGGCACCATCACAACGGTGCGAGCGCCATCTTCGATCCCCGCAATAGGCCGTACAGCGTGCTGAAGTTCTGGCCGTGGTCCAGGAACAACGCGATCTCCTTGCTGGCAGCGCCGTCTGCGCTCCGGCCGTGACGTGGCAGGCCGCAGCCCCTACCATTCCCCTTTATCTCTTCGTATCCGGCGCAATGAGCAGCAAGCAGAATCAGTGGATCGTAGGCGTCAACGCCGTCGCCTCGTCCGTCGAGAACGACGCCGACAACGTGCGCGAGGTCTTGATCGAGGCCGGCAGCAAGAATCCGCGCCTGATCGAAATCGAAGAGCAGGCCCGCCGCAAGGGCATCGACGTGCGCCGGGTCAACACCCAGGCACTCGATGGCGTCGGTGGGCAGGTGCGCCACCAGGGCGTGGTCGCCCGCTATGCCGCAGCGCGGCTGTGGGCCGAAAACGAGCTCGAAGCGCTGGTGACCGCAGCCGAGGGACGCGCCTTGCTGCTGATTCTCGACGGCGTGCAGGACCCGCACAATCTCGGTGCATGCCTGCGCAGCGCGGCGGCGGCCGGCGTCACTGCGGTGGTCATTCCCAAGGACAAGTCGGCCACGGTCAACGCGACCGTGCGCAAGACCTCGGCCGGTGCGGCCGACCGTATTCCGGTGGTCGCGGTGACCAATCTGGCGCGTTGCCTGCGCGATCTGCAGAAGCAGGGCGTGTGGCTGTATGGCCTGGCCGGCGAAGCCGAGGCGTCGCTATACAGCGTGGACCTGCGCGGCAACGTCGGGCTGGTGCTCGGTGGCGAAGCCGACGGCCTGCGTCGTCTCACCCGCGAGCACTGCGATGGCCTGGTCAAGATTCCGATGCCGGGCGATATCGAAAGCCTGAACGTCTCGGTGGCTGCCGGCGTGACCCTGTTCGAAGCGGTACGCCAGCGCCTGGGCGCTTAAAGCGGCCATCGAAACGACTACGCTCACCGCCAGGCGGGCGCGGGCGCGGCCGCTGCCCGGATCGGCATGCACCACCCGTGCACTGGGCTTGCTCCGCGCTGGTCCGCAACTAGTTGGTCTGCTCGCGACGTTTTGCTAGCCACTCTTGTATTGCACTTACGCGCGGTTCGAGCGCGCGGGTGCGCGCAGTGCGGCTTGATCGGCACGGCGAGATCGCGCGTCTGGCGCCGGTCGATCCGCGCACTCACATAAACCAGCCGATCTGCGCAAACCACGGCGCCCATGTGCTTGCCGCTGCATTGCCGAGTGCGTACGTAGCGCGCTGCACATGACTTTCGCCCACTCATGCGGCGATCCACCGGCGCGCGTGCGCATTTTTGCCTACCATATCGCCAGCGAACGGCGTGTTATGTCTGATGAAAGATGGAGCGGGGGCCTGGTCGACGGGCGAGAACGGATGCGATGCCAAGGCGTCGGCACGGGGAGACACGCAGCCGCGGCGCTGGCTCGGTGCCGTTGTCTGCATGCTGCTGGCGCTGTGCTCGCTCGCGGCGCTGGCTGCACCGGCCGGCACGGCGCCACTGCGCGACTACGCGACTACGCGATCGACAGCTGGAGCTCGCGTAACGGCCTGCCGCACAACTCGCTGCGCGATATCGCCCAGACCCGCGACGGCTACCTGTGGTTCGCCACCTGGGAAGGCCTGGTGCGTTACAACGGCCTGGAATTCGGCATCATCGACCGCAGCACGCGTCCGGGCTTGCCCGACAACGGCGTCGGCGCCTTGTACGTCGATCACGACGGGGCGCTGTGGCTCAGCGATGCGCGCGGCAATCTGGTGCGTCACGGCAGCGACGGGCAGTGGCGGCACTGGCAGCGGCAAGGGCAGTGGCCGCAAGCGCTGATCCATGCAATGACCATGGATCAGCGCGGTCGCATGTGGCTGCTGTTCGAGGGGCACGGGCTGGGCTGCCTGTGGCCGGATGGGCGCTTCGAGTACTTTCCGCCGCGCGATGGCGTGCCGCTGCAGAGCAGCTTTCCGCGCATGGCGTTCGACGATCAGGGCCGGCTGCTGATCGGCACGCTGGACGGCTTGATCTATCGCGAACCGAACGGGCGCATGCATCGCGCCCCGGCCGCATTCGGCCTGCCGCCGGGGCTGGCGTGGCCATACCGCGCACCGGACGGCACGCTGTGGGTCGTCGCCGGCGAGCAGTTGTACCGGCTACAGGGCCGGACCGCCGAGCTGGTGCATCGTGTGCCCGGGCAGGGCCATTTCACCGCGATGCTGCAGGATCGCCACGGCGACCTGTGGCTGGGTAGCGAAAATCAGGGGCTGCTGCGCATCGGCAGTCATGGAGTGGAGCATCTGCCGGCTGGTCGCAGCCTGCCGACCGGGCGCATCGTCAGCTTGCGCGAGGATGCCGAAGGCAGCATCTGGGTCGGCGCCAATGGCGGGCTGTTTCGACTGCGCGAAACCCTGTTCAGCAGCTACAGCCAGCGCGATGGCCTGAGCGGCGACTACGCCCGGGCGGTGCTGGAAGACCGCGACGGCAGTCTGTGGATCGCCAGCACCGCCGGCCTGGATCGCATGCTGCCGGACGGACGCATCGTGCCGGTGGCGGTGGCCACGCCATCCGGGCGCAGGCTCTCGGTGCTCAGCCTGGCGCTGGATCGGCACGGCGATCTGTGGGTGGGCACGTATGCCGATGGCGTCTTCGTGCTGCGCGATGGACGCCTGCTGCGGCATTACGGCGACGCCGAGGGCATTCCCAGCGGGCATATCCGCGCCATCGTGATCGACGACTCCGGCGTGGTGTGGCTGGCCACGCAGCGCGGTGTGGTGAAGCTGGTGAACGGCAAGCGGGCGACCCTGGCCGTCGACGGCCTGCCCGATGGCGTGGTGACCGCGCTGGCCAGCATCGATGGTGCGCTGTGGATCGGCTCGGTCGACGGCGCGGCGGTACTGCGCGACGGAAAACTGCAGCAATTGAATCTGGAAGCGCTGGGCGGCGCGCGGAGCGTGTTCGGTTTTCAGAGCATCGGTGACGCTGTCTGGATCTCGACCGATCGCGGCCTGTACCGGGCGCGCAACGGCAGGCTCGCACGCGTGGGCCTGGAGCAGGGCATGCCGGTCGATACGGTGTTCCAGCTGGTCAACGACCGCTTCGGCAATGCCTGGATCAGCAGCAATCGCGGCGTGCTGCGCACACAACTCGCCTTGCTCAACGCGGTGGCCGATGGACGCGGCCGGCTGGTCATCGAACGCTATGGCGAGATCGACGGCATGGGCAACGCGCAGGCCAACGGCAGCTCCGGGCCGAGCATGATCGCGCGTGCCGATGGCTCGATCTGGGTGGTCACCGCTGGCGGCGTGAGCACGGTCGATCCGGCGCGTCTGCAGCGCTTTCGCCAGCGCCGTGCACCGCCCGCGGTGATCGAGAGCGTGCAGCAGGACGCACGTCCGCTGACATGGCGGCAGCAGGCACGGCTGCCGGGTGGGCATCGCCTGAACGTGTCCTACGTCGGCATGAGCTTCCTGCTGCCGGAGCGCATCGAGTACCGCACGCGCCTGGAAGGCCTGGACAATGACTGGACTGAGCGGGGCCGGCAACGCAGCGTGGAATTCATCGGCCTGCCGCCGGGGCGCTACCGTCTGCATGTGGCGGCCCGTCACCCCGGCGGTGCATGGAGCACGCACGAGGCGATGTGGGCGTTCGAGGTGCTGCCGCTGTGGTGGCAGCGCCAGGACGTGCGCTTTGCTGCGGTGCTGTGCGCGATGTTCGCACTCGCGTTGGTGTATCGCTTCCTGTTGCGCCGCTACAAGACCCATAACGCGCGCCTGGCCGAACTGGTGCGCAAACGCACCGAAGATATGCAACTGCAGGCGCAGCGATTGCTGCAGGCCAACCAGGAAAAGAGCGAGCTGCTGACGCGGCTGCGCATCAAGTCGGACGTGTTCGAGCGCCAGGCGCACGAGGACGCCTTGACCGGGCTGCCCAACCGCCGGCATTTCGACGAGGCGCTGGCGCGCGACATCAGCCGCGCACGCCGCAGCGCGCGCCCTTTGGTGCTGGCGATTCTGGATATCGATCACTTCAAACGCATCAACGACCACTATTCACACGCCAGTGGCGATGCGGTGCTGCACGACGTCGGCGTGCTGCTGACGGCCGCCGCGCGCGCATCGGACCTGCCGGCGCGTCTGGGTGGCGAAGAGTTCGCCCTGCTGCTGGCCGATACAACGTTGGCGGATGCGCAGGCACTGTGCCAGCGCATCCGCGAGCTGTTCCATGCGCGCCACGACTGGGGCGGCGTGGAAGGCCTGCAGGTGACCTTCAGTGCCGGCGTCGCCGAGTTGCACGATGACGACACCGGCTCATCGCTGATGCAGCGCGCCGATCACGCGCTGTATCAGGCCAAGAGTGCGGGGCGTGACCGGATCTGTGTGGGTTAGGGGGGAATCGGGAATCGGGATTGGGGAATCGTAAAAGCTAAGATGCTTGGCACTTTCCTTCTCCTGCGGGAGAAGGTGCCCGAAGGGCGGATGAGGGTACGGCCACACGCGGCGCCAATAACTGCTGATTTCTCAAGCAAGAAGCCTCGCTGCTTTTACGATTCCCCAATCCCGATTCCCGGCTCGATCAGCCCGCGCCAGGCCCCGGCCAGGCATTGGCGATCGTGCAGAACAGCCGCGCGGTCTGTTCGGTGTCGTAGACCGCGCTATGCGCGTCGGCGGCGTTCCACTCCAGGCCCGCGGCTTGTGCCGCGCGCGCCAGCACGGTCTGCCCGTACGCCACGCCGGCCAGGGTCACGGTGTCGAACACGCTGAACGGATGGAATGGATTGCGTTTGTGGCTGACGCGGGCAACCGCGGCGTTGAGGAAGTTCAGATCGAAATGCGCGTTGTGCCCGACCAGGATCGCGCGCTGGCAGCCGTACTTCTTCACTGCCGCGTGCACCGGTGCGAACACATGGTCCAGCGCGTCCTTTTCCTGCTTGGCGAAGCGGAACGGGTGGTCGAGCACGATGCGGGTGATCTCCAGCGACTTGGGGTCGATCTCCAGCCCCGGCGCCGGCACCAGATGCGCGCTGGCGGTCTCGCCGGGGAAGAACCGCCCGTCGGCATCCATTTCGATCGGCACGCAGGCAATTTCCAGCAAGGCGTGCTTGTTCCAGTCGAATCCCCCCGTCTCCACATCCACCACCACGGGCAGATAACCGCGAAAGCGCCGCGACATGGGCAGGAAGGAGGGGGCAGGTGGCAGGTCGACCGGTTCGTTCATCGGCATAGCCTAGCAGGTCGCACGACCGGCCCGATCGTGGCAGCTGGCGGTGTGCCTGCGGGTCCGGATCTTCGATCGGGCAAACAAAAGCCCGACCCGTGTCACCACGGATCGGGCCCGATAACCCTGCGTTTCAACCGCTGGCCTCAGCGGGCGGCGACCACACTTGCAATCAGCCCGGTGGCCACCGCAATCAGCACGTAGTTGTTGTCCACGCGACGCCACTCGTGCCCGCGCTGCGGCGCGTGCAAGTGATGTTTGCGGTAGTCGGCCACGCGCGTGCCGCGATGGTCCGGTGCCAGGCGCTCGCCACGCCGATAGGGCGGGCCGCGACGATCGTTGCGGTGGTCGTCGTTGTGCGCGCTGGGGCGGTCGTCACGCGTGTCATCGTGTCTGTCGTCGCGGTGCTCGTCGCGACGGTCCGGTCCACGCGCGTCGTGGTGCTGTGCGCGGCGATCGCGGTCGTCATGCTGTTGCGGCGCAGCGAACGCTGCACCGGACGTCAGCAGCGACACAACCATGAGGGATCCGATGATGCGTTTCATCTGCGTACTCCTGCGTCACAGGAACAGCCTGTGTGATTGCACCCTAGGTGCAATTTGCTGAATACGTAATGATCAAGGCCTTTGCGCTGTTCGCAGCGTGCTTGCGGGTATCGCCGGCACGTGTCCCGGATCAGATGACGCCAGTGGTGCTGGTGTCGTCGCGCTTCAGGCGCGGCGGCAGCGGTTGCTCGCCGTGCACCAGGAACCACACGTTCTCGGCGATGTTGGTGGCGTGGTCGCCGATGCGCTCCAGATTCTTGGCCATGAACAGCAGGTGCGTGCACGGGGTGATGTTGCGCGGGTCTTCCATCATGTAGGTCAGCAACTCGCGAAACAGCGCGGTGTATTGCGCATCCAGGCGTGCATCTTCGTCGCGTACGCGAATGGCCGCATCGGCATCCTTGTTGCGATACGCCTGCACCGCCTCGCGCACGGCGTCGGCCGCCATCTGGCCGAGCGCACGCAGGCCTACCGTCTGCGGCAGCGGCGGTGCGGAATTGAGCGCGATCGAGCGCTTGGCGACATTGGCCGCGTAATCGCCGATGCGTTCGATATCGGCCGGAATGCGCAGGCCGGCCAGGATCTCGCGCAGGTCGCGCGCCATCGGGCCACGCAACGCCAGCCGCATCACGTCGTGGCTGATCGCATGCTCCAGCGCATCGATCGCTTCGTCGTTGACCACGATGCGATGTGCGGCGTGGTCGTCGCGACGTTCCACCACATCCAGTGCGGCTTCCAGCTGCGCCACCGCCGTGTCGCCCATGCGCACGATCTCGGCGACAAGACGGTGCTGCTCCTCGTCGTAGCTTTTGACGATATGGTCGTTGAGGTGCTGGTTCATCGTGCTCTCGATTCGTGGCGGTGGTGGAGGTCCGCCTTCACCTTGGCGACATCGCACGTGAGGGGGATGTCGTGCCGGCAATGGTGCGGCGAAGTTGCTTCAATGCGGTGGTGCGGTCGCCCGCCTTACATCAACCGAAACGACCGGTGATGTAGTCCTCGGTCTGCTGCTTGGACGGCTGGGAGAAAATCGTTTCGGTGCGGTCGTGTTCGATCAGGTCACCCAGATACATGAAGGCGGTGTAGTCGGACACGCGTGCGGCCTGCTGCATGTTGTGGGTCACGATCACGATGGTGTATTCGCGCTTGAGCTCTTCCACCAGTTGCTCGATGCGGCTGGTGGAAATCGGATCCAGCGCCGAGGTCGGTTCGTCCAGCAGCAACACATCCGGCCGTAGCGCCACGGCGCGTGCAATGCACAGCCGCTGCTGCTGGCCGCCGGACAGGCCCAGAGCGCTTTGCCCCAGCTTGTCCTTGACCTCGTCCCAGAGCGCGCCCTGACGCAGCGCCTGTTCGACACGGTTCTGCATGTCGGCCTTGGACAGTTTTTCGTGGTGACGGATGCCGTAGGCGACGTTTTCGAAGATCGTCATCGGAAACGGCACCGGCTTCTGGAACACCATGCCGACCTTGCTGCGCAGCCGGTTCATCGGGTACTTCGGCGAGAGGATGTTTTCGTTGTCCAGCAACACTTCGCCGCGCGCCTCCATCTTCGGATACAGCGCATAGATGCGGTTGAAGATGCGCAGCAGGGTCGACTTGCCGCAACCCGACGGCCCGATCAGCGCGGTGACGCGCTTTTCCGGAATCTCGATGTTGATGCCCTTGAGCGCGTGGTACTTGTCGTAATAGAAATCCAGATTGCGTGCGGCCACTTTCACCGGCGCCTGCGCGGTCGGTGCCCCCTTGGCGGCCGGAACGGCGATGCGATGCATCGGCATGGCGTTTTGGAGATCGTTCATGTCGGGTGTCCGGAGGGAGAGGTCAGTCATTGGAGATCTTGTTGCGCAATAGCAGGGCGCGCGCGCCCAGGCTCACCAGCAGCACGAACACGGTCAGCACCAGCGCACCGGACCAGGCCAGGGTCTGCCAGGTCTCGTAGGGGCTGCCGGCGAACTGATTCATGATCACCGGCACGCTGGCCATCGGCTGGAACACGTTGCTGTTCCAGTACTGATTGCCGAAGGCGGTGAACAGCAACGGCGCGGTCTCGCCGCTGATGCGGGCCAGGGCCAGCAGGATGCCGGTGAGGATGCCGGCCGAGGCGGCGCGATACAGCACCTGCACGGTGACCTTCCACTGCGGGATGCCCAGCGACAACGCGGCTTCGCGCATCTGCGCCGGCACCAGGCGCAGCATTTCGTCGGTGGTGCGCACCACCACCGGCAGCACGATGAAGGCCAGCGACAGCGCGCCGGCAAACGCGGAGAAGCGCCCACCGGTCTGCATCACGTACAGCGTGTAGACGAACAACCCCAGCACGATCGACGGTGCCGACAACAGGATGTCGTTGACGAAGCGCACCACCAACCCGGCCTTGCGTGCATTGCCGTATTCGGCCAGCCAGGTGCCGGCGGCAATGCCCAGTGGCGTGCCGATCGCCAGCGCCAGGCCGCACATCACCGCACTGCCGAAGAAGGCATTGAGCAGGCCGCCTTCCTGCATCGGCGGCGGTGTCATCTTGGTAAACAGGTTGACGTCGATGCCCGGCACGCCCTTGGACAACAAGGTCCACAGGATCCAGGCCAGGAAGAACAGGCCGAACACCGCGGTGACGCAGGACAGCAACAGTGCGATCGCGTTGGTCACGCGGCGGCGGTTGTACAACGATTGCGAGACCGAGGACATCAGTTGCCCTCCCGACGCGACAGCTGCATCAGCATGAAGCGCGCAATCGCCAGCACGATGAAGGTCACGATGAACAAGACAAAGCCCAGCAGCAGCAATGCCGAACGATAGGTTTCGGTGGCCTCGCCGAAATCATTGGCGATCAGCGCGGCGATGGTGGTGCCGGGCTCCAGCAGCGACGGCGATAGCCGCACCGTATTGCCGACCACGAACGCCACCGCCATGGTTTCGCCCAGCGCACGGCCCAGGCCCAGGAACACGCCGCCGATCACCGCAGAGCGGGTATAGGGCAGCATGATGTCCCAGCTGACTTCCCACTTGGTCGACCCCAGCGCATACGCCGATTCCTTCAGGCGCGTCGGCACGGTCAGGAACACTTCGCGCATCACCGAGGAGATGAACGGAATCACCATGATCGCCAGCACGAAGCCTGCGGTCAGCAGACCGATCCCCAGCGGCGGGCCCTGGAACAACGGGCCGATCAGCGGCAGCGTGCCCAGGTGATCGTTGAGCCAGGGCGTCACGTGCTCGGTCATCACCGGCACCAGCACGAACAGGCCCCACATGCCGTAGATGATCGACGGGATGCCGGCCAGCAGTTCGATGGCGGTACCGACCGGGCCACGCAACCAGCGCGGTGCCACTTCGGTGAGGAAGAACGCGATGCCGAAACTCACCGGCACCGCAATCACCATTGCAATCAAGGCGGTGACCAGGGTGCCGTAGATCGGCGCCAGCGCACCGTATTTGTTTTCCACCGGATTCCAGTCGGCGGAATAGAAAAAACTCAGGCCCTGCATCTGCAAGGCATGGCGTCCGCCCCACAGCATCGACAGCGCGGCGCTGCCGAGCGCCAACAGGACGAAAACGACCGTGGCGGCCAGCGCAAGCTTGAACAGGCGATCGGCACGCGCATCGCGCAGGTCGCGGCCGCGTGGGGCGGTCATCGCTTCGGGAATGGCGGTGGCATTCATTCGATTGGACTCGTCACCCGCGCAATCGCGGGAGCGTGAGACAGCAGGAACGGCGAGGCGCCCGCAGGCACCTCGCCGCAGCGCAACCCGCCACGACGGCGGGTGCAGGGCATCACTTGAACTCGCTGGCCCAGTAGGCCTGGATCTGCTTCACCAGCTCCGGCGGCAGCGGCACGTAATGCAGTTCGCTGGCCTGGGCCTGGCCGTTGTCCAGCGCCCACTTGAAGAAGTCCAGCGTCGCCTTGCTGCGCGCCGCATCCTTGGGCTGCTTGTGCATCAGCATGAAGTTGGTCGCGGTGATCGGCCAGGCCTTCTCGCCCGGTGCGTTGGTGATCACCAGGTTGAAATCCTTGGCGTTGGCCCAGTCGGCGCTGGCGGCAGCGGCGGCGAAGCTTTCCGCGTTCGGCTCCACCCACTGGCCGGCCGCATTCTGCAGCGAGGCGTACGGCATCTTGTTCTGCAGTGCGTAGGCCAGTTCGACATAGCCGATCGAGCCCTTGATCTGCTGCACGTACGAGGCGACGCCTTCATTGCCCTTGCCGCCGACGCCACCCGGCCACTGCACCGAGGTGCCTTCGCCGACCTTGCTCTTCCACTCCGGGCTGACCTTGGACAGGTAGTTGGAGAAGTTGAAGGTGGTGCCTGAACCATCGGAGCGATGCACCAGGTTGATCTTGGTCGCCGGCAGCGTCACGCCCGGATTGGCCGCCACGATCGCCGCGTCGTTCCACATCGTGACCTTGCCCAGGAAGATGTCGCCCAGCAGCGCGCCGGTCAGGCGCAGCTTGCCCGGTGCGATGCCTTCCAGGTTCACCACCGGCACCACGCCGCCGATCGCCGACGGGAACTGGCCCAGGCCGGCCTGCTGCAGTTCGGCGCTGTCCAGCGGCTTGTCGGTCGAACCGAAGTCCACCGTGCCGGCCTTGATCTGCGCGATGCCGCCGCCGGAGCCGATCGACTGATAGTTCACCTTGTTGCCGGTGGCGGCGTTGTAGTCGGCCGACCACTTGGAGACCAGCGGATAGATGAAGGAGGCACCGGCGCCGGAGATCTCGGCGCTCTTGCTGTCACCGGCGGTGGCGCCCGCGCTGGGCGCGCCCTTGGCGGTATCGCCGGACTGCGCATCCTTGCCGGGCGAGCAGGCGGCCAGGGCGAGGGCGATGGTGAGGGACAGGGCGGTCAGGCTGGCCGACTGCAGTTTCATGGAAGCTCCGAGGCTGGGTTGGCCGGGGGACCCGGCAGACCACGCTATGAAATGATGTTTTTGTTACACGTGCATGACAGTGCCTTTTGGAGAAGGCATCACAAAAAAGACGCGACCCCGTGGGGCCGCGTCCCGGTTCCGACGCCGGGGAGAGAGACGGCGTCGTTCCTGTCGCTGTGGCTGGCGTTACTTGGGCAGGTTCTTGGCCCAGTAGCCTTCGATCTGGGTCACCAGGCTGTCCGGCAGCGGCACGTAATCCAACTGCTTGGCCTGCGCATCGCCCTTGCTGTAGACCCAGCGGAAGAACTCCAGCGTGTTCTTGAGGCCGGCCGCGTTCTTGGGCTTCTTCTGCACCAGGATGAAGTTGGTGGCGGTGATCGGCCAGGCGTTGTCGCCGGAGGCATTGGTCATCACCAGGTAGAAATCCTTGCTGTTGCCCCAGTCGGCGCTGTTGGCGGCGGCGGCGAAGGTCTCATCCGACGGCTGCACGAACTTGCCGGCGGCGTTCTTCATCGCGGTGTAGGCCATCTTGTTCTGCAGCGCATACGACAGCTCGACATAGCCGATGCCGCCCTTGATCTGCTTCACGTACGCGGCCACGCCCTCGTTGCCCTTGCCGCCGATGCCGGTCGGCCACTGCACCGCGGTGCCTTCGCCGACCTTGCTCTTCCAGTCCGGGTTGACCTTGGACAGGTAGTTGGTGAAGTTGAAGCTGGTGCCCGAACCGTCGGAGCGATGCACCACGGTGATCTTGCCCTCGGGCAACTTCACGCCCGGGTTGAGCGCGGCGATCGCCGGATCGTTCCAGGTGCTGACCTTGCCCAGGAAGATGTCGCCCAGGGTCTTGCCGTCCAGTTTCAGTGCGCCTGCCGCCACGCCGGGAACGTTGACCACCGGCACCACGCCGCCGATCACCGACGGGAATTGCGCCAGACCGGCAGCGGCCAGTTCTTCCGGCTTGAGCGGGGCATCGGACGAGCCGAAGTCCACGCTGGCCGCCTTGATCTGGGCAATGCCGCCGCCCGAACCGATCGATTGATAGTTGACCTGCTTCTTGGTGGCCGCGTTGTAGTCGGCCGACCACTTGGACATCACCGGGTAGATGAACGAGGCACCGGCGCCAGTGACATCGGCGGCCTCGGCGCACAAGGCCAGCGAGGCGGTGAGCACGCCGACGGCCAGACGGGTCTTCAAAGAGTGGATCACGGAACAGCTCCTGTAGCGAAGGGATGAGGACGTCCCGCGGTCGTGCCATTGCAGGGCAGGGGCATGACCGCGCGGTGTCCGGGAGATGACATGCAGATGACAGCGTTGCGGCCGGGCGCTTTGCCGGGTCGGGCCAGGGTGGTTGCCGCCGTGGCGCCAGGAAGAGCGCGCCACGACGGCCACACCGTCGCGCACTTACCAGTAGAACTGCGCACGTGCCTCGATGATCGACGGGTTGTCGTCGACCAGGCCACGCGTGGCGCTGTTGTAACGGGTGCTTTCCACCTTGGCGTAGTCGAGTGCGAACTTGAAGTTGGAGCGCCAGTACCAGTTGGCGCCGACCGTCCACACATCCATCTTGCCGCCCAGCACGCCGTCCACGAACGGGGTGGTGCCGTTGGAGACCAGGTGGCCGTCGTTGAGGTCCAGGGTGTCGTAGCGCACCGCCAGCTGCCACATCCCCGAGGCCGGTGCGTTCGGCAGCGGGGTGGTCGGCACGCCGGCCTTGTAGCCCCAGGTCTCGCCGGTGATGTTCCAGACGCCGCTGACGTACCAGCCGTCACTCTTGTAATCGTTGGCGTTGTTGCCGATGCGCTTGGCGTTTTCCTGGAAGAACTCGCCCTGCAGCTTGAACGGGCCGGTGATCCACATCGCCTCGGCTCCGGCCACACCCACGCTGTCCACGTTGGTGATGGCGCCGCTGTCGATCAGGCGCACCGTGGTCAGGTCGGCGTCCGGGCGTGCGCGCAGGCGCAGAGTGTCGTCGTCGGTGTCGTAACCCAGGTAGCTCAGGCCGACGTGCAGCACGTTGCCGCTCTCGTTGATCGGCGCCCAGGTGCCGCGCGCGCCGTAGCCGCTGCCGTGTGCCTGGTTGCGGGTCAGTTCGCGGCCGAACGCACTGGCGGTGATGCTCCAGTCGTTGTCGCCCATGCCGTAGGCCACGCCCAGCCGGCGCGAGATGCCGTAGGTGTTGGTCACTGCGGCCTTGGAGACGAAGTCGTTGTTCTTGGTGCTGGACAGCTCTTCCAGGCTGTTGGGCTGCTTGAACTGGCCGACCTGCAGATAGTTGTTGGCGTTGCCGGCGAACTTGTACTTGATGTTGTTGTCCAGGAAACGCCCGGTGCTGCGGATGGTGGTGCCGCGGATGGTGACGTCCTTCAGCACGCTGGGGTCGTAACCGGCCACCCATTCGAAATTGCCCGGGCCCTTGCCCTTGAGCACCAGCTCGGCACGGCGGATGCTGAATTCGGAATTGTCGCCATTGGCACCGATGGGGCCGTTGAGATCCTGCACATCGTTGTGGAACCAGTTGCCATCAGCCTGGACCAGGCCTTCCAGCGACATCTCCGAGCCGCCGATCACGTCGATGGCGATTTCGGCGTGCGCGGCAGGTGCGGCCAGCGCCAGCAGCAGGGCGGAGCCAAGCAGGGTGGGAGAAAGTTTCATATGTGCCTTGCGACCTGAGAAAGTGAGCGCAGGCTATGGCGTGAAAGTTGCGTTAATGTGACAACTTCGGATCGCGTTCCAATCCGGTTTTTGTCAACAAAGACAAAGATTTACGCGTGTTTGTTTTTTGTCAGTGTGTGTCATGAGTCTGAACGGGCTGCGTCGTATGACAGATGTGACAGTGGCGTGGTTCACCGTTTCAGCGAGCTCAAGCTTATTGCGACCTGAACCAACCAGGTGAAACGATGGCGTATCAGGCGCTTTGTGCGTCGCACCACTTGCGCAGGCGCGTTCTAAATTGTTAGTTTCGAGGCCATGTTTCCCCGATTCCTCCAATTGCTGTTGGTCTGCCTGCTCGCGCTCACTGCGTGGTCGGCGGCCGATGCGCACGACCGCATCCACGATGCGCTTGTGGGCGATGGCGTGGCGGTAATGGCGGATGCTGGCGAAGAACGTGACGCAGCCGATGATCTGCAGGGCGACGGGGATGCACAGACCCAGGTCGATACCCATTCTGCAGACGATATCCCCTTGCTCTCACAAGCATGGCCGGTGGTCGCACGTTATTTTCCCTCCTGGTATGCGCATTACGCGCCGGCAACTCAAAAACGCGACCTGATCCCGCAACTGCGTCCTCCCAACGCAGCGCGCGCCTGATCCTTCGTTAGTCGCGTCAACCGGTGCAGCGCACCGGCTTCCTTTGATTTGTTCGTCTTTGCACTTCGCGGTTTGCGCCGCGGATGGCCATTCGTTGCCTAGAGGTATCTCCCATGGAAAGTTTGCTAGAAGGTTTTCGTCATTTCCGTAAGGAAGTGTATCCGCGCCAGAGTGCGCGCTTTCAGGAACTGGCCGGCGGCCAGAGTCCGCACACGTTGTTCATTACCTGCGCCGACTCGCGCGTCATGCCGGAGCTGATCTTCTCCGCACAACCGGGCGAATTGTTCGTCTATCGCAATATCGGCAATGTGGTGCCGCCTTACTCCCAGCATGTCAGCGGCGTGGTTGCGGCGATCGAGTACGCCATCGCCGTACTGGGCGTGCGGCACATCGTGATCTGCGGCCATACCGACTGCGGCGCGATGAAGGCCGCGCTCAAGCCGGAATCGCTGGAGGACGTGCCGTCCGTGGCGGCCTGGCTCAAGCACACCGATGCGGCGCGGCACGTCACGGCCCATCACGGCCACGATCCGCACAGCCAGGAAGCGCTGAGCTGCATGACCGAAGAGAACGTGGTCTCGCAGCTGGACCATCTGCGCACGCAGCCGGTGGTCGCCGCACGTCTGGCGGCCGGTACCTTGCGCATCCACGGCTGGATCTACGACATCGCCCATGGCGAGATCCGTGCCTTCGATGCCGAGAAGGGTGGCTTCCGTCCGTTGTTGGCGGACAACACCCCCGAAGCCACCCCGCGTCCGCGACTGCAGCAAGTCGTGCGCGCTGAACTCGCCTGACGGAGCACATCATGAACACATCAGGTATCGGCGGATATTTTCGCCAGGGACTGTTCGGACGTGATTTGTTGTCGTCTGTCGTGGTCTTCCTCGTCGCGCTCCCGTTGTGCATGGGGATTGCGATCGCTTCCGGCATGCCGCCGGCCGCAGGCCTGATCACCGGCATCATCGGTGGGCTGGTCGTCGGCTTCCTGGCGGGCTCTCCTCTGCAGGTGAGCGGACCGGCCGCCGGCCTGGCTGTGTTGGTGTTCGAACTGGTCCGCGAGCACGGCATTGCCGCACTCGGTCCGGTGATCCTGCTGGCCGGTGCGATTCAGTTGATCGCCGGTCTGTGCCGCGCAGGCGTGTGGTTCCGGATGACATCGCCGGCCGTGGTGGCCGGCATGTTGTCGGGCATCGGCATCCTGATCGTGGCCTCGCAGGCGCATGTGCTGATGGATGCCGCTCCCAAGGCGCGCGGTCTGGAAAACTTCGCTGCATTGCCGGCCGTGGTGTGGCAGGCAGTCACCGAAGGCACCGGCCGCACCGCGTTGTTCGTGGGCCTGGCCACCATCGGCATCATCCTGGCATGGGACAAGCTGCGTCCGCAGCGTCTGCGCTTTCTGCCGGGTGCGTTGATCGCGGTGGTGGTGGTCACGGCGACGGTGCAGTTGCAGGGCCTGAACGTCAACAAGGTCGATGTGCCGACCAATCTGTTCTCGGCGATCAGCATCCCCAGCGTGGCGGACATCTTTGGCGTGTTCAACGCGACGTTGCTGGTGTCGGCGGTGACCTTTGCCTTCATCGCCAGCGCAGAGACCTTGCTGTCGGCGGCGGCGGTGGACCGCATGCATCAGGGCGCGCGTACGCAATACGACCGTGAACTGGCGGCGCAGGGCGTGGGCAATATGCTGTGCGGCTTCCTGGGCGCATTGCCGATGACCGGCGTGATCGTGCGTAGCGCGGCCAATGTGCAGGCCGGTGCGGCCACGCGCATGTCCACGGTGCTGCATGGCGGCTGGTTGCTGGTCTTTGCGATGCTGCTGCCGTGGCTGTTGCGGATGACGCCGGTGGCATGTCTGGCCGGTATCCTGGTCTACACGGGCGTGAAGATGATCAAGATCGGGCAGGTCAAGGAGCTGGCGACCTATGGTCGTGGCACTGCGGCGATCTATCTGGCGACCACCTTCGCGATCGTGGCGACCGACCTGTTGACCGGTGTGCTGATCGGCTTCGGCCTGTCGTTGTTCCGTCTTGCCCTGCATTCTTCGCGCCTGAAGGTGGACGTGCGTGAGCACGAGCACAAGAAGGACGAGATGCATCTGACCCTGCAAGGCTCGGCAACGTTCCTGAAGGTGCCGGCAATGGCGCGTACGCTGGAAAGCGTGCCGCCGAACACCGCCCTGCATCTGGATGTGGCCAAGCTGCATCACGTCGACCATGCCTGCATCGAGTTGTTGCGCGACTGGAGCCGGAATGCGGCCTCGCGTGGCTGCGAGCTGGTGGTGGACTGGAACGAGCTGGATCGACGTGTGGAAGGCCAGCCAGCGGTGGAAAGCGTGCTGGTCGAACAGCGCGTCGAACAAGCCAAGGCGGCGTAAACCTGCTACAACGCCCGGCGCTCGCGCCGGGTGACCTCTATCGTGACCGGGTGATGCATGGCGCCGCAAGACGCATCATCCGGTCGCGATTTTTTTTGGAGCCGGGAATCGGGAATCGGGATTGGGGAATCGCAAAAGCACGGGTTTGCGCTGCCGGCGTGATTGTCTAGCGTCGGCTGCAGGTTAGTTGTCGTGCCGCCTGGTTAGCCTTTTGGAATTGTTGTCCGTTCGGCGGGGGCGGGGGTCTTGTCGCGGTAGCGGCATAGGTCGTGGATCACGCAGCCTGGGCAATCGGGCTTGCGTGCCTTGCAGACGTAGCGGCCGTGCAGGATGAGCCAGTGATGTGCGTCGTGCAGAAATTCGGCCGGAATGACCTTGACCAGTGTGTCTTCGACCGCGCGCACGTCCTTGCCCGGGGCAAGACCGGTACGGTTGGCGACGCGGAAGATGTGCGTGTCCACCGCCATGGTGGGTTCGCCGAACGCGGTGTTGAGCACGACGTTTGCGGTCTTGCGGCCGACCCCGGGTAAGGCTTCCAGCGCAGCGCGATCGTGCGGTACTTCGCCGCCGTATTGCTCCAGCAGGATCCTGCAGGTGGCGATGACGTTCTTTGCCTTCGCATTGAACAGGCCGATGGTGGCGATGTAGCGCTTCAGGCCTTCTTCGCCGAGATCGAGAATGTCGCGCGGGGTATTGGCCACCGGATACAGCTTGCGGGTGGCCTTGTTGACGCCGACATCGGTGGCTTGTGCCGACAGCAGTACCGCGATCAGCAACTCGAAGGGCGTGGTGTATTCCAGCTCGGTGGTCGGGTGCGGATTGAGCTCGCGCAGCCGCGCGAACATCTCCTGTATCTCAGGCTTGCGCATGAGGTTGCCGCGCCTTACGGGCGGGCTCGGGCGGATCGCGTTCATGGTTGTGTTCCGCCAGCGGCCTTGGCCTTTGCGCGTGCCAGGATGGCCGCGGCCAGCGGCGGTAATGCGGCTCCGGCGGGTTGACTGGGCGCCGGCGCAGGCGTTCGGCGTGCATCGCGTTCGGCGGCACGACGTTGCAGGCGCGCGGCGCGTGCGCGGTAGCGTTCGCGTGCAGCCCAGGCATCGCGCAGCCGTCGTTGTGCGGCAAGCAGCACCGCGCTCAGCTGCGGGCAGGCCGGATCCAGCAGGTCATCGCGTGGATCGGGCCGGTACTCCATCAAACCCAGTGCCAACGCACGATCGAGATCGTCCGCGTGGACGCAGTCGAGCAGCTGAAGGGGCAGTGGACGTGGTGCCGGTGTGGGGTCGAACGTCATGGCAAGCCGATCAGCGATTGAGAAAGTGCGCGGGGCGTTTTTCGAGAAACGCGCCGGTACCTTCGCGCATGTCGTCGCTGGAAAACAGCAGCGCAAATTGCGCGGTTTCCAGCTGCAAGCCTTCTTCGATGGCGCATTCGCCACCGAACACCACCGCATCCAGAATGCCGCGCAGCGCGAGCGGCGCGGCGGTGGCCAGGCGCTGTGCCACAGCGAGGGTTTCTTCCTGCAGCGCTTCCGGCTCGACCACGCGATTGACCAAACCCAACTGCAATGCGCGCGGCGCATCGATCGGCAAGCCGAGCAGGCACAGTTCCAGCGCTGCAGCTCGCCCGGTCAGTCGTAGCAGCCGTTGCGTGCCGCCGAAACCGGGGATCAGGCCGAGGTTGATCTCCGGCTGCCCCAGGCGCGCGGTGGACGTGGCGATGCGCAGATGGCAGGCCATCGCCAGCTCCAGTCCTCCGCCCAGCGCATAGCCATTGACCATGGCGATCACCGGCTTGGGCATGCGCTCGATCCGGCGCATCAGCCGCTGACCGAGCAGCGAGAACTCGCGGCCCTGCATCGCCGACAGCTCGCGCATTTCGGCGATGTCCGCACCCGCGACAAATGCCTTGGGGCCGGCGCCGGTCAGGATCACCACGCGGATGTTGGTAGCGCTGGCTGCCTCGGCGAAGGCGTGATCCAGCGCCCGCAGCGTTTCCTGGTTCAAGGCGTTCAGTTTGTCCGGTCGGTTGACCGTGATCGTCCGTACACTGGCGTGGTCGGCGATCAGAATGACGTGATTGGACATGGAAATCCTTACGAACGTAAAAAATTAGTAAATGCGGAACTTCCGAAAGCCTTGCTGGTCTTAGCTTTCGTGATAAGTAGCGGTTCGGTATCGCGGCCGCTATCCTAGCGCGTCATCTCAGGCGGCAGACCCGTCCTGTGCCACCACCCTGGAGAATTGTTTGATGAAGTTGCGTTCTATCGCGGTCGCTGTGGCGGCCCTGGCCCTGACGGGCAATGCACTGGCCCAGGACACGACGTCCGAGAAGGGCAAGTTGAGCTACTACTTCGGCTATGACTACGGCAACAACCTTGCCGAGCTCACCGGTCGCGGCGAGCAACTCGACATCAACTCGGTGGTAAAGGGTCTGCAGGACGCCTATGCCAAGAAGCAGCCGGCGATCACTGCCGACCAGCTGAAGCCGGCTGTCGAAGCGTTCCAGAAGCGTGAGCAGGGTCGTGCCCAGCAGGCCAAGGCCGAGTACGACAAGGCCGCTGCTGCCAACAAGACCAAGAGCGACCAGTTCCTGGCCAAGAACAAGGGTACTGCTGGCGTGCAGACCCTGCCCAGCGGCGTGCAGTACCGTGTGATCGAAGCCGGCAAGGGTGCCAAGCCGACCCAGGCCAGCACCGTGCAGCTGGAAGTGGCCGGTCCGTTCCCGTTCGGTGACCGTGAGAAGGCGCGTCCGGCGCAGCAGATCCCGGCCATCAAGGTCAGCGAAGTCGAAATGCAGGCCATGCGCGACACGCTGCTGCAGATGCCGGCTGGCTCGAAGTGGGAAGTGACCCTGCCGCCGGAGAAGGCCTACGGTGCCGACCCGCGCACCCCGTTCCCGCCGAACGTGGCTGTGCAGTTCGAGATCAAGCTGGTCAGCGTCAAGTAATTGCATTCGATGTTGCTGTGACAACGCCGGCCACCAGGCCGGCGTTGTCGTTTGGGTCCGGCGGATATGTGCGAGAGGATGGACGAACGGCGTGACGACGCGGTGCGGCGGGAGCCAGCGATGAGCGACACGGATTCGAACCGCAATGGCCTGCCCAGCCCATGTATCGGTGTATGTTCGCTGGACGCGCAGGCGCACTGTGTCGGCTGCCTGCGCAGCCTGGATGAAATTGCACGCTGGATGAGCATGAGCGACGCCGAACGTCAGGAGTATCTGCACACGGTTCTGCCGGCGCGCGCATTGGCCGCGCGGCTGCCCGAATGGGCGCAGTTGCGGCGTGCGTTGTATGCGCTGGACACCGCGCCCGCCGGGCCGGGCTGGAATCATGCCGAATTGATCGATCTGACCGAGGGCGGCGCGTCCGCCGAGGCCGCGGTGCTGTGCGGTCTGGTGCCGCGCGCGCAGGGCACCATGGTGCTGCTGACCCGGCGCACCGACAGCCTGCGTCACCATGCCGGGCAGGTCAGTTTTCCCGGTGGACGGACCGAGCCGTCCGATGTGGATGCGGCCGCTGCAGCCTTGCGCGAGAGTTGCGAGGAAATCGCGCTTGGCGCTGGTCAGGTGCATGCGCTGGGCTATCTGGATCCGTTTTTGACCGTGAGCGGTTTTCGCGTCACGCCGGTGGTGGCGGTGATCAACCCGGCGTTCGTGGCGGTGCCGCAGCCGGACGAAGTGGCCGAGGTATTTGAAGTGCCGCTGGCCTATCTGATGGATCCGGACAACCTGCGCAGCGTAGAGCTGGAGTTTCGCGGCCGGCCGCGCCGTGTGCTGGAATACGACTGGCCGGGCCACCGCATCTGGGGTGCCACCGCGGCCATTCTCCTCAATCTTCGTCGTCGTCTGGAGCAGGTTGCATGAGTGCGGAACCCCACTGGACCACGCTGGTCGACAGCGCCACGCTGGCAGCGTCATTGCCGCATGCGCAGTTGCGATTGCTGGACGCGCGCGCGGCGCCACCGACAGCGCCGGACCCGGATGCCGCGCGCAAGGCCTATGCGCAAGGGCATCTGCCAGGCGCTTACTACGTCGATCTCAACGAAGACCTGGCCGATCTGTCGCTGCCTGCACAGGGGCGGCACCCGCTGCCGCACAGCGCGGCATTCGCCAGGCGACTGGGCGCGTGGGGGATCGACCCGGCCAGCCAGGTGGTGATCTACGACGCCGCCGACGGCAGCATGGCCGCGGCGCGGGCATGGTGGATGCTGCGGTTGATGGGACATCGCCGCGTGGCGGTGCTCGATGGCGGGTTGGCCGCCTGGCGCGCTGCCGGCTTGCCGGAAAGCACCGAGCCGCCTGCAGTGCGCGATGGTGCCGCGTATACAGGCAGCTTCGACAGCGATGCCGTGGTCGAGGCTGAGCAGATCCTGGCGCGACTGGATCAGGCGCCTGGCTGGTTGCTGGATGCACGTGCGGGCGAGCGCTTCCGCGGCGAGGTCGAGCCGGTCGATCCGGTTGCCGGGCATGTGCCCGGTGCGGTGAGTCGCCCCTTGGGCGTAAGCCTGCGCGACGGGCGTTTCAAGCCGGCAGACGAACTGCGCACCGAGTTGGCTGCGCTGCTGGGCGCCTATCGTCCTGAGCAGGCGGTGGTGATGTGCGGCTCCGGCGTCACTGCGTGCCATCTGCTGTTGGCACTGGAAGTGGCCGGCTTGTCGGGCGCGCGCGTTTACGCCGGGTCCTGGAGTGGTTGGTTGCAGGATTCCACACGTCCGGTCGCGACCAGCCCCTGATTGCAGGCACAATGGCGGCAGGAACGGTGACCTGTGGGGACGCAGGTTCGCTGCGCGGAGCGCAGTTTCTCGCAGTGCTGGGTGACTCATGCGGTTGCAGTTGCAGGTCGGCGCGCTATGCGTCGCGATGCTGTCGATGGCTGCCTGTTCGGCGGGGTCGACCGCCGACGCCAACGGTGCGCGCATCGCCGGTCGTGGACAGAGCGACCGCCACGCGATGTATCAGGTCGAACTCGAACGTGCACGCGCCGAGCGCGTGCAGCGCTTGCGCGCGCCCGACGGTTGGCTGAGCTACACCGGCTCCGGGCGTGTGCGTGCAGGCCGTTACCAGGTGGGCAGCGATCCGCGCAGCGATCTGGTATTGCCGGCCGGTCCTGCGCACCTGGGGCAGCTGACGCTGGATGGCGACGGCCGCGTGCACTTCGACGCCGCCGCACATGTACCGGTGTACTTGAACGGGCAGCGCGTCGATCGCGTACGCCTGGAGCCGGAGCGCGCAGGGCAGCGGGGCGATCGCCTGGATGTGGAGGGGCGGCAGTTCTATCTGGTGCAGACCGGCAGCTTGTTCGGCTGGCGTTTTCGCGACCCGGCAGCGCCGCTGCTGAGCCATTTCGCCGGGCTGGAATATTTTCCGACCGATCCGCAGTGGCGCATACATGCGCGCTGGCAGGCGTATCCCACCCCGCGCACGACCACATTGCTGACGTCGATCGGCACTCCGCTCACCGTCGAGGTGCCGGGCGAGGCGGTGTTTTCGCGCAATGGCCAGGATTACCGGTTGCAGCCGATCGTCAGTGACGACGGGCAGGGCCTGTTCTTCCTGTTCGCCGATCGCACCAGCGGCAAGGAAAGTTATGGCGGCGCGCGTTATCTCTACACCGCGCCGCCACACGATGGCCGGCTCGTGCTCGACTTCAATCTGGCAGAAAATCCGCCCTGCGCGTTGACACCGCACGTGGTCTGCCCGATCGCATCGCCAGAAAATCGCCTGGATCTGGCGGTGAATGCAGGCGAGAAGACCTACCGCGCGACCGAGCGCTGAGCACCGAACAACCCAGGACAGCACGCAGTGTCGATGGCCTTGTGTGCGCCGCTGCTAGCGCGGCGTATGCGACCAGCTGACCGCCGCTTCGATCTGCGGCCACGGAAACAGCGGGCCAGGGTCAAGCTTGCGTTGGATCTTGCGCGACGGATCGTCGCTTGCCGCTTCCTGGGTGGTATCCAGTGCCTGGTGGCCGGCGATGCGGCGTACTGATGGCAGCTGCTGTTGCAGCCACTGCAGCAGCGTGATCAGCGCATTGATCTGCGCCTGCGGATACGTCTCGCTCATGCACTGATGGCGCGAGTCCAGCCAGTGCGGGTAACGACCGCTGTTGACCAGTTCGATGCCCAGCGTATGCGGGTTGTGGCCGCGCACGTGATGGGCCACGCGCTCCAGCGCGACGTATTGCTGGATGCTGCCGTTGCGGTCGATGTAGTAATGCCCGCTGTTGCCGGTGCCGCTGTCGTAGAGCACGCGTTCGCCGTATTCGCGCGCCATCGCCATGTCGGGCAATTCGGTGCAATGGATGACCACCATGTCGATCTGCGTGAGCGGGCGTCGCGCCAGCCGCGATTCGTAGGACAACGGCGCGTAGGTGATCGGTGGCGACGGCAGGACGGCATCGGACATGGGGCGGATGCTAGCATTGCTCGATGGCTTTGAATCCCGACAGCCCTTTGGGCAAATTGATGGCAACCCTGCCGCAGGCCGGCCAGGTGACCTGGATCGGCGTGCGCCCGGCGCGCGACGTGGAGATGATCGAGGTGGACGCGGCGCAGGCTACCACCGGCATCGGTCTGGTCGGCGACCGCTACAAAGGCGGCAGCGGCAAGCGCGGGGTGACCTTGATCCAGGCCGAACATCTGCCGGTGATCGCGGCACTGGCCGGCCACACCGCGATTGCGCCCGCCACCTTGCGCCGCAACCTGGTGGTGTCCGGCATTCCGCTGATCGCCTTGAAAGGCCGGCGTTTCCGCATCGGTGATGTCGAGCTGGAAGGCACCGATCCCTGCGATCCGTGCTCGCGCATGGAAGACGCGCTGGGTGCGGGCGGCTATAACGCCATGCGCGGCCATGGCGGCCTGTGCGCGCGCGTTCTGCGTGGCGGGGTGCTGCGCATCGGCGATACGGTTCAGGCGCTATGAGCCGCGGTCATTGCATCCTGTCGCACGGCTTCGAAAGTGGCCCGGACGCGTTGAAGGTCACCGCTCTGGCCGATGTCGCCGCGCAGTTGGGCTGGACCCATGAGCGCCCGGACTACACCGATCTGGACGCACGCCGCGAGGTGAGTTCGCTCGGCGATGTGCAAGGCCGGCTGCAACGCCTGCTGGAGATCGCGCGTGCAGCGGCCGACAAGGGCCCGCTGGTGCTGGTCGGTTCCAGCCTGGGCTCGTATATCGCCGCGCAGGTGTCGTTGCAGGTGCCCACGCGCGGGCTGTTCCTGATGGTGCCGCCGACCCGGATGGGGCCGTTGCCGGCACTGGATGCGGCGCGCGTGCCGATTTCGATCGTGCATGCCTGGCGCGATGAATTGATTCCGGCCAGCGAGGTGATCGCCTGGGCGCAGGCGCGGCATGCGCGCTTGCTGCTGGTCGACGACGAACACCGGCTGGCGTCGCATGTGGATGCGTCGGCACGCGCCTTCGCCGAACTGTTGCAGAGCCTGTGATGCGCAACCGGTTGAAGGTGTGCGTGCTGCGGGGCCTGCGATGAACGTGCTGATTCGCGAAGCCAGCGATGGCGATACCGCGGCGATCGAACTGCTGACGATGGTCGCGTTCATGCGCGACGAACATAGCCGCCACGACGAGCAGCACGTGATCGCCGCCTTGCGCAATGACGGCGCGCTGGCGCTGTCGCTGGTGGCCGACCACGACGGGTATGTGGTCGGGCATCTGGCGGTATCGCCGGTGTGGCTGTCGGACGACTCGCCCGGCTGGTACGCGTTGGGGCCGCTGGCGATCGGGCCTGGGCATCAGCGCCAGGGGCTGGGCACACGCCTGGTGCAGGCAGCACTGGCCAGCTTGCGCGAGCGTGGCGCAGCCGGTTGTCTGGCATTGGGCGAGCCGGCGTTTTTCCGACGTCTGGGCTTTGTGGTGGAGCCGGGGCTGGTGTTGCCTGGTGTCCCGGCATCCGAGCTGCAGGCGCTGGCATTCGGCGACCGTCTGCTGCCGCTGGCCGATGTCGCCTATCACCCGGCGTTCGGGCTGGGTTGAGTCCGGTCTTCGCCCCGTCGCCGAGATCCGCAGCAGGCCTCTGTGCCGCTGCCGTTCGCTCGGCGGCATCTTCCATCGCGATCGAGACGCCAGCGCACCGGGACTGATCGCAGCATGGCGAGCGCTGCGATTGGCGCGCTCCCGTCGAGGTGGACGATGCAACGTGATGACGAAGACCTGGGCCAGGCCGCGCAGGCGGGCCGGCTGATTTCCCACGGCAGCGATGACCAGGACGATGCAGCGGTGCTGGCATCGCTCACATCGCGCCTGCGCCAGAGCGGTGACCGGCCCGATGCGGTGGTCCAGCGTCTGCTTGGTCTGGTCGATGCGCTCTGGTCGTTCGAATTCGGCCGGTTTCTGCTCAGGCATCGTGGGTTGAATGCCTACTGGACCCATCGGCTGGTGACGTATCGCGCCGATGCGCAGCCAAGTGATTCGATGTCGGCGATGGAACGGCATATCTTCGAAGAGGCGCCCGCGGTGCTGGCGACTCGCGAACGCTTCGGCATCTTCAGGCAGCAGCTGCAGGCGCTGCTGCGGCCAGGCATGACGCTGGCATCGGTGCCCTGTGGATGGATGGGCGAGCTGTTGCTGCTGGACTACCGGGAGTGTCCGGACGTGCGCCTGATCGGTATCGACCTGGACCCGCAGGCCCTGGAAGGGGCACTGCAACTCGCACGAGCGCATAGGCTGGAGGGGCAGCTTTCGCTGCGTCTCGAGGACGCATGGGCGCCGGGTCCTGGCGAACGCGTGGACGTGCTGAGCAGCAATGGCCTGAACATCTACGAGCCGGACGAGGTGCGCGTGATCGCACTGTATCGCGCATTTTTCGAAAGGCTGACGCCAGGCGGCGTGCTGGTCGCAAGTTTCCTGACGCCGCCGCCGACGCTGTCTGCCGAGTCGCCGTGGAAGTTGGAAAACATTGATCCAGAGGCCCTGATGCTGCAAAACCTGGTGTTCGCCGAGATCGTCCAGGCGCGTTGGGCCTCGTTCCGCACCCACGCGCAGACCCGTGCGCAGCTGGAAAGCGCCGGGTTCGTCGATATCCACTTCATCAATGATCGCGCCAGCATCTTTCCGACGGTGGTTGCGCACAGACCTGCGGCCCGCTGAGTGGGCCGCTGCGCCAGGGATTTGGCTTGCGTTGCGGGCTGACCTACACTTGCCGCGCTACCCATTGCCTGAGGATTGGTCCAATGCGCCATTGATGCCGCCGTCGTGATGACGGCCTGACCCCGCTGCTGGTCCGCTTGGATCGGCGCGTGTGCTGGCATGCAATGGAGACCCGTATGACCTATCCATCGCTGACGCTGGAAAGCGTTGCGTATGTGCTGCCCGATGGCAACCCGCTATTTTCCGATCTGACGATCCACATCGACCAACGCGCCACCGGACTGGTCGGGCGCAATGGCGTGGGCAAGAGCGTGCTTGCGCGCCTGCTAGCCGGCGAGTTGCTGCCCAGCGCCGGGCGTTGCGTGCGCAACGGCAGCGTGCACTACCTGCCGCAGCGCGTGCGCGTGGCGCCGGGGCAGAGCATTGCCGAACTGGCCGGTGTCGCGCCGCTGCTGGATGCGCTGGACCGTATCGCCGCCGGCAGCGTTGCGCCCGCCGATTTTGAACTGGTTGGCGAGCGCTGGACCGCCCATGCGCACTTTGCCGCAGAACTCGAACGGCAAGGCCTGGGTGGGCGCGATCCGCGTGCACCGGCCGCGCAGCTCAGCGGCGGCGAAGCGACGCGCGTGGCACTGGCCGGTGCGTTCCTGACCCGGCCGGACCTGTTGATTCTGGACGAGCCCAGCAATCACCTGGATGGCCCGCAACGCCAGCGGCTGATGGATCAGTTGCTGGCGTGGAGCGGTGGCTTGCTGGTGATCAGCCACGACCGCGGCCTGCTCGATGCGATGCAGCGCATTGTTGAATTGTCCGTGCAGGGGCTGCGCAGCTACGGCGGCAATTACACGTTCTATGCGCAGCAGCGCGCCATCGAACAGCAGGCGGCCAGCGCGTTGCTGGCGCAGCGCAAACAGGCGCGTGCGCGCGGTGAGCAGGCGCTGCGCGAACAGCAGCAGCGTCAACAGCAGCGCCAGGTACGCGGCGCGCGTGTTGCAGGGCAGGCCAACCAGGCCGCGATCCTGCTCGGTGCGCAGAAGCAACGCAGCGAGGTCAGCGCGGGGCGGCTGCAACAGCAACGCCAGGTCGAACAGGCGCGGTTGAGCGAGGCGGTGGTGCAGGCCGCAGCGCTGGTGCAGGACGACCCCACGATCGCGCTACTGGCGCCGACATCGCCCGCCGGCGCATCGCGGCAGCTGGCCACGCTGCAGCAGGTGGAGCTGGCCGACGGACGGCTGGGTGGGCGGCGGGTGGATCTGCTGCTGCATGGGCAGCCGCGGATCGGCCTGGTCGGCCCCAATGGCAGCGGCAAGTCGTCGTTGCTGCAGCTGCTGGCCGGGCGCCTGCAGCCCAGCGCGGGGCAGTGCCAGGTGCATGTGCCGGTGGCGTATCTGGATCAGGACCTGGGGCTGCTGGATCCGGCGCGCTCGGCCGCTGCGCAACTGCACGATGCAGACCCGGGCGCGCCCTCGCATGCGCAGCGTCTGCGCCTGGCGCTGCTGGGGCTGGACCAGAGGCGTGCCGACCTGCCCACCGGCCAGCTCAGCGGCGGCCAGCGGCTCAAGGCGGCGCTGGCCTGCGCGCTGTACCGGGCGCAGCCGGCGCAACTGCTGTTGCTGGACGAGCCGACCAACCACCTGGACCTGGCCGCGGTGGAAGCGATCGAGGCGCTGCTGCGCAGCTACCAGGGGGCGCTGATCGTCGCCTCGCACGATGCCGCCTTCCTGCAGCGGCTGGGCCTGCGACAGCGCCTGGAGACTGCGCAGCCGCAGTGGCGGCTGGCGCCGTGGTGAACCGCGTGGCGGGCGATCCGGCCGGCGGGCTGGTAAAGCCGGCGCCGATGGCCGACCATTTGCGCCCCGTCCGCGGCGGCCACGGCTTTGCCCTCCCGGGCGCCGGCCCAGCGTCCTGCTCCCACGCTCGCCCCCACGGCCAGCGTCTCCATCGATACCTGCCTACGTGAAATTCTTCGCATCCTGTGCCAAGGGCCTGGAATACCTGCTTGCCGACGAGCTGCTGTCGCTCGGTGCCAGCAAGGCCACCGCCACCATCTCCGGCGTCAACGTCGAAGGCGATCTGCGCGACGCGCAGCGCGCCGTGCTGTGGTCGCGTCTGGCCAGCCGCGTGCTGTGGCCGCTGAGCGAGTTCGATTGTCCGGACGAGGACGCGCTGTATGCCGGGGTGGCCGAGTTGCCGTGGCACGAGCACCTGTCCGTCGGCCACACGCTGTCGGTGGACGCGCATGTCTCCGGTACCGCGATCACGCACGCCCGTTACGCGGCGCAGCGGATCAAGGACGCGGTGGTTGACACCATGCGCCGGCAGGGCCTGGAACGTCCGTCGGTGGATGTGGACAGCCCGGATCTGCGTCTGAACCTGTCGCTGCGCAAGGGCCGCGCCACCATTTCGGTGGATCTGGGCGGCGGCCCGCTGCATCGGCGCGGTTGGCGCATGGCGCAGAACGATGCGCCGCTCAAGGAGAATCTGGCCGCAGCGGTGTTGCTGCGCGCCGGTTGGCCGCGCGCCTACGCCGATGGCGGCGGCCTGCTGGATCCGATGTGCGGCAGCGGCACCCTGCTGATCGAAGGCGCGCTGATGGCCGCCGACGTGGCGCCCGGCCTGCAGCGCTATGGCAGCGATCTCCCCAGCCGCTGGCGCGGCTTCGACCGCGAGGGCTGGCAGCAGCTGGTGGGCGAAGCGCGCGAGCGCGACAGTCTCGGCCGCGCCGCGCTCCGGCAGGTGATCCACGGCAGCGACATGGACCCGCATGCGATCCGCGCCGCGAAGGAGAATGCGCAGGTGGCCGGTGTGGCCGAGGCGATCTGGTTCGGCGTGCGCGAGGTGGGCGATCTGCAGACCCCGCCGCAGGCCACCGGCGTGGTGGTGTGCAATCCGCCTTACGATGAACGCCTGGCTGCCGATGCGGCGCTGTATCGCCGCCTGGGCGATACCCTGCAGCGTGCGGTGCCGCAATGGCGGGCCAGCCTGCTGTGCGGCAACGCCGAGCTGGCGTATGCCACCGGCTTGCGTGCGGGCAAGAAATACCAGCTGTTCAATGGCGCGATCGAGTGCGCGTTGATCGTCTGCGACCCGATTGCGGTGCCGCGGCGCACCCCGCTGGCGGCGCCGACCGCGCTCAGCGAAGGCGCACAGATGGTCGCCAACCGCCTACGCAAGAACCTGCAGAAGTTCAAGAAGTGGCGCGCACGCGAAGGCATCGAATGCTTCCGCGTCTACGACGCCGATCTGCCGGAGTATTCCGCCGCCATCGACGTGTACCAGCAGGCCGATGGCGATCGCCGCGTGTTTCTGCATGTGCAGGAATACGCCGCACCGGCGACGATTCCCGAAGCCGACGTGCGCCGCCGTCTGGGCGAGTTGCTGGCCGCCGCACGCGAGGTGTTCGAGGTGCCGGGCGAACGCGTGGCGCTCAAATCGCGCGAGCGCGGCAAGGGCGGCAGCAAGTACGGCCGCTTCGAGCAGCGCAACGAATTCATCAACGTGCGCGAGCATGGCGCCTTGCTGCGGGTGAATCTGTTCGACTACCTGGATACCGGCCTGTTCCTGGACCATCGCCCGTTGCGCGGCACCATGGCCATGCAATCGAAGGGGCGGCGTTTCCTCAACCTGTTCTGCTACACCGGCGTGGCCAGCGTGGAAGCGGCGGTGGCCGGGGCAAGCTCGACCACCAGCGTGGATCTGTCCGGCACCTATCTGCAGTGGTGCGCCGACAACCTGGCCCTGAACGGCCAGGCCGGCAGCAAGCACAAGTTGGTACAGGCCGACGCGCTGGCCTGGCTGGAAGCCGAGCGGGCGCATTTCGACGTGATCTTCTGCGACCCGCCGACCTTCTCCAACTCCGCACGCGCCGAGGACTTCGACATCCAGCGCGAGCACGTGCGGCTGTTGCGCGCGGCAGTGGCGCGCCTGGCGCCGGGTGGGGTGCTGTATTTCTCCAACAACTTCCGTCGCTTCAAGCTGGACGAGGAACTGGTGGCCGAGTTTGCGCAGTGCGAGGAAATCAGCCCGCGCACCATTGACCCGGATTTCGAACGGCATGCGCGCATCCATCGCGCCTGGCGATTGACCGCCTGAGGAAGTGGCCCGGTGGCGTCTGGCCGGGCAGTACGCGCATGGCGCGCATGGCGCGCAGGATCGCCCGCATTCGTGCGGCTGCCGCGCGCCGTGTCACCGGTGGCGCCCGCGATCGCGCAGGCGCAGGCGCGGCCGCACAGGCGAGGGCGGGGCGGGCAGCCAACAAGCCCACCACAGCGCTGCGGTATGCTGATTCGCATGCTTTGGAGTCAACGATGACCGCACCACCCCGGATTGCCTTTCTTGCCAGTCACGCCGAGCCTGCGGTGACCGCACGCGCGCGTCTTGTGCAGCGCTATGGCGATCATGCGCTGGACACCGCCGACATCGTCTGCGCCCTGGGCGGGGACGGCTTCATGCTGCAGACCCTGCACCGGCACGGCGCTGCCAGCAAGCCGGTGTTCGGCATGAAGCTGGGCTCGGTCGGGTTCTTGATGAACCAGTACCGCGACGACGAGGACGACCTGCTCGCACGTCTGCAACGCGCCGAACCGGCGCATCTGCGCCCGCTGGAAATGCAGGTGCAGACCGAGTCTGGGGCTAGCACGGTGTCGCTGGCCTACAACGAGGTCTCGCTGCTGCGGCAGACTCGCCAGGCCGCGCACCTGAGCGTGGATCTCAATGGCCAGACCCGCATCGCCGAGTTGATCGGCGACGGAGTCATGGTCGCCACACCGGCCGGCAGCACCGCCTACAACTATTCCGCCCACGGGCCGATCCTGCCGCTGGGCTCGCACACGCTGGCGCTGACGCCGATCGCGCCGTATCGGCCGCGCCGCTGGCGCGGCGCCATCCTCAAGGCCGATACCGAAGTGTGCTTCCGCGTGCTGGACCCGTACAAGCGCCCGGTCAGCGTCACCGCCGACTCGCACGAGATCCGCGACGTGGTGGAAGTGACCATCCGTGAATCCACCCGGCGCCAGGTGACGCTGCTGTTCGATCCCGAACACAATCTGGAAGAGCGCATCTTCAGCGAACAGTTTGCGGTCTGAGGCGCGGGGATTGGGCATTGGGGATTCGGGATTGGCAACGGCAGTAGCGCGACGTGCAGCCGAGCCTGCGCGTGCCCAAGGTACGATGCAGTGCAAGTAACGATCTCAAATCCCAGAAACTTCGTCGTTGCTCCAACCCATTCCCCAGTCCCGATTCCCCATTCCCGGCACCCCAATGGCTGATAATTCCCCCAGGCTCCTGACCGTCGCGGTGACCTCGCGCGCGCTGTTCGATCTCGAAGAAGGCCATGCGCTGTTCGAGGCCGATGGCGTGGAGGCGTATTCGGCGTTCCAGCGCGAGCACGAGGACGACATCCTGGAGCCGGGCGTCGCCTTTCCGGTAGTGCGCAAGCTGCTGGCGCTTAACCACGATGTGCCCGAAGAAACCCCGCGTGTCGAGGTGATTCTGCTGTCGCGCAATTCCGCCGATACCGGCTTGCGCATCTTCAATTCGATCCAGCACTACAACCTGGGCATCGTGCGGGCGACCTTCACCTCGGGCCAGCCGACCTGGCCATACGTGAAGCCGTTCGGCACCGACCTGTTCCTGTCGGCCAATCCGGAGTCGGTACGGCGTGCGCTCACCCATGGCATCGCGGCGGCAACCATCATGCCGCGCGCGCCGGGCGAACGCGCCGAGGCCGCCGCGGCGATCGTGCACAACGACGAAAGCCGCCTGTCGACCCAATTGCGTATCGCCTTCGACGGCGATGCGGTGATCTTCGGCGACGAGAGCGAACGCATCTCGCGCGAGCAGGGCGTGGAGGCGTTCGGGCGCCACGAGCGCGAGCGTGCGCGCGAGCCGTTGTCGGTCGGGCCGTTCCGCAATTTCCTGTCGGCGCTGCATGCGCTGCAGGCGGCATTCCCGCCCGGCGAGGCCTCGCCGATCCGCACCGCGCTGGTCACCGCGCGCTCGGCGCCGGCGCACGAGCGGGTGATCCGCACCCTGCGCGAATGGGGCGTGCGCCTGGACGAGGCGCTGTTCCTCGGCGGGCGCCACAAGGGGCCGTTCCTGGAGGCGTTTGGCGCGGATATCTTCTTCGACGATTCGCAGCACAACATCGACAGTGCGCGCCAACACCAGCATGTGGCGGCCGGTCACGTGCCGCATGGCGTGGCCAACGATCCGCCAGATAGGTGAGCGACGCACCGAAGCGGTCTGGACGCGCCACGCTGCGCTCCAGCTGGCGCCAACTGGAGCTGTATTTCGCCGACGACACCGTCCAGACCCGCATGTCGCGCTGGGCGCCGTATCGGCTGATGCTGCCGTACACGCGCGGCATGCTCGCGGCGCTGTGGTTGCAGCCGCGCCCCGAGCGCGTCGGCCTGATCGGCTTCGGCGGCGGCGCGCAGGCCAAGTTCTGTCACCGCTATCTGCGCAGCACGCGCATCGAAGCGGTGGACGCCGATGCGCAGGTGCTGGCCTTGCGCGATGCGTTCGGCGTGCCACGCGACGATGCGCGGCTGGAGGTCACGCACGGCGATGGTGCGCAGTGGATCGGCACGCGTGCCGGGCGCTACGACCTGCTGCTGCTGGATGCCTACGATGCCGATGGCATTCCGCCGGCCTTGTGCACGCCCGCGTTCTACGCCGATTGCCGCGCTGCGCTGACACCAAGCGGTGTGCTGGTGTTGAACCTGTTCCAGGTGCCGCTGGCCGGGCATCTGGCGGCGCTGCGCAAGGTGTTCGAGGGACGGGTGCTGCTGTTGCCCGAGCCGGACCCGCGCAACCAGCTGCTGTACGCCTGGAACGGCAAGCGCACGCCGGGCACTGCGGAGCAGGCGCTGGCGACGTTGCCGTGGTCGGCGCGTCGGCAGTTGCGGCCGTCGATGTTGCGGCTGCAGGCGGCGTGGATGGAGCGGGCCTGGCGGTTTTCCTGAGCCGCTGTCCGGCGCCCGTCGTCCGCTTGCAAATGCGACAAGCCCAACATCGCTCGCAGGCGCGCGGTTATGGGGTCAGCGGATGCTCCGCTTCCGCCTCTGCCAGCGGCAAGCGGATATCGGTCAAACGCCAGCGCAGGCCTTGCCGGGTCAGCACGAACACCACCGGCGCTCCGGCTGCGGTGCGGGTGGTGGCGGTGAAGCGGCGGGTGGACTCGAAGCGCTGCTGCGCGCCTTGCAGCGGACGCGCAGGTGCCGGCGCCGCATAGGTGTCCGGGCTGACGGTGGTGCCGGTAACGCGATTCCACACGCTATGGCCTTGCAGCAACGCGCCGATGCCCAGCGGCGTCACCAGCGTATCCACGCCGGCGCCGCTGATGCCGCTGGCAAGCTGCAGGGCGAATCCGCCCAGCAGGCTGGATTGCATGCTGCTGCCGGTCTGGCGGATCAGGTAATCGTCCAGCTGCGCCTTGAGGTTGACCCGCAGGCTGGGGAAGTCCACATGACGTTCCAACTGTGCGGCGTCGCGATTGGCGACTGCCTCGCTGATGCCGCGAATGGCCAGATACGGGCCCGCAACCACATAGCTGGCCAGCAGCAACGCGGCCAGCACAGGCAGCAGCAACCAGCGCTTCTTCATGGCATGCAGTCCATTGCTGTTGTCTGCACCAGGCGCGTCGAGGCATGGCGCCGCGCAGCAAGAAATCGCCGCGGTCCGCCGATTGCCTGCGCAGCGTCGATTGCTGCCGGAACCGCGCGACGCATCAAAATTCCAGATCCAGCGCGGCGCACAGATAATCGACAAACGGCGCCAATACAACGAGGTCCGCTTCGATGGTTTGACGCAGGCGCGGGCCGGTCATGATGGCATCGTCGAGTGGACGCAGGTACGCCCAGTTGCGATGCTTGAGGTCATCGATAAACTCGAAATCGTTGGGAAAGCCGCGCGGCGCACGCACCAGTTTCTCGCTGTCATCCAGCGCGAACTTGCGGCGCAGTCTGGGCTCGTAAGCGGCCGCTTTCCAGTTGCTGGGATTGTCGAAGATGAACTGGCGCAGCTTGCGCTGGGTGTCCGGCTCCGGATGCCACAGCCCCGCACCCACGAAGCTCTCGCCCGGCTGCAGATGGATATAAAACGACGGCGCCGGCACCTGGCGGCGGCGCTCATGGAACAGGCGCGCGCCCTGCCAGTTCTTGTACGGCGATTTGTCGTTGGAAAAACGCGCATCGCGGTAGATGCGAAACAGCGAGCCGCCCTGGGTCTTGGGATCGGCGCGATAGTGCTCGCTGACCTCGGCCAGAGCCGGCTGCAGGTCGGTGATGAGCTGCAGGAACGGCTGGCGCACATGCGCCTCGTACTGATACCGGTGGTCGTTGAACCAGGTCTTGTCGTTGTGGCGCGCCAGTGCGCGCAGGAACTTGAAACTGGCGTCGGAAAAATAGGTGGTCATAGCGTGCGTTGGAGGTCCAAACCCCAGGCGGCGAGCTGATCGAGCAGGGACTGCTTGGTAGCATCGTCCGGGTGAGCAAGCCGTAAATCCGCGATCTGCGCATGGAACTGGTCGAGCGTGACCTCGCCCAGGCCACGGTCTTCGAGCAGGCGTTGGCGGCGATAGACGTTCCAGCGTTCCTGCTCATCGAACGACAGCGTCTGCGGCCAGTTGCGCGCGCGGTAGCGGAACAGCAACTCGACCAGGCGCGGGTCGCGAAAGCGCGACTCCAGCGCGCCTAACTCGGCCGGCGCACTGGCGCGCACCTGCGCCAGCAGGCGCTTGTCGCCTTCGGCCAGGAAGCCGTCATAGAGCGAGGCATCGGCATCGTTGACGGCCGGCGCCGCAGCGCGCTCGTTGCCGTAGACCTGGCGCACTTTTTCGGCCAGTTCAGGACCGAGCGCGCGCAGGCGTGCAGCCTTGGCCAATACCGCGTCGTGTTCGATGCCCAGGCGCCGGAAATCCGCTTCCCGCAAGTGTTGCCAGGCCACCAACGCCGGCGATTTGTTCAAATGCACTTCCTTGAGCGGAATGCGCTGCTCGCCTTCGGGCAGGTCGGCGGCGCGGATATATAGCCGGTCGGCGATCTCATCCGGGCTCAGGCGCAACAGCACTTCAGGGTCGCCATCCAGATCGAACACGATCACGCGGCTGTCGATGCGCGGATGGCGCGTCAGCGGTAGTACCGCGGCGGCGCACATGCGCGAGGCGGGATAGCGCTGCGAGACATGCAGCACCGGCTGCATGGCGATGACATCCAGCAACGTCGCCGCAAAGCGCTTGTCGCGCAGACGCAGCGCGTACTCCCACAATTTCGGTTGATGTTGCTGGAATTTGCGCGCCATGCCGATGGTGGCGTACACGTCCGACAATGCCTCGTGCGCATCGCCTTCGCGCACGGCGTTGGCATCGGCCAGGTGTTCGAGCTTGAACGAGGTGGCGCCGTCTTCGCGCTGCGGCCAGACGATGCCGTCCGGGCGCAGGGCATGTACCAGCCGCAGCACGTCGAGCAGGTCCCAACGCGAATTGCCGCCGCGCCACTCGCGCTCGTACGGGTCGTAGAAATTGCGGAACAGCCCGCAGCGCACGAACTCGTCGTCGAAGCGGATCGAGTTGTAGCCCAATGTGCAGGTCTGCGGCCGGCTCATCTGTTCGGAAATGCGCGCAAACGCTTCGGCCTCGCTCACGCCTTCGCGCAGCGCGTGCTGCGGGGTGATGCCGGTGACCATGGTCGCGTACGGGGAGGGCAGCAGGTCATCGGCCGGCTGCACGTAGAAGCTGATCGGTTCTTCGATCACGCGCAGTTGCGCATCGGTCCGCACCGCGGCGAACTGTGCGATGCGCGTGCGGCGCGGATCCTGGCCGAAGGTTTCCAGGTCGTAGAAGAGAAAGCTGTCAGGCATGCCGTATCAAATCCAGATCCGCGGCGCGCTGCGGAGGGCGCCGCCAGTGCTGGCTAGTATCTCTTATCCGCGCGCCGGCCCGCTGACGCCGGCCTGTGCAGGTGGATCAGTGCGCGCCTTCCAGCGGTTGCAGGCGCGCATGCACGACCGCTTCCAGTGCCGCCCAGTCGATGCGCGACAGGTCGCTGAGCCCGCGCGTGGCCTCGACCAGGATCTCGCGCTGGATCTCGCTGCGCGCCAGGGCGATCGAATAGCGCGTGCGCAGGAAGGTCACCATCGTGTAATGCGGCACGAAACGGGTGGGCCAGCGCGCCTGCAATTGCTGTTCGAGCGCGCGTTGCAGCAGGAAGTCGCGATCGTCGACGCGGTCGCGCATCTCCAGATAGTTTTCCAGCGCCATCTGCTGGATCGCCGCGGCATCCTCACGGCGTGTGGCCTGGAACGCGGCAAACGCAGTTTCCAGATCGTGGTGCGCGTCCAGCTGCTCTGCCAGCGCCACGCAATCTTCGAACGCGCAATTCATGCCCTGGCCGTGGAACGGTACCATCGCGTGCGCGGCGTCGCCGATCAGCAGGGCGCGGCCGCCCAGATGCCAGCGGTCCAGCGTGAGGGTGCCGAGCAGGCCGGGCGGATGTTCTTCCCAATGTTCCTTGAGCTGCGGGATCAGCGGCAAGGCATCAGGGAAATCACGCGCGAACAAGGCCAGCGCCTCGTCGCCATTGCGGGTAGTGGCAAAGCTGGGCTCGCCGGCGTTGGGCAGAAACAGCGTGACGGTGAAGGTGCCGCCGTCGTTGGGCAGCGCGATGCACATGTAGCGCCCGCGCGGCCAGATATGCAGCGCGTTGCCTTCGATGCGAAACCCGCCGCCGGGCAGCGGCGGAATTTCCAGCTCCTTGTAGGAGTGATCGAGGAATTCGGTGCGCTCGCCCAGCGGCGATTTGCGCTGCATCGCCGCGCGCAATGCCGAGCCGGCGCCATCGCTGCCGATCAGGCTCTGGAAATGGATTTCGTGCGGCTGGTCGTCGCGGTCGTCGATGAAGCGCGCATAGCCGGCGTCGAAGTCCACCGTATGCAGGCGGCGGTAGAAGTGCACGCGTGCGCCGGCCTGTTCGGCCAGATCCAGCAGCGCGACATTCAACGCGGCGCGGTGGATCGACCAGATCACTTCGCTGTCGTCGCGCCCATAGCGCTGCAGCTGCGGCTGCCCGTGCAGCGGGTGCACCATGCGCCCGCGCATCATCACCGCCTTGGCCATCACCGCGTCGTCGGCGCCGGCCTGGCGCAGTGCATGGCGGCCGCGTTCGGCCAGCGCCAGGTTGATCGAGCGGCCGGACTCGTAGCCCTTGATGCGCGGGTCGCCGCGGCGCTCGTAGACGGTGACCTGCCAGCCGCGACGCGACAACAGGATGGCCAGCAGGCAACCGGCCAGGCCAGCGCCGATCAGGGTCAGGGAACGGGGAGAGACTGCGCTCAATGCGGTATCCGGCAGCGGCCGGACGCGAGTGCCGGCCAAGAGGAGGAAAGGAGAGTGGCTGGCAGCGGCACCTGCCGTGGTCGGCCAGGTGCGGGTTCGGAGTGTACGTGCGCGGGTGCCGATTCCGGCTCACGCGCAGTGCTGTTCGCTGGCACAGTCTGTGCCGTACGCGCTCAGGCGGCGGCCCAGGTTTCCACGTGCTCGACCAACTGGTGCAGGTCGCAGAAGCGGTTGTACAGCGGTACCGGTGCGATGCGGATCACGTCCGGTTCGCGCCAGTCGCCCAGCACGCCCACCGACTGCAGGGACTCGAACAGCGAGCGCCCCTGCGCGCGGCCACCGGCCACCCGCAACGACAGCTGGCAGCCGCGTTGCGCCGGCGCGGCCGGGGTGATGATCTGCAGCACCTGCGGCACGCGGGCATGGATCAGTTGTTCCAGGTGCCCGGTGAGTTGTTCGGACTTGGCACGTAGCGCCGGCATGCCGGCCTGGTCGAACAATTCCAGCGAGGCACGCAGCGGCGCCAGCGCCAGCACCGGCGGATTGCTCAGCTGCCAGCCTTCGGCGCCAGGCGAGGGCACGAACTGCGGATCCATGCGGAACCGGGTCTGCTGCTCGTGTCCCCACCAACCGGCCATACGCGGCAGGTCGCTGTTGGCATGGCGTGCGTGCACGAAACAGCCACCCACCGCGCCGGGGCCGGCGTTGAGATATTTGTAGTGGCACCAGACCGCGAAATCCACGCCGTCGTCGTGCAGCGTCAGCGCGATATTGCCGACCGCATGCGCCAGATCGAAACCCACCGCCGCGCCCTGTGCGCGTGCCAGCCGCACGATTTCGCCCAGGTCGAAGGCCTGACCGGTGCGGTACTGGATGCCGGGCCACAGCACCAGCGCCAAGCGCGGACCATGCTGCGCAATGGCCTCGGCAATCGCCGCCATCGACAGCGTGCCATTGGGTTGGTCGGCTTCCACTTCGATCAGCTGCGTGGCCGGATCCAGCCCGTGCAGGCGCAGTTGCGATTCCACCGCATGGCGGTCGGACGGAAACGCGCCGGCTTCGATCAGGATCGCGCCGCGCTCGGGCGTGGGGCGGTAGAAGCTGGCCATCATCAGGTGCAGGTTGACGCTCAGCGTGTTCATCGCCACCACTTCGCCGGGCAGCGCGCCGACCACCCGGGCCAGGCCATCGCGCACCAGCTGGTGATAGGTCAGCCACTGGGTAGGGCCGGTGAAGTGGCCTTCCACCGCGCGTGCGCCCCACTGGTCGAGCACCTCTGACACCATCGCGCGTGCGGCGCGTGGCTGCAGGCCCAGCGAGTTGCCGACGAAATAGGTCTGATCCTGGCCGGCATGCTGCGGGAAGATGAAGTCATCGCGCAGGTGCCGCAGCGGGTCGGCGGCGTCCAGTGCAACGGCATGGGCGCGGGACAGCAGGTCGGTCATGATCACGGCTCGCAACGCAGGTCAGTGGCGCAGTTTACCCGCCGGCACCGTGTGCGCCGTCATGCGCGGCCGGGGCCTCGGCCGAGGTATCGGTAGAGACTTTGGTCGAGGCGGGGCGGGCAGGGCGCAACAGGTGCGTCAAGGTGCCGATGCTGTCGGTGATGCGGTCGATGGTGTCGGCCAGTGCGGCGGTGGCGGGCGAGCCGTCGGGCAGGGCCGCCAACGCATCGGACAGCTGGCGCTCGGCGCTGCGCAAGGTGGCCGCGGCGGGAATGCCGCCGTCGAGCAGGCAGGCGATCAGCTCGGACAGCGCCTGGTCGGCCTGTTGCGCGAATGCCGGCAGCGCGTCCAGCGCAGGCAGGGGATGGCCGTCGCGCAGCACCGCCTCCAGCGACAAGGTGGCGCGGATCAGCCGGTTGCCGTTGGCCAGCAGCGACTCGGCGAGTTTGAGCTCGTGCAGATTGCGCCGGCTGCGCGGCTCGCCGCGCAGCCGTTCGATCGAGGCCTGCGCATTGGTGCGCGCCACGCGTGCGGCAGCGCGGGTGTCGCCCAGATCCTCCATCCTGCCGAGCAACAGATTGCGCAGATGATCGCGATACGCGCTGAGCAGCTGCGCCAGCGAGGCACGGATGTGCCGGCGTTCGCGCGTGGGCCACAGCGCATAGGCGATCAACGCCCAGGCGCTGCCGGCCACCGTCGCCTGCAGGCGCGCACCGATGGCCTCGCCCGGTGCCACGCCTTCGAAGGACAGCAGCAGCACCAGCATGCCGGTCAGAAACGCCACGCCGATGCCGTAATTCACCTGCGTCAGCAGGCGGAAGCCCAGGCAGAACAGCGCCAGCAACGCCAGGCGGACGCTCGCGCCATCCATCGCCAGATGCGCCAGCAAGGTCGCCACCAGCAGGCCGACGAAGGTGCCGGCCACGCGCAGGGCGCCGAAGCTGAAGGTGCCGCCAAAATCCGGCTTGAGCACGATGGCGGTGGTCATCGGAATCCAGAAGCCGTGCGGAATCTGCTGCCAGCGCTGGAAGGCGATGGCCAGCGCCAGGCATACGCCGCAGCGCAAGGCATGCCGGAAGGCCACCGAGGAAAGATCCAGGTTCGCACGCAGCGTGGCCCAGGTCGCGGCGGGCCTGAGTACCGCCGCCAGGCGCGCTTCGGCCAGCTGCGCCTGGATTTCGCCACGGCTGCTGGCCCAATGCGCATTGCGGATGAGCGCGCGCAGTTGGCCACCCAGGCCTTGCGCGCGCGCCACCGCCACCCGCACCAGCCGGCGTTCCCGGGTATCGGCGTTGTCGTGCTGGAACTGCGCCAGCGCGGCGACCAGATCGTCGAAGCCGGTCATCGAGGCATTGGCGGCGAGCGGGTCTTCGCCCACCGTCATCGCATGCGCGAGCTGTTCCAGCACGATGGCGCTGCGTTCGAGCACACGCTCGATCGCCGGGCGCGCCTGCGACTCGGTCAGGCGGGTATCGACATCGGCCAGCGACAGCAGCTCCAGCCGCACGCGCTCGCACAGCTCGGCAATGATGCGGAAGCTCTGCACGGCGATCGCGCGCGAGCGATGCTCGCCGTGCAGCATCACCATTGCATCAAGCACCTCCTGGGTGGCCGGTGGCGGGGCGCTGGCTTCCGGACGCTGGCGCGCGATGCCGGCCAGTTGACGCATCAGGTCGGCCAGCGCGAAGCGCTCCGGGCGATAGCGTTGCAGTGGCCAGGCGGCCAGTGCCAGCACCACCTGGAGCATGCCGCCGGCAAAGATCAATGCCGCCACGCCCGCAGCCTGCTGCACCGGCAGGCGCATGTCGGCGCTGACCACCAGCAGGATCATGCTGGTCAGCCCTACACGCGCCGCCACCGGGCCGAGCGCCACCAGCAAGCCGCCGCCAAGGCCGAGCAGCAGCCCGGCGATCACTAGGGCCGGCGTGTTGTGGCCGACCCAGATGCCGAGCAACGCGGCCAGGCCGGCTGCCAGCGCGGCCATCAGCATGCGTTGCAGACGCGCGCGGTATGGGCCGGGCTGGTCGGTGAACATCGTGTTGAGCGCGCCGGTACACACGGCCAGACCGGCGGCGACATGCCCGGTGGCCACGCCGACAGCCAACGGCAGCACCACCGCGGCGGTGTTACGCAGCGCAACGCGCAGCGGCACGTCGCGCGGTTTGAGGTCGATCAGCGTGCGCAGCATGGCATGCGGCTCAGCGCGGACACGCAGCGTGGCCGCCGCTCGTGCACGCGGTTGAAACGCAGCACGTTGCGGGCAGTTGCGCCTTCATTGCAATTGCGCGGCATTGGGATGTCTGCGTGACGCACACGCGTGGCCATCGAGCGAACGCGCGCTGGAGACCTGCGCAAGACGTACCCGCCCGTGCCATGCGCCATGGCCCGCTCATGCCTCGACAGCGGCATAGCGCTCCGGCGCAGGATGCAGGTGTCCGCACTGGGTGCAGGTGCGCAGCGCGAGCGAACGGTAGAAATGATCGAACACCGGCGGAAAATCGGTTTCGATGTCCTGCAGCGGAAACATCGCCTCGTACAGCTTGTGATTGCATTGCGGGCAATACCACTGCAGGCCGTCCTGCTCGTTGGGCAGGCGCTCGCGTTCGATCACCAGGCCGATCGAGCCGGCCGCGCGTTGCGGCGAATGCGGCACCTTCGGCGGCAGCAGGAAGATCTCGCCGGCGCGGATCGGGATGTCGCGTGCCACGCCGTCGTCCTGCACCTTCAGCACCATCTCGCCTTCGAGCTGGAAGAACCACTCCGGGCCTTCGTCGTAGTGATAGTCGGTGCGCGCATTCGGCCCGCCGACGATCATGATGATGAAGCCGTCCTGCTGGATGCATTTGTTGCCCACCGGCGGCTTGAGCAGGTGGCGGTGTTGCTCGATCCAGGCTTGCAGGTTGATCGGCGGGACCAGCATCGACGTTCCTCGGCAAAGAAGACGTCCAGCATAGCCAACCGACGGCACCGATGGGCGCCGCGGTGGGGTGGTGTGCGGGTGCGGCTCAGCGTTCGGCGTGATCGGCCTGGATGCGCGCCAGTGCGGTGTCGTAGCGTTCCTGCAGCAGCTCGGGGCGGTCGATCGACATGCCCAGGTCGTGCGCACGTCCGTCGCGCAGGCTGTAGACCCAACCATGCACCTGCAGTGCCTGGCCGCGCTCCCAGGCATCGCGCACGATGGTGGTGCGGCAGACATTGACCACCTGCTCAAGCACGTTCAGCTCGCACAGGCGCGCATGCTGGACCGGCAGGTCGCCCGCATCGTGCAGGCAGGCCTCGTGCTTGTCGGCCACATCGGTGACGTGGCGGATCCAGTTGTCGACCAGGCCCATGCGCTTCTGGGTCAGGCTGGCAAACACGCCGCCGCAGCCGTAATGGCCGACCACCAGGATGTGCTTGACCTTGAGCACGTCGACGGCGAACTGGATCACCGACAGGCAGTTCAGGTCGGTATGCACCACCACGTTGGCGATATTGCGATGGACGAACACCTCGCCCGGCGCCATGTCGATGATCTGGTTGGCCGGCACGCGCGAGTCCGAGCAGCCGATCCACAGGTACTCGGGCGTCTGCTGGGTGGAGAGCTTGGAGAAGAATTCCGGGTCCTCGCGACGGATGCGTTCGGACCAGGCGCGGTTGTTTTCAAGCAAATGGTTGAGCTCGTTCATGCGCGCAGTATTCCAGAGGACGAAGGGCAGTGTGTGATCGACAGATGAGCGAAAGGCAGTGATGCGCAAATCGACGCTGTATGGCCCCGCTCAGGCCGCGCCATCGCGTGCCTGCAGGGCATCGCGCATCAGCGACGCCAGCTCGCGGGAGTCGGTGGACGCCTGTTGCTGGAGTGCTTCGCTCACGGCAGCGACATTACTGGCTGGATGGTTCTGGCTGAGCTTGAAGGTCAGCTCGATGCGGCTGGGAACGAAGCGGAAGCCGACCAGACCACGCAGCTGTCGGCGGTGGCTGTCGCGCTCCATCTCGAACAGCCAGTCGCTGCCGACACGCTGTTCGAAGTGTGCGCTCATGCGGCCGAACAGATCGCCCAGCGCCGCCTCGTCGCTGACCTGCTCGCAGCGTCCATGCAGATGCGCCACGGCGTAATTCCAGGTCGGCACGCGTGCCGCCGCTTCCTTGTCCAGATACCAGCTCGGCGACACATAGGCGTGCGGGCCCTGCACCACGAGTACTGCATCGCCGGGGCTGCGTGCCTGCGGATTGGGGCGTGCCCAGTGGCCTTCGATGACCACTGCCTGCGCCTGGCGTCGGTACAGCACCGGCAGATGCGAGATCGCCGGCTGTCCATCGTCGCCCTGGCTGATCACGGTGACGAACGGGTCGCGCGCGATCAGCCAGTCCAGCAAGGCCAGATCGGTCTGCGCGAACGCGCGCGGGGCGTACATGTCAGGCGCGACCGCCCAGGGTCAGCACCATGCGTTCGCGCAGGTCCGCATCGTCGTCGCCACGCGGCGGCGACACTTCGTTGAGCGAGAAGCCACGCATCAGCGCGTCTTCCTCGTCCAGCCCGTCGAGCGCGACGAATTCGGCATCGAACAAGGCCGCGCGTGCGCTGTCTTCGCTGTCGTAGGGCAGGATCTTGCCGTCGCTGTCCAGGACTTCGGCGGTGCCGGCCTGCTTGACGCGCAGGCGCGCCCAGATCAGCGTGCGGCCGATCGTGGCCAGCCACCACGAATCGTGGTCGTCCTGTGCGGTGTCTTGCGGTGTATTCATGGCATTACCTTGGAAAGCAGGCCGAGCAGGGCCGCCATGCCCAGGCCGAAGAAGATGGTCAGCAGCGACAGCCAGGCCGGCGTGGCCAGGCCGGACAGCGCATTGTCGCGGTGGCGGCGGTAGCGCCGCGTCAGCAGCCAGCGCAGCGCCACAGGGCTGATGAAGGCCGGATCGCCGAAGCTGGCCAGCGCCTCGGGATGACGGTCGCGCAGGTGCACCAGCGTCAGCGGCCAGAAGATCAGCAAGGCGGTGAGCCCGGCAACCGCTACACCGACAAAACACAGTGCGAAGAACAGGGTCATGTGCCCGCCAGCAGCATTGCGAGTTGGGGAAGTGCTGCGCCGATCACCAGCGCAGTGATGGTCCACCATAACGGACGCACGGCGCGGATGATCGCCCTGCGTGCCGTGTCACCCTGCCACCACGCGCTGGCACCCGGATGTGCGGCTGCCAGCTGCGCCAGCCGGACGCCGCGCACCCCGGCGATGCCGGCGCCCAGCAACGCCGCCGCGAAGGCCAGCAACTGCAGCGTGGCGGCGGCCAGCAGGCTCACATCAGAACTCGGCGCTGCCAGGCGCGCGCGGGTAGGGGATGGCGTCGCGGATATTGCTCAGCCCGCACACGTAGACCACCAGGCGCTCGAAGCCCAGGCCGAAGCCGGCATGCGGCACCGAGCCGTAGCGACGGAAATCGCGGTACCAGCTGTAGTGCTCCTGGTCCAGGCCGAACTGCGCCATGCGTGCATCCAGCACATCCAGGCGCTCTTCGCGCTGGCTGCCGCCGATGATCTCGCCGATGCCCGGCGCCAGCACGTCCATCGCCGCGACGGTCTTGCCGTCCTCGTTCAGGCGCATGTAGAAGGCCTTGATGTGCTCGGGGTAGTTGGTCACCACCACCGGGCGGCCGATATGTTCCTCGGTCAGCCAGCGCTCGTGCTCGGTCTGCAGGTCCAGGCCCCACTCGACCGGGAAGTCGAACTTCTTGCCCGAGTTCTGCAGCAGCTTCACCGCCTCGGTGTAGTCGATCTGCTCGAACGGGGCATTGATGAAGGCTTCCAGTTTGGCGATCGCGTTTTTGTCCACGCGCTCGGCCAGGAATGCCAGATCGTCGCCACGCTCATCGAGCACCGCGCGGAACAGGTACTTGAGGAACTGCTCGGCCAGGCGCGCGTCTTCGGCCAGATCGGCGAAGGCGATTTCCGGCTCGATCATCCAGAATTCGGCCAGATGGCGCGTGGTATGGCTGTTCTCGGCGCGGAAGGTCGGGCCGAAGGTGTAGACCTTGCTCAGCGCCAGGCAGTAGGCCTCCACGTTGAGCTGGCCGGACACGGTCAGGAAGGTTTCCTTGCCGAAGAAGTCGCGGCTGAAATCCACCGCGCCGCTGGCATCGCGCGGCAGGTTGACCATGTCCAGCGTGGAGACGCGGAACATCTGCCCGGCGCCTTCGGCGTCGGAGGTGGTGATGATCGGGGTGCTGATCCAGTTGAAGCCGTTCTGGTGGAAGAAGCGGTGCACCGCCTGCGCCAGGCAGTTGCGGATGCGGGTGACCGCGCCGAACAGGTTGGTGCGCGGGCGCAGGTGCGCCACTTCGCGCAGGAACTCCGGCGACATCGGCTTGGGCTGGATCGGGTAGGTCAGCGGGTCTTCGACCCAGCCGACGATCTCCACGCCGCTGGCCTGGATCTCGAACGACTGACCCTTGCCCTGCGACTTCACCAGCACGCCCTTGGCGATCAGCGAGCAACCGCTGGTCAGGCGCTTGATCTCGTCGAAGTTGGGCAGGGTGTCGTTGGCCACTACCTGGATCGGAGCGAAGCAGGAGCCATCGGTCACGTTGATGAAGGCCAGTCCGGCAGATCCGCGCAGCGTGCGCACCCACCCCCGTACCGTGACTTCGCCGCCTTCCGGGAGTTTTCCCGTAAGCGCATGTTCAACGCTGACCACCGTCATGACTTGTCCTCGCCGTAGCGACTTTGAATGGTCTGCGAGTTTACTGGCTGCGGGCGCGCTGGCGCGAGCATCTGAACCGCTTGCCGGTGGTCGCGCTTGTCGACGGCTGGACATGGCCCCATCTGGGGAACACGTCGTATCAGCGGGTGCAGCCCCGGTGATTGCAGCCTCGCTATACTTGCCACCACTGTTTCACCATCGTTTCCGGAGCATCCCTCATGGCCATCAGCCTCACCCCCGCCGCGCTGGAGCGCGTGCAGCGTTTCGTGCAGCAGACCCCGGGGACGCTGGGTCTGCGCTTTGGCGTAACCAAGACCGGTTGCTCGGGCTGGGGCCATGTCACCGACCTGGCGCGCGAGAAGCGCGACGACGATGCGGTGTTCGAGCAGGAGGGGGTGCGCATCTTCGTTGACCCGATCAGCCTGCCGCTGGTCGACGGCACCTGCATCGATTTCGGCAAGCACGGCCTCAGCGAGACCTTCACCTTCAGCAATCCCAATGCGACCGCCGAGTGTGGGTGCGGGGAGAGCTTCACGACCGAAGCCGAGCATCGCTGAGCCCGGCTGAGACAAACTCCACTGGAGATCCTTCTCCCCTCGGGAGAAGGTGCCCGAAGGGCGGATGAGGGTGTGGGGCGAAGCACATGAGTAGTCGATTCTGCGCAGGCTTCGCTCCCGGACCCTCACCCCAACCCCTCTCCCGGTGGGAGAGGGGCTTTAAACCTCCTGACGGCGCGGCCGGTTGCGGCTAAGCGCCTGAACTGTCATACTTTCCGGCTTCCTGCCCGGTTCCGGGCGGGAACCCTTGCTCCACCGGCCGCCTTGTGCGGGTTACCGGGGAGCTGTCCGGCCCACGTGGCCACATCCGAAAGGTAATACAACATGAGTCGTCATTACGAAGTCGTGTTCCTGGTCCACCCGGATCAGAGCGAGCAGGTCCCGGCCATGATCGAGCGCTACAAGTCGCTGATCGAGGGCGGTAACGGCACCATCCACCGTCTGGAAGACTGGGGCCGTCGTCAGCTGGCCTACCCGATCCAGAACCTGGTGAAGGCGCACTACGTGCTGCTCAACATCGAAGTCGACCAGGCCGTGCTGAGCGAGCTGGTGGAAAGCTTCCGCTTCAACGATGCGGTGCTGCGTCACCTGGTCGTCAAGCGCGACGGCCCGGACACCGAGCAGTCGCTGATCATGAAGAGCAAGGACGAGAAGGGCGACAAGCCCGAGCGTAGCGAGCGTCGTCGTCGTGATGACGATGAGGGCGATGCTGCACCTGCCGCCACCGATACCGACGGCGACAACGCCGAAGCCGCTTAAGGAGCGCTGTCATGTCCAAGTTCTTCCGTCGTCGCAAGTTCTGCAAGTTCACCGCCGAGGGCGTCAAGGAGATCGATTACAAGGATCTCAACACCCTGCGTCAGTACCTCACCGAGAACGGCAAGATCGTGCCGAGCCGCGTGACTGGCACCAAGTCCAAGTACCAGCGTCAGCTGGCGACGGCCGTCAAGCGCTCGCGTTTCCTGGCGCTGATCCCGTACACGGACAATCACGACGTCTAATCCGAGTCGTTGATGTGAGTTCCTCACTGGAGCCCGCACGGTTGTATGTGAGTCCCTCACAAAAGCCCGCACATCCATGTGCGGGTAATAAATATAGAGGCCGGTCATTCGAGATGCGGTGTTGATCGTGCTGTTGCGATTCCCAAATCCCGATTCCCGAATCCCGTCTTTTCGGACAGCAAACGTTGCGTCGGCCAAAGCGTCGGCGCTAACGAATAACGGAGCACCACCATGGATCTGATTCTTCTGCAGAAAGTGACCAACCTCGGCGGCCTGGGCGACAAGGTCAGCGTCAAGCCGGGTTACGGCCGCAACTTCCTCGTGCCGCAGGGCAAGGCCGTGCCGGCCACCGCTGCCAACGTCGAAGCGTTTGAAGCCAAGCGTGCCGACTACGAAGCCAAGGCCAACACCATCCTGGCCGATGCACAGAGCCGCGCCGGCAAGTTCGAAGGCGCCAGCGTCACCATCGGCGCGCATGCGTCGACCGAAGGCAAGCTGTATGGCTCGGTCGGTCCGCGCGACATCGCCGAGGCGTTCACCGCCGCCGGCCTGCCGCTGGAAAAGAGCGAAGTGATCCTGGGCGAAGGCGCATTCCGCAATGTCGGCGAGTACGACGTTGTGCTGCACCTGCACGCCGATGTGGAAACCTCGGTCAAGGTCATCGTCGAATCCGACGCCTGATCCACGCTGTACGCTGTACCCGAAGGGCGCCTGGTTAGGCGCCCTTCGTCTTTCTGCGGCCACGCCAGCGATGGCGGGCCCGCTATACTCGTGCTCCATTGCCGGTTCCACGGCCCACAGATCTTGTGGATCAAGGGCTTAGGGGTCGGCTTCACAGGAAAAAGCGCCTGCCGGCCTCGCCCGTGCGGTGCCCGGAACCTTCAGCCCCATGCGCCTGTCCACGATCAAACTGTCCGGTTTCAAGTCGTTCGTCGACCCGACCACGTTGCACCTGCCCACCAACATGACCGGCATCGTCGGCCCCAATGGCTGCGGCAAGTCCAACATCATCGACGCGGTGCGCTGGGTGATGGGCGAAAGTTCGGCCAGCCGCCTGCGCGGCGACTCGCTGACCGACGTGATCTTTTCCGGCTCCTCGGCGCGCAAGCCGGTGTCGCAGGCGACGGTGGAGCTGATCTTCGACAACTCCGATCACACCATCAGCGGTGAGTTCGCCTCGTTCAACGAGATCTCGGTCAAGCGCCTGGTCAGCCGCGACGGCAACAGTGCCTACTATCTCAACGGCACCAAGTGCCGGCGCCGCGACATCACCGACCTGTTCCTGGGCACCGGTCTGGGGCCGCGCAGCTACTCGATCATCGAGCAGGGCATGATCAGCCAGATCATCGAGGCGCGCCCGGAAGACCTGCGCGTGTACCTGGAAGAAGCCGCCGGCATTTCCAAGTACAAGGAGCGCCGCAAGGAAACCGAAACGCGCATCCGGCATACCCGCGAGAATCTCGATCGCCTGGGCGACCTGCGCGAAGAGATCACCAAGCAACTGGCGCATCTGCAGCGCCAGGCGCGCCAGGCCGAGCAGTATCAGGCCTTGCAGGAAGAACGCCGGATCAAGGACGCCGAGTGGAAGGCGCTGGAATACCGCGGGCTGGACGGGCGGCTGCAGGGCCTGCGCGAAAAACTGAATCAGGAAGAGACCCGGCTGCAGCAGCTGATCGCCGAACAGCGCGATGCCGAGGCGCGGATCGAAACCGGGCGCGCGTGTCGCGAGGAAGCCGCCGAAGCGGTGGCCAAGGCGCAGGCCGATGTCTATCAGGTCGGGGGTGCGTTGGCGCGCATCGAGCAGCAGATCCAGCATCAGCGCGAACTCTCGCATCGCCTGCACAAGGCGCGCGACGAGGCGCAGAGCCAGTTGCAGGAACTGACCCAGCACATCAGCGGCGATTCGGCCAGGCTGGCGGTGTTACGCGAGGCGGTGGACGCTGCCGAACCACAGCTGGAACAGCTGCGCGAAGACCACGAATTCCGCCAGGAGTCGCTACGCGAGGCCGAAGCACGCCTGGCCGACTGGCAGCAGCGTTGGGAAACCCATAACCGCGACACCGGCGAAGCCTCGCGTGCCGGCGAAGTGGAGCGCACGCGCGTCGATTATCTCGATCGCCAGTCGCTGGAGGCCGAGCGCCGCCGCGAAGCGCTGGTCAACGAGCGCGCCGGGCTGGATCTGGATGCGCTGGCCGAAGCGTTCGAGCAGATCGAACTGCGCCATGAAACCCAGAAGACCTCGCTGGACGGGCTGACCGAGCAGGTCGAAGCGCGCAAGCACGCGCTCGGCGGGCTGCAGGAACAGCAACGGGCCAGCCAGGGCGAGCTGGCCGAGGTGCGCAAGCAGGCGCAGGCCGCGCGTGGCCGGCTGTCGTCGCTGGAAACCTTGCAGCAGGCCGCACTCGGTCAGGAGCAGGGCGCGGCGGTGGCGTGGCTAAAGTCGCGCGGGCTGGATTCGGCGGCGCGCGTCGGCGAACGCATCACGGTCGAAAGCGGCTGGGAAAATGCGGTCGAAGGTGCGTTGGGGCAATTGATCGAAGGCGTGCTGGTGGATGCGCCGGAGCAACTGGTCGACGCGCTGGGCGAGTTGGGCGAGGGCCGCATCGCGCTGGTGTCCAATGCCAGCGACAACGCGACATTTGCGCCGACCTCGCTGGCGGCCAAGGTGCAGGGGCCGATCGCGATCCGTCGCCTGCTCGCGCGCCTGCACGCGGCCGAAGATCTGGATGCGGCACGCACGCTGCAGCGCAGCCTGCCCGAGGGCGATTCGGTCATCACCCGCAGCGGCGAGCGGCTGGGCGAGGGCTGGGTGCGCGTGTCGCGTTCCGGCGCCGCCAAGCAGGGCGCGTTGTTGCGCGAGCGCGAGATTCAGGAACTGCGCGCGCAGATCGAAACCTTGCAGGAGCGCGAAGCCGACCTTGAGCAGCGCCTGGGCAGCTTCCGCGAGCAGCTGCTGGCGGCCGAACAGCAACGCGAAGATGCGCAGCGCCAGTTGTACATGGCGCATCGCAGCGTGTCCGAACTGGCCGGTCAGCTGCAGAGCCAGCAAGGCAAGGTCGATGCCGCGCGCACGCGCATCGAACGCATCGAAAACGAGTTGTCGCAGCTGCTGGAAACGCTGGACACTAGCCGCGAGCAGGCACGCGAGGCACGCGCCAAGCTCGAAGACGCGGTGACCCTGATGGGTGACCTGCAAGGCACTCGCGAGGCGCTGGAGAACGAACGCCGTCAGCTTACCGATGCGCGCGATCAGGCCCGCGATGCCGCACGTGGCGTGCGCGATGCGATGCATGCATTGGCGCTGACGCTGGAATCGCAACGCACCCAGATCACCTCCCTGAGCCAGACGCTGGAGCGCATGGACAGCCAGCGCGGCCAGCTCGATACGCGCCTGGAGGACCTGGTCGCCCAGCTCAGCGACGGCGACTCGCCGGTGGAAACGCTGGAGCACGAGCACCAGGCCGCGTTGAGCGAGCGTGTACGCACCGAGCGCGTGTTGAGCGAAGCGCGCACGATGCTGGAGAGCATCGATGGCGAGCTGCGCAGCTACGAGCAGACCCGTCAGCAGCGCGACGAACAGGCGCTTGCCCAGCGCGAGCGCATCTCGCAGCGCAAGCTCGACCAGCAGGCGCTGGTGCTCAGCGCAGAGCAATTGGAGGCCGCCGTGGTGAAAGCCGGCTTCGTGCTCGAGGACGTCGTCAATGGATTGCCGGAAGCAGCGAACGTGGCCGAGTGGGAAGCGGCGGTCGGCCAGATCGACGGGCGCATGCGGCGGCTGGAGCCGGTCAATCTGGCCGCGATCCAGGAGTACGGCGAGGCTGCGCAGCGTTCGGAATATCTCGATGCACAGAACCTGGATCTCAACACCGCACTGGAGACGCTGGAAGAGGCGATCCGCAAGATCGACCGCGAGACCCGCGGCCGTTTCAAGGACACCTTTGACCGGGTCAATTCCGGCGTCCAGGCGCTGTATCCGCGGCTGTTCGGTGGCGGGCACGCCTATCTGGAACTCACCGGCGAAGACCTGCTCGATACCGGCGTGACCATCATGGCGCGCCCGCCGGGCAAGCGTGTGTCCAGCATCTCGCTGCTGTCCGGTGGCGAGAAGGCGATGACCGCGGTGGCGCTGGTGTTTGCGATCTTCCAGCTCAATCCCGCGCCGTTCTGCCTGCTCGACGAGGTGGACGCGCCGCTGGATGAAGCCAATGTCGGCCGCCTGGCCAACATGGTGCGGGAAATGAGCGAGAAGGTGCAGTTCCTGTTCGTCAGTCACAACAAGGCAACGATGGAGGCGGCGCGTCAGCTCTCGGGCGTGACCATGCGCGAGCCGGGCGTCAGTCGCCTGGTCAGCGTGGACCTGGAAGAGGCCGCACGTTTGGCGGGTGCGGCATGACGTGCCATGCTTGTTGGAATATCGACACCTGTCACTCTTATGCGGAGGCACGCTGAATGTCCGACATGGCCATGATCCGGATCGGGATCCTGATCGCTGGACTGCTGCTGGTCGCGGCCATCTTCCTGTTTGGTCGCCCGAAAAAATCGCCGCAAGGCCGCCGGGTCGACAAGGACGATGGGCAGCCGCGCGAGCGCCGCGAACCGGTGATTTCCGGCGAGCCTGGCGTGGAGGGCGACCCTTTCGAGCGCAATGAAGGCGCCGAGCAGAGCGAGCTGAACCTGGACGATGCCGATGCGGCCGGCGGCAACGACGTCGGCAAGCGGCCCAACCAGGATTTCGACAAGATCGTCTCGTTGTTCGTGGCCGCCAAGGCCGGCCAGGTCCTGCGCGGCGAAGACGTTGTGGTCGCTGCCGAGAAGACCGGGCTGGTGTTCGGGCACATGAATGTGTTCCACCGCCTGGTGGAAGGGCATCCGGAGCGCGGGCCGATCTTCAGCATGGCCAGCATCCTCAAGCCTGGCAGTTTCGACATGGCCAACATTCGCGAGATGCAGACCCCGGCGATTGCATTCTTCCTCACCTTGCCGGCGCCGATGACCGCATTGGATGCCTGGGAAAAGATGCTGCCGACCGTGCAGCGCATGGCCGAACTACTCGACGGCGTGGTGCTGGACGATAGCCGCAATGCGCTGGGCCGCCAGCGCGTGGCGCATATCCGCGACGAACTGCGCGCCTACGATCGCCAGCATCAGGCGCCGCCGCTGACCAAGTCGCCGCGCTGGTGATTTCCCTCTCCCGCAGGAAAGGGAATCAAAGCCACGCTCCTGCGGGAGAGGGGTTGTGGGTGAGGGTACAGGGCGAAGCCCTGGCATAGTTGGACGGCACAAGGCTTCGCTCGCACCCTCATCCGGCGCTGCGCGCCACCTTCTCCCGACGGGAGAAGGGATTATCACTCAGTGCTTAGTGCTCAGCGCTTGGCCTTGGTAAACGCCTCGCGAAAGCGCAGCATCTCCGCTTCGGTGCCGACGCTCACGCGCACGCGCTTGGGCCAGATCGGCCAGCTGCGGCCGACGATGACGCCTTGTTTCTGCATCGAATCGGCGAACACGCCGGCGTCGCGTTTGACGTCGAGCAGGAAGCAGTTGGCCTGCGTGGGCAGGCAGGTGTAGCCCTTGCTCTTGAGCCAGGCGATGGTGTCGTCGCGCACGCGAGCATTTTCCGCGCGACGGGTCTGCACCAGCTGCGGGTCGCGCAGGCTGGCGATGCCGGCGGCCATTGCTGGGACCGACAACGGATTGCTGCCCAGGCTGGCGAGCTTGGTCTGCAGCCCTGGCGGCGCCAGCGCGGCGCCCAGGCGCAGGCCGGCCATGCCGTAGAGCTTGGAAAAGCTGCGCAGCACGATCAGGTCCTGGCGCTGACGCACCAGGTCCGCCACGGACGGCTCGTTGCTGTAGTGGATATACGCTTCGTCGACCACCAGCACGGCGCTGGCCGGCTTGTTGGCCAGCAGCCACTCGATGTCGGCGCGCTGGGTGATGGCGCCGCTGGCGTTGCCGGGATTGCACAGGTAGATCAGGCCGGCAGTCGGGTCGGCCTTGGCCATCGCCTTGACGTCGTGCGCGCCATCGGCCCGCAACGGCACCTTGCGTACCGGCACGCCGCGGGCGGTGGCGCTGTCGACGATCGGGTCGAAGCTCGGGTCGGCCACCACCAGCCCGGCACGTGCCGAGGTGAACAGGCTGCCGGCACGATGCAGTGCATCCCTGGACCCGGGAAAGAACGCCAGATGGTCGCCGGGCAGTTGCAGCTCGCCGGTCATCAGATTGCGCAGGTCCTGCTCCATCTCGACCTGATAGCGGCCCGCGCGTGTCAGCGAGCGGGTTGCGGCATCCAGTGCGGCCGGTGCGGGGCCAAGCGGATGCTCGTTGAGGTTGAGAAACACCGCGCCCGCTGCCGGCGCCACACCGGGCTTGGCCGGCGCAGCCGCGCGCTTGCGGGCTGCCCCGGCCGCAGGGGCCAGGCCCAGTGCGGAAACTGCCACGCCAACGCTGGCGAGGCTGAGAAACGAACGACGCGAGACGGGCAACGGCACGGGTGAGCTCCAGATGAGCAGGCAAAGAGGGCGCCACGCTATCGGGTTTGTGCCTGTCTGCCTATCGGGAAATCCCTGCCGGGCTCGCTGTCTCGCGGTTGCTCGGCTGTCGGGCCGCACTTGCACCCCGGCACGGCCCGTTAGAATGGGCGGCCCAGAGCCAGCCCCGCGATCGCATGACTGTCAGCCCGGACCCCGCGCAGCGTATCGACGCCCTGCGTCATCGTATCGAGGATGCCAACTACCGCTATCACGTGCTCGACGAGCCGCAGATGGCCGACGTCGACTACGACCGCCTGATGCGTGAACTGGAGGCATTGGAGGCCGCGCATCCGGAGCTGGCCAGCGCCGATTCGCCGACCCAGCGCGTCGGCCACCTGGCCGCCTCGCGCTTTGCCGAAGTGCGCCATGCCCTGCCGATGCTGTCGTTGGGCAATGCCTTCAGCGACGAGGAAGTGACCGAGTTCGTACGGCGTATCAGCGAGCGGCTGGAGGTGAAGCAGCCGCTGTTCTCGGCCGAGCCCAAGCTCGATGGCCTGGCGATCAGCCTTCGCTACGAAAACGGCGAGTTCGTGCAGGGCGCAACGCGCGGCGACGGCGCCACCGGTGAGGATGTCAGCGCCAATCTGCGCACCGTCAAGGCGATTCCGCTGCGCCTGCGTGGTGAAGGCTGGCCGCAGGTACTGGAGGTGCGCGGCGAGGTGTACATGCCGCGCGCCGCCTTCGAGACCTACAACGCGCAGATGCGTTTGCAGGGTGGCAAGGTGCTGGCCAATCCGCGCAATGGCGCTGCAGGCTCGCTGCGTCAGCTGGATGCGCGCATCACTGCGCAGCGCCCGCTGAGTTTCTTTGCCTACGGCGTGGGCGAAGTGAGCGAAGGTGCGTTGCCACAGACGCATTCGGCGATCCTGGCGAAGTTGCGTGCGTGGGGTTTCCCGGTCAGCGCCCTGGTCGAGGTGGTGCAGGGCGGCGACGGCCTGTTGGCGTATTACCAACGCATCGGTGAGGCGCGCGATGGCTTGCCCTTCGATATCGACGGCGTGGTCTACAAGCTCGACGATCTGGCCGGGCAGCGCGAGATGGGCTTTGTCGCGCGCGCGCCACGCTGGGCGATCGCGCACAAGTTCCCGGCGCAGGAGCAGTCCACCACGGTGGAGGCGATCGAGATCCAGATCGGCCGTACCGGTGCGGCCACTCCGGTGGCGCGGCTGAAGCCGGTGCACGTGGCCGGGGTGATCGTCACCAATGCCACTTTGCACAACGCCGACCAGATCGCGCGGCTGGATGTGCGCGTGGGCGATACCGTGATCGTGCGGCGTGCCGGCGATGTGATTCCGGAGGTGGCCGGCGTGGTCGCCGATCAACGGCCGCCGGGCACCCAGCCATGGCAGATGCCCACGCAATGCCCGGTGTGCGGGTCGGAGATCGTGCGCGAGGAGGGCGAGGCGGTGTGGCGCTGCTCCGGCGAGCTGACCTGCCCGGCGCAGCGCAAGGAAGCGTTTCGGCATTTCGTCTCGCGCCGCGCGATGGATGTCGATGGCCTGGGCGAGAAATTCATCGAGGTGCTGGTCGATAGCGGTGTGGTGCAGGGCGTGGCCGATCTGTATCTGCTCACCGTGGACCAACTGCTGCAACTGCGCCTGATCAGCACCGCCGAGAGCCCGCATGCGTTCCTGCGCGAGGCGCGCGAGCATCTGGCCAGCGGTGCGTATGGCCAGCTGGAAACCACCGTGGTCGGCATCGGTGTGGACCTGGCCGGTGAGCGCGAGGTGCCGCACACCTGGCAGGCGGACCTGTTGCGCGCCGGCCTGCCGCCTTTTGACTGGAACCGCAAGAAGATCGCCACCAAGTGGGCGGAAAACCTGATTGCGGCGATCGAGCAATCACGCGAGACCACGCTGGAGCGTTTCCTGTTCGCGCTGGGTATCGAGCATGTCGGCGAAAGCACCGCCAAGGCCTTGTCGGCGTGGTTCGGCGATCTGGAACTGATCCGCCATCTGCCGTGGCCGCTGTTCAAGCGCGTACCGGACATCGGTGGCGAAGTGGCGCGCTCGCTCGGGCACTTCCTCGACCAGCCCGGCAATCAGCAGGCCATCGACGACCTGCTGCAGCGTGGCGTGCGCATCGGCGATGCGCATCCGCCATCGCCCAAGCTGCGCGAGGCGCTGAGCTTTGCCAGCGTGCTCGAAGACATGGACATCCCCAAGGTGACGCCGGTGCGTGCGCAGCAACTGGCTGCCGCGGTGGCTTCGTTCGACGCGCTGCGCAATGCGGGGTCCGATGCCTTGCTGCAGGCCGGCGTTCCGGCGGCGGTGGTGGCGTCGTTGCTGCAATGGCTGGAGCGGCCGGAAAACGCAGCCCTGGCCAGCGCCGCGCAACAGGCGATGGAAACGGTGCTGTCGCGTCTGCCCGCAGCCGATGCGCTGCAAACGGGCCCGCTCGATGGCCAGACCGTGGTGATCACCGGCACCCTGGCTGCGCTCACCCGCGATGCCGCCAAGCAACGCCTGGAAGCGCTGGGCGCCAAGGTCGCCGGCAGCGTCTCCAAGAAAACCGCGTTTCTGGTGGCCGGCGAAGAGGCCGGGTCCAAGCTCGACAAGGCGCAGTCGCTGGGTGTGGAGATCTGGGATGAGGCGCGCTTGCTGGCCTTCCTTGGCGAGCACGGCCAACAGCCATGAATGCAGCGCAGGTCGACCTGGTCGCGTTGCGGTTGCGCGCGCGGCTCAATGCGCTGATCCGCGATTTCTTCGCCGAGCGCGACGTGCTGGAAGTGGAGACGCCGGTGCTGTCGGAGGCCGGCAATACCGAGCCGAATATCGACAGTTTCAGCACGCGCTTCAGCGGCCATGTCGATGCCGGCGCGCCGGTGCGTTGGTTGCGCACCTCACCGGAATATCCGCTCAAGCGGCTGCTGGCCGCCGGGGTGGGCGATTGCTACGAGCTGGGGCGGGTGTTTCGTAATGGCGAGGCCGGCGGCCGCCACAATCCCGAGTTCAGCATGCTCGAGTGGTACCGGGTGGGCTGGGATGATCGCGCGCTGGCGCAGGAAACCGTCGCGCTGGTGCGCCGCGCGCTTGCGCTGGTTGGGCGCCAGGCGCAGGTGCAGGTACTGAGCTATCGGGCGTTGTTTGTGCAGGCGCTGGGTATCGACCCATTGCGCGATCCGATCGAAACACTGCGCGCACCGCTGCACGACATCGCGATCGATCCACAGGGCCTGACCCGCGACGATTGGCTGGATCTGCTGATGACCCATCGCCTTCAGCCGGGCTTTGCCAGCGACACGCTGACCGTGGTGCACGACTGGCCGGCCAGCCAATGCGCATTGGCGCGCATCCGCCACGACGACCCGCCGGTGGCCGAACGCTTCGAGCTGTATCTGGGCGCCTACGAGGTGGCCAACGGGTACCACGAGCTCAACGATGCGCAGGAGCAGCGTGCGCGTTTCATGCGCGACAACGCGGTGCGTGCGGCGCGCGGGTTGCCGCAGCTGCCGGTGGATGAGCGCCTGCTGGCAGTGCTGTCGCACCTGCCCGATTGCGCCGGCGTGGCAGTCGGTGTGGACCGGCTGTTGATGGCCATGCGCGGCACCACGCAGATTGCCGATGTGCTGGCATTCGCGTTCGCCCGCGCCTGACCCCGGCAATGCCAGCAGCGCGCCAGGCGTAACGTCGTCGCGTCTGGCGCGCGCCCGCTGCCATCCCGCTGTCATCGCCACCGTATTGCTATCTTCACATCGATGATGCTCTCATCGTGGCGTCCACGGGGGCGCGGCGCAGAGTGTGTTTGGGTGAGGATTGTCGGCATGAAGTGGCTGATCAGCTTATGCGGTTTGTGGTGCTTGCCGCTGCTGATGCTCGCCGATGCGCGCGCGGCGGAGCGCGCCACTGGCGTGGTGCGCTGCGAGTCCAAGGACATGGCACGCGTGCATTGCGCGATGGATACCGAGCATGGCGTGCAGCTGGTACGTCAGCTGTCCGAAACCAGCTGCATCCGCGGCAGCGAGTGGGATATCGAACGCGATGGCGTGTGGGTTGAACAGGGCTGCCGCGCGGAGTTCGCGACCGCGCGGGTGCCGAGCGCCCCGCAGATGCGCCGTGTGGTGCGCTGTGATTCCAACGGCGGCAAGGTGGTCTGCCCGGTGGTGCTGCGTGGCGCGCCGGTGCGCTTGCTGCGCCAGCGCTCTGTCTGGCCGTGCAAGGAAGGCCACAGCTGGGGCGCGCGCCGTAACGAAATCTGGGTGTCGCGCGGCTGCGATGGCGAATTCGAAGTCGCTGCCGAGGACGGTTCCGGTTTCGTGGCGGTGCCGCGCATGGTGACCTGCGAATCGAAGAAGGGCGCACGCCGCAACTGTGGCGTCTCGGTGGAGCGCCAGGTACGGGTGGGCCGGCAGATCTCCAAAAAGGAATGCGTAGAAGGCCAGACCTGGGGCTGGAGCCGCGACGGCGTGTGGGTCAACGACGGCTGCCGCGCCGAGTTCATCGTCGACTAAGAGCGGCTGAAGAAACTGCTGCTCTCACCGCTATGGCTCAGCCGGGGATGTGATTCTCCTCGGCATGCACACCGCACTACAGACAGCTTTTCGAGTGAGCGCCGACCAACTGTCTGGTGCGGTGTCCTTGCCGATTGCGGGACCGTGTGGCGGCATGGATGCCGCCACCGAGCCTCCACGGACGGATTCACGGCGTGTCCCGCGAGCGGTGAGGGCACCGCGCCCTCGACCAGTTTTGCTTGAGACCATCTAACGACGCTGAATGTCAAGATTTCAGCACCTTTGAGGCTTGCACAATCATCTGCTCGATGTGCTTACGCAACGCGACACAGATGCGTGCACAGCATCAATGCGACATGCGGTTACTCATGTCGATCAGATCGTTGTAGCTGGCCAGCACGGCCTGGCGCGTGCCGCCCGGCGGGAGCGAGCCGCTTTCCAGCAGCATCTGCTCGCTCTTGTTCAATGGTGTCTTGGTGCGGATACGTTCGACCAGTCGCCCGGACTCGCGCGCCAGCTTGTCGGCGGAGCGTTCCATGTGGCCCCACATCGCATCGCCCTGGCCGACCTTGGCCTTCTGCGCCTCTTCCAGAATGCCCTGGTAACGCGCCAGCTGGGACTGCGCCGCCGCAAGATCCGGCGTATCGCTGTCGAGCACCTGCACCAGCTGCTTGCCTTCGCCGATGATCTTCAGGTGATACCAGGAGGCGCTGCGGCCTTCTTCCTTTTCGATCGCATCGATCTGCGCCTGGCGGCGCATGTCTTCGTTACGTTCGAGTGCGGCATTCATGGCTTCGCCGGCTTCGAAGAACGCGTGATAGGCCTGCATCAGCGGTGCGTGCAGCGCCTTCATGCCCTTGCCGTCGTCGCGCAGATAATCCTCGCGGTCGTAATAGCGCACCGCTTCCCCGATACGCTCGTTGAGCGTGGTGAAACGTTCCTGATAAGTCTTGGCCACCGGATCGAGCTCGGGGTTGGCCGGTGTTTGCGTCAGGGCCGCAGTCATCGGCGCGCCACATTCGTCCACGTGATGCGACAGCACCGTGCCCGGTGCATGGATACCGCTTTCCTTGCCGGTCGGGCCAGCCTCGGGATCCTGCATCCACTCGATGTATTGCTGGTAGCTTTCATGGATCGGCTGCTCGACGCCATTGAAGCACGTGATGTAGGCATTGATCTTGTCGGCGCCTTCCACTGCCGCGGCGGGTGCGTCTTTCTGGCAGCCGGCAAGCAGCGCGGCGAAGGCCATCGCCGCGGTAAGCGGCGCATAACGAAGTCGAAGGGTCATTTCGGGTTCCAGTGATGGGTTGAAGAAATGGGCGCCGCAGCGTGCGGCCGAATGCCATCTGACGCAGCCGATCGTCGGCACGCGCGCAATGGCTGAGGACAGCAGTCATTACTGACGATTGCTTTCGGACACCAGCGCGTTGTAGCTGTTGAGCAACTTGCGCGACGAGCCTTCGGGCGCCAGCGAGGGGTTGTTCAGCCAGCCCTGCTCCATCTTGCTATAGGGCGTTTTTTCGACCACGCGTTTCACCCGCGCCTTGGCTTGTCTGCGGAAAGTTTCCGCGGCGGCTTCGAAACTGTTCCAGCTCAGCTTGCCAGGCTCCTGGTCCGCCACCTTGGCATGCGCCTCATCGGAGAGACGGTTGAAGCCGTCCAGCAGTGCGGTGACACGTGGCACGTCGAACTGCTCCTCTTCCAGCGCATCGGCGATCTTCTTGGCCTCGAGCATCATTGCCAGCTTGTAGTACTCGCGTGTGCGGCCCTCGCCCTGCTCCAGCGTCTTGAGTTTTTCGCGTTGCGCCGCGTCGTTTTGCAGGTCCAGTTCGGCGCTGAAGGCGGTACTGGCATCGGCATAAGTCGCCAGCGCTTCCATCAGCTCCGGGTGCAGTTGCTTGCCCTTGGCGAACTGGTCATCTTCGTAGTCCTGACGCGTGTAGTAATCGGCTACCGCGTGACTGATCGGCTGCAGTGCCTTCAATGCCGCGCGATAGTCGCGGGCCGCCTTGTCCAGTACCGGTAGCGATGGTTTTGCCGCAGCGGCCGCACTGACCGGTACATCGCACTGCTGCATGTCGTTGTCGTCGATATCGTACGGACCGGTCATGCCGGACTTGCGACCGGTCGGGCCGGCGAACGGGTCCTGCATCCAGCCGGTGTAGTACCTGGCACCGGCGTGAACCTTCGCGTTGATGCGGTTGAAGCAGTCGATATAGGCGCCGAGCTTGGCGTTGACGCCCTGCAAGGAATCCAGCTGTCTTTCAGTCGTTTTGGTGTCGGCACTGGTGACAGGCTGCTGCGACTTGCCGCCACAGGCAGCCGCCAGGACGGACACGCCAGCCGCCAGAACAAGCACACGGAACATCGAAGACACGCGCGATACATCCCTGTTGGAAACGTTTTCAGCGGCGTACGATAGCAAACCCTACTGTGAACTCCTTGTGCTCGCTCCAGGATCTGCGCGAGCGGCTGGATTTCCAAGGCGCGGCCGCTGGTCGGCCACACCGCTCACCCGAATCGCGGCACCCCCCGAGCGCCGATTTTTCGCCCCGCCTCGCGTATCCAGCCAACAAGCGCGCGCTGCAATGTGGGCCGCGCTCAGTCGAGAAACAGGTCCGGCAACAACGTCCGCGACGGGTCGACCGCATAACCGCTCAGGTCGGTGATGCCGGCCTGGGCCAGCACCTCGTCGTCGATCAGGAACTGGCCATGGAATCCAGCCGCCTCGCGCGTCAGCACCGCATGCGCCGCGTCGGCCATGATCTCCGGCCGGCGACACGCGGCCGCGTCCACGCCATCGATCATGTTGATCGCATCGGTGGCGATCACCGTGCGCGGCCACAGCGCATTGATTGCCACGCCTTGCGGGCCGAACTCGGCTGCCAGCCCCAGGGTCACCAGGCTCATGCCCATTTTGGCCAGGGTGTAACCGGTATGCGCGCCCCACCACGCCGGGTTCAAGGACGGTGGCGGCGCCAGCGTGAGGATGTGCGGATTGGGCGCCTGCAACAGATGCGGCAGGCACGCTTGTGCACACAAAAAGCTGCCGCGCGCATTGACCTGCTGCATCAGATCGAAGCGCTTCATCGGCGTGTCCAGCGTGCCGCGCAACCAGATCGCGCTGGCGTTGTTGACCAGGATGTCGATACCGCCGAACGCCTCGACAGTCGCGGCCACCGCCGCACGCACCTGCTCTTCTTCGCGAATATCGCACTTGAGCGCCAGCGCCTGCCCACCGGCCGCCGTCACCGCTGCGGCTGCGCTATGGATGGTGCCCGGCAACTTGGGATTGACCACCGCCGATTTGGCCGCAATCGCCACGTTGGCGCCATCGCGCGCCGCCCGCAACGCAATCGCCAGGCCAATCCCGCGCGAGGCACCGGTGATGAAGAGGGTTTTGCCGTTTAAGGTCATGAGAATCGGGAATCGAGAATGGGCAATCGCAAAAGCTTAGCGCCTTGAGCGTTCAGCAGCCGACGCACGATCAGCTGCCGCGATGCGCCCTACCGATTCCCTGATCCCGATTCCCGATTCCCGGCACTTCAGGGCTTCGGCCCCTGCCCCTCGTTGTCTTCCCAGTGCAGCACGCGGCGGGTCACGAAGCGGTAGACCGGTTTGCCGGTGGCGAACCACAGCTTGCGGACCCAGGAGGTGCGCTTGAGCACGCGACGTTCAACCGGGGTGATCGCGGCCGGGCAATACATGCGCTTGTGCTTGAGCAGGTGACGCAGGTCCTCGCGGGCAAGCAGACGCATCCAGGGCGCTCGGGGATTGCCGCGTACCGCCAGCTGGAAATCGATCACCGCCGGGCTGCCGTCGTCCTGCACCAGCCAGTTGGCTTCCTTGGCCAGATCGTTATGCGCCACCCCGCAGCGGTGCAACTGCTGCAACAACTTGCGCGCGCTGCGGAAGTAGGCCAGATCGCCACGCGGCGGGCGCCGGTACATCGCATCGCCGGCCAGATAGCTGCGATCCAGATGGCGCCCGTCCCAGCGCAACAGCCGCGGTGTGCGTGGCAAGCCATCCAGCTGGCGCAAGGCCAAGGCTTCGCGACGCGCCAGCCACCAGGCCACCCCGCGCAACAGCCACGGCGCCACACTCAGGTCGCGCCGCACGAACAGGCGATCGGCGTCGCGGATCAACATGATGCGCCCGAAGGTATCGGACTTCAGCGGCAGATTGGCGGCGGGATCGTCACTCATCCCCCATTGTAGGCGGGGCGCCTGCATCGCCACAGCGCGCGCTGCCTGCGTGTCACACCCGCGTGCGGCGCTATCCGCTCGCAACCCGAGGTGAAGCGGACAGGCCGATGTGACGACGGCGCAAGTCACCTCGTCGCCATGCCCACCTATAATCGCCGGATGAATTCATGGATCGACGCCACGCTGGAGTGGATCGGACACCACCCCACCCTGGCTGGCGTGGCGATCTTTGCCATTGCATTTTCCGATGCGGTGATCGTGCTCGGCGCCATCGTGCCGGCGCTGCCGTTGCTGTTCGCCATCGGTGTGCTGATCGGGCTGGGCCAGATCAACGGGCCGTATGCGGTAGCCTGCGCCGCCCTGGGCGCCTTCGTCGGCGATACGCTGAGCTTCTGGGTCGGCCACCGGTGGGGTCACCAGTTGCACACCTACTGGCCGTTCCGCCGCTACCCGCAGTTGCTGGAGCGTGGCGAGCTGCTGTTTCGGCGCAATGCCTTCAAGAGCATCCTGATCGCCCGTTACGTGGGCGCGGTGCGCCCGTTCGTGCCGGCCATCGCCGGCATGTCGCACATGCCGTTCAAGCGCTATCTGGTCGCCAGCGGCCTGGCCTGCATCTCGTGGGCGCTGCTGTTCCTGGTGCCCGGCTGGGTGCTGGGCACCGCCTACGACGCGGTGGCCGCGGTGGCCGGCCGCCTGTTCGTGGTGGTCACCTTGCTGGCCGCAGTGATCGGCCTGGCCTGGGCGATGGTGCTGTACTCCTACCGCTGGTCGGCCGGCCATCTGGATGCCCTGCTGGCGCGGCTGCTGGAGTGGTCGCATCGGCATCCGGTCCTGGGCAACTGGTCGGTCAGCGTGTTCGACCCGCGCCGCCGCGAGTCGGTGCCGCTGGCGATGATGGCATTGATGCTGTTGCTGCTGGGCTGGGGCTGGTTCGTGTTGCTGATGGTGGTGCTGGCACATGGCGAGCCGCTGCGCGTGGACCTGGCCGTGCACGATCTGATGCTGGCGCTGCGCAACCCGCTGGCCGACTACCCGATGGTGGCGCTGGCCTCGCTGGGCGACTGGCAGGTGCTGCTGCCGGCGATCGCTGCGGCGATGGGCTACCTGGCTTGGCGGCGCCGCTGGATGGCGGTGACGCATTGGGTGATCGCGCTGGCCTTCGGCCTGGCGTTGACCCAGTTGCTGGGCGCCACCGTGCAGGTGGTGCGCCCGCCGGCGGCCAGCAGCGGTTTCGGGTTCCCGTCGGTGGCGGTCACCATGGCCACGATCGGCTTTGGTTTCTTCGCGCTGCTGATCGCGCGCGAGTTGCCGGGCCGGCGCCGGGTGTGGCCGTATCTGGTCAGTGGCGCGATGGTGTCACTGATCGGTTTCGCGCGCCTGTACCTGGGCGCGCACTGGCTCAGCGACGTGGTCGGCGGCATGCTGTTCGGCATCTTCTGGCTGCTGGTGCTGGGCATCGCCTATCGCCGTCGCGCCACCCGCGCGTTCTGGGTCAAGCCGGTCTCATGGATCTTCTACGGCGTGTTCCTGGCCTGCGCGATCGTGTTCGCGCCGCGCAATCTGGACACCAAGCTGGCTAAGTTCGAACCGCCGCCGTTGCTGATGGAGTTGCCTGCCAGTGACTGGTGGAACGGCCAGTGGCGCCTGCTGCCCGCACGCCGCAACGAATTCGACGACGACCAGCGCTGGCCGCTGGACGTGCAACTGGCCGGTCCGCTGGCACCGCTGCAGCGCCAGCTGGAAGCGCGCGGCTGGCGGGTACAGCCGCAGGCCGGCTGGGAACAGGCGCTGCATCTGCTCGATGTCAGCGGCCGCCCGGACGAGGTGCCGATTCTGCCGGCCACGCTGGACACGCAGGTCGAAGCCCTGCTGATGGTGCGTCACGCGGCGCCCGGCCATGTGCATGTGTTGCGCCTGTGGCCGGCGGCCGCACGCCTGCAGCCCGGCGCCCAACCGTTGTGGGTGGGCAGCACCCAGACGCTGCGCTACAGTCGGCACTTCAGCCTGATCGGCCTGTGGTATCCGCTGCGTGGGGTCGATCCAGCACTGAGCGCCTTGCGCGAGGCACTGGACCCGTTGCCGCATCGCCTGGAACAGCGTCGACGCTCGCAGGTACCGGTAATCCTGATCGACAGCACGTCGGGAAATGCGTTGCGGCGAGAGAACAAGGACAACGCTGCACCGCAGACGCAAACCACTGCGTCCGATCCGGCTGCATCGGGTCCGTCACAACAGCGCCCTTGAACGATCGGGCAACAGCGGTGATCGGCCAGCGATCGCGCGCGCAGTACTGTACATAAGAGCTGCCAGCAAAACCTTTGAACGCTGTAGCGATGGCGTCAACGTGTTCGCGTCGCTTAGATGCAGCCGAATGTCTAGGTCAACAGCCTGGTGAGTCGAGGGCGCGGTGCCCTCACCGCTCGCGGGACACGCCGTGCATCCGTCCGTGGAGGCTCGGTGGCGGCATCCATGCCGCCACACGGTCCCGCAATCGGCAAGGACACCGCCCCAGGACGTTGGTCGGTAGCTGCGTAAAAAGCTGGCCGTCTCGCGAGTTGCATTGGCCTGCTGATGCGGGTCGCAGAATTACATGTGAGCTAGCGAAGTAGAAGTACCTCATGCATTACTTGCACCATGCACGCCGACCATCTCGACGGGTCCTTGCCCGTCTACCGTCACGGGACCTTACGCGGCATGGATGCCGCGTAAGAGCTTACATGGACGTACTTGCAGCGTGTCCCGCGATGGTGGGCGGGCAAGGGCCCTGCAGCCAAGCCACAGGCCAGTCGCCCTGCAAGTAATCTGTCCGCCCTGTCCAATCACTTCAAGACAACCAAGATTCCGGGTGTCTAGCGCCGTTTGGATGCACACAAGCCGCATTGGTCAAGGCGCGATGCACTCACCACAACACGCCATCCACCGGCTGCATTGGCTCCGGCGCCTGTTCGCCAATCGCCTGCAATGCATCGATTTCCACCGTGCGGCACATGCTGTCCAGCGGCAGATCGTGGATGGTATTGGCGAACGGGTCGACCAATTCATCGCCGATCTTGAGCACCGCCAGGAACATCAGGCCGGCCACGGTCGACCCCACCGGCGTTGCGTATTGCAACGTCTCCACCAGGCCGATCGGCAGCAGGACGCAGAACAGCCGCGTGAACAGGTTTGGATAGAACCGGTATTGATACGGCAACGGTGTATTTTTCAGCCGCTCCATGCCGCCCTGCGCGTTGGCGATGTCTACCAGGATGCGCTCGACACTGGCTTGTTGAATGCTGTCGATCCAGCCATCACGACGCGCCTGCTCGACGTTGCGCCCAGTGGTGTCGAGCAGGCCATTGGCGACATTGGTGCGCGTGATCACTGCGGCCACTTCGTCGGCATGCAGGCGCGGCTCCAGCGCCATCGCCACCGGAAGCCGCCGTAGCTGGCACCGCAACGCATTGACGTAGGCGATCTGGCGCAACGCGATGGTGCGGCCCAGCGCTGCCGCTTCCGGCGCGGACAGGATGCTGACGCTCAAACGCACCAGATTGCGCGACGCATTGATCATCTGGCCCCACAGCACCCGCCCTTCCCACCAGCGTTGATAGGTCGAGTTGGCACGAAAGCCCAGGAACAACGCCAGGGCCGAACCGAAGATGGTCAGCGGCAACGCAGGCGCGCGGAACGGCAGCACGTAGTAGATGATGGTGATCAACACGTCCCATACGAACAACACCGCCAGGGTCCGCCAGACCTGACTGAACACATCCGCCACACGCGGTTTGACATCGATGATCAAGGCACACTCCGTGGATCGATAACGAGTGACGCCAATGCGCGCATCCACTGCATGGATGCCATCGTGAGCGCACTCAAGCGTGGCGAGTGTGCCGTTGCAGCGGTGCAAGCGCGGTGATGGGTCACGCGCGCGGTTGTCTCAGCGCGTCACGGCATCCAGGCGAGCAATTGATCCAGGCGTCGATGCGGATCGTCCTGCTGCAACAGCGACAGACGCTGCTGTTCGGTCAACGGCAGCAGTTCGGCCAGCCGCCAGCCGACCCATGCCGCCTGATCCAGCAGCTCCGGCCCGGCGGAGGCAAATTCGCCGCCAACCTGTTCGAGCATGCGCTCAAGCACGGTTGCCAGCAGGCCATGCTCGGGCCGCAGTTCGTCGTCACTGTCTGGCTCGCACCAACTCACCTCGCCAACCACCAGCCCGTTGTCGCGGATACGCGAACGCCGCACATGAAAGCGACGCGTGCCGCGCAGGCGCAACACCAGCACGCCGTCGGCGCCGACATCGAAATCCTCGATACGCACTTCGGTGCCGAATGCTGCCGGTGTTGCCGGCACGCCAACTTCAGTGCCGTCCAGGATCAGGCACACACCGAAACTGGTGCCGGTGCGGCCGCACTCGCGCACCAGATCCAGGTAGCGGCGCTCGAACACGCGCAAGCCCATCGCCGCGCCCGGCAACAGCACGCTGTGCAACGGAAACAGCGGCAATGCGCTGGTGTCGGCGTTGGTCGTGAGGTCGGTCATCGGGACAATTGCGCCAGGAAGCGATGCGGCGCGCCATCGAAACCGCCATTGGACATGAACACCACATGGTCGCCCGGCTGTGCAATCTCGCCCAGGGTCTGCAGCAGTGCTTCCACGTCATGCGCCACATGCGCATCACCGCGCACCTGCGCGATGATCGGAGCAGCATCCCAGGCCAGCTCGGGGCGATGCAGGAACACCACCGCATCGGCATCGCGCAACGACGGCGCCAACGCCTGCGCATGCGCGCCCGCCCGCATCGAATTGCTGCGCGGCTCCATCGCCACCAGCACGCGCGCCGCCCCGACCTTCGCACGCAGGCCCTGCAAGGTGGTCGCGATCGCGGTGGGGTGATGGGCGAAGTCGTCGTACACGGTGATGTCGCCTGCCTGCCCCAGCAGCTCCAACCGACGCTTGACGCTCTGAAAGTGCGCCAGCGCCGGCATCACCGTCGCCGGATCCACGCCGACCGCATGCACGGCCGCCAGTGCTGCCAATCCATTGAGCACGTTATGCCGCCCGACCAGCGGCCACTGCACCTGGCCGATCTCCACCCCACGCAGCAGCACCGCGAACGCGCTGCCGTCGGCGGCGATCAAGCGTGCGCTCCAGTCGAGCGCCGCATCGAAACCGAAACGTTCCACCGGCGTCCAGCAGCCCATCGCCAGCACCTCGGCCAGGCGCGCATCCTCGCCGTTGACGATCAGCCGCCCGCGCGCCGGCACCGTGCGCACCAGATGATGGAACTGGCGCTGTATCGCCGCCACGTCCGGAAAGATATCGGCGTGGTCGTACTCGAGGTTGTTGAGGATCGCCACCAGCGGCCGGTAGTGCACGAACTTGCTGCGCTTGTCGAAAAAGGCGGTGTCGTATTCGTCGGCTTCCACCACGAATTCACGTCCCTGGCCCAACCGCGCCGACACGCCGAAGTCCTCGGCCACGCCACCGATCAGAAAGCCCGGCGCGCGCCCGGCGGCGTCCAGCAGATAGCTCAGGATGGTGGTGGTGGTGGTCTTGCCGTGGGTGCCGGCCACCGCCAGCGTGTCGCGGCCCGGCAGCACCCGCTCGGCCAGCCACTGCGCACCGGAGCTGTAGCGACGACCGGCGTCGAGCACCGCTTCCACCGCCGGGTTGCCGCGCGACAAGGCATTGCCGATGACCACATCGCTGGCATCTGCCGAGATATTGGACGGCGCGTAGCCTTGTGCCAGCGCGATGCCAAGGGTTTCCAGCTGGGTGGACATCGGTGGATAGATGGCTTGGTCACTGCCCTCTACCTGCCAGCCCAGTTCGCGCGCAAGGGCGGCGACACCGCCCATGAAGGTCCCGGCGATGCCGAGGATGTGGAGTTTGGTCATGGGGCGCATTGTCGCCGATCGCCGGAGTTGCGGGCCATTCCATGCAACCGCCGACCGTGTTGTCAGGAAACCCCTACCGCATTGTCAGGAATTTCCCGATATGAGAACTACGTCACATCCATCACTATGCTGAACGCCAGTCGCAGCACCCCTTTGGTCCTACTCCCCAAGAGGCCAAATCCCCAGGGAGCTCATGCTGTGGGGCTCTGAGCAAGCTCATTACTGGCGTTATTCTGCCCCGGTCGTCTTGTACGCCCGGGGTTTTTCTTTTGCGCAATCAATGGGTTGTGACGCCACGCCGGCCGCCGGCGCGCATCTGTGCGGGCCAGACGTACTGCCCGGCCCACCCACCCCGGCTCAGCGACCGAGCGCGGTGCCGATACGCTCCAACACTTCATCCAGCGAGCCCACGCCGTCCACGCGTGCCAGCTTGCCGCGCTGTTCGTAGAAACCGATCACCGGCGCCGTGGAGTCGGTATAGACCTGCAGGCGCTTGCGCACCGACTCGGGATTGTCGTCCTCGCGGCCCTCGGCCTTGGCGCGGCCGGCAATGCGCTCGACCAGCAACTCGCTGGCGACATCCAGCTGCACCACCGCATCCAGCGGCTGACCGATCTTGCCGAGCAGGTCGTCCAGCGCATTGGCCTGCGCCACGTTGCGCGGATAGCCGTCGAGAATGAAACCCTTGGCGACATCGGCCTGACCGAGCCGCGCCTCCAGCATGCCGAGCAGGATCTCGTCGGAGACCAGATCGCCGCGTGCCATCACTTCCTTGGCCTTCAGACCCAGCGGTGAGCCGGCGGCCACTTCGGCGCGCAGCAGATCGCCGGTGGAAATATGCGGGATCCCAAACTTGTCTTTGAGACGTGTCGCCTGGGTGCCCTTGCCCGAACCGGGCGGTCCCAACAGAACCAATCGCATCAGTGGACTCCACTTTCGAATAAAAACGCGTTGCGGTTGGCGGCGTTAGACTCAGGTCTTCGCCAGCGCTGACCGTATGGTCGTGCAGCTTACCGCATCCGGGGAATGTCCCGGCACTGTCCCCTGCGCCATCTCCCATGTAAGGAGCCCGTCCCCTATGTCCACTGGCAACTTGCTGTACGCCCAATCCGGCGGCGTCACTGCCGTCATCAACGCCACCGCCGCCGGTGTGATCACCGAGGCGCGCGCGCGCAAGATCAAGGTACTGGCCGCACGCAACGGCATCCTGGGCGCTTTGCGCGAGGAGCTGATCGACACCTCGAAGGAGTCCGCCGCCACGATCGCCGCGCTGGCGCATACCCCGGGTGGCGCATTCGGCTCGTGCCGCTACAAGCTCAAGTCGTTGGAAGAAGACAGCGCCAAATACGAGCGCCTGCTCGATGTACTGCGCGCGCACGACGTGCGCTGGTTCCTCTACAACGGTGGCAACGACTCGGCCGATACCGCATGGAAGGTCTCGCAGCTGGCCAAGGCCTATGGCTACCCGCTGCACTGCATCGGCGTGCCCAAGACCATCGACAACGATCTGGCGGTGACCGATACCTGCCCCGGCTTCGGCTCGGCAGCCAAGTACACCGCGGTGTCGGTCCGCGAGGCCGCACTGGATGTTGCCGCCATGGCCGACACCTCCACCAAGGTCTTCATCTACGAAGCGATGGGCCGCCACGCCGGCTGGCTCGCCGCCGCGGCAGGCCTGGCCGGCCAAGGTCCCGACGATGCACCGCAGATCATCCTGCTGCCCGAGCGCGCCTACGACCAGGCCGTGTTTCTGGCCAAGGTCAAGCAGGTAGTGGAAAAAGTCGGCTGGTGCGTGGTCGTGGCCAGCGAAGGCATCCAGGACGCGCAGGGCCGTTTCGTCGCCGATGCCGGCGGCACGGCCGACTCGTTCGGCCACGCGCAACTCGGCGGCGTGGCCTCGTTTCTCGCCGCGCAGGTCAAGCAGGAACTCGGCTACAAGGTGCACTGGACGCTGCCCGATTACCTGCAACGTTCCGCGCGGCATCTCGCCTCCAAGACCGACTGGGAACAGGCCCAGGCCGTCGGCAAAGCAGCGGTGCAATACGCACTCAAGGGCATGAACGCGGTGATCCCGGTGATCGAACGCGTCAGCGACGCGCCGTACCGCTGGAAGATCGTGCCCGCCCCGCTGCACAAGGTAGCCAACCACGAAAAGAAGATGCCGCCCAGTTTCCTGCGCAAGGACGGCTTCGGCATCACCGAGCGCGCCCGCCGCTACTTCGCCCCATTGATCAAGGGCGAAGCGCCGTTGGCTTACGGCAGTGACGGCCTGCCAAAGTATGTGACATTGAAGAATGTAGCGGTGGCGAAGAAATTGCCGGTTTGGGAGGGCTGAGCGGGGCGGAGGACGGCCGCCAGCCTGGGCGACTGCGACAGTGCTGGAGCTTCAGCCCGGCTGGAGCCATGCCGCGCCCGCTGCCTATTGACCGTTACCGGGCTTGGCATCTGGCATCTGGCAAAGAAAGACTGCCATGCAGGCAAATGCCGCGATCGACTGTAGGGATTCCCTTACAAAAACTGACAGAACAAGCCCAGCCGCGCCTGGGCGACTCCCCCCGGGAGTACAGCCCTACCTCATTAGTAGAATTTTGGTTAAGTGTGTGCCACAGTTCGCACCAAACCTGCCTCATCGCGCATAAGGATCATGGCCCAGCAGGCAATCATCTCCAGTCTTCCCCGGTGGTCAGCAAGTGCCGCCAGGGAGTCTGTGTCCGGGACAAAACGGCCTCACTCACTCGCGACAAGCGCATGATTTATAAAGCCGCACTGTCCCGCTGAACGCGCATCTGCCATCCGTTGCTGTTTCTGTTATCGCCGTTCCCGCCACCCACCTACACCGAAAAGATCGACGAGACTCGCCATGACTGCACGCTCCCGCCGCCTCCGCCATCCGATTTCCCGCCTTGCCGCCGGCCTGCTGCTAACCATTGGACTGTGCGCAGGCTCCGCCAACGCGCAAGTGGTCGTCGTTAACCCGACGGGAGAGGGAAAGGATATCGCGGAGTATGCGGAACAGGCCAAGCGGTGGACCGATACGCTCAAGCAGTATCAGCAGCAACTCGATCACTACAATCAGCAGCTCATCAAACTGCAGCGGCTGAAAAACTTTCGGGGACCCGTCATGGTCGACAATTTCGGGGAGCGCCCATCGGATTATGGCCTGGAGGAAGATTGCCCAGGCGCTGCTACGAGCGGCATCAAAGGAATGATCATGGAGCAGCTCACTTCAATCGCCCCCGATATGGGCGGCGGGCTGGTGCAGGAGCAGATGAAGGTCTGTGCGCGCATCGTGATGGCCAAAAATGCGCAATACAACGAGTCGGTGCGGATGATCAGGCGCCTGATCGAACGCAACAACGATTTCAAGCAAGTAGAGAAGCAGCGCGACAACGGCGGTACCAGCGAGGGCGCATTGGCGGCCAACAACAACGAAGTCCAACGCTTCGTGGCACGCAACGCGATGGACCTGGACTACTGGCAAGCGCAGATGAAAGCGTATGACAGCTACATTGCCGCCCTCAAGGAAGACCAGACGCGACTGGCCAAAGCTGCAATGGATGGTGGAACGAACAGCTGGCTCAAACCTTTAGGTCAAGTCGTTCAAGCCGCAACGCTGAAAAAAGCCCTATCCAATTGACCAGGCAGGCAAGCAGTCCTCATCACGACACACAGGCAGGCGGTAATGGACGGGATTTTCCACGGAACGATGAGCTGGTTGCAGCCCTTGGCCGATATCGGCCTTGGCGACTTCGTTTTCTTCAAACTGGTCAACGACTACTTCAGCAACGAGATCCAGGAGTTCGGCCTGCAGTTGATGACCCGCGCCATGCGCTGGGTCAGCACCATCGCGCTGACAGTGACCACGTTGTGGGTGTTGATCCTGGGCTACCGCATTGCTACCGGGCAGTCGCGCGAGAGCGCCATGGCCACGATGATCAAGGCCGGCAAGGTCGCCATCATCATCAGCCTGGCTTCGGCCCTGGGGGTCAATGGCGCCATGCTGCATCAGAGCATGACCCAGAACCTGGACAAGGAAATCCATGGGCTGTTCACCGGTGAGGAGGGCACCACCGCCGCCGATGCCATCGACGAGAACCTGGCCTATACGCAGTTGGCGCTGACCGCGCTAGATGCGGTCCGTGTCGAACCCAATGAACCCGAAGTGCTGGAAAAGAAGAGCCGTGCCATCTTCATGGCCAGCTTCGGCACAGCCAGCCCGCCGATGGCGGCCGGGGCGATGCTGCTGCTGTTCAAGTTCACAATGGCCTTCCTGATCGGCATCGGGCCGATCTTCATCCTGGCGCTGATCTTCGACCAGACCAAGGACCTGTTCAAGAAGTGGTTGTTCTACGTCATCGGTACGCTGTTCTCGATGGCCATGCTCTCGGTGGTCACGGCCATGGTGCTCGAGTTCACCACAAAGGTGGCCAAGGCCTACTGGGCCGCCGAAATCATCACCCTGGGCCATGCAGAAGGCCTGTCGACCCAGGCCCTGCAGCAGGGCGGCATCGGGTTGCTCATGACCGTGCTGATCATCAGCGTCCCGACAATGGCGGCAGCGGTGTGGCAGGGCAACATGGGTAACTTCATGCACTTCTCCGCATTTGGTGGCCCCACCGCATCGAGCCCCGGACCGCAGGGGCAGCCGGCTGGGTCGTATGTGCCGCAGCAGCGACCAAATGATGGGCCTAGATCAGGAGATCAAGTAGGATTGTCTGATCTGAACTCTGGAAGGATGTCAGGAAGCACTACAGCTAACAGTAATGTTGCTTCACCAGGATCCCGAGGTGCTGCTAATATTAATGATCAAAATCGGATCATTTAGATTAAAATGCAATGAGGCCCATAATGCTAAGAACGCTACTGCTTTTTCTTGGCCTAACGTTAACTAATCCTGCCTTCGCCGAACAGGGCTGTCCGGCTGGACAAATTCCCGCGCAGGCAAATGGCAGCATCATGTCTTGCGGTCCGATTCCGCCCGGTTATTATCAGCAGCAGGAACCGGCCGCCCCCCGCCCTAGCGGTAAATGGTTAAAAACTTGGGGTGCGGTAGCTGTAGGAATGATCGATTCAACTCCTCGTTACGGCGTGCCAGTCGGATTACCTTCCAAATCGGATGCTGAAAAGGCTGCAATGGCACGCTGCTTAAAGGCTGGCGCACAAAATTGCCGTATCGCCACAACTTTTAGAAATCAGTGCATGGCAATCGGTGAGCCACAGGTTAACGGAGTAACAGCTGCAAACGGGGTTATCCAATTTTCCAGGCAATCAACTGAACAAGACGCAAATTCTGAGGCATTAAGAATGTGCGTAGATAAAAATCCCAGCGCAGACTGCAAAGTGATTTACGTAGCGTGTTCGCAGCAAGTTTTTCAAAAATTTTGATGTTACTTTATATCAATAATGCATTCAGTATTTAGCTGACTAACATAGGAATTTCAGCATCTAACAGCCACCGACTCCGTTGACATAGGAGATTTAAAGGTTTGCCGTTAGCTGAATAAAACGTGCAGGAGCTGAGTAATGTATAGAGTGGTGCCCCCTCATGACCGAGATGGGGACCAGTCAGTCGCCAGCATTCACCACATGCTGAGCATACTGTTACTGACAACCTTGCTCATCGCCAGTTTGGTCGTCTTGGCCTATCGCACGTCGCTTGGTGTCCTGCTAGAACTTGCACAGTATGCAGCCATCGTCGGAGCCGTCCTGCACTTTGTTGTCGTCACGATGCTTGTGGGGTTTGTTGCACAAGCCCTGGCTGTTTGGAGAAAACTGCAAGCGGAAGAAAAACAGACCGCTGAACTGAAACAGTTGCGGCGTGTCATCCTCAGTGGAACCGCCATGACGCTGTTGATGTTTTTTCTCGCCGTCATTGCTGCTTGCGCCCCCCCATTGATGAAGATAATGAAGCAGATACCCGAATTTGGGATGGTCTTCGCGCTGATGCTCATTTCTTTATTGCTTCATAACGTCAACATCAATCGCATCTGCAGACGGCTGACCGATGCCATCACGGCTGCCAAGCAGGCTGCACAACGTACGATGGCGGCATGAACCGGTATTTCAAAATCAAGATTGTTGGCTGTCTCCTTTTCTTTTTTTTAGCAGGATGCAACCCGATGAATGCTGCTTCTGAAAGACACGACACCGACGCGACTACCGCCGACGACGATCCGGTCTACCGGAAAAACCCGCATCCGACGCAGGCATACCGGATCACGATGACCATCGAGGATGCGCCCGGGCCGTTTGAGTGGGTGTCGGGAACTGCGTTCTATGAAATGACTAACCGTGATGCATGCACGCCTTTTGATCGTTCGCTAGGCATGTCGACAAAGCCCAAAGAAGATGGGATTCCCATCCACTTCGAAAAGCGTGATGCTTCCACTTACCTAGCAACGATCTATGCCGATGGCATGGTCGATGCGGACTACTACGGTAAGGGCGTGTGCGTATTTGAACTCAATGGAGTTGGCATCTCATTGAAAGCCACTGGAAAAAAAGAGGAAACACGATTTCAGCCAGTCCTCTTTAAGAGCGAGATTCATAGCTCAGCACCCAAGATCACCTATTTCTGGAAAGGTCGTTATCCCAAGGAGGATATGGACAACTTCCCGGATGGCGGTCGACTTTCTGTCGATCAATTCAAGGATGACGCGCGAAACAACATCTTCAAAGTAACCCTGACTGCAGAGAGGGTTCAATTATGAGCCTCACCAGCCAGCAATATGCAGCGCTTTCGAAAGATGTTTACGACCGTCCCGAGGAAGTCGGAGCGAACAGCAGCCCAGTGAATATAGGCGGAATTTCTTATCGCCGCCTGGAGTACACTGATAGCGCATCAGGCTACCAGGGCATCATTTATCAACGCGTCGATACAAACGAAATTGTCGTTGCTCATCGAGGCACGGAGTTCGAGCGTCAACCAAAACAAGATGGTGCCTACGCGGATGGTGGCATGGTTGCTGCACGTCATAACCGCCAAGTGGATGATGCGCTTGAACTAACACGACATACGTTGGCTTATGCGCAAAAAACGGGTAAGGATGGAGCGGCCCCCGAAGTCACCGTCACCGGCCACTCGCTCGGGGGCGACTTGGCACAGGTCACGGCTCATCACTACGGGCTGAAGGGCGAGACCTTCAATGCCTATGGTGCAGTCAGCCTGGATCGGCGCATTCCCGAAGGCGGTACCGATGTCATCAATCATGTGATGGCTGGCGATGCGGTCAGTGCTGCCAGCAAGCATTACGGCCAAGTCAAGCTCTACGCTACCCAGCAGGAGATTGCCACGCTGGAAAAAACCGGTTACGACAATACCCACAGTATGCTGGATGCGCGCAATCCCTTTGTAGCGATCCCTCTGGGCGACTCACACCGCATCCATAATTTCTTGCCCGTGGACGGCAATGGCAAGCCGGATCGCTCAGTGCTGGAAGATCCCAGGACGCAGCAGTTGGCGCAGCAGTACGCACCGATGATCGACAAGTACCGCGACGACGTTGCGTCGATGCGCTTAGGCGCAACCGTCGGTGCAAGAAGCCTGCAAGCGATGACCCTGACCGATGGCATCGACCAATTGCGTGGCACGCTCGCACCCGGCGCCGGAACTGCAGAGATGGCAGCTGCGCGCTGGCAGGAGGTGCAGCGGAACATGCAAAACGAACACGTGCCGACGTATGTCGCACCCGGCTGGAAAATGCCATTGGGCGCGTCTGGCAGCGAAGTGGAAGCACCAACAGCACCGCGCGGTCGCTTCGCCGAGCCTGCATCCGCATCGGTTCCCAACGACCCCCTTTATCAGGCCATCCACAGCAAACTCCCTGCCGGCACCTCGCCCGCCGAGGCTATGCACGCCACGGTCGAGGCCAAGCGTGCAGGCATCATTCGTCCCGATCAGTTGCAAAGCGTGACGTCGCATCAAGACAGTGTCTGGATCGTCGGGCAGACACCCGGCTTCCGGGTCAAGGTGGATCTATCCGAGACCGTGCCTCCCCTGCAGGAAAGTATCCGTCAGTCGCAGGCACTGGATACGCAGCGGTCGCAGCCGGACATGACTCAGCAATCGCCTGCACGTGTAATGTAAGGCCATGATCGAGCGGATCGCACCGATGACTACCCCGATGCCCACTGCCACGGTAGCCCGGTGTGCGCCGCGTGCGGCAAGCTGGTTGCAGCCCTTGGCCGATATCGGCCTTGGCGACTTCGTTTTCTTCAAACTGGTCAACGACTACTTCAGCAACGAGATCCAGGAGTTCGGCCTGCAGTTGATGACCCGCGCCATGCGCTGGGTCAGCACCATCGCGCTGACAGTGACCACGTTGTGGGTGTTGATCCTGGGCTACCGCATTGCTACCGGGCAGTCGCGCGAGAGCGCCATGGCCACGATGATCAAGGCCGGCAAGGTCGCCATCATCATCAGCCTGGCTTCGGCCCTGGGGGTCAATGGCGCCATGCTGCACCAGAGCATGACCCAGAACCTGGACAAGGAAATCCATGGGCTGTTCACCGGTGATGAAGGCAGCACCGCCGCCGATGCCATCGACGAGAACCTGGCCTATACGCAGTTGGCGCTGACCGCGCTAGATGCGGTCCGTGTCGAACCCAATGAACCCGAAGTGCTGGAAAAGAAGAGCCGTGCCATCTTCATGGCCAGCTTCGGCACAGCCAGCCCGCCGATGGCGGCCGGGGCGATGCTGCTGCTGTTCAAGTTCACCATGGCCTTCCTGATCGGCATTGGGCCGATCTTCATCCTGGCGCTGATCTTCGACCAGACCAAGGACCTGTTCAAGAAGTGGTTGTTCTACGTCATCGGTACGCTGTTCTCGATGGCCATGCTCTCGGTGGTCACGGCCATGGTGCTCGAGTTCACCACAAAGGTGGCCAAGGCCTACTGGGCCGCCGAAATCATCACCCTGGGCCATGCAGAAGGCCTGTCGACCCAGGCCCTGCAGCAGGGCGGCATCGGGTTGCTGATGACCGTACTGATCATCAGCGTACCGACCATGGCCGCTGCGGTGTGGCAGGGCAACATGGGTAACTTCATGCACTTCTCGGCATTTGGTGGCCCCACCGGATCGAGCCCAGGACCGCAGGGGCAGCCGGCTGGGTCGTATATGCCGCAGCAGATTGCGAGGGGTAGCGAACAACCGCAAAGTGGAGGCGCAGGCAACACCTCACATGCGACATCTAAAATTACTGGCGCGACACCTGTGCAAACATCACAGCCGGCCGGCTCGCGCGGACAAGCTGGACAAGGTGGAGATCAGAGTGCTTAATCGAGACGTTATGCATCTGATGGTCTATCAATATTTATAGGTAATGCAGTTATGAGACAAGTGATTCATTTGGCTTTTCCACTTTTATTCGTCTCTCTGAGCGCTTGGGCTGAACAAGGCTGTCCGGCCGGTCAGATTCCTGCTCAGTCCAACGGCAGCATGGCTTCCTGCGGGCCTATTCCAGCTGGATACTATCAGGAGCAACCAGCGCCCGCGCCGCGTCCCACAGGAAAATGGATCAAGACGTGGGGTGCAATTGCCGGTGATGGCAATGAAAATCTAGGCGTATCTACTGGAAAACTAAAAAAATCTGAAGCCCAGCAAGATGCGCTAGAGAAGTGCGAAGGAGCAAGTCAGGACAAATGCAGCGTTCTTTATGTTTATGAAAATCGGTGTGCAGCAATCGCTGAACCAGAGCGTCGGGGAGCCATTATAAGGGGCTTTGCAGCCGGCCCATCCATTGAGGTCGCAAATAGGAATGCAATTTCGTTTTGCAAAAAAGAAAATTCTGGCGGCCAGTGCAAGACGATATATACAGCGTGTACGGAACCAGTTTTTAAGAGTTTCTGAACGCAGCACTAGCAACTCTTCGAGCCTAAAATCCTGTATACCTATGGCAGCACAAGTGTTTATTAAAGAAGGAAAATCCGTGAAGAAGTGCGGACCATCCGTAGCGGTCTTTCTATACACCATCGCCCTTCAGTCATTTGCGCAGAATGATGACTTCTATGGATCCATCCCTACCACAACAACGCCCCATTCACCTTCTGCACGGTAGGCGCTCCTTCCGATTGTTGTTTGCCGGTCAATCCTGCCACAGCACTTACGTCGTAACCTATCCAAATACTTCAACCTCGTCTCGACGCAGATGTTTGCGCGCGTTTTCAAAACGCGTTTCATGACAGCATCCCGCAAAGTCGGTCCCTCCGTCTGACTACATCTCCGTTAGCCGAATAAAACTCGCAGGAGCGATGCAATGGATAAGGCGTTCTTCCCTCAGCACGCTCGTTGGCACCCGTCAGCCAGGAGTGTTCGGCGCACGCTGACCCTCCTACTGGTGACGACCTCACTTACTGCCAGTCTGGTTGTCCTGGCCTATAGCACTTCATTCGCTGTGCTGCTGGACCTTGCGCAGTATGTCGCCATCATCTGTGCTGTATTGCATTTCGCTGTCGTGTCGATGCTTCTGGGACTAATTGCAGATGTTCTGAATGCCTGGAAGACAATGCAAGCGGAGGGAAAACAGACTGTAGAACTGAAACAGCTGCGGCGGATCATGGTCGCTGCGACCGCAATGACGCTGCTGATGTTTATGCTGGCATTAGCGGCGGCATGCGTCCCCTTCGTGATGAAGGTCATCCAGCAGATCCCCGAGTTCGGAGTGGTCTTTGCGATCATGCTCATTGCCTTGTTGCTACATCGCGTCTACATCAACCGCATCTGTTGGTAATCCCCCCGCCCATTAGCTGACGCCAGAAGTGGAATTTTCTCGTCCCCTTTCCCGAGGAGGTTCCATGAAGAA
>NZ_JAJGQM010000050.1 GCF_020784175.1 Xanthomonas campestris pv. asclepiadis
GCATCACGCCTGCCATGAAGTTGGCGATGGCCACTTAGCTCCACTTCTGGCGACCGCTAGAAGTGGGGGGATTACCCAGCCAGCACCTTGGCCATCACCGCGTATTCGACATCCGCACTGGCGGCGATGCGCAGCTCTGGCTGATTGCCGGCTGCCTGGCGCATCTGTTCGATCAACCTGGGCTGCAATTCCTGCAGCATGATCGGGCTTGCATTCCAGAACACTTGCCCGCTGGCGTCCACACGCAACCCGATCGGTGCAGGCGGCTCCATTCGTGACCGGGCTTGCTCGCTGCGCTGTGGCAGGTCCACCGTGATTGGCCGCGCCAGCATCGGAGCGGTGACGATGAAGATGATCAACAACACCAACATGACATCCACCAGCGGCGTGACATTGATCTCCGCCAGCGGTCCCGATTGCCTGCCGTACTGAAAGCCATGACTGCCTCCTGTGCTGTGAGCGTGGATGCTGCGATCGAGCATAAAAAAACGCCACCGTTTCCGGTGGCGTTGCAGTCGCGTCATGACTGTTGTGTTGCGGTGTTGCGATGTCTTACTGCATGAAGCCGATTTTCTTCATCTGCGAGTTCTTCGCCGCAGCGAGCACCTTGGCCATCACCTCGTACTCCGCATCTTCATTGGCATCGATGCGCAGTTCCGGCTGATTGGTCGGATCGGCCTGCACCACTTCTTCCATCTTCTGCTGCAACTGCGCGACCGGGGTCGGGCTGTTGTTCCAGAACACCTGGTTGCTGGCGTCGATACGCAACTCGATCGGCGGCGGCGGTTCGGTCGTCTGCGGTGGCGGGTTGAGCACCCGCTGCGGCAGATCCACGGCGATCGGGTAGGTCATGATCGGCGCGGTCACGATGAAGATGATCAGCAGCACCAGCATCACGTCCACCAGGGGTGTGACGTTGATGTCGGCCATTGGGCCACGGTTTCCACCGGTACTGAATGCCATGGCTTACTGCCCCTTCTCTTTGGTTGCGACGAAGCCGACGTCCAACATGCCCTGACCCTGCGCGATCTTGGTGATCTCATTGATCGTACGCATCTTGGTCGTGCGGTCGCCACGCAAGTTGAGCGGCGGCTGCGGTGTCTGCTGTGCGGCGGTGGACAGGCGCGATTCCAGGGCTTCCTTGGAAATCGGCTCGTCGTTCCAGTACAGCGACCCGTCTTCCTTGACGGCCAGGGTGATCGGCGCGGCGCGTTTTTCCGCATCTTCCTTCTGGATCAGGTTGGCCTCTGGCAGCTCCACCTTGACCTTATGGGACATCAGCGGTGCCGTAATGATGAAGATGATCAGCAGCACCAACATCACGTCCACGAGGGGCGTCACGTTGATGTCGGCCATCGGGCCACCGCTGTTTCCACTACTGAAGGCCATAACGGGCTCCGTCTAAATCGTTGCGAAGTCGTTCTTTACTACGGATTAGCGAACGCGCGAACCAGTGGCGAAGAAGTCGTGCAGGTCGTGGGCGAAGGTGTCGAACTTGGCGATCACCGAGCTGTTGACCTTGGAGAAGAAGTTGAACGCGAACACGGCCGGGATGGCGACGAACAGACCGATCGCGGTCATGATCAGCGCTTCACCCACCGGGCCGGCAACGGCGTCGATGGAGGCCGAACCGGTTGCACCGATCTTGATCAGCGCGCCGTAGATGCCCCACACGGTACCGAGCAGACCGACGAACGGTGCGGTCGCACCGACGGTGGCCAGCAGGGTCATGCCCGACTGCAGCTTGGTGCTCTCGCGGGTCACGGCCTGACGCAGGGCGCGATCGACGAATTCCGAGCGGCTCAGGCTCTCGCCCAGACCACCGGTGCTGCCTTCGGCGCGCTGGTGGTGAGCAGCAGCCTGCGCTGCGTCCAGTGCGATCTTGGAGAACGGCTCGGAAGCCGGCTGCTCTTCCATGGCGCGGATGGCGTCCTGTGCATTCGGGGCATCCCAGAACGCGGTGGTGACGCGGTCAGCCGCGCTCTTCAGACGGGTGGCGCGGAAGATGTTGATGACAGTCCAGTACCAGGAGGCAGCGGACATGGCGATCAGGGTGATCAAGACGACCCAAGACACGGCGAAATCGCCGGGGCTGGAGGTCATTTCAGTGATCAAGTGCTCGAAGCCCATCTGCGACAGAGCGGCCGACGGATTGGAGCCCCCTGCAGCGGCGGCGATAAAGAATTCCTGCAGCATGACGCTTACCTTTGTTGTGTGTGGTGATGAAGGGTGGAGCGAAAGGAAGACAGGATCCTGGGCCGACCGTAGCCGTCCCGTGGGATCAGTTCAGAGCAAAGTTGACCGGGACGCGGACACGTCCGGCGGCTTTCTGCCCGTTGACAGTGGAGGCGTTGAACTTCCACTTGCGTGCTGCGTCCATCGCGGCACGGTCAAGGTCGCGGTTGCGGCTGGACTTTTCGACCGACACATTGGTCACGTTGCCGCTTGCATCCACATCCACGATCAGGATGACCTCACCTTGGACACCGGCACGGAATGCTGCCGGCGGGTACTTCGGCGGGTTCATGTTCTTGGACGAGATATCGACACTGGCGCCGATGTCACTCGGCGGTTGCGGCGGAGCCGGCGGGCTCGGCGGCGTGACGATATCGCTCGGACGCGGTTCGGGAACATCGACGACCGGAGCTTCCGGCGGCGGCGGAACCGGTGACGGCTTCGGCGGCGACAGATTCTTGACCGGCGGTGGCGGCTTGTCTTCCGGCGGCGGCGGCGGCGGCGGGGGAGGAGGCGGTGCATCCACCAAGGTGACCATGGTGGTGCGCTCCTTCTCTGCCGGAGCCTTCGGCGCCACTGCAGGGATCAGCAACATCATCAGTGCAGTGAGGTGCAAGGCAATTACAAAAGCAATGCCGATAATGCGGGCCCAGCTCAGACCCTGGTTCCCGGCATCATAGTCATGCCTGTGGATAACGAGTTGTTCCGTCATGCGCCAATGGCTCTTTCAGTGGGGGCCCCGGATCACTGTGATGATCCCCAGGTTTTCGGACGGCTTTGACACCGCAGGAACCCCCAAGCTTATACCAATCCCGAGTCCTGTAACCACTAAAAACACAGGGATTTCGGGGGTTTATTTTCTTTTTTACTTCAGATTGATGATCTTCTTGGCGTCATCGGGTTTTTTGACACCCTTGGCGATTGCCTGCTGCGCGGCCTGCTTGGCCTCCGGGATGCGACCTTCCGAATGCAGCACCTTGGCCAGATTCAGATAGGTCTCGCCGTCCTTGGAAAGCGGTGCGGCCTTTTGCCAATTCTCGATCGCCTTGGGCACATCTTCGCTGTAGTAATACGACTGTGCCAGCGCAAGGTATGTCTGATAATCGGGTTTGAGGATGCCTTTTTGCATACCTTCATTGATGACCGCGATGACGTCCTTTTCCTTGTTCTCGGTGTTGGCGTAGATGGAATACAACTGCTTGTATTCCTTTTCTTCGGTCAACTGCCCGGCAGCGCGCAGCTTGTCCATCACTGCGGCAGCCTTGTCCATCTGATCGGCCTGCATATACATGCTGGCCAGGTTGAGCTGGGCCTTCTTGTCGTTCGGCGTCTTGGCGGCGAGCGCTTCGGCGGCGGCCACCGCTTCACCGGTCTGGCCGGCCTCTGCGTAGGACGCCATCAGCAACTGGTTCCAGGTGTCCTTCGGCTCGGGCGAGGCGGCGATGGCCTGCTTCAACACCGGAATGGCTTCCTTGTAGCGCTCGGCCTGGTACAGCGCCTGACCCTTGAGGATCAGATCTTCCGGGCGCTGCGACTTGCTCTCGTCCAGATACTTGTCCAGCGTGGCCAGGCCTTCGGCCTGCTGGTCGTCCTGCATCTGCAACTGCGCCAGCATCAGCATCGACTGGAACTGGCCGTTGTTGTCCAGCGCATTGAGGCCGATCGCCTGCTGCAGGTATTTCTTAGCGGCGGCGGTGTCGTCCATGTTGTACGCCGCCTGGGCGGCCAGCTGCGAGGCCAGCGCCTTGTCGGCTTCGTTGGCCGAGCCATTGGCGAGAATCTCGTCGGCCTGGGTACGCACGGCCGGGAAGTCTTCGCCCTTGTTGAAGGTCTCGATCAGTTTCTGCAGCTTGCTGCCCAGCTTGGACGAGGGCTTGATCGTCGGCGCGGCGCGGGTGGACTGCGGATACAACTCTTCGGCCTTGCCGCTGCTCTTGGACTTGCGGCTGGCGCGCTCGGACGAACGATCCGACTGCGCGACCGCATCGGCGACGACAGCCCCGCCCAGCGACGCGGCGATGAACAGGGACAACAGGGCTTGCTTGCGGTTGAGCAGTTTCATGTTTCACCTCGGACGAGCCGCCGTCGGGCGGTACGAAAAGCGGAATAAACGCTGTACGAAAAATCTGAGCCGGCAAAGTTAGCAGAAAGTCTCAGTTCCCGAAAACGGTTTCCATGCTGTGTTGCGACATTCGGTACGTAAGCGCTGCGATATCAGCCGCAGCGCGGCACGCGTCCGTCCTGTCGCGCTTGCTGGTAAACCGGTGCGAGTTGACTGACGTCTGCCTGCAGTTCGCGGATGCGATTGGCGGGGTCGGGGTGGGTGGACAGCCACTGCGGCTGGCGGTTGCCGCTGGCGGCCATCATGTTCTGCCACAGCGTCACCGCCTGGGCAGGATCGAAGCCGGCCTGGGCCATCAGACGCTGGCCGACCACATCGGCCTCGCTCTCCTGGGTGCGTGAGCCCGGCAGCAGAAACACGGTCTGGGCGGTCATCCCGCCGACCTGGTTGACAGCACTGGCCGCACCGTCGCCATAGGCTGCACCGGCCAGCGCGCCGATGATGCCCAGGCCGGTCTGCGCACCGAGCTGACGGGTGATCCGTTCTTCATGATGGCGCGAGATCACATGCCCGATCTCGTGTCCGAGCACGGCGGCCAGCTGATCCTGCGTCTTGGCGACGGTGAAGATGCCGGTGTTCACGCCGACCTTGCCACCGGGCAGCGCGAACGCGTTGGCTTCGTCATCGACAAACAGCGCGGTTTCCCAACGGGTCTCGCGCCACTGCGGCGGCAGCTGCGCCACCAGCGCATTGACCACGCACTGCACATAGGCGTTCTGCTTGCCGTCGGTGCTGACTTTTTCCTTGGCCTTGGTCTGCGCGAACGACTCTGCGCCAAGCTTGTCGAGCTGGTCCTGCGTGACGCCTCCCACCACCTGTCGGCGGCCGGTCGGCGAGGTTGTGGTGGCACATGCCGTCAGTGCAAGGACGGCGACAACGATCAACAGCCTAGCTTTCATTCAATCCCCCTTGAACCCTGGGGGCATTTTGGCAGGCTCGTCTTAACTTTTCGTCAAACGGCTCAGCCGACCCCAAAAAAGTACAGCGCCGCCAGGGCGGTGGCGTTGTTGACGCCATGCGCGACGATTGGTGCCCACAGCGTGCCGGTGCGCCAATACAGCCATGCGAACGCCGCGCCCATGCCGCCGTAGACCAGCCACAGTTGCGCGATGGCAGCCGGGCCATTGCCGCTGACACCGGGCACTTCGTGCACCAGCGCAAAGATCGCACTGCTCAGCGCGATGCCCAGCCAGGGCCGGCCGGCGGCGAGCAGGCGGCCGAACAGCACGCGTCGGAACAGCAATTCTTCATACGCGGGGGCGATGGCCACCGCAAACACCACCAGCGCCAGCGGCCATTGCTTGATGGCTTCTTCCATCAGCGGCAGGTTGGTCGGCACCGGCTTGATGCCCAGCGCGGACGCCGCGACGCTGACCAGATTGCTGAGCAGGAACACGCCGGCAGCGATCAGCGCGGTACAGCCCCAGGTGGAGGCACGCCTTGCAGCGGCCCGCGAAGCCCGGTGTTCGTCTGCGGTCGCACGGCGGCGCCAGTAATACAGCAGCAGCGCCGGCGAAGCGGTGCTGACCAGCGCGGTGAGCAATTGCACCAGCACGCCGGGTTGGCCGAGCGCGGCCATGATCTCGGTCGAAGAGAGCGTCAGGCCTTGCGCCTTGGCGGCCTGCACGGCACTGACGCCGCGGAACACGCCCCTGAGCGCGAAACCGGCCACGCTCAGCAACAGCAGCAGGCCGGTGGCAATCAGTACATCGATGCCGAAGCCGAGCAATGGCGGAAGCAGCGGGGCATTGCCGGCAACCGGCGTCGCTGCCGGCCTCTGTGGAGGATCTGTGCGCATCGTCGTCCTGAAAAAACCGCAGACGCCGGCGCATCGCCTGCGCGATGTGCCGGCGGGCGACGGTGGCTCAGATGTCCAGGTTGGACACCTTCAGCGCGTTGTCCTCGATGAAGTCGCGACGTGGCTCGACCACATCGCCCATCAAGGTGCTGAAGATCTGATCGGCGGCCACGGCATCTTCGATACGCACCTGCAACAGGCGACGCGTATCCGGATTGACCGTGGTCTCCCACAGCTGCTCGGCGTTCATTTCGCCCAGGCCCTTGAAGCGCTGTACCTGGCGGCCGCGCTTGGCCTCTTCCAGCAGCCAGGCATGCGCCTGGGCGAAGCTGGTGATCGGGTGGGTCTTGTTGCCGCGCACGATCTGCGCGCCTTCACGCACCAGGTCGTGCAGGGCCAACGAGACCTCGCGCAGCGGACGCAGCTCGCCACTTTCGAACGCGCCCATCGGCAGCACCTGGGTAAATTCCTCGCCCATGTGCCTGCGCACCGCCACCAGCGACGCCGAGGCGCTGTCGGTAGCTGGGTCGAAACGCAGCTGGTAGCGCGCCGTGCCCAGGGTGCCGCGGTTGAGTACCGCCTGCAGCGCATCCAGGGTAGGGTGCTGTTCGCCTTCGGCCTGCAGCTTGTCCACGTCCAGCGGCGGCAGGTCGATCAGCGCGGTGAGCAGCGCCGGGTCGTAGCGGTGCGCATTGCGCGCGATCGCCTCGTTAGCGCTGGTGAACAGCATCAACAGCTTTTCCAGCGCTTCGCCGGTGATCGGCGGCTCGTCGGTGGCGGGGATCAGCGCAGCGCCTTCGACCGCATTGCTGGCCAGATAGGCATTGAGCGCCGCATCGTCCTTGAGGTACAGCTCGCTCTTGCCCTGCTTGAGCTTGTACAGCGGCGGCAGGCCGATGTAGATGTAGCCGCGCTCGATCAGCTCCGGCATCTGTCGGTAGAAGAACGTCAGCAACAGGGTGCGGATGTGCGAGCCGTCGACGTCGGCGTCGGTCATCAGGATGATGCGGTGGTAGCGCAACTTGTCCGGGTTGTATTCGTCGCGGCCGATGCCGGTGCCGAGCGCGGTGATCAGCGTGCCGACCTGGTCGGACGCCAGCATGCGATCGAAACGCGCACGCTCGACGTTGAGGATCTTGCCGCGCAGCGGCAGCACCGCCTGGTTCTTGCGGTTGCGGCCCTGCTTGGCCGAGCCACCTGCCGAGTCACCCTCGACGATGAACAGCTCGGACAGCGCCGGGTCTTTTTCCTGGCAGTCGGCCAGCTTGCCGGGCAGGCCGGCGATGTCCAGCGCACCCTTGCGGCGGGTCAGGTCGCGCGCCTTGCGCGCGGCTTCGCGCGCACGGGCGGCGTCGACGATCTTGCCGGTGATGGCCTTGGCTTCGTTCGGATTCTCCTGCAGGAACTCCTGCAGGCGCGCACCGAAGGCGTTTTCCACCGCCGGGCGCACATCCGAGCTGACCAGCTTTTCCTTGGTCTGCGAGGAGAAGCTGGGGTCGGGCACCTTGACCGAGAGCACCGCGATCATGCCTTCGCGCATGTCGTCGCCGGTCAGCGCGACCTTGGCCTGCTTGGCGATGCCATTCTGCTCGATGTAGTTGCTGAGCACCCGCGTCAGCGCAGCACGGAAGCCGGCCAGGTGGGTGCCGCCATCCTTCTGCGGGATGTTGTTGGTGAAGCAGTACATGGTTTCCTGGTAGGCGTCGGTCCATTGCAGGGCCACGTCCACCACGATGCCGTTGTGCTCGCCGGTCACCGAGATCACGTTCGGGTGCAGCGGCGACTTGAGCTGGGCTAGATGCTCGACGAAGCTACGGATGCCGCCTTCGTAGTGGAAATCGTCACGGCGGCCTTCGCCACGCTCGTCGATCAGCGCGATCTTTACGCCGGAATTGAGGAACGACAGCTCACGCAGGCGGCGCGCCAGGATGTCGTAGTGGAACTCGACATCGCTGAAGATCGCCACGGCCGGCTTGAAGCGCAACGTGGTGCCGCGCTTGGTCGAGGCTTCCAGCTGCTTGAGCGGGTACTGCGGCTCGCCCAGCGCGTATTCCTGCTGGTAGTGGAAGCCGTCGCGCCAGATGTCCAGCCACAGGTGCTCGGACAGCGCGTTGACCACCGACACGCCCACGCCATGCAGGCCGCCGGAAACCTTGTAGCTGTTGTCGTCGAACTTGCCGCCGGCGTGCAACACGGTGAGGATCACCTCGGCCGCCGAAACGCCTTCTTCCTTATGGATGTCGACCGGTACGCCGCGGCCGTTGTCGGACACCGACACCGAGCCATCGACGAGTATCTTCACCACGATGTCGTCGGCATGACCGGCCAGGGCTTCGTCGACCGAGTTGTCGACCACCTCGAACACCATGTGATGCAGGCCGGTGCCATCATGGACATCGCCGATGTACATGCCGGGGCGCTTGCGGACGGCTTCCAGGCCACGCAGCACGGTGATCTTGCTGGAGTCGTAGGTGCCGTTGGGAGTGGGCGAGGTGTTTTGTTCGTCGGTCATGCGTGTGCCGTTAGCTCCACAACACGGGCGCAGGCGGCAGGAGCCGCATCGCACCGTGGGAAAAGGGGGATAGCCCGCCAATTATACCAGTCGGCCCACCTGCGCCGCCGACGGTTACGCGGCGGGCGTTAGCACGGCTACATTGCCGTGTTCCACGTGGAACCGATGCAGGAGTTTGCCGGATTCGGCCAGGCCGGGCGGCATTTCGGTGGCGGTGATCAGCACCTGCGCCGGTGCGGACGCCAGCCGCTGCAGCACGCGTGCCTGATGATGGCGATCCAGCTCCGACCCTAGGTCGTCCAACGCGATCACGGGCCATTCGCCCCGCTCGTGGGCGAAGTCTTCGGCCTGCGCGAGCAGGCAGGCGAGAGCAGTGAGTTTTGCCTGGCCGCGGGAGAGCGCATCCTTGCCCGGCAATGCATCGAAGGCTGGCGCCCAATCAGCCCGGTGCGGCCCTTGCGAGGTGTAGCCGTTCTGGCGATCACGCTCGCGTGCCAATAGCAGCGCGTCGGCCAACGACACCTCATGGCGCTTCCAGCCCGTTGCGAACTTCAGCGCGGACAGCCCGAGCGACGGGGCGATCGCCGTGGCGACCGGAATCAGTCGCTCCTGCAGGCGCTCCAGGTAGCGAAGACGGCGCGATGTCAGCGTTTCGCCGGATTCGGCGAGTTCGTGATCCCAGGCATCGAGCATGCGCGGTTGTGCGCCCTGTTTGAGCAAGGCATTACGCTGTTTGAGCGCTCGCGCGTAGCGTCGCCACAGCGCCAGGAAGTCAGGTTCCACGTGGAACAGTCCCCAATCGAGGAAACGTCGACGCGGTTCGCCGCCGCCACTGATCAACACATGGCTGCCGGGCTCGAAGGTCACCACAGCCAGCGCGGCACATAAGGCGCCAAGCTGGGCGACATCTTCGCCATCCAGCCGGCCGGTCCATTCCTGGCCACTGTGGCGCAGGCCCGCCCGCCGCGTGCGTTCTCCCGCCGCAGCAGTGCCCTCGCGCCACTCCACGAAGACTTCCAGATCGTGGGCGCCTTGCTGGATCAGCCCGTCGCGCACACGGCCACGAAAGCTGCGGCCATAGGCCATCAGATGCAACGCTTCCAGCACGCTGGTCTTGCCCGCGCCGTTATCGCCGGTCAGCAGGTTCAAGGAACTGGCGGGGTGGAGGTCGACGGTCTCGAAACGACGAAGTCGATGGATGGACAACCGCACTACGTGCATCGATCGGTCTGCTCTGCGCTGTGATCCGGCATCCCGGTCGGAGCGGAGGATACGTGATCGATGCGGATTCTGCCCGCGCAGATGCGGACTGACCCGAGGGATAGGCAGGGGACAACCTGTGGATAAAAAGCAGCGCTGAGCAACCACTCCTGCTTATCCACAGGTTGTCGACCCCTCCACACGGGTCTAAACACAGGGTTTCAAGGCCTAAAAGTCATTTGAAAACAAACACATAGGGTAGTTTACGGCGAAATCTGGCCCTACCATCACCACCAAGCTCTTAAATTATTTATAGATTTAAAAGCAAAACTCGATGTGCATAACTCAAAAACTGGCTTGAAAACGCGCAAGTTCAGACGTAGCTGTACGTCTCGGTTCGGAGTGAACCACTCCGTGCTTGATGAACTGGTTCAGACTGATTCCAGTGCGAATGACTTTGCTTGACGACAAAACCACACGCATGACTACCGAATCTCACTGAAGCTGCGACAAAGCCAGCTTTCCCCAATGTTGGCGGGTGACACGAGGAGAAGCCCGTTGTTCCACGTGCCCGCCGTGAACCTGCCAACAGGGTCTTCGTGACTCAACAGGTCCCGGGTGGATTGCTTACTTGCGCGGAGCACACCGATTTCACGTGGCACTGTCCCTGGGCAAGACAGCGCACTGATCCTTGGGGCTGCCTCCAATCACAGATTGGCCAAGCATCAATGCCGACCACAGCAGCGCGCCAGGCTCATGCCCCTTTGTTTTGATATTGCTCGCCTACGAACTTACGCACATCAATCCAAGCATATGAATTGATGCGCTTGTGCGGTCGTTGAAGTCTGGCTACCCAAGAGTGGCTTCTATCGAAACGTTCTTTGCTTGGTGACTGTGCGGCGCTGCTACTCCGAAGATCCTGCCCGAAGGCGCAGCCGCTTCGGCTGAGGCACCCAGGCATCTGGGCACCTAACCAGCGGAGAGCGGATGCCCAGAGACGCTCAAGCCTCCCAAAGCCTTACACCGCAACGAACCTAGCGCTCTTGATCTCCAAAACGAAAAAGCCCGGCTTTCGCCGGGCTCCTCGTGTTCCACGTGGAACGCAACGTCAGAGACGCAGCGGCATCACCACATGGCGGGACTTCTCGCTGCTGGCCTCGCGCACCAGTGCCGACGAATTTGCATCGCGCAGCTGGATGACCACGTGCTCATCGCGCAGTGCAGACAGCGCGTCAAGCAAATAGTTGACGTTGAAGCCGATGGCCAGATCGTCGACCTTGGTGTCGGCCTCGATTTCTTCCTGCGCTTCCTCCTGCTCGGGGTTGTGTGCGCTGATCTTCAGCTGACCCGGAGACACTTCCACCCGCACGCCGCGGTACTTCTCGTTCGACAGGATCGCCGCACGCTGCAGCGATGCGCGCAGTGCCTCTCGGTCCACCTTGACCTCGCGATCGGCGCCGATCGGAATCACTGCCTCGTAGTCCGGGAATCGGCCGTCGATCAGCTTGGAGGTGAAGGTCACATCGCCACGCTTGACGCGGATATGGCTGCGACCCACTTCCAGCTCCACTTCGCGATCTGCCGCTTCCAGCAGACGCAGCAGCTCGGTCACGCCCTTGCGCGGGACGATGATCTGGCGCTTGGCACCGCCGGACTTCTCCAGCTCGGTCTCGCACAGCGCCAGACGGTGGCCATCCGTGGCGACGCAACGCAGCAGGCCATCGCGCAGGTCGAACAGCAAGCCGTTGAGGTAGTAGCGCACATCCTGCTGGGCCATGGCGAACGCAGTGCGCTCGATCAGCTCCTTCAACGCCGCTTCCGGCACCGCGACGCGCTCGGTGGCTTCGACTTCATCCACCGACGGGAAATCGTTGGCGGGCAGCGTAGCCAGAGTGAAGCGGCTACGCCCGGCCTGCACCGTGACCTTGTCGCCGGTCTGCGAAATCGTGACGCGGCTGCCGTCGGGCAGGGCGCGCAGGATGTCGAACAACTTGCGCGCCGGAATCGTGGTTTCGCCGTCCTGCGCGTCTTCCACCATCGTGCGCGAGATCATTTCCACTTCCAGGTCGGTACCGGTCAAGGAGACCTGTCCGTCCTTGACCTGCACCAGCAGATTGGCCAGAACCGGCAGGGTTTGACGGCGTTCGACCACATTGACCACCTGGGCCAATGGTTTGAGGAAGGCTTCGCGCTGCAGTGTAAAACGCATGTGGTTCCGTGCCCCTATGCTTTAAAAGATATGGAATAAATCAAAAGCTTGGTGGTGATGGTAGGGCCGTTTTCAGCGGATAACCACCATAACTGTTTGTTTCCAAAGACAAATTAGCGCCTGAAAGTCGTTGGACTAGTGCCCCTGGTCTAGCGGTAAAACCTGTGGATAGTTTTCCGCCCGACCTGCGAGGCAACGTTATCCACAGATTCTCCCGCATTTGACCCCAACGTTTCCACGCTTTTCTCCAAGCGGGCCGTCAAGGCCGTTCCCGGCTTACTCGCTGAGCTTGCGAATCAGCTTTTCCCAATCCTCGCGCAGCTTGCCGTCGGCCTCCATCAGCGTGCGGATCTGCCGGCAGGCATGCAGCACGGTGGTGTGGTCGCGGCCGGCGAAGGCGTCGCCGATCTCCGGCAGGCTGTGTTCGGTCAGCTCCTTGGCCAGCGCCATGGCCACCTGGCGCGGACGCGCCAGCGAGCGGGTACGTCGCTTGGAGAGCAGATCCTTCATCTGCAGGCCGTAGTAGTCCGCCACGGTCTTCTGGATATTGGGGATGCCGATCGCCTGCTGCTGGGCACGCAACAGGTCGCGCAGCGTCTCCTGGGCAAATTCCACCGTGATCGAGCGGCCGGTGAAATTGGCGCGTGCCACCAGGGTGTTGAGCGCCCCTTCCAGGTCGCGCACGTTGGAGCGCATCTTCTTGGCGATCAAAAACGCCACGTCGTCCGGAATCTCGGCGCCGCGCTCGCGCGCCTTGGCCAGCACGATCGCCGCACGGGTCTCGAAATCGGGCGGGTCGATCGCCACCGACAGGCCCCAGGCCAGACGCGACTTCAGCCGCGGCTCCAGGCCTTCGACCTCGCGCGGATAGCGATCGCAGGTCAGGATGATCTGCTGGCGGCCATCGAACAGCGCGTTGAAGGTGTGGAAGAACTCCTCCTGCGTGCGGTCCTTGCCGGCGAAGAACTGGATGTCGTCGATCAGCAGCGCATCGATCTGCTGGAACTGGCGCTTGAACTGGTCCATCGCCTTGTCCTGCAGTGCCCGGATCATCGCGCTGAAGAACTGTTCCGAGCGCAGGTACATCACCTTGGCGGCCGGGTTGGCCTGGCGCAGTGCATTGCCGGCGGCAAACATCAGATGGGTCTTGCCCAGGCCGGTGCTGCCGTACAGCAGCAGCGGGTTGTGCGCGCGGTCGCCGGGCTTCTGCGCGGCCTGGATCGCAGCGGCCAGACCGAGCTGGTTGCTGCGGCCTTCGACGAAGTTGGCGAAGGTGTAATGCGAATCCAGATTGCCGGCAAACGGCACGATCGGCGCGGCAACCGGTGCGCTGGGCACGGCCATCGGCGCCGGCTGCGGCTCCGGCGCACGCGGGCGCGAGCCAACCGCCAGTGCCACTTCGCCGTTGCCGACGAAATACGCCACCAGTTCGCGGATGCGCGGCAGGTAGCGCTCACGGACCTGGTCGACGATGAAGGCGTTGGGCGCATACAGCACGATGCTGTCGCCGCGGTCTTCGGCTTGCAGGGGTTTCAACCAGGTATGGACGTCTTCGGGCGGGAATTCGGCTTCGAGACGTTCCAGACAGCGGGGCCAAGCATCCATCAAAGTATGATCATCTGTTGCTGGCTGCGGCGCGCAGAAAAGCGCCGTGCTCGCAGCCCGGTAGTGAAAAGAGGATGGGCCAGACTAGCACCGAGGGCAGGGTTTTCCCAGACTTATTCACAGGTCCATCCACAGGGCATGACCGCCGTCACCTCCGGTAAAGCGCCCGGGGAGTTGACCCGGGCGCGGGAGGCCCTATAGAATTGCCGGTCCTATTCGTCTCCATTCATGCAGAGGGCCCCATGGCCACCAAGCGTACTTTCCAACCCAGCAACCTTAAGCGAGCACGCGACCATGGCTTCCGCGCACGTATGGCAACCGCCGACGGCCGCAAGATCCTGGCTCGCCGCCGCGCCAAGGGCCGCAAGCGCCTGAGCGCTTGATTGCCGCGCCGCTCCCTGCGGCCGAGGCAGTCCCTAACGTGAACGCATCGAACCCGTGCAGGCGATTTCCTCGCTCTGCGCGGGTTCGTACGCGTGCGCAATACACGGTCGTTTTCGATACTGCACGTCGTACCTCGGACCCGTTGCTCAGCCTGCACTGGCGGACCGGCGATACGCCGCCGCGCCTGGGCATGGCGGTGTCGCGCAAGGTCGATACGCGTGCGGTGGGCCGTAATCGGATCAAACGCGTCCTGCGCGATGCCATGCGCCATCTGCTGCCCGAGCTTGCCGGCGGTGACTACGTGATTGTGGCGCGTTCGGCATCCGCAAAAGCGACCAATCCACAAATTCGCGACGCCTTCGTGCGTCTGCTGCGCCGTGCCGGCGCATTGCCCCTGCCTGCCGCGCCCGGCACAATGCCGCCCGCCAGGACGATGCACCCATCCTCCCTTTCCCCGACAGAGCCGGAACCCAGTTCCGACTGAGCGAGTTGCTGCCCGATGAACCAGACCCGTGTTTTCCTGATTTTTGCCTGGCTGATGGTCGCGGCGCTGCTGTGGATGGAGTGGGGCAAGGACAAGGCGGCCGCCAATGCGCCGGTGGCCGCGGCGACCCAGTCGGTGCCGGCCGCGCGTGACCTGGACGCAGCTGCGACCGCTGCTAATGTGCCAGCGGCACAGGCCATTCCGCAGGCGGGCGCGCCGGGCGCCGTGCCGGCGACCAGCACGACTGCCGCGACGCCGGCCGCTGCCGGTGCTGCGCCGGTGATCACCCTGACCTCGGACGTGCTGCGCCTGAAACTGGACGGCCGCAGCGTGCTCGATGCCGAATTGCTGCAGTTTCCGCAGACCAAGGACGGCACCGCGCCGGTCAGCCTGCTGACCGAAGATGCCGCGCACCCCTATAACGCCACCAGCGGCTGGGCCAGCGAGCATTCGCCGGTACCGGGCGTAGGCGGCTTCCGCGCCGAACAGCCGGGCACCGCGTTCGAACTGGCCAAGGGCCAGAACACCCTGGTGGTGCCGTTCGTGTGGAATGGCCCCAACGGCGTGTCGATCTGCCGCACCTTCACCCTGGAACGCGGTCGCTATGCGATCTCGATCAAGGACGAGGTGATCAACAAGAGTGGCGCGCCGTGGAACGGCTACGTGTTCCGCAAGCTGAGCCGGGTGCCGACCATCCTCAGCCGCGGCATGACCAACCCGGATTCCTTCAGCTTCAACGGGGCGACCTGGTACAGCCCGCAGGAAGGCTACGAGCGTCGCGCGTTCAAGGACTACATGGACGATGGCGGCCTCAATCGCCAGATCACCGGCGGCTGGGTGGCGCTGCTGCAGCACCACTTCTTCACCGCGTGGATTCCGCAGAAGGACCAGGCCTCGCTGTATGTGCTGAACCAGGACGGCCCGCGTGACGTGGCAGAGCTGCGTGGCCCGGCCTTCACCGTGGCGCCGGGTCAGACCGCCACCACCGAGGCACGCCTGTGGGTCGGCCCGAAACTGGTCAGCCTGATCGCCAAGGAAGACGTGAAGGGACTGGATCGCGTGGTCGATTACAGCCGCTTCTCGATCATGGCCATCATCGGCCAGGGCCTGTTCTGGGTGCTGAGCCATCTGCACAGCTTCCTGCACAACTGGGGCTGGGCCATCATCGGGCTGGTGGTGTTGCTGCGCCTGGCGCTGTATCCGTTGTCGGCGGCGCAGTACAAGTCTGGCGCCAAGATGCGCCGGTTCCAGCCGCGCCTGGCGCAGCTGAAGGAGCGCTACGGCGACGATCGCGTCAAGTACCAGCAGGCGACGATGGAGCTGTTCAAGAAGGAAAAGATCAACCCGATGGGCGGCTGCCTGCCGCTGCTGATCCAGATGCCGATCTTCTTCGCGCTGTACTGGGTGTTGGTGGAATCGGTGGAACTGCGCCAGGCGCCGTGGCTGGGCTGGATCCAGGATCTGACCGCGCGCGATCCGTACTTCATCCTGCCGCTGCTCAACATCGCCATCATGTGGGCCACGCAGAAGCTGACCCCGACCCCGGGCATGGACCCGATGCAGGCCAAGATGATGCAGTTCATGCCGCTGGTGTTCGGCGTCATGATGGCCTTCATGCCGGCCGGCCTGGTGCTGTACTGGGTGGTCAACGGCGGCCTTGGTCTGCTGATCCAGTGGTGGATGATCCGCCAGCACGGCGAGAAGCCGAGCAAGATCATCCAGGCCAACGCCAAGTAAGCAGTTGCACAGAGCCCGCCGCAAGGCGGGCTTTCTGCATGTGCGCCTGCAAGCCACGTCTTTGACTACACGCCTTACCATCTGCCCATGTCTTCTTCGCCATCGACCATTGTTGCCATCGCCAGCGCCGCCGGAACCGGAGGCATCGGCATCGTGCGGCTGTCCGGGCAGCAGGCCGCGCAGATCGCTGCCGAGTTGGGTGTCCCGAATCTGCAACCACGGCAGGCGAGATACGCACGCTTTCGCGATGCGCAGGGCGAGGTGATCGACGATGGCATCGCCTTGTGGTTTCCGGCGCCGCACAGCTTCACCGGCGAAGCGGTGGTGGAGTTGCAGGGCCATGGCAGCCCGGTGCTGTTGCGGCGACTGGTGAGCCGCTGCATTGCCCTGGGCGCGCGCCAGGCACGCGCGGGCGAGTTCAGCGAGCGCGCCTTTCTCAACGGCAAACTTGATCTGGCGCAGGCCGAAGCAATCGCCGATCTGATCGCCGCCGGCGATCTGCGCGCGGCACGTGCTGCGCGCAGATCGCTGGACGGTGTGTTTTCGCAACGTGTCGATGAGGTCAGCGACGGCCTCACCCGGCTGCGCATCCACGTGGAAGCGGCCATCGACTTTGCCGACGAGCCGCTGGACACGCTGGGCGGGGCGCAGGTGCGCGATGGATTGACGCAGGCTCGCGGTCTGCTCGCGCAGTTGCTGCGCGATGCCGAGCGCGGGCGCAAGTTGCGCGACGGCCTGCATGCGGTGCTGATCGGCCCGCCCAACGCCGGCAAGAGTTCCTTGCTCAATGCACTGGCCGGCAGCGAGCGCGCCATCGTCACCGATGTCGCCGGCACCACCCGCGACACCTTGCAGGAAGCCATCCAGCTCGATGGCTTCGAACTCACCCTGGTCGACACCGCCGGTCTGCGCGAGGGCGGCGATGCGATCGAACGCGAGGGCATGCGTCGCGCACGCGTGGAACTGCAGCGCGCCGATCTGGCGCTGGTGGTGCTGGATGCACGCGACCCGCAGGCCGCACGCGATGCGATCGGCGATGCCGTCGATGCGGTGCCGCGTCGGCTGTGGATCCACAACAAATGCGATCTGCTGGCCGAACCCGCAATGCTCGATCGCGATGCGATCGCGGTATCGGCAGTGACCGGGCAGGGACTGGAGCAGTTGCATGCCCGGTTGCGTGAGCTCGCACTGGGCGATGGAATGGAAAGCGTGGAAGGCGAATTCTCCGCACGTACGCGGCATGTCGAGGCACTGCGTCGTGCTGAACAGCACGCAGATGCGGCGGATCTGGAGCTGGGTTTCGAACAACTCGAACTGGCCGCCGAAGAATTGCGTCTGGCACAGGAAGCACTCGGCGAGATCACCGGCAAGCTGAGCGCCGACGAATTGCTGGGCAAGATCTTTTCGAGCTTTTGTATCGGCAAATAATCACTTACCTGCCGCCACGCATGAAGAGCCAATGCAGATGCTTGCTACTGGTGTTCTGATCCGGGACCGTAGCGGTGACAAGCGCATAGCGTGAATAGCAAGTCACATGCTGTGACATCGAAACCCAGAACCTGCGCCCGCGCCCGCGCCGCAAAAACGAATCACATCACACCAGGCAGCATGGTCTGTAGCGCAGCGTCCTCTGCTGCGCAGGCTGGCGATTCCGAGAGCGCTACCGGCTGCTTCGCACGCGCCTTGGCGATCTCGCGGCGTGCGGCGCTGAGATCCTTCTGGAACTCGGCATTGTCGTGCAACGCGGCGACGGTGGCGGCGCCCATGATGCGACCCTGGAGGACATCGCTCTGCCAGTGCACGTTGCAGACCAGGCGGCTGTCGCCGAAGGCGCGGCCGCGGGCGAGCAGGGCGTCGCGTTGTGCGGGGGCCAGCTCGGCCAGGATCAGGCCCCAGCTCCAGCCGATGGCGGTGTGGCCGGAGGGGTAGGAGCCGTTCTTGCGCAGCGCCGCGTCGTCGTCTGGCGTGCACATCGGCTGGTCGTTGCGCATGAACGGGCGTGGCCGCTGGTAACGGGCCTTCGCTGCGCTGGTGCTGGTGCTGGCGTCGCGCATGCTGCGTTCGAGCAGACGCAGCAGGTGCGGGGTATGAGCCTGGTCGATCTGGATGCCGAGCGCGCAACTGAAGTGATTGGCGGCCGCCGGGAACGTCAGCGCAGCGTCCTGTGTAGCCAGGTTCCAGCGCGGTGTGCCGCGCAGGGCGAGCATGGAGGTGGCGATGGCTTGATCGTTGGCGAGCGCGGCGCTGCCGTCCTGCGGCGGCGGCGGTACCAGGCGCAGGCTGTCGGGCACGTGTGCTTTTTCCAGGTAGCCATGTGCATCGGTGGCGATCACCGAGCCCGTGGGGGCCACCTTGTCGCGCGCGCTTGCACTGCCGCATCCCACTGCCAACACCGCGATGGCGACGCTGGTCAGCGTCCGGGAACAAGCGCGAGCAATGCGATCGGACATGGAGCAACCCTCGGACAACACAGACGGATGAGCTCGCAGATTACGACGCGCAGATGACATCTGCATGCCAGCGCGGCGCAGCGCTGGCGCGGCATGCGCAGCGACTGTCGCGGCACTGTCACGTGGCAGTCGCATCGGCGCAAGACAGCTGTCGCACGCTTGCCGTCATCTTTTGACTCGTCCCCCTGCCGCTCATGCCCAAGACCCATCTCTTAAGTGCCGCCGTCCTCACCGCCCTCGTGTTGTCGCCGGCCGCCCATGCCGCCGATCCCGAAGTGACCGCCGACACCGGCACGACCGTGCAGCAACTCGATGCGGTCTCGGTGATCGGCCAGGGCGAAACGCGTCAGGTGCAGCGCATCACCCAGCAGGACATTCCGGTGTTGCCGCCGGGTACCAGCATCCAGAAGCTGCTCAACCGCATGCCTGGCGTCAATGTGCAATCCAACGATGCCTTCGGTGCCAACGAGGAGTCGCAGACGATCAGCCTGCGCGGCTTCAACGGCACGCGCCTGGGCTATACGCTCGACGGCCTGCCGCTGGGCGACAACGCCTACGGCAACTACAACGGCCTCAACATCAGCCGCGCGCTGATTGCGGAAAACTTCGGCGGCGTGGAGCTGGCCTCGGGCATCGGCGCGCTGGGCACCGCCTCCACCAGCAACCTGGGCGGCACCATCCAGTACTACTCGGCCGATCCGTCCAGCGTGTTCGGCGGGCAGCTGTCGCAGACGGTGGGCTCGGACGCCAATCGCCGTACCTTCCTGCGCGTGGACACCGGCGACTACAACGGTTTTTCGGCGTATCTGTCGGGCATCAATGCCGAGGCCGACATGTGGGCGCGCCCGGACTCGTCGACCACCACGCGGCAGTTCAATGCCAAGGGCGTGTACCAGTTCGACGGCGGCAAGCTGACCGCATTCGCCGATACCTCGCGCACCTCGCAGGCGGACTATGCGTATCTGTCCAAGAGCGGCATGGTGCGCGGCCTGGGCTGGGACTGGAACCTGTACGCACCGGACTGGAACCGCGCGTTGGCCGCGGCGTACTGCGCACCGGCCACGCGCAATGCGGCGCGCTGCGGTTTCAGCGGCGGCGTGGACAATGTCGACGATGCCTACTACCAGAGCCGTGCGTTGCGCGACGACGATCTGTTCTACGTGGCCGGCGACTTCCAGCCCAACGATGCGATCAGCCTGCATACCCAGGTCTATCACCACGAAAACAAGGGGCAGGGCCACTGGTGGTCGCCGGGCCAGGCGTCCAATCCGGGCACGCCGCAGGCATTGCCGATCTCGATCCGCAGCACCAACTACTGGATCAACCGTACCGGCGGCATCGCATCGCTCGGCTGGAACCTGGGCGCGCATCACCTCGAAGTCGGGCTGTGGTACGAGCGCAATCACCACGATGTGGAGCGCAATTTCTACTGGATCGACGGGCCGGTCAGCGACGACAAGTTCCTGCAGGATCCGGATCGCCGGCTGTTCTCGCAGAACTACATCATCACCACGCGGCAGTTCTACGTGCAGGGCAACTTCAAGTTCCTCGACGAGCGCCTGAGCGTGGATCTGGGTATCAAGAGCCCCAGCACCGAAATGACTGCGCGCGAGACGCCGGGGCTGGCGGTGGAAGCACCGGTGGCGACCGGCTCGATCAAGGCCAGCGAGTCGGTGCTGCCGCAGGTCGGCCTGGGTTATCGCATCGCAGACGGGCAGGAAGTGTTTGCCTCGTACGCGGAAAACATCGCCGCGTTCCAGGGCGGCGGCGCCGGTGGTCCGTTGCTGGTGACGCAGGCCTCGTTCGATGCCAGCGTCGGCGCGCTGGAGCCGGAAAAGTCGCGCACCGTGGAGGCTGGTTATCGCTTCGTGCGTGACCACTTCGAAGCCTCGCTGGTCGGCTACGACGTCACCTTCGACAACCGCCTGCTCTCGCTCAATCCCTGCGCCAGCATCCAGCAGGGCACCACACCGGCCTGCACCACACGCTTCTTCAACGTGGGTTCGGTGAGCAGCCGCGGTGGCGAACTGACGGTGATCTGGAAGCCGACCAGCTACCTGCAGTGGTACAACTCGGCCTCGATCAACCGCTCGACCTACGACGACAACTATGTGCAGAACGGGGTGACCATCCCGACCGCCGGCAAGACCACGGTGGATACGCCCAAGCGCATGTTCGCCAGCGAAATCGCGTTCAACTACGCCAACTGGAACATCAATCTGCGCGGTAAGTACACCGGCCAGCGCTACTACACCTACACCAACGATCAGGGCTTTGGCGGCTACACCTCGTTCGACGCGGGCGCCGGCTACGACTTCGGCCAGGCCGGCGTGCTGCAGGGGCTCAAGCTCTCGCTCAACGTCACCAACCTGACGGACAAGCGCTATGCGTCCAACCTCACCGCGTTCGCCAACAGCGATCCGACTGGCCGTCAGCTGGCGTTCCATGCCAGTGCGCCGCGGCAGGTGTTTTTGACCTTGGATGCGAAGTTCTGAGTTAGGGATTGGGGAGTCGGGATTGGGGATTGGTAACAGCGGGTCTTGTGGCTGCTTATTGATTTCCGGTGTCGATCGACGTGGATGGTTTTAGAGTGGCTGGCAACACCTAGCGAGTGATTGTCGGGCGGGTGCGGGCGATGCGGAGGAAGCGGGATGTACGGTCGTGCATCCCGCCTCGATCATCGGCCAAGCTCGCTTGGCGATGACGCGGTGGTGTTGATGGCTGCTTTTTCATTGGAGAAAGGCATGATGCAGTTCCACCGTATCTGGCTGTTGGGGGCGATGATGGTCGGCATGAGCGGGCCCGCGTTGGCAGAGGCGCCGTTGGCGAAGACGGTGCAGATCTTTGCGCACCGTGGCGCCAGCGCATTGCGTCCGGAACACACCCTGGCCGCGTATGCCAGGGCGATTGTCGATGGCGCCGATTTTGTCGAGCCGGACCTGGTGTCCACCAAGGATGGCGTGCTGGTGGCGCGCCATGAGAACGAGATCGGCGGCACCACCGATGTGGCCAGCCACCCGGAGTTCGCCGCGCGCAAGACCCGCAAGACCATCGATGGCCAGGCGATGGAAGGCTGGTTCACCGAGGATTTCACCCTGGCCGAATTGAAGACGCTGCGCGCGCGCGAGCGTTTGCCGCAGTTGCGCGGCACCCGTTGGGATGGGCAGTTTCAGATCGTCACCTTCGACGAGATCATCGATTTTGTCGCAGCCGAATCGGCGGCGACCGGGCGCAGCATCGGGCTGATTCCGGAGATCAAGCACCCGAGCTATTTCAGCCGGCTGCATCTGGCGATGGAAGACAAGGTGCTGGCGAGTCTGCGTGCGCATGTCTACACGCAGACCGCGCCGGTGGTGATCCAGTCGTTTGAAACCGCCAACCTGCGTTATTTGCGCGGCAAGATCGGACGCAGCAGCAATATTCGCTTGCTGCAGTTGCTGGGCGGCGCGCAGATGGCGCTGCCCGATGCGGGCGTGGGCAGCGCGCCGCGGACCTACGGGCAGATGATCACGCCCGAGGGGTTGACGCAGGTCGCCAGCTACGCCGATGCGATCGGCCCGGACATCCGCAGCATCATTCCGCTGGATGCGCAGCAACGCCTGGGCACGCCGACCAGCCTGGTGCACGACGCGCATGCGGCAGGACTGCAGGTGCAGCCGTACACGTTCCGCCCGGAGAACTACTTCTTGGCTGCCGAAAACCGCAGCAGCGGCGCGGTGACCGAGCGTAACGACGCCGGTGCACTGGCCGAGTTGAAGGCGTATCTGGATGCCGGCATCGATGCGTTCTTCGCCGACGACCCGGGCCTGGCGCGGCGCGCGTTGCAGGGGCAACCATCGCGCTAGGCAGCGCCTTTGTAGGAGCGTGCCTGCGCGCGATGAGGCGGTCCCGGTAATGCCCTGTCGCGCGCAGGCACGCTCCTACGAAAACCAGCGGCCGTTTTGGTGGTTGCTCCATGCAGGCACTAGCTGCCCGGTGGACGCTCGCGCGGCGGGAAGTGCAGCACCACGTTGTGCGAGCCGTCTTCCTGGCGTTGCCACAGCACCGGCACCTGGCGTGGTGGCGGCGGTTCCAGCACGTCGCGTTCGGCGTTGCTGATTTCCCAGGCGGCATCTTCGTCTTCGTCCTCCCAGCTGTAGCGCGGCCTGGCCTGTTGCGGGTCGCGCAGGCGCAGCAGCAACGCGGCGATCAGGCCGGCCACCGCGCCGCCCAGATGCGATTGCCAGGACACGCCGGCTTCGTGCGGCAGGATGGTCAGCAACATGCCGCCATAGAACAGGAAGGCGATCATGCTGGTGGCGATCGCCGGGCGGTCGCGGCGCAGCAGGCCCAGCACGAACACCAGGAACATCAGCCCGTGGGTGACGCCGCTGGCGCCCAGATGCCGGCTGCCGGGCTCGCCCAGCAACCACGCGCCCAGGCCCGAGCCCAGCCACAACAACGGCAGCGCCAGGGCGGTGGCACGCGGATACACGCTGCCGGCCAGCGTGCCCAGGATCAGTAGCGCGGCGGCATTGGCGCCCAGATGCGCGAGCGAGCCATGCAGCAGCGGTGCGGTGAGGATGCCGAGCAGGCCATCGGCCTGCAGCGGTGCCACCGCCCAGGCGCGCCAGTCGAACATGCCCTGGGCGGTGAACACCGCCACCAGCAGCAGCACGGCGGCCAGGCTGAAATTGAAGGCACGCAACACCCGGGAACGATCCAGGCGGTCTTGCGCGGTGGCGTCGGCGGCGGCAACAGGAGGCGGTGTCATACCTTCACGGATGGCGTCGCGCGGATTTTTTACAAGCTATCCGGCTCGGGATAAGCAGGCCCGACGACGGGATAATCCAGCCCCGCCGCCGATCGTTGGCGCAGCGGCCGCACGGCACCATGCAGGTGACCAGGGCGCGACACCGAATATGCCGCAGCATCACGCCCTGGCCAGTTCGGCCCGGGAACGCCCCCAGCGACTGGGAGCCTGAATCCGGGCGGCCTTGAGAGGGGATTGAACGGTGGATGTCTCGGTCGTAGGGCGGACGACCTGCGGCTTGGCTGCAGGGCCCTTGCCCGCCCACCATCGCGGGACACGCCGTGAATCCGTCCATGGAGGCTCTTACGCGGCATCCATGCCGCGTAAGGTCCCGCGACGGTGAGCGGGCAAGGACCAGTCGAGAAAGTCGGTGTGCGTAGTTGCCAGCAATGCATGTGTAGCTACCGTTCCCGAATCCCGAATCCCGAATCCCCGCCCCTCAGTGCCTGGCCGGCTTGGGCGGCCGCAGCAGGCTCAGCACGATGGTGAAGACCAGGATCACGATCACCACTGCCAGCGAGACCAGCACCGGGATCTTGTACAGATCGATGATCATCATCTTGGTGCCGATGAACACCAGGATCACCGCCAGCCCATACGGCAGCAGGTGGAAGCGGTCGGCCATGCCGGCCAGCAGGAAGAACATCGCGCGCAGGCCCAGCACCGCGAACACGTTGGAGGTCAGCACGATGAACGGGTCGGTGGTGATCGCAAAGATCGCCGGGATGCTGTCCACCGCAAAGATCACATCGATCACCGCAATCAGGATCAGCACCACGAACAACGGGGTGAACCAGCGCTTGCCGTCCTTGATCACGCTCAGCGCATGGCCGTGGTATTGCGGACTCAGGCGCAGATGCCCGCGCATCCAGCGCAGCACCGGGTTGGCTTCCAGATCCGGCTCCTTGCCGGCGGAGAACCACATCTTGATGCCGGTCAGCAGCAGGAACGCGCCGAACACATACAGCAGCCAGTGGAACTTGGTCAGCAGCACCGAGCCGGCAAAGATCATGATCGCGCGCAGCACGATCGCACCCAGCACGCCGATGATCAGCACGCGCTGGCGCTGTTCCTCGGGCACGCCGAAGTAGGTCATCACCATCAGGAACACGAAGATGTTGTCGACCGCCAGCGATTTCTCGACCAGGTAGCCGGTCAGGAACTCCAGTCCGATGCGGTCGGCCGCCGCGTCGCCCATGCTGCCCTGCAGGTACCACCACAGGCCGGCGTTGAAGGCCAGCGCCAGCAGCACCCAGCCGATGCTCCACCAGGTGGCTTCCTTGAAGGTGACCTTGTGGGCACCGCCGTGGCGCATCAGCACCAGATCGACCAACAGCGCCACGATCACCACGATCGCGAAGCCGCCCCATAACCAGACATTGCCAATGGTTTGCATAAAAGAATCCCGAAAGTGAAACGACCTGGACAGCCGGTGGGCTGAGGCCTTGTGACACGGAAATCGTGGATTCCGGGTGACGGACCTTCGCCTGCGCGGCGAAGGTCTCGCTCACAACCGGCCTGGCCGGTTGCCGTTGCACCGGAGCCTGGCTGGCAGGACTCGTCATGACGGCGACAACGCTTGGAGCTACTCCCCTTCTGCGCCCGATTCTGCGTGCCGGAGGGCAGGCACGTCAATCCAGCCGGATACAATGGGCGGATGAATACTCCAGTCCCCGTCGTCCGACTCAAGAATGCCTGGCGCTCCAGCCACCCGTGGATCTTCCAGAAGCTGGTGGAAAAGCCCGCCGCCAAGCCCAAACCCGGCACCATCGTCGATGTGGTCGGCGTGGACGGGGAGTGGGTCGGCCGCGGCTTCTACAACGGCCACTCGCGCATCGCCGTGCGCATCCTGGAGACCGACCAGGCGGTGCCGGTGGATGCGGGCTGGTTCTCGCGCAAGATCGCCGCGGCAGTGAGCCTGCGCCGCGACTGGCTCAAGCTCGACGCGGTGTCCGATGCCTGGCGCGTGGTGCACAGCGAAGGCGACGGCCTGTCCGGCCTGGTGGTGGACCGCTATGGCGACCTGGTGGTGGTGGAGTTCTTCGCCGCCGGCATGTTCCGCCACCGCGAGTGGATCTACGAGGCGCTGCGCGCGCAGTTCCCGGGCTGCCGCTTCCACAGCTTTGCCGACGAACACGTGCAGAAGCAGGAAAGCTTCGATTTCCACGGCAATACCACCACCGAAGCATCGGTGATCACCGAGTACGGCATCAGGTTCCGCGCCGACCCGGCCGGTGCGCACAAGACCGGCTTCTTCGCCGACCAGCGCGAGAACCGCCAGTGGCTGAGCGAGCAGGTCGAGGGCAAGAGCGTGCTGGACCTGTGCTGCAACACCGGCGGCTTTGCGGTGTATGCGGCCGCGCGCGGTGCGTCCGAGGTGCTGGGCGTGGACATCGACGAGGACGTGATCGCCATCGCCAAGGGCAACGCCAAGCTCAACAACGTGCGGCCGAAGTTCGTGCAGGCCGACATCTTCCCGTGGCTGCGTGATGCGTCCAATCGCGGCGAGCAGTTCGATGTGGTGATCCTGGACCCGGCCAAGATGACCCGCGACCGCGAGCAGGTGATCCCGGCGCTGAAGAAATACCTGGACATGAACAAGCTGGCGCTGGGTGTGGTCAAGCCCGGCGGCCTGTTCGCCACCTTCTCGTGCACCGGGCTGGTGGCCGAGCAGGAGTTTCTGGACATGCTGCGGCGCGCCTCGTATTTCTCCGGGCGCACCATCCAGATCCTGAAGGTGGCCGGTGCCGGCCCGGACCATCCGTTCATGGCGCACGTACAGGAATCGCGCTACCTGAAGGCTGTTTTCTGCCGCGTGATCTAGCGCGGCGATCAACCCGTGGAGCGGCCAGGCGATGACACCGGACGATGAGGAACGCAAGGCGCTGATCCGGTTGCTGCGCGAGATCGAGCGGCCCCATGCCAGCCTGCTGGCCAGCAACTGGCCGGTGTTCGGCGTGTGGCTGCTGTTTTCCGCGGCCTTCATGTATCTGTTCCAGACCGGCAGCGGCTCGCCGTTGCATCCGTTGACGCTGGCGCTGGGCTCGACCTGCCTGGGCGTGTTCGGTGCCTGGATCGTGTTGCGCTCGGTATGGGCGCGGCAGTGGCTGCACCTGCGCGAGCACGTCGATGTCGAGAGCGTGCGCGCACGCCTGGCCGAACTGGGCGACTGAACACCACGCGCAGCACCACTGCGCGCTGATCAGGTGCGTGCGATGGATTGCGCGCGGCCAGATCAAATCGCTTGCATGCTGCGCGCTGTGTGCAGCCCATTGCGAACATCCGATCGCTTCTGCCAGCCGCGCGAAATACCGCGTGTCGCAGGCCATACCCGGCCTGCGCGTATCGGTCACATCAGGCGATGACCTGCGGTTGGTTGCAGCTGCAGCGGCAACCGATCACCAAGCCGCCGGGCGCGGTGATCTCCGGCACGGCCTGGCGCAGGTCGGCAATGAACTCGGGATTGCGCATGGTCTGGCCATCGGCGTAGCCGTAGAACACGCCCTGCGTGGGCGTGGTGCCTTCGCGCAATTCGAGATCACCGCGCACCTGCGTGGTGCCGGACACGTTGACCGCACCGAAGGCGCCTGGCCCCATGAAGACGGTGCTGGCCTGCGCATCGGCGCCGCTCATCGCGCCTGGATGCCACACGCCCAGACCGCCAGGTACCGCAGTGCCCTGCACGGCGCGCCCATCACCGTGGCGTTGCCATTCGCGTTGCCATTCGCGTGGCAGCGCGCCCTGGTGCGTGGCGCGGCTGCATAACCCAAAGCAGTCAGGTCATTGCCAACAGCCATTTCGTTGGCCGCATCCGACCGGACATTGTCGATGTCCGGCGCGCGCTGCGCGGGTAGTGCCATCGCAGCGAACCACCCGTCGAAGGGCATGGCGGAGTTGCGCCGCTGACGCATCGTGACTTCAAGAGCAGGTCCTTCGCTCGAATCCCCCGGAGAACGCAATGACTTCCTCACTTCGACGTGCGGGCACGTCAGCGGCCGCGTCCTAGATGCCGGCCATCGATTCCCAGCGCGCCGCCTGGCTGGCGACGCAGGTCCTGCCGCACGAGCCGGCGCTGCGGCGCTGGCTGCGCAAGCACGCCCCCGGCAACGTCGATTGCGACGACGTCATCCAGGAGACTTACGCCATCCTGGCCGGGCTGGGCGAGGTGGGTCATATCGCCAATCCGCGCGCCTATCTGTTCACCGCTGCGCAGTCGGTGCTGCTGCAGCAGGTGCGCAGCGCCAGGATCGTGTCGATCGAGAGCGTGGCGGAAATCGAGCGCCTGGACATCACACAGGACGAGCGCTCACCCGAGCGCCACGCCATTGCCGGTCAGGAGCTGCGCCGCATCGGCGAAGCGCTGGCGGCACTGCCGGACAAATGCCGCCAGGTGTTTCTGCTGCGCAAGGTCGACGGCCTGTCGCAGCGCGAGATCGCCGCACGGCTCGGAATCAGCGAGAACACCGTGGAAAAACACATCGTGAAGGGATTGCGTCTGCTGATGGCACGCATGGGCCGCACGCCCGCATCGGCACCGGCTGCGGGCCATGCCGCGCCGGCCACGCGCCTGGCCGATCCGCAGCGCGGCAGCTGAGCATGCGCAGCATCGACGACATTGCCGCCGCCTGGGTGGGACGCGAGGACCGCGACCGGCTCACGCCGGCCGAGCGCGTGCAGCGCGACCGCTGGCTGGCCGAAGACGTGCGCCATCGCGGCGCCTATGCACGGGCGCACGCGGTGCATCTGCATTTCGATCGCGCGCGTGCGCTGGGGCAGGGCTTTGCCGCGGAAGCGACGCGGTCACGGCGCACGCATCGACGCGGCAGGTGGCTGGCCGCACTTGCCGCCTGCGTGGTCGCTGCGGCCACCGGCATGCTGGCATTGCAGCAGGCCGTCCCCGACAACGGCGCGCCCGGCAGCGGCCATCACCTCACCCGCATCGGCGAGGTGTTGCGCCTGCCGTTGGCAGACGGCTCGGCGGTGACGCTGAATTCCGGCTCGGAAGTGGTGGTGGAGTTCAGCGCCGACCGTCGCCAGATCCAGTTGCTGCGTGGCGAGGCCTTGTTCGATGTGGCCAAGGACCGTCATCGCCCGTTCGTGGTGATGGCGGCCGGCTCGGAAGTGCGCGCGGTCGGCACCAGTTTCAGCGTGCGTCGGCGGCAGGACGATGCGGTCAAGGTCGTCGTGCGCGAAGGCACCGTCGACGTGGAGGCCGACCGCCGCGCACCGCAGCGGGTGGCCGCCAACATGCTGGCCATGGTCAGCCCGACGTGGGCGGTGCAGGTGCAGCCGCTGCCAGCACGGCGCGTGCAGCAGTTGCTGGTCTGGCGCGAGGGGATGATCGCCTTCGACGGCGACACCTTGGCGCAGGCCGCGGCCGAATTCGCCCGCTACAACGACATGCGCATCCTGATCGACGACCCCGCGGTGGCGCGGCGCACCGTGGTCGGCCTGTATTCGGCCAACGATCCGGAAGGCTTTGCACGGTCCGTGGCGCTGAGCATGGGCCTGCAGATCGAACACACCCGTGGCGGCATCCACTTGCGCGGCACGCTCGCGCAGTGAGGTGCACCGCTGCACGTCACCACCCGCGATGTCGATGGCGGAAAAGCGGCGGCCACGCATCCAACAGACAGGGGGCCACACAGCAACGGTGACGACGACCGGACAGCGGCGCACGCGCGCCAGCGGAGAGCAGTGATGCAGGCAGCAAGCAGGCGTTTGAGCAAGGCCATCGGCACGGCCGTGGCGATGATGGCAGCGGGAGCTGCCTTGGCAGCGTCGCCGCAGGGACGCACGTTCTCGCTCCCCGAGAGCAATGCGGTCGTGGCGTTGCCGGAATTTGCGCGGCAGGCCGGCGTGCAGATCGTGGCACCCGGCGAATATCTGCAGCAGGTACGCACGCCGGCGGTGCAGGGCACGCTGGAATCGCGCGTGGCATTGCGGCAGCTGCTGGCCGGCACCGGATTGAGCGTGGTCGAAGACGATGGCGAACGCATCACGCTGGCCTCGGCGCAGCCGATGACGGCCGCGTTGCACGGACATCCCGGTGTGGGGTACGCACAAGTGGACGCATCCGCACCGACGCCGCCAGCCACTACACCGCCAGCCGACGCCGCAGTCGGCAACCTGGATGCGGTGGTGGTCACCGGCGCGCGCGGCGTGCAGCGTACCGTCACCGAAAGCCCCACCCCGATCGATGTGATCGGCGCGGCGGAACTGGAAAAGACCGGTCGCCCGGGCCTGCTGGCGGCACTCAACGATCTGGTGCCCTCGTTCAATGCACCGGCCAAATCCGGCAACGGCACCTCGTATGTGATCGCCACCGGCGGGCTGCGCGGGCTCAATCCGGATCACACCCTGGTGCTGGTCAACGGCAAACGGCGCCATCGCACCGCCAGCATCAACATCGCCGGCATCGTCGGGCGCGGTTCGGTGCCGGTGGACATGAGCCTGATCCCGGTGTCGGCGGTGGATCACATCGAGGTGCTGCGCGACGGCGCCGCCGCGCAGTACGGCTCGGACGCAATCGCCGGCGTCATCAACATTCTGCTCAAGTCCGATGCCGAGGGCGGCAAGGCCGACCTGCTATGGGGCCAGAACATCGACCGCGCCGATGGCGACAGCAGCAGTGCCAGCATCGGCAAGGGGCTGGCGCTGGGCAGCGACGGCTTCGTCTATCTGGCCGCCGACGCCAGGTACCAGCAGACCTCCAATCGTGCAGTGCCGGTGGCCGACGATTACCGGCTGTACTACCCGGTCAACGGCCAGCCGGACCCGCGCGAGGCCACCGCCAACCGCCTGATCACGCGCAACTTCGGCCAGCCCTGGCAGAAGGGCGCCAACCTGTCCTACAACGCCGAACTCGGTCTGGGCGGCGACCTGCGTGGTTATTCCTATGCCACTTACAGCCGCCGCCTGAGCGACCTGGAATGGTCGTTCCGCAATCCCAACGCCAACAACACCCTGCAGGAGATCTATCCGGACGGGTACAGCCCGCGCCTGCGCATCGACGAGACCGATTACGAGTTCACCGCCGGCATCAAGGGCCTGTGGGGCCAGTGGGATTGGGACCTGGCCACCAGCTACGGCAGCAACGCCTCCGAACGCGACGGCCTGCACACGCTCAACGCCAGCCTGGGGCCGACCAGCCCCACAGAATTCTATCTCGGCCAGCTGACCTCCACCGACTGGACCACCAGTCTGGACATCACCCGCGGCCTGCAACTGGCCGAGCGCCCGCTGCAGGTGTCGCTGGGTGTGCAGCATCGCTACGAAAAATACGAGATCCAGGCCGGCGAGCAGGCGGCCTATGCGGCCGGCAGCTACGTGTTCCCGGCTGGCCATCCACGTGCCGGGCAGGCGCCGCCGCCCGGCGCGCAGGGCGCGATCACCTTCCAGCCCGACGAAGCCGGCAGCCTGGATCGCAACAGCGGCGCGGCCTATGTCGACCTGACCTGGGACGTGGCCGACAGCGTGTCGTTGGGCCTGGCCGGCCGCTACGAGCGCTTCGATGATTCGGCCGGCGACACCGCGGTGGGCAAGTTCACCGCGCGCTGGGCCATCACCCCGACCTTCGCGCTGCGTGGCGCGGCCAGCACCGGCTTCCGCGCGCCCGCCCTGGCGCAGGCCCTGTACGCAGCCACCAACAGCAGCTGGCGCACGCTGACAACGGCGACCGCGAACTGTTCCTGGCCAAGACGCTGCCGGTGGATTCCCCGGCAGCGCTGGCACTGGGGGCCGAACCGCTGAAGCCGGAAGAATCCACCAATGCCAGCATCGGCTTCACCTATAACCCCACGCGCGCGCTCAGCCTCACTGTGGATGCCTACCGCATCGATCTGGACGACCGCATCGGCATGACCGGCTACATCACCGGTGCGGCGATCACCGACCTGCTCACCCGCGCCGGCGTGTCCGGTGTCGACAGCGCGCAGTACTTCACCAACGCCATCGACACCCGCACCGACGGCGTGGACGTGGTGGCGACCTGGCGCATGGAGGCCGGCGACTGGGGCCGGGTCAACTGGAACCTGGGCTACAACTACAACACCACCGAGATCACCCGCATCGCCGACAACCCGGCCGCACTGGACTCGCTGGGCGCCGGCTACGAACTGTTCGACCGTGCCTCGCGCGGCTATCTGTCGCGCACGCCGCGCAGCAAGCTGCTGCTGGGCGGCAACTGGGTGATCGGCGACTTCGCGCTCAACGTGCGCGTCAACCGCTTCGGCAGCTTCGACGTGCTGGAAAACAACCCGGCCAACGACGAACACGTGCCGGCCAAATGGATCACCGATCTGGAAGCGTCCTACGCATTGTCCGAGCGCATCACCTGGACGCTGGGCGCCAACAACCTGTTCAACCAATACCCGAACAACATCGGCGCGGTCGCCAGCACCGGCAGCGGGTTCTATGTGACCAGCGTGCCGTACGGCTTCACCGGCGGGTCCTACTACACCAAGTTGACCTACACCTTTTGAGGAGTGATCCAGTGCCGCGACTTTCTTCGATGCGGGCGCATGCGCGCAGCGCTTTCATCTGCGCAGGGCTGTTGATCGCATTGTCCTGCGCCCCGCAGGCGGCCGGCGCCGGCAAGGACAGCGGCGAGATCCTGTGGGACCGCTACGGCGTGCCGCATGTCTATGCCAGGACCGAAGCGGGCACCTTCTACGGCTTCGGTTGGGCGCAGACCCACAGCCATGGCAATCTGCTGCTGCATCTGTATGGTGAAGCGCGCGGCCGCGCCGCCGAATACTGGGGCGAGAAGTACGCCGAACAGGATCGCTGGCTGGCCAGCAACGATGTCTACCCACGCGCGCAGCAGTGGTACCGGCAGCAGGCCCCGGGCTTTCGTGCCGACCTGGACGCCTTCGCGCAAGGCATCAACGACTACGCAGCCACACACCCGGAGGCGCTGGATGCCGAGGTGAAGGTGGTGCTGCCGATCACCGGCGTGGACGTGGTGGCGCACGCGCACCGGCTGATGAATTACGTCTACATCGCCTCGCCGGCCAAGGTGCTGGGCGAGCCACCCAAGGACGGCCAGGCCCGCGACGGCTCCAACGCCTGGGCGCTGATGCCCAGCAAGACCCGCGACGGCCACGCCATGCTGCTGGCCAATCCGCATCTGCCCTGGGGCAGCGGCTTTTTCACCTACTACGAAGCGCATCTCAACGGGCCGGGTGTGGATCTGTACGGCGCCACCCAGGTCGGCCTGCCGATCCTGCGTTTCGGTTTCAACAAGCAGCTGGGTTTCACCAATACGGTGAACACGCTGCTGGGCCAGACCACCTACAAACTCAGCTTGTCGGGCGATGGCTATCTGCTGGACGGCAAGGTGCTGCCGTTCAAGCGGGAGACCAGAACGCTGAAGATCCGTCAGGCCGATGGCGCGCTGAAAACACAGACGCTGGAAGTGCGGCAGTCGGTGCACGGCCCGGTGTTCGAACGCTACGACGGCAGCACCGTGGCGCTGCGCGTGGCTGGCCTGGATCGCCCCGACATGCTCAAGCAGTACTGGGACATGGGCAAGGCGCAGGACTTTGCGCAGTTCCAGCGCGCGCTCAAGCAGCTGCAGGTGCCGATGTTCAACATCGTCTATGCCGACAACGCCGGCAACGTACTGTTCCTGGACAACGGCATCCTGCCCAAACATGCGCAAGGCGATCTGAAGTACTGGAGCGGATTGGTGCCGGGCGATACCGCGTCCACGCTATGGAGCGATGTGCACAGCTACGACGAGCTGCCCAAGGTGATCAACCCGGCCGGCGGTTTCGTGCAGAACACCAACGACCCGCCGTGGCTGGCGAGCTGGCCGCGCGCGCTGGACCCAAGCGCGTTTCCGGCCTATGTCGCGCCCACGGGGCCGATGTCGCTGCGCGCGCAGAACTCGGTAAAGATGCTGGCCGAGCACGACAGCATCGACTTCGACCAGCTGGTGGCGCTCAAGCGCACCGCGCAGGCGCTGGCGGCCGATCGCACGTTGCCGCAGCTGTACGCTGCCGCCGCAGACAGCACCGATCCGGACATTCTCGCCGCGATCGCCGTGCTCAAGGCCTGGAACCGCCACTTCGAAGCCGACAGCCGCGGCGCGTTGTTGTTCGAGGAATGGGCGCGCTTGTTCACCGGTGATGCGCGCTACCTCTCGCAGGCCGGTTATGCAACGCCCTGGTCGCTGGACACTCCGCTGACCACCCCCAGCGGCTTGAAGGACCCGGCGCTGGCGCTGCGCCAACTCAAGCAAGCCGTCGCCAGCACCAAGAAGACCTACGGCGCCATCGACCGGCCGTACGGCGAGGTGTCGCGCTTCCACCTGGGCGCTGTCGATGTGCCCGGCCGCGGCGGTTTTGGCAATCTCGGCGCGTTCGACGTGATCACCTGGAACCCGCCCAATGCCGATGGCCAACGCCTGCCGCAGCACGGTGAAACCTGGGTCTCGCTGGTGGAGTTTTCCACGCCGCTCAAGGCCAAGGGCCTGATGAGCTACGGCAATGCCAGCCAGCCTGGTTCGGCACACATCAGCGACCAGCTGCCACTGCTGTCCAAAGGCGAGTTCCGCACCTTGTGGACCACCCGCGAGCAGGTCAAACAGCACCTGGAATCGCGCACCGACTTCTGATGCCCAGCTCCCGAAGATCACCCGACGCCAAGCACCTACCCGACAGCACCGCCCAACATCCCAGCCTCCAAGGACACCGCCCATGCGCACCTTTCTGACCGCCGCCCTGTTCGCCGTCTCGGCGTTGACTGCCACGTTCGCCGCATCGGCGGCCGATCCGCACGACGGCGCCTGGACCCTGGTGGAATCCAAATCCAACTGGAGCGACGGCAAATTTCCCAAGGGCATGCGGCTGACCATCAACGTGCAGTTCTCCGACAACCGCATCGAATACCACTCCATCAACACCACCCGCCCGGACACGCCGTACAAGGTCGATTACGTCACCACGCTGGATGGCAAACCCAGCCCGCTCAACGAGCAGGCGCGCTTCAACCAGATCGCGGTGAGCAAGACCGGCGCCGACACCTACCAGATCCTCAAGATGAAGGACGACGACGTGATCGTCGGCGAGTTCTGGACGTTCTCTGCAGATGGCAAGACGCTGATCCGCAATGGCGTGGGCAAGTCGCCGGAAGGCAAATCCAAGGCCTATCACGAGTTCTTCGAACGCAAGTGACGCGTTGGTGCGTGGTCGCAGGCGGTGATGTTTGCGACTGCGCATCGCGGCGGCTTGAGCCCCGCGTTCTGCGTAGGGGTCGGCCGATCCCTACGCGGCTATGATCGATACATTCCCCATCTTCTGCGAGCTGCCATGACCCTGTATCGCCTGTGCACCGCCATCGCGCTGAGTCTGGCCGTGGCCGCACCCAGCCACGCGCTGGAGTTTTCCAAGGCCGAACTGGCGCGCGCCACCGCGCTGCAACAGCGGCTGGTCACGCTGGATTCGCATCTGGACACGCCGGCCAATCTGGAGCGCCACGACTTCGATGTGCTGCAGGCGCATGCCGGCAACCGGCTGTCGCAGGTGGATTACCCGCGCATGGTCGAAGGCGCACTGGATGGCGGCTTCTGGGCGGTCTATACCGGGCAGGGCGATCGCAGTGCGGCCGCGCACCTGGACGATCGCGATGCCGGCCTGCAGCGGTTGTTGAAGATCCACACGCTGCTGGCCGCGCAACCGCAGCGCTTCGCCTTCGCCACCACGCCGGCCGATGCCGCGCGGATCAAGGCCGCTGGCAAGCGCGTGGTGTACATCAGCATGGAAAACGCCAGCCCGCTGGTGGCCGACCCGACGCTGCTGCGGTTCTATTACGCGCAAGGCCTGCGCCTGATGAGCACCGTGCATTTTCTCAACAACGAGTTCGCCGACTCGGCCACCGATCCCAAGGGGCCGGAATGGAAGGGCCTGAGTCCGGCCGGCAAGCAGCTGGTGCAGCAGGCGCAGGCGCTGGGCATCGTGATCGACCAATCGCATGCCTCCGATGCGGTGTTCGACCAGTTGATCGCGCTGTCACCGGTGCCGATCGTGCTCTCGCACAGCGGCGCGCGTGCGGTGTTCGACCACCCGCGCAATATCGACGACGAACGGCTGAAGGTGCTGGCCGCGCACGGCGGCGTGATCCAGGTGAATTCCTATGGCGGCTACCTGGTCGACAGCGGCGCCAGCCCCGAGCGCAAGGCCGCCGAGAAGGCGCTGACCGAGCAATACGGCGGCTGGGAGCACATCAAGATCGCCGACGGCACTGCCCTGAGCGCCGCGCTCAAGGACCTGGATGCGCGCTACCCGATCAAGCGCGCCACCGAGGAGGATTTCTTCGCCCATCTGGAGCATGTCCTCAAGGTGGTCGGGCCCGAGCACGTGGGCATCGGCATGGACTGGGACGGCGGCGGTGGCGTGGTCGGCCTGGAAGACGTCTCCGACCTGCCGCGCATCACCGCCTGGCTGCTGCGCAAGGGCTACACCGAGCCGCAGATCGCCGGCATCTGGGGCGGCAACCTGCTGCGGGTGATGGGGCAGGCGCAGGCGTATGCGGCGGGGAATCGGGAATCGGGAGTGGGGAATCGGTAGAGCGCAGTGGCTGGTGCCGGGATTGGGGAGTCGGGAGTCGGGATTCGCAAAGGCGAGGGGTCCGTCGCGCGTTGCTCCTAGCCGGGCACATGCGGGTGTCGACTCCCCGTAAAATTGGTCCATCCATAGTTAGAGGTCCCCGGGCACACTAGCCACCAAGGAGACCAACGAT
>NZ_JAJGQM010000051.1 GCF_020784175.1 Xanthomonas campestris pv. asclepiadis
TCCCGTGCCCGGCTTCCAGAACGGTCAGAACCCCCTCCAACAACACAGTTGCTACAAGGACGTACTTGCGGCGTGTCGCGCGATGGTGGGCGGGCAAGGGCCCCGCAGCAGAGCCGCAGACCAGCCGCTCTGCAACCGACCCATTCTCGGCGCGATCAATCCTCGGCGACGATAATTCGCTGCGTTTTGTCGGTCACTGTCAGACCTGAGGCTGACATGGCCCACATCAGTCGGCGGTCACGTCTACAACTTTTTGCAGGCCGGTTGGTCTGCGCAAACCGTTGCCGCAATCTGCCAGAATCGGGCGTCTTGTCTTGTCTGGATGCCGATCAACGATGACTGCTGCCGCGCCGCTCGTTTCTCCCATCAATTCGCCTGCGCGCGTGCTGTTCGCCAGCCTGATCGGCACCACCATCGAGTTCTTCGATTTCTATATCTACGCCACCGCCGCAGTGCTGGTGTTTCCCACCTTGTTCTTTCCGGCGGGCGATGGCAGCGCGGCGATGCTGCAGTCGCTGGCGACGTTTGCGGTGGCCTTCGTCGCGCGGCCGGTGGGCTCGGCGGTGTTCGGCCATTTCGGCGACCGGATCGGGCGCAAGGCCACCTTGGTGGCGGCGCTGCTGACGATGGGCTTGTCCACCGTGGCGATCGGCTTGCTGCCCAGCTACGCCCAGATCGGTGTGTTCGCACCAGCGCTGCTGGCGTTGTGTCGCTTCGGCCAGGGCCTGGGCCTGGGCGGCGAATGGGGCGGGGCCGTGTTGCTTGCTACCGAAAACGCACCGCCCGGCAAGCGCGTGTGGTACGGCATGTTTCCGCAGTTGGGTGCGCCACTGGGCTTTCTGCTGTCCACCGGCACCTTTCTCGGGATGGGCGCGGTGCTCGACGATGCGCAGTTCATGCAATGGGGCTGGCGGGTGCCGTTTCTGGCCAGCGCGCTGTTGGTGCTGACCGGTTTGTGGGTGCGCCTGAGCATCACCGAGACGCCGGATTTCCAGAAGACCCTGGACCACAAGACGCGCGTGCGCCTGCCCTTGGGCACGGTGATCTCGCAGCACTGGCCGGCGCTGGTCATCGGCACGCTTGGCGCGTTCGCCACTTTCGTGCTGTTCTATCTGATGACGGTGTTCGCGCTGGGCTACGGTACCAAGACCCTGGGCTACGACAAGGAGCAATTCCTGTTGTTGCAGATGGCCGGTATCGTGTTTTTCGCGATCGGCATTCCGCTCTCGGCCAGGTTCGGCGACCGGCATGGAGCGCCGCTGGCGATGATGCTGGCCAGTGTTGCGATCATCGCGTTCGGGTTGGCGTTCGCGCCGCTGTTCCAGGCCAATCACCCGCTGCAGGTACTGGCATTTCTGGGGCTGGGCTTCTTCTTCATGGGCCTGACCTACGGCCCCTGCGGCACGTTGCTGGCCGAGCTGTATCCCACCGAGGTGCGCTACACCGGTGCCTCGCTGTCGTTCAACCTGGCCAGCATTCTCGGTGCGGCGCCGGCGCCGTACGTGGCCACGCAACTGGCGGCACGCTATGGCGTGCAGGCGGTCGGGCAGTATCTGGGTGGCGCTGCGGTGTTGAGCCTGTTGGCGTTGATGGCCGCACGTGCGATGCGGCGTCGTTCGGCATCGGCGATTTCAACCTAGCCAGCGCAGCGCGTGCGTCTGCGCGCTACCGCGGAGCCGACGCGGCTCAGCTGGCCAGACGCACCTGGTTGCGGCCGCCGGCCTTGGCCAGGTACAGATATTTGTCCGCTTCGTCCAGCAGATGGTGCAGCGACTGGCCGTCTTCGGTGGCGATGCACACGCCGATGCTCACCGTCATGCTGAGGGTTTCGTCGCCAATCCGCACGCGCAGCGCACTGATGCGTTCGCGCAGGGTTTCGAAGTAACTTGTGGCGTTGGCGGCATCCAGCCCCGGCACCAGCAGGCAGAATTCCTCGCCGCCGAAACGTGCCACCAGATCCTGTGGCCGCGCATGGCTGGAGACCGATGCGGCCACCGCCCGCAACGCCTGGTCACCGGCCTCGTGGCCCCAAGTGTCGTTGATGTGCTTGAAGTGATCGATGTCCAGCATCGCCGCGGTGACTGTCTGCTCCTGCGAGAGCAGGGTGGGGATCACGCGCTGGCTCTGTTCCAGGAAATAGCGCCGGTTGGGCAGGCCGGTGAGGAAGTCGCGGGTGGCCAGATCCTGCAGCGTGCCGATCAACTCCAGCTGGTCCACATTCTGCGACACGCGGCAGAAGAATTCTTCGCGCGAAAACGGCTTGCGCAGGAAGTCGTTGGCGCCATTCTTCAGGAACCGCGGAATCAGCGACGAGTCGTTGTTGCCGGAAATGCCGATTACCGCGACCTTGTCGCGCGAACGGATCGCACGCAGCCGGCGGGTGAATTCCACCCCTTCCATGCCGGGCATTTCCTGGTCGACGATGGTCAGGCGGATGCCGGGATCGCGCTCGATCGCCTGCAGGCCGGCCGCACCGTCGGCCGCCAGCACCACGCGGTAGCCGTACATCGACAGCAACGCGGCCGCATAGGTCCGTGCGGAAAGCGAATCGTCCACCACCAGCGCCGCGATGCGGCGGTTGCGTTCCAGGCGCTGCACCAGCCAGGCCAGATATTCGATGCTGCCGGGCGCATTCTTGAGCACGTAATCGATGATCTGCTGCTGCAGCACGCGCTGGCGCAAATCCTCGTCGTAGACGCCGCTGACCACCACAGTGGGCAGTTTGCGCGAGAGGAAAAATTCCACGACCTTGTCGCGGTCGCCGTCCACCAACACCAGGCCGGTCAGTACCAGAAACCAACCGTCTTCTTCGTCCAGCACACGCGCGGCTTCTGCCAGGGTCGACACCACCGTGACCGGCAGTTCCACCCGTTGCTCGATGGCTTCGCGCAGCATGCTGGTGAAGGTGCGTGAGTTTTCCACCAGCAACACGCGTTGCGGCAGGACTGCGCTTTCACTATTGCGATGTAGGGTACCTGGGGACATCGGCTGGCCGTGCGGATCGAACCGTCATATCAGCTAACGGCCCTGCTCGCCAAAACTTGAGCGCTGCGTCTCAAAGTGCTCAAGACGGCACCCGACTCACCACAATGCATCGCGCAGCCGATACCAACTCATCGCGGCCACCAGCAGCGGGGTACGCAGCAGGCGTCCACCGGGGAACGGCCGATGCGGGATGCGCGCGAACACATCCAGCCGTCGGCTCTGGCCGGCGATGGCCTCGGCGATGACCTGGCCGGCCAATCCGGTCGCGGCGACGCCATGCCCGGAGAGTCCCTGGGCGAAATACAGGTTGGACGCCAGCCGGCCCCAGTGCGGGGCGCGATTGCGCGAGATGTCCACGTAGCCGCCCCACAGCGTTTGCAGCGGCACGTCGTGCAACTGTGGGAAGACCGTGTGCATGCGCCGGGTCATCAACCGATTCAGCCCGGGTGGCGGGCGCGATGAGTAGCTGGCGCGTCCACCGAACAGCAGCCGGTGGTCGGCGCTGAGCCGGTAATAATCCAGTGCCCAGTTGGTGTCGGCGACCGCCATGTCGTTGGCGATCAGCGCGCGCGCGCGGGCTGCGCCCAGCGGCGGCGTCGCGCCGACATAGGTGCCGACCGGCATGATGTGGCGTTCCAGCGCTGTGGAAATGCCCTGCAGCAGGGCGTTTCCGGCGATCACGCCGAAGTCGGCGCTGACGCTGCCGTGGTCGGTGTGCATCGTCACGCGCTCGCCATGTTCCAGGCGGGACACCGCCGAGCCCTCGTGGATGCGCACGCCGGCCGCCAGCGCTGCGCGCGCCAGGCCCAGCGCATAGGCCAGCGGATGCAGATGGCCGCTGGCCGGGTCGAACATCGCGCCAAGGTAGAGCGGGCTGTCCAGCACCTGCCGGGTGCGCGCGCGGTCCCACCATTCCAGCGGGTAGTCGTAGCGATCGGCCATGCGCATGATGCCGTGCTGCAAGGCCTGCACCTGGCGCGGCTTCAGCGGCACGTGGGCGTGGCCGTCGCGCCAGTCGCAGGCGATGGCATGACGCGCGATGCGCGCGCGGAGCAGGCGCATGCCGTCGCGCGAGAAGTCGAACAGCAGCCGCGCGTCGCCATCGCCGACCAGCGCTTCCAGGGTTTCCTGCTCGCAGCCGTAGCCGACGATGGCCTGGCCGCCGTTGCGCCCGGAGGCGCCCCAGCCGATGCGCCTGGCTTCCAGCACGATGACGGAGTAGCCGGCCTCGGCCAGGGCGAGCGCGGCGGTGAGGCCGGTGTAGCCGGCGCCGAGGATGCAGACATCGGCACGTGCGGCGCCCTGCAGGCGCGGTTGCTCCGGCAAGGCCGGCGTGCTGCGCGCGTACCAGCTGTCGGGATAGCCATTGCCCGGCGGATCGGCAGGCGGCAGGGGCGTGCCCGGGCCGTCCATCAGACGATTCGCAGATACCGGGCGTAGTCCAGATCCGGCACCAGCGCCTGGTAGTCGAGCAGCTCGCGCTGTTTCTGCTGGCCGAATACATGCTGGAACTGGCTGCCGAACTGCGCGCCGACGAAGTCGCTGGCGCCGAATGCATCCACTGCGCCCTGCCAGGTGCGCGGCCGGAACACCGATTGCGTATAAGCATTGCCGGTGACTGGCGCGGTGGGCTCGCCGGGGTGTTGCAGGCCGTCCAGCATGGCGGCAAGCACGGCGGCGGCGGCCAGGTACGGGTTGGCATCGGCGCCGGCGATGCGGTGTTCGATGCGGGTGTTGCGTGCATCGCTGTGCGGGATGCGCAGCGCCACGGTGCGGTTATTGAAGCCCCAGCTCGCATCCAGTGGCACGAAGGCGTTGCTGACGAACCTGCGGTAACTGTTGGCGTGCGGTGCGAACATCAGCAACGAGGCGTCCGCATGCCGTTGCAGGCCGGAGATGGCATGGCGCAGGCGGTCGGCGGGTGCAGTGGCGCTGCCGGCAAACACGTTGTGCCCATCGGCATCGAGCAGGCTCACATGCAGGTGCAGGCCGCTTCCGGCCTGGCCGGGAAACGGCTTGGCCATGAAGCTGGCGAGCTTGCCCTGCTGCTGCGCAATCGCCTTGATGGTGCGCTTGAGCAGGATCGCCTCGTCGCAGGCGGCCACCGCATCGGCGCGATGCTGCAGGTTGATTTCGAACTGGCCGGGCGCGTATTCGGCCACGGCGGTGTCGGCCGGGATGCCTTGTTGCCGGCAGGCGCCGGTCACCGCATCGGTGAACGCGCGCTGGTCGTCCAGGTCCTGCAGCGAATACACCTGGGTGCTGTCGCTGCGCGCACCGGTCTGCGGGTCGCGCGGCGTCTGCGGACGCCCCTGCGCATCGGGCACCGCATCGAACAGGTAGAACTCCAGTTCCACGGCAATGACCGGGGTCAGGCCGAGCGCGGCAAAGCCGTGTAGCACGCGCTGCAGGACCGCACGCGGTGCGACCTCGAAGATGCTGCCGTCCGGCTGATGCATCGCCAGCAGCAGCTGTGCCATCGGCCGCGGTGCCCACGGCACCGGGCGCAGCGAGCCTGCAATGGGCCGGCAGATGCGATCGGCATCGCCGATGGCATAGCCCAGCCCGGTTTCCTCGACGGTATTGCCGGTGATGTCGGTGGCGATCAGCGACATCGGCAGGCATACGCCGTCGCGATAGATCTTGTCCACGACCTCGGCTGTCACACGTTTGCCACGCAGCACGCCATTGGTGTCGGGCAATAACAGGTCGACCGCTTCGCAGCCATCGATCCGCGCCAGCGTGGCGGCATCGGTGGCGGGCAAGCACGCGACGGAGTTCTCGGAAACCATGGGCACCACCTGCAGGGTCGCTGCCCAGACTAGCAAAGCGCACGTGATCTTTCGCAATCGTGCGCGTGCCGACCCTGGCAATGCCGCTGGCTGCACGGTAAGTTCGCAGGCATCCACGACACACCCTCAACCCGTGGCGAAGACACGCTGACGTTGCGTCGCGATCGAACGCATGCAATGCCGCGCACGATTGCAAACACGCGCCACCCTGTGTCCTGAACATCGCCTGCGCCTGCCTGATGGCGAGCGCACCCGTTTCCCTGCCGCGTACAACCGGGATATCCGCATGGCTGTCGTTCCCCTGGTCGGGTTGCCGACCGATCGCATCCAGCAAGGGCCGCATCCGTTTCTGGCCACCGGCGAGAAGTACATCCGCGCGGTGGTGGACGCGGCCGGCGCAATGCCGGTGCTGTTGCCGAGCCTGCAGCCGGCGCTGGATGCGGGCGTCTGGCTGGATCGCCTGGATGGCCTGTTGCTGACCGGCGCGGTGAGCAATGTGGAGCCGCATCACTACAGCGACGAGCCGAGCTGGGAGGGCAATCCGCACGATCCGGCGCGCGATGCCACCAGCCTCGGACTGATCCCGCAGGCACTTGCACGCGGCCTGCCGGTGCTGGCGATCTGCCGCGGGTTGCAGGAGGTCAACGTGGCGCTGGGCGGGCGCCTGCATCAGCGCGTGCATGACGTGCCCGGTCTGGCCGATCACCGTGAGGACCGCGCCGCGCCGCTGGACACGCAATACGGCCCGGCGCATCCGGTGCAGCTGCATGCCGGCGGCCTGCTGGCCGGCATCAGCGACAGCGCGCAGGTGGCGGTGAACTCGCTGCACGGGCAGGGCATTGCGCGGCTGGCCGACGGCCTGCTGATCGAGGCGACCGCGCCGGATGGCCTGATCGAAGCCTTTCGCGGCCCCGGGCCGGGCTTTCTGCTCGCAGTGCAGTGGCATCCGGAGTGGCGTGTCACACAGCATCCGTTCTACCGTGCCATCTTCCAGGCCTTCGGCGAGGCCTGTCGCCAATACGCCGCCCGACGCGGTCAGTGAGGTTGCATGTCCATCCGCACACGTTCGCGCACGTCCACGCCCAAGCAGCCCGAAAGCGCCCTGCGCCGCTGGCTCAAGGAGCGCCACATCACCGAGGTCGAGTGCCTGGTGCCGGACATCACCGGCAACGCACGCGGCAAGATCATTCCGGCGGACAAGTTTTCGCACGACTACGGCACTCGCCTGCCGGAAGGCATCTTCGCCACCACCGTCACCGGCGATTTCCCGGATGATTACTACGAGCTGACCTCGCCCTCGGATTCGGACATGCATCTGCGCCCGGACGCATCCACCGTGCGCATGGTGCCGTGGGCGGCCGACCCCACCGCGCAGGTCATCCACGATTGCTACACCAAGGACGGCCAGCCGCATGAGCTTGCCCCACGCAATGTGCTGCGGCGCGTGCTGGACGCCTATGCCGAAGCCAGGCTGCAACCGGTGGTGGCGCCGGAGCTGGAATTCTTCCTGGTGCAGAAGAACACCGACCCGGACTTCCCGTTGTTGCCGCCGGCCGGGCGCTCGGGTCGGCCGGAAACTGCGCGGCAGTCGTATTCGATCGATGCGGTCAACGAGTTCGACCCGATCCTGGACCTGATGTACGACTATTGCGATGCCATGGAACTGGACGTGGATACGCTGATCCACGAATCCGGCGCCGCGCAGCTGGAGGTCAACTTCACCCATGCCGATGCGCTCTCGCGTGCCGACCAGGTGTTCCTGTTCAAGCGCACCATGCGCGAGGCCGCGCTGCGGCATGGCGTGTATGCGACGTTCCTGGCCAAGCCGATGGAGACCGAACCGGGCAGTGCGATGCACATCCACCAGAGCCTGCTGCATGCCGGCACCGGCAAGAACGTCTTCAGTGGAAAACGCGAGGGCGGCTTCAGCGACACCTTTGCGCAGTATCTGGGCGGCTTGCAGAAATACATTCCGATGGCGATGGGGCTGCTGGCGCCAAACGTCAATTCCTACCGGCGGCTGATGTTCGGCGAGGTGTCGCCGAGCAATGTGCTGTGGGGCTTCGACAATCGCACCTGCGGGCTGCGGGTGCCGATCGATGCACCGCAGAACATGCGGGTGGAAAGCCGCTTTGCCGGCTCCGACGCCAATCCGTATCTGGCGATGGCAGCGACCCTGGCCTGCGGGTTGCTCGGCATCCGCGAGAAGCTCAAGCCGACCGCGCCGATCAGCAGCAACGGCAAGGAGCAGGGCTACGATCTACCACGCTCGCTCGGCGAGGCGCTGGACGGACTGGAGGGCTGCGAGGCCTTGCAGGACATGCTGGGGCGGCGCTTCGTGCGCGCCTATATTTCGGTCAAGCGCAAGGAATACGAGACCTTCTTCCGGGTGATCAGTTCGTGGGAGCGGGAGTTCCTGTTGTTGAATGTGTGAGGCGTCTGCGCTCGGCGCAGCGTGCCACACCGCTCCCTTCTCCCCTCGGGAGAAGGTGCCCGAAGGGCGGATGAGGGTACGTCGTCTGGCCATGGTCCAGACCCACGTGCATTGCAGGCGTCCGATGCGTTTTGCGCCAGCTGCTTTTCATAACGCCACTGCATTCGCGCCACTGGCGTGAGCCACTTTCTGGAGCAAGCCGTGCAACCCGATGCGTTGAAAACCTTGCAGCAACTCGATGCCGCCCATCACCTGCATCCGTTCAACGACAACGCGGCATTGGCCGGGAAGGGCACCCGCATCCTGACCCGCGGCGAGGGCGTGTATGTCTGGGACGCGCAGGGCAACAAGTTGCTGGATGCGTTCGGCGGCTTGTGGTGCGTGAATGTGGGCTACGGCCGCACCGAGCTGGCGCAAGCCGCGGCGCGGCAGATGGAACAGTTGGCGTACTACAACAGTTTCTTTCAGTGCACCACCGAGCCCACCATCCATCTGGCCGCCAAGCTGGCGGAGCTGACGCCGGGCGATCTGAATCATGCCTTCTTCGCCAATTCCGGGTCGGAGGCCAACGACACCATCTTGCGGCTGGTACGGCATTTTTGGGCGGTGCAGGGGCAGCCGGAGAAGCGCATCTTCATCGGCCGTCACGACGGTTACCACGGCACCACCATGGCCGGCGCCAGCCTGGGTGGCATGAAAGGCATGCACAAGCAGGGTGGCTTGCCGATTCCGGATATTCACCATATCGCGCCGCCGTATCACTTCGGCGATGGAGGCCAGATGGACCCTGAGGAGTACGGGCTGCTGGCGGCGCGTCGGCTGGAAGACAAGATTCTGCAGCTCGGGCCGGAACACGTAGCGGCGTTTATCGGTGAACCGATCATGGGCGCGATCGGCGTGTACATCCCGCCGCGTAGTTACTGGCCGGAAATCGAACGCATCTGCCGGCGCTACGACGTGCTGCTGGTGGCCGACGAGGTGATCTGCGGGTTCGGGCGGACCGGTGCCTGGTTCGGTGCGGCGTATTTCGGTTTCCAGCCCGACGTGATGACGCTGGCCAAGGGCATCACCTCCGGCTATATCCCGTTGGCGGCGGCGATGTTCAACGATCGCGTGGCCGGTGTGCTCAAGACGCAGGGCGGGGAGTTGGCGCATGGCGGCACCTATGCGGGGCATCCGGTCTGCGCGGCGGTGGCGCTGGAGAACCTGCGCCTGCTGCAGGACGAGGGCATCGTGGAGCACGCGCGCACCCACATCGCGCCGTATCTGGCACAGCGCTGGGCCGAGCTGGGCGAACACCGGCTGGTGGGGGAGGCGCGTATCGCCGGGCTGGTGGGGGCACTGGAATTGGTGCCGGACAAACGCCGGCGCGGCGTCTACTTTCCCGAACGCGGTCGGGTCGGTGCCCTGTGCCGCGATTTCGCGCTGCGGCGCGGGCTGATCCTGCGTGCCACCTACGACGCCATGCTGCTGTCGCCGCCGTTGATCATCACCCGCGAACAGGTCGATGAGCTGTTCGACAAGGCCTGGGCGGCGCTGGACGATACCGCGCAGGCGCTGGGCGTCGGCGCGGTGTAAGCCCTGCCGGCGCAGCTCCGCCTTTTGCCGCTCGCGCGCAGGCGCAAAGCGCGGCAGGCATACGCGATTCCGGCAGCGGCCGCGCCCGCCTGTCGCGTGTGCACCGATGGGGTCCGCCACGCCACGCTGTGCAAACACAAACACCATGGGTAGGCTGGACCCTCGACCGGCCGTAGACCGGCCCATCCTGATCGCGCTGCCCTGGAGACCTGCATGACGCTGCGACTGCTCGCCCTGACGCTGTCCACCACCTTGCTGGCCGCCTGCGGTGGCCGCAATGCACCCGGCGGTGCCGAGGCGCAGGCCAAGGTGCTCAACGTCTACAACTATTCGGACTACATCGCCGAAGACACCATTCCCGCGTTCGAAAAGAGCACCGGCATCAAGGTCACCTACGACGTGTTCGATAGCGACGAGATGGTGGAAACCAAGCTGCTCGCCGGTGGCAGCGATTACGACGTGGTGGTGCCCACGCTCAACTTCTTCGGCCGGCAAATCCATGCCGGCGTGTTCCTGCCGCTGGACAAGAGCAAGATCCCCAATCTGGCCAATCTGGACCCGGACATCATGCGGCGCATCGCAGCGCAGGATCCGGACAACGCCTATGGCGTGCCGTACATGATCGGCACCACCGGCATCGGCTACAACGTGGACAAGCTCAAGGCAATCTTCGGCAACACCGAGGTCGCCAACAGCTGGGATCTGGTGTTCAAGCCGGAAAACCTGTCCAGGTTGAAGGACTGCGGCGTGACCCTGCTGGACACGCCCTCGGACCTGATCCCCATCGCGCTCAATTATCTGGGCATGGATCCGCACAGCAGCGTGCCGGCCGACATCGAGAAGGCCGCCGCGCTGATCAAGACGATCCGCCCGTATGTGCAGAACTTTCATTCCAGCCAGTACGTGACCTCGCTGGCCAACGGCAATACCTGCCTGGCGGTGGGCTGGTCGGGCGACATCATCCAGGCGCGCGACCGCGCGGTGGAAGCCGGCAACGGCATCAAGGTGGCCTATGCGATCCCCAAGGAAGGCGCGCCGCAGTGGTTCGACATGCTGGCCATTCCCAAGGACGCCAAGCACCCCGACAACGCCTACGCCTTCATCAATTATCTGTTGAAGCCGGACGTGGCCGCGGCCAACAGCAACTTCATCCACTACGCCAACCCGGTGCGCACCGCCACGCCGCTGGTGGACGCGGCGATCCGCAACGACCCCACCATCTATCCGCCGCCGGAGGTGACCGCCAAGATGTTCACCTACGCGATCAATCCGCCCGAGGTGGACCGGCTGTACACGCGGCTATGGACCGAGATCAAGACCGGTCGCTGACGACGCAGGCATTCCTCCATTCCTGTAACAGCGCCTGCCATTCGCGCGTTTGGAAGTCCGAGCGCGCGCTGACTGCGGTCATCACGCAATCTGTACCGGGCGGTTCAAATAATTGTATGGTTGCGCCGCCTTCGCCGGACCGCTGATGCGGCCCGTCGTCGCGCGCGCCTCGCCCACGACACAGGACGCCTCACCTTGAGCAACCACGACCAGCAGTCCAACGACGGCCAGCCTTCGGGCACGGATGCGCAAGGCACCGGCGCGCACAACGAGCAGGAGCCGCCCAAGCCCTCGCCGTTGAAGAATCCCAAGGTCAAATGGACGCTGATCGTGGTTGGGGTGCTGGTGGTGGTGCTGCTGGTGATCTGGCTGGCCTATTACCTGATCAAGGGCCGCTACATGCAGGACACCAACAACGCCTACCTGCAAGCCGACTCGGTGGCCGTGGCGCCGCGGGTCAGCGGCTACGTGACCAAGGTGATGGTGGGTGACAACCAGATCGTGGAAGCCGGCCAGCCGCTGCTGCAGATCGACGACCGCACCTACCAGGCGACCCTGCAGCAGGCCGAAGCCGCGATCGCCGCGCGCCAGGCCGATATCGCCGCGGCCACCGCCAATGTGTCCGCACAGGAGTCGGCGCTGGTGCAGGCGCGGACCCAGGTGGCGGCTGCAGCGGCAAGCCTGACCTTCGCCCAGGCCGAAGTGAAGCGCTTCGCCCCGCTGGCCGCCTCCGGCGCCGACACCCACGAACACCAGGAAAGCCTGCAGCACGACCTGCAACGCGCACGCGCCCAGTACGAGGCAGCGCAGGCACAGGCCAAGGGGGCGCAGAGCCAGATCCTGGCCAGCAACGCGCAGCTGGAACAGGCCCAGGCCGGCGTCAAGCAGGCCACCGCCGATGCCGACCAGGCCCGCGTGGCGGTGGAAGACACCTTGCTGACCAGCCGCATCCATGGCCGCGTCGGCGACAAGACCGTGCAGGTCGGCCAGTTCCTCGGGGCGGGTACCCGCACCATGACCATCGTGCCGCAGGAATCGCTGTACCTGATCGCCAATTTCAAGGAAACCCAGGTCGGCCTGATGCGTCCCGGCCAGCCGGCCGAGATCGAGGCCGATGCCTTGTCGGGCGTGAAGCTGCACGGCAAGGTCGAGAGCCTGTCGCCGGGGACCGGCTCACAGTTCGCCTTGCTGCCGCCGGAAAACGCCACCGGCAACTTCACCAAGGTGGTGCAGCGCGTGCCGGTGCGCATCCGCGTGCTGGCCGGCGAAGAGGCGCGCAAGGTGCTGGTGCCGGGCATGTCGGTCGAGGTCACCGTGGACACGCGCTCGGCCAAGGATGCCAAGCAAAGGGCCGAGGAGGAATCCGACCGCGTGCAGGCGCAGGAGCGCGCACAGTGAGTGCAGCGGCAGCCACCGGCCCGCGTGCCGGCGGCAGCGCGCAACGCGAGAAGGCCGAGCCGGGCGCCTGGCTGGCGGTGCTGGCCGGCACCATCGGCTCGTTCATGGCGACGCTGGACATCTCCATCGTCAACGCGGCGCTGCCCACCATCCAGGGCGAGGTCGGCGCCAGCGGCACCGAAGGGACCTGGATCTCCACCGCGTATCTGGTTGCCGAGATCATCATGATCCCGCTGACCGGCTGGTTCGTGCGCACGCTGGGCCTGCGCAACTTCCTGCTGATCTGCGCGGTGATGTTCACCGCCTTTTCGGTGGTGTGCGGGCTGTCGACCTCGTTGACGATGATGATCATCGGCCGCGTGGGGCAGGGCCTGGCTGGTGGTGCGCTGATTCCCACCGCGCTGACCATCGTTGCCACGCGCCTGCCGCCCAGTCAGCAGACGATGGGCACCGCCCTGTTCGGCATGACCGTGATCATGGGCCCGGTGATCGGCCCGCTGCTCGGCGGCTGGCTCACCGAAAACGTCAGCTGGCACTACGCCTTCTTCATCAACGTGCCGATCTGCGTCGGCCTGGTGGCCTTGCTGCTGCTCGGCCTCAAGCATGAAAAAGGCGATTGGGCCGGCCTGCTCAATGCCGACTGGCTGGGTATCTACGGCCTGACCGCCGGCCTGGGCGGGCTCACCGTGGTGCTGGAGGAGGGCCAGCGCGAGCGCTGGTTCGAATCCAGCGAGATCAACATGCTGAGCGTGATCGCCTTGAGCGGATTCGCTGCACTGGTCGTGGGCCAGTTCCGCAAACGGCCGCCGGTGATCCACCTGTCGCTGCTGCTGCACCGCAGTTTCGGCGCGGTATTCGTCATGATCATGGCGGTGGGCATGATCCTGTTCGGCGTCATGTACATGATCCCGCAGTTCCTGGCGGTAATCTCCGGCTACAACACCGAGCAGGCCGGCTACGTGCTGCTGCTGTCGGGCCTGCCGACCGTACTGCTGATGCCGATGATGCCCAAGCTGCTGGAGGTGGTGGACGTGCGCATCCTGGTGATCGCCGGGCTGATCTGTTTTGCCGCAGCCTGCTTTGCCAATCTCTCGCTGACCGCCGACACCGTCGGCATGCATTTTGTCGCCGGCCAGTTGTTGCAGGGCTGTGGCCTGGCGCTGGCGATGATGTCGCTGAACCAGGCGGCCATCTCCTCGGTGCCGCCGGAGCTGGCCGGCGATGCCTCCGGCCTGTTCAACGCCGGCCGCAACCTGGGCGGCTCGGTGGGGCTTGCGCTGATCTCCACCTTCCAGGAGCGCCGCATGACCTTCCATACCGAAACCATCGGCAGTGCCATCACTGCCAATTCCTCGCGCGCGCAGGATTTTCTGTCCGGCCTGACCGCGCAGATGCAGGGCAGCGCCGGTGGCGAGGCGGCCATCCGCTCGGTCGCGCAGCTGGCGCGCCTGGTGCAGCAGCAGGCCCTGGTGATGACCTATAGCGATCTGTTCTGGATATTCGGCGTGATCGTGGTCTGCACGATTCCGCTGGCCTTTTTGCTCAAGCCGTTACCCAAGGGGGCGCACCTTGCAATGCACTGATTCCATGCGCCTGATCCGCATGCCGCTGGCCGCGGCGTTGAGCGCGGTCCTGCTCGGCGGCTGCATGCTGGGTCCCAACTACACCAAGGCGCCGGCAGTGGCCGATGCGGCGATTCAGGCGCCCGCATTGCATCGCGCCAGTGGCGCCGACGTGGTCGCTGCCGCGCCGCTGAATCATTGGTGGGAGGAGTTGCACGATCCGACCCTCACCCAGCTGGTCACCCAGGCCCTGGCCGACAGCCCCAACCTGCGCGCGGCGCAGGCGCGGCTGCGCGCCAACCGTGCGCTGGCCAGCCAGCGCCGTGCCGAGCGCCTGCCCAAGCTCAACGCCAGCGCGGTGTATGCATATGCCGAGCCGCCGCAGACCATCGTCGATACGCTGGGCGGCTTGCAGAACGGCCAGAACGGCCAGCCACCGGCACAGGGCAGCGAGGCGCTGGATCTGGAAAAGACCCAGATCTACAGCGCCGGTTTCGATGCCAGCTGGGAGCTGGATTTCTTCGGTCGTCGCCGTCGCGCCGCCGAAGGCGCCCTGGCGCAGGCACAGGCCTCGGAAGCCGAACTGGCCGATGCGCAGGTGCAGCTGGCGGCCGAAGTGGGGCAGGTGTACCTCAACTACCGCGGCCTGCAGGCACGGCTGGCGATTGCCGATGCCAACCTGGACAAGATCGGGCAGACCCTGCGCCTGACCCAGCAGCGCCGCGCGCGTGGCGCGGCCTCGGACCTGCAGGTCGAGCAGATCGCCACGCAGGTGCAGCAACAGGAAGCGCAACGCCTGCCGCTGGAGATGCAATCGCAGGAAGCGCTGGACCAGCTGGCGCTGATGGTGGGGCGCGCGCCCGGCGCGCTGGATGCGCAGTTGCGCGCGCCGCAGCCGTTGCCGATGCTGCCCACGCAGGTGCGCGTGGACGATGCCGGCGCCCTGATCCGTCGCCGCCCCGATGTGCGCAAGGCCGAGCGCGAGCTGGCGGCCTCCAGCGCGCAGATTGGCGAGGCGTTGAATGGTTATTTCCCGCAAGTGACCTTGCTGGGCGGCCTGAGCTGGGTCGCCGGCTCGCCCAGCGATTTCAATTCCGACGCGTTGACCACGCTGGCGGTGCCGATGCTGCGCTGGTCGATCTTTGATTTCGGCAAGACCCGCGCGCAGGTGGAGCAGGCGCGTGCCGGCAACGCCGGCCGCGAAGCGGCCTACGAGGGCGCGGTGCTGGCGGCTTTGCAGGATGCCAACTCCGCGTTGTCGCGCTTCGGCTCGGCGCGCAAGCAGCTGGTGGTGGCGCGGCAGGCCGAAGCCTCGGCCACGCGTTCGGCCGGGTTGATGCAACAACGCCGCGATGCCGGTGCCACCTCGTCGATCGATCTGCTCGACGTGCAACGCCAGCAGCTGTTGGCGCAGGACGCCGCCGCACAGGCGCAGGTGCAGTTGCTGGTCAATTACGTCGCGCTGCAGAAGAGTCTGGGGCTGGGCTGGAGCGCGCCGGTGCAGGAGGCACGCTGATCGAGACCGGTCGCGGCCGGCATTGGCGCCCTGGTCGCGGCAGGGTGCCGCCCTGGTGCTGCCGGCACCGCGCTGCTGCGGCAGCCGCGCTGGCAGGTAGTCATCAGATGTGCCGGGTCGTCGTCAGTTTGTTGCGGACCATGCGATCGAACTGAAAGGGACGGGTGCTGACATTCGTAACGAGCACTGGCGGCGCCGGCATCTTGAGGCGCACAGTCGTTACCGGGCCACGCTTCGCAAACGAGAGGGTTCATGGCACTTACCCAGGCCGCAACGGCGCCGCTTTCCGTGAGCGACAACGCCTATCTGAGCATCAGCGAGGTCCGCAAGGAATTCGATGGCGTCGTCGCGGTCGACGAGGTCAGCCTGCAGATCCGCAAGGGCGAAATCTTCGCGTTGCTGGGCGGCTCGGGCAGCGGCAAGTCCACCTTGCTGCGCTGCCTGGCCGGCTTCGAGCGGCCGACCAAGGGCCGCATCGTGCTCGATGGCCAACCAATCGACGCGCTGCCACCGTACGAGCGCCCGATCAACATGATGTTCCAGTCGTATGCGCTGTTTCCGCATATGAGCGTGGAGCAGAACATCGCCTTTGGACTGAAGCAGGAAGCCCTGCCCAAGGCGGCGATCGCGGCGCGCGTGGGCGAGATGCTGGAGCTGGTCCAGCTCGGCAGCCTGGCCAGGCGCAAGCCGCATCAACTCTCCGGCGGCCAGCAGCAACGCGTGGCGTTGGCGCGCTCGCTGGCCAAGCGGCCCAAACTGCTGTTGCTGGACGAACCGATGGGCGCGCTGGACAAGAAGCTGCGCTCGCAGATGCAGCTGGAGCTGGTCAACATCATCGAGACCTCCGGCGTCACCTGCGTCATGGTCACCCATGATCAGGAAGAGGCCATGACCATGGCCACCCGCATCGCGCTGATGGACCAGGGCTGGATTCAGCAGGTCGGCACGCCGGACGAAATCTACGAACAACCGGCCAACCGGTTCGCTGCCGAATTCATCGGCTCGGTCAATCTGATCGACGCGGTCATCGTCGAGGACAAACCGGACTACGTCAGCCTGAAAGCCTGGGCATTCGACGCCAGCATCCGGATCGGCCACGGCATCACCGGTTTCGAAGGGCAGGCGGTGGCATTCGCGCTGCGCCCGGAAAAACTCGCCATCGGCAAGGACGCGCCCGCCCAGGCCTGCAACAAGGCGCAGGGCGTGATCGAGGACATCGCCTATTTCGGCAGCCATTCGGTCTACCACGTGCGCCTGCCCGGTGGCTTCAAACTGATGGCCAACTTCGCCAATCGGCAGCGCTGGGCCAGCGAAGCGCTGACCTGGGGCGACACCGTATGGCTGAGTTGGGGCGAGGACGATGGCGTGGTGCTTACCGCATGAGGCGTCGCCTGTTCCGCGCAGCATTGCCGGGCGCGCGCTGGGGCGTGATCGCCGCACCGTATCTGTGGCTGCTGGTGTTCTTCGCGATCCCGTTCCTGATCGTGCTGAAGATCTCCTTTGCCGAGCGCGCCACCGCGATGCCGCCGTACACGCCGCTGTTCGCCGTTGCGGCCGATGGTGCGGTGAGCGTCAAGCTGCATCTGAGCAATTATCTGGTCATGCTGCACGACAGCCAGTACCTGGCGGCGTATGCGAGTTCGATCAGGATCGCCGTGCTGTCCACCGTGTTCGCGCTGTTGATCGGCTACCCGATGGCCTATGTCATTGCGCGTCTGCCGCTGGCCACGCGCAATGTGGCAATGATGCTGGTGGTGCTGCCGTCGTGGACCTCGTTCCTGATCCGCGTGTACGCCTGGATCGGCATCCTCGACGGCAACGGATTGCTCAATCAGGCACTGCTGGCGCTTGGGGTGATTCGGCAGCCCTTGCAGTTGCTGTACACGCCGCTCGCCGCCTATATCGGCATCGTGTACTGCTATCTGCCGTTCATGGTGCTGCCGTTGTACGCCAATCTGGTCAAGCATGACCAGCGCCTGCTCGAAGCCGCCTACGATCTGGGCGCGCGTCCGTGGCAGGCATTCGTGCGTATCACCTTGCCGCTCTCGCGCAACGGGATCGTGGCCGGCTGCATGCTGGTGATGATTCCGGCGGTGGGCGAATTCGTGATTCCGGAAATGCTGGGCGGGCCTGACACCTTGATGATCGGTCGCGTGCTGTGGGGCGAGTTCTTCAACAATCGCGACTGGCCGGTGGCCGCTGCGGTGGCCACGGTGATGTTGCTGCTGTTGCTGGTGCCGATCGTGCTCTTCCACCGGTATCAGCAGCGCGAGCTGGAAGGGCGGCTGACATGATGCGCGCCTCTGCCAGCACGCGCCTGCTGGGCGGTGGCGTGCTCGCGCTGGGCTTCGGCTTTCTGTATCTGCCGATCCTGTTGCTGATGGTCTACTCGTTCAACGCCTCGCGGCTGGCGATGGTGTGGGGCGGCTTTTCCACGCGCTGGTACGGCGAATTGCTGCGCGATCGCCAGCTGCTGGATGCGGCCTGGGTCAGCCTGGAAGTCGCGTTCTGGACTGCCGGGGCATCGACGGTGCTGGGCACGATGGCGGCGCTGGCGATGGTGCGCATGCGGCGTTTCCCCGGCAAGACCCTGTTCGGTGCGTTGATCACCGCACCGTTGGTGATACCGGAGGTGATCATCGGCCTGTCGATCCTGTTGTTGCTGGTCTCGATGGGCGGCGTGCTGGGGATCGCACCGCGCGGCGCGGTGGCGATCTGGGCGGCGCATGTCACCTTCACCGTATCGTTCGTGACGGTGGTGATCTCCTCGCGTCTGCAGGAACTGGATCGCTCGCTGGAAGAAGCGGCGATGGATCTGGGCGCGACACCACTGAAGGTGTTCTTCCTGATCACCTTGCCGATCATCGCTCCGGCATTGGCATCGGGCTGGCTGCTCGCATTCACGCTGTCGCTGGATGACGTGGTGATCGCCAGCTTTCTGGCCGGGCCCAGTTCGACCACCTTGCCGATCAAGGTGTTTGCATCGGTACGGCTGGGCATCAGCCCCAAGATCAACGCACTGGCCACGCTGATGGTGCTGGCGGTGTCGCTCGCCGCGGTGATCGGCTGGTGGCTGCTGGCGCGCAGCGAAAGACGCCGCCAGCGCGATGCGCAACTGGCGCTGCAAGCTGCTTCCTGAGCGGGCACCAGCATGGGTGTGACGAATGCATCGCCACCAGCGGCGGCCGGACGGCTGCGAACGCCGAGGCCACCGACATCCACAATGGCTGCAAGCCGATTGCGGACGCCTGATGCGGCCACAGGACGCCGGGCACGGCAGTTGGTTGGGCTGCTGTTACCTGGCTGGAGGCGTGTACCCGCTGTCCCAGGGCTGCGGCTTGGTCAGGTAGCACTGATACTCGGCGCTGATGTCGTAGCCCTGTTGCTCGACCTTGGGTTGTTCGTCGGCGCGATCCTTGTCCCTGTTCTTGCCGTTATTGGTGCCGTCGTCCTTGGATTTCTGCTTGCTCGGATAGATCGTGACCATGTTCGGCGACGAGTGCGCGGTGACGAATTGGCGGATGGCAGTGTCCGAGCAGGCACGCAGTGCCTCTTCCTCGCAGGGTTGGCTGGGATTGGGCAGCGTGTTGTTGCAGCTCACGGTGACAAATCCGTTCGGGCCGGGGCGCGGGCCGTGCAGCATGTCCTGCAGGACGGCGCATCCCGGCAGGCAGGCGCCGATGCCAAGTACAACTAGAACAATGAGATCCCGGCGCATCGTGGTGGTCTTCCATGAATGGATGAAGCTGCCAAGTGCCGAATGCTAGAGCATTTTTGTGCGGTGGGACGGTCAGGACAGGGCAGGGCTACTTTCATCAGCGTGTCTGGGTGCGTTGTTCCAACTGCCATTGATCCGCGAGCGGTGCGATGTGGGTGCGGCATTGCGTCGCGGCTCGGGTAAACACAGCGTTGCAGCGATTTGCTGCGGTTGTGACGCGGCTGCAACTTGCCGGCGACTAGCATGGCGGGCCTGTAACAGGAGACCGTCATGTCCTACGACACCGTCAACCCGGCCAATGGCCAGGTCGAACATACCCAGCAGACCCTGGACGCCGCCGCCATCGAGGCGCGTCTGGCTGCTTCCGCCAAGGCATTTCCGCAATGGGCGGCGCTGCCGTTGGCCGAGCGCGGCGCACTGCTGCGCCGCGTCGGCGAAGAGCTGACCCGGCGGCGTGACGAGTTGCAGCGCATCATGACCGCCGAGATGGGCAAGCTGCGCCACGAGGCACTGGCCGAGGTTGATAAATGCGCGCAGGGCTGCGCCTATTACGCCGAGCATGCGGCCGAGTACCTGGCACCGCGCGACATCCCGACCGAGGCGCAGTCCAGCTATGTGCGCTACGAACCACTGGGCTGCGTGTTTGCGGTGATGCCATGGAATTTCCCGCTGTGGCAGGCGTTTCGCTTCCTCGCCCCGGGTCTGATGGCCGGCAATGTCGCGCTGCTCAAGCACGCCAGCAATGTGCCGCGCTGCGCCGATGCGATGAAGGCGGTGCTCGACGCCGCCGGCATTCCGCCCGGCGTGTTCGATGTGCTGCATATCGACAACGACCAGGCCGCGGATGTGTTGCGTGACGATCGCATCGCCGCAGTGACGCTGACCGGCAGCGAGCGCGCCGGACGTTCGCTGGCTGCAAATGCGGGCGACCAGTTGAAGAAGTGCGTGATGGAACTGGGCGGCAGCGACGCGTTCGTGGTGCTGGAAGACGCCGACCTGGAGCACACCGTCGCTTCAGCTGTGCAGTCGCGTTTCGACAACAGCGGGCAGACCTGCATCGCCGCCAAGCGCTTCATCGTGGTGGATGCCATCGCCGATCGCTTCATCGAACGCTTCGTGGCCGCCGCCGCCAAGCGCGTGCTCGGCGACCCGCAGCAGGAGGCCACCACACTGGCGCCCATGGCGCGCGCGGATCTGCGCGACGAGCTGCACAAGCAGGTGCAACACAGCGTGGAAAAGGGCGCCAAGGTGCTGCTGGGCGGCGAACCGGTACCCGGTTCGCATGCCGGCTATCCGGCCACCATCCTCGATCATGTTGCCCCGGGCATGCCGGCTTATGAGGAGGAGTTCTTTGGCCCGGTTGCGTCGGTGATTCGCGTGCGGGATGAAGCCGAGGCGGTACGCGTGGCCAACGACACCAGCTTCGGCCTGGGCGGCAGCGTGTGGACATCCGATGCCAAACGCGGCGAGCGCGTGGCGCAGCAATTGCAATGCGGCGCGGCGTTCGTCAATTCGGTGGTCAAGAGCGATGTGCGCCTGCCGTTCGGCGGCATCAAGCGCTCGGGTTTTGGCCGCGAGCTCGCCGAGCACGGCATCCACGAGTTCATGAACATCAAGACCATCTATGTGGCTTGATGGCCGGGATTGGTGATTCGGGATTGGGGATTCGCAAAGGCAAGCCGGCTCCCTTCTCCCTCTGGGAGAAGGTGCCCGAAGGGCGGATGAGGGCACGGGCAGCACACGATGATGCCGACCGCCTTCAAACCAGCCAGTACAGAGCTGGCGCGCCTTGCAGTACGTGCAGTGCAGGAACCTCCAGCAGCTCAGTGCCAAGCCAACACTCAGCAGTCAGAAAGACCTGCTCTACCCATTCCCGATTCCCGAATCCCCATTCCCAGGCCGCAGCGCGGCCCTCAAAGCCACCGCGCACGCTTGAACAGGCGATACAGCACCAGGCACGAGGCGACCACGCCGGCGACCAGCAGTGGATACGCGTAGCGTTTGTCCAGTTCCGGCATGTGCGTGAAATTCATGCCGTACCAGCTGGTGATCAGGGTGGGGGCGGCCAGCAGGGCGGCCCAGGCGCCCAGGCGCTTGACGGTTTCGCCCTGGGCCAGGGTCACCATCGACAGGTTGACGCTCAGCGCGGTGCCCAGCATTTCGCGCAAGGTGTCGATGGCGTCGTTGATGCGCACGGCGTGATCGAGCACGTCGCGCAGGTAGATGCCGACCTCGTCGTGGATCAGCGAGCCGGGGTTGCGCTTGAGGTGCGAGAGCACGTCCTGCAGCGGCGCCACCACCAGCCGCATCTTGTTGAGTTCGCGCTTGAGCTCGTACAGGCGCACCACGGTTTCGCGCTTGTAGTTGTCGGCGAAGATGTCCTTTTCCAGGCCTTCCAGCGTGTCGCGGAACTCGTCCATGATCGGCAGATAATTGTCGACCACGAAATCGAGCACGCCGTACAGGCAGAACGAGGCGCCCATGCGCAGCATCGCCGGTTCGCGTTCGACCCGGTGCCGCACCGGCGTATACGACAGCGATGCGCCATGGCGCACCGTCAACAGAAAGCGTGCGCCCAGGAACGCGTGCGTCTCGCCGTAGCGGATGCGCTCGTTGACCAGCTGCGCGGTGTTGACCACCACGAACAGGGAGTTGCCGTAGCTCTCCGCCTTGGGGCGCTGGTGCGCCTTGAGCGCATCCTCGATGGCCAGGTCGTGCAGGCCGAACTCATCCTGCAGTTTGTGCAGCACCGATTCCTGCGGCTCGTACAACCCCACCCAGACGAACCCATCCGGGCGCTGCAGCACGTTGCTGATCTGCTCCAGGCTGATATCGTGGCGTTCGCCCTCGCCGTCGTAGTAGGCGCAGGTGATGACGCAGGAGGGGTTGTCCGGATGGCGGCCGTGGTGGTTCATGGACGCATCCTGGATCAGCGCGTGCGCACGGACAAGTCACGCCGCCGCAAGGCGATGGCGAGCGCGGTGTGGATGGGCAACAGCAGCAGCACCCATTGCAGGTTGTCCTGCGCCTGGAACGACAGCCAATGGATCAGCAGGGCCAGCAGGGCCGAGCCGGCGACCACCCAGCGCAGCACGTCGAACCAGCGTCCGGGCCGGCGCCCGCGCAGCAGGGCGATGCCGCCGACCAACAGCAGCACGCACAGCGGGTTGACCAGCAACAGGTTGCGATTGGCCCAGGCCGATTGATGCACGGTGAAGCCCCACAGATACACCAGCAGGCCGCCGCCAATTGCGCACAGCAGCCAGTACGGCAGGGCGAATGCGGCCAGCACACGCTGCCGGCGACCGAACGCCAGCACGCCGGCAGCGACGATCAGCCCGGTCAGCAGCCATGGCCACCAATGCCGTTGCTGTTCGGCCGGCTCCGGTGCAATGCGATGCGGCAGCAGGACCTGCGTGGACTGCACCAAGGGGCGGCCGGCGCTGTTGTGCACCTGGGTCAGGCTGTCGGCCAGACGCATCGGCACGAAGGCTTCTTCCCAGCGCGACAACGGGCGGTCCGCGTACGGCCCCAGGCCCAGGTCGAAGCCCAGCCACATCCACGGGGCGGGAGAGGCCAGGCGTACTGCCTCGCTGCGGAAGGTGTTGCCGCGCGAGCGTCCGGCCAGTTGCGATTTCAATCCGCCGCCCATCGCCCGGTCCAGCGTGTCGCGAACCATCGTGGCGCAGTTGGCCACGAAATAATCGTAGTGATAGCGCGCGTTCTCGGGCCGGCTGCGGACGGCCAGCCCGTCAGCCAGCGCGCGCGCCTGGTCCGGGGGCAGATCCAGCCACTGGATGCTGACGCCGCGGCCGACCGCGCGATATTGCTGCAGGTCTTCGTCCAGCGGCAACGCGACCAGGTAGTACATCATCTCGCCGCGCGCAAAACGCGGAACGAAATCCGGCTCGCTGGGATCGAAGAAGCCGAAGTTGTACGAGGTGGCCTGCCCGGTGACGGGATCGACCACCACGATGGCATCGTGGCCGAAGCGCTCGAAGAACACCTCGCCCGGCTGCATGGTGACCACACCGACACGCGGCGCCGACGCAGCCGGTCGGGCAGGGGCCTGATCGGCGACCTGGGCAACGGCGGCAGGCGCCACCAGCAGTGCAAGCAACAGCAGCAGACAGGACGCCGCCCATCGCCGAACCCTGCCGCGGCCTGTTGCTGCAGCAGTCATGCGGTGCAAAAGGTTCAAGCGTCGTCCTGCGGGTCTGGCGGCAGGATGGTCACGTGGAAGGCGTGCACGCGCCGCGCATCGGCCTTGGCCACGCGGAACGCAAAGCGCCCCAGCGTCAGCTCCTCGCCGGTTTCCGGCAGATGCCCGATCGCATCGGTGACCAGGCCGCCGACGGTGTCGTACTCGTCATCGGGGAAGTCGGCGCCAAAGCGCTCGTTGAAGTCCTCGATCGGCGTCAGCGCATCGACCACATAGCGGCCGTCGGCCTGGATCGCGATCAGCGAATTCTCTTCCTCGGCATCGTCGTGCTCGTCGTCGATCTGGCCGACGATCTGCTCCAGCACGTCTTCGATGGTGACCAGACCGGCGACGCCGCCGTACTCGTCCACCACGATCGCCATGTGGTTGCGCGACAGGCGGAATTCCTTGAGCAGGACGTTGAGCTTCTTCGACTCGGGGATCAGCACCGCCGGGCGCAGCAGTTCGCGCACGTTGCCGGGGCCGTTGTCGGCAACCACGCCGCGCAACAGGTCCTTGGCCAGCAGGATGCCGAGCACTTCGTCCTTGTTCTCGCCGTGCACCGGGAAGCGCGAATGGCCCGATTCCACCACCTGCTTCATCAGGTCGATGAAGCGCGCCTCTACCGGCAGCGACACCATTTGCGAGCGCGAGATCATCACGTCGCCCACGGTGAGCTCGGACACGGAGATCGCGCCTTCCATCATGCGCAAGGTGTCTGCGGCGATGAGACCGTCCTGTTCGGCGGTCCGCAGCAACGCGACCAGTTCGTCGCGGGTGTGGGGCTCGCCAGAGAAGGCAGCGCTCAGGCGCTCGAGCCAGCTACGGCGTTTTTCGGGTGTTTCTTGGGATTGGCTACTGTCGTCTTCGGACATCGTGACGGGGGACGGCACCCGGCAAACCAGGCGATAGCAGGCAGTCTAACAGGAAGCCGCTAAGGCGCTGTGGACGGGGCGGGGGCGGAAGCTACGTTTCAGGGCAGGTCCAGGCTGTAGCCGCAGCCGACCACGGTCTTGCCCGGATGCGACTTCACGTTGGAGACGCTGAGCACGATCGATTCGATCATCGCCTCGCCGGTCTTGGGGTTGGTGGTGTCTTCGCTGACCAGCTCGCGGCCGTACATGACCTTGTCGGCGTTATCCACGCCCAGTTCCAGGTTCAGCTGCTTGGCCAGCGGGCGCGGGTCGGGCAGGTCCAGCAGCGCCATGACGCTGGCGCCGGAGAACGCGATGTGGGTGGTGCTGTGGCCGAACACGCTGATCGGCGTGTTGAGCGTGTACTCGGTCATGAACAGGTTGGCCTGCTCCAGCGGCGTCCAGCCCAGCGCTACCGCCTTGAGCGGGTCCGCCAGTACCGGTGCCAGCGCGTTGAAGTCACCGATGCGCTGGCGGCATTCGATCAGGGCCGGCAGGTCCGGACGCACCGGCGCGGTCTGGGCCCAGGCGCCGGAGCAGGCCAGCAACAGCAACGCGGTGGCGAGGCAGGCCCGCATCAGTGCTCTCCCGCATAGGGATCGTCGATGCCGAGATCGGCCAGGATCTCGCGTTCGAGTTGCTCCATCGCGTCGGCCTCCTTGTCGTCCTCGTGATCCCAGCCCAGCAGGTGCAAGGTGCCGTGCACGGTCAGATGGGCGTAATGGGCGGCCAGCGACTTGCCTTGTTCGGCGGCCTCGCGCGCCACCACCGGCGCACAGATCACCAGATCGCCGAGCAGCGGCATCTTGATGCCCTTGGGCAGGCCCTCGGGCAACTCGGCCGGAAAACTCAGCACATTGGTGGCGTAATCCTTGCCACGGTAATGGTGGTTGAGCGAGCAGCCTTCCTTCTCATCGACAATGCGCACCGCCAGATCCGCCTCGCGGATGCGTCCCTTCAGCGCGGCCGCCACCCACTTGCGAAAACTCACCGCCGACGGCAGGCCGGCACGCCGCAGCGCATAACTGACAGCGACGTCGAGGCGGACAGGTCCACGGGTCATGGCGAGCGTTTCCTGGGCAAGTGCAGCCGCGATTGTAATCCCGCGCCTTCAAGCTTGAAACGAAGCCGGGCTGGTCACGCAGCCAAGCCGCCTAGGATCAGGATACCCGGCGGCGGCACCGCGGCAGCGAGCGATGTCACGGCGACGAATGCGCCTGCCAGCACCAGCTGACTAGGCGCCGACTCATTCAGTCGGTTGCTTGGCGGCGGCGTCCTGCTGATCGCGTTTTTCATACGCGGTAACGATGCGCTGCACCAGCGGGTGGCGCACCACGTCGCGTGCCTCGAAGAAGGTGAAGCTGGCGCCGTCCACATCGCGCAGCACCTCGATCGCGTCGCGCAGGCCGGACTTGACGTGCTTGGGCAGGTCGATCTGGGTCAGGTCGCCGGTGACCACTGCGGTGGAGCCGAAGCCCAGGCGGGTCAGGAACATCTTCATCTGCTCGATGGTGGTGTTCTGCGCCTCGTCCAGGATCACGTAGGCATCGTTGAGCGTGCGGCCGCGCATATAGGCCAGCGGTGCGATCTCGATGACGTTCTTTTCCAGTAGTTTGACCACTTTTTCCACGCCCAGCATTTCGTAGAGCGCGTCGTAGAGCGGGCGCAGGTACGGGTCCACCTTCTGGCTGAGATCGCCGGGCAAAAAGCCCAGCTTCTCGCCGGCTTCCACCGCCGGGCGCACCAGGATCAGGCGCTGTACGCGCGATTCATTCAAGGCTTCCACGGCGCTGGCCACGGCCAGGAAAGTCTTGCCGGTACCGGCCGGGCCGATGCCGAAATTGATGTCGTGCGTGGCAATCGCATGCAGGTACTTGGCCTGGTTGGCGCCGCGGCCACGCACGGTGCCGCGCTTGACCTTGATCGCCACGTCCTGGGCGACGTAGGAACGATCGACCACGTGCTCGACATTGGCATCGTTCAGGCGCAGGTGGATGGCGTGGTTGTCGAACGTGGCGGCGGCGGCTTCCTCGTACAAGGCCGTCAGCAGCGACTGCGCGGCGTTGATCGCCGGCTCCGGGCCGGTGACGCGGAAGATGTTGCCGCGGTTGGCGATCTCCACGCCCAGCTTGAGTTCGATCTGGCGCAGGTGCGCGTCGAACGGGCCGGCCAGATTGGCCAGGCGCTCGATGTCGTCGGGTTCCAGGGTGAAGTCGCGATGTACAGGTGAGTTCATGGTCGGATCGGACCGCGCACGCATGCGCTGGTCGGTTGGGCGGCAGACGAGGGTAGCGCGCAGCGTGTGATCCCACCAACACGCCCGGCCACTGCAATCACCCGGTCTGGCCAGAACCTGGCGACATGCGCGGGTTTTCCACAGTCGCTGTGGAGTCACGCATCACTAACCTGTGGATAAAAATTGTGGCGCTTACTCGCACAAGGTCCGGCAGGGAGGTGGCGAAAAAATCGCCACTGCGATGGCGGTTGTCCACAAGCGGTGTGGATCGAATTCGGCAAAGCCTGTGGGTAAGTGCTCGCACGCCTTGTGCCGCAAGGTGTTGCAGACAGGTGGTGAAATTTTGATCACTCGGCGTGCGTGCCGCGTGCCGCGTGCTGAGGCGAGTCGCTGTCGATGTCGTCGCTGTGCGCGATCAAACACATTGCCCGGCCTTTGCGAACGATGCGCGCTGTCGCTGGCTTGCAAACCGAGCATTGCCCGGTGCTGCGCAAGGTCACCGGGCAATTGGAGAGGCTCGAGCGCCAGTTGGCGACTCAGCGTAGTGCGTACACCGCTGCGTGCGTGCGAAAGATCGAGGCGCGCGGCGTGACGCGTGTGAGCTCGATGAAGTGGCAGCGTGTTGCACACACGCACACACACACATGCACACACGCACACACACCCAGCCACGCAAGGTAAGAACCATCGCAGGCAGATGCGGCATCGGGCGGCTGGCGGCAGCACCACGACTGTCGCGACCGACCAGCACGCTCTCTGTCATCCACCACGAATCCGCCACCAAGCGCTGGCGCAAGGCGCCACGCAAGCCGGCGCCTGTGCCGCATCAGCTCGCGCTGTCATCCACCTGGATAAGGCCACGCAGCGAATTGCTCATCGCCTCGGTGATCAACACATCGACGAAGTGTCCGATCAGGCGCGGGTTGCCGGGGAAATTCACCGGGCGCATGTTTTCGCTCTTGCCGGTCAATTCGTTCGGATCGCGCCGCGACGGGCCTTCCACCAGCACCCGTTGCACGCTGCCGACCATGGACTGCGAAATGCGTGTGGCGTGCGCGTTGATCTGCGCCTGCAAACGCGCGAGCCGTGCCTGTTTGACGGCTTCCGGGGTGTCGTCCTGCAGGTCCGAGGCCGGCGTGCCGGGACGCCGCGAATACACGAACGAGAAACTCTGGTCGAAGCCCACGTCCTCGATCAGCTTCATGGTCTTTTCGAAATCCGCTTCGGTCTCGCCGGGAAAACCGACGATGAAGTCCGAGCTGATCGAAATGTCCGGACGCACCGCGCGCAGCTTGCGGATCTTGGACTTGAATTCCAGTGCGGTGTAGCCACGCTTCATCGCCGACAGGATGCGGTCGCTGCCGGCCTGCACCGGCAGGTGCAGGTAATTGGCCAGCTGCGGCACGTCGCGATACGCATCCACCAGCGAGTCCGAAAATTCCAGCGGATGCGAAGTGGTGAAACGGATACGGCCGATGCCCTCGATCTGCGCGATGGTGCGGATCAACAAGCCCAAATCCGCGTACTGCACTGCGTCGCCGACATCGGCGCCGTACGCGCCGCGATAGGCGTTGACGTTCTGGCCGAGCAGGTTGATCTCGCGCACGCCCTGCGCAGCCAGTTGCGCCACTTCCACCAGTACGTCCTCGAACGGCCGGCTGACTTCCTCGCCGCGGGTGTAGGGCACCACGCAGAACGAGCAGTATTTGGAGCAGCCCTCCATGATCGACACGAATGCCGACGGGCCATCGGCACGCGGCTCGGGCAGGCGATCGAACTTCTCGATTTCCGGAAAGCTGATGTCCACCTGCGACTTGCCCGATTCGCGCCGCGCGCGGATCAGCTCCGGCAGGCGATGCAGGGTCTGCGGGCCGAACACCAGATCCACATAGGGCGCGCGCTTGACGATGGCCTCGCCTTCCTGCGACGCCACGCAGCCGCCGACGCCGATGATCACCGGCTTGCCGCCGGCCTTCAGCGCCTTCCAGCGGCCCAGCTGGCTGAACACCTTTTCCTGCGCCTTCTCGCGGATGGAGCAGGTGTTGACCAGCACCACATCGGCGTCTTCGGGGTTGTCGGTCAGCTCCAGGCCCTCGGAGGCGGCGAGCACGTCGGCCATCTTGGCCGAGTCGTACTCGTTCATCTGGCACCCGTGGGTCTTGATGTAGAGCTTGCCGCGCACCACCGCAGGCGCCGACGGGCGGGCCACCGGCAGCGGCAACAGGGCAGGTGCGTCCACGGCGGTGGCCGCGGACAGGTCGGAAACGGATGTCCCGGGCATGGCGCTTATTCCAGGCGGGTAGAAGATAGCCGCACAGTTTACCCGCTTGCGCCGGGCCCGTCCGCCTGGTTAGGCCTTGGCGTTGGTCGCCTCTGCACGTGCAAACGCCGGCCGGTCGGCCATGCGGGCGATGTAGGCGCGGGTGCTGACAGGCGGATCGATCAGGCCGAAATCGAGCATCCAGCCCAGCGCGCCGCCCCACAGCACATCCGCCGCGCTGCAGCGTTCGCCCAACAGATAGTCGCCTTTGGCCAGTTGCGCATCGATCACCTGCAGCACCGTGTCGCAGTCGGCGTAGGGGGAGATCGCGCGCGGCGGCGCGTCGCGCTTCAGCGCGCGGTCGATGATCGCCGGCTCGAACGCCGAGCCATAGAAGTCCAGCCAGCGCAGGTAGGCGCCGCGATCGGCATCGCCCGGTGCCGGCGACAGGCCGGCTTCCGGATACAGCTCGGCCAGGTACTGGTAGATCGCGCCCTGTTCGGTGACCACGCTGTCGCCGTGCCGGATCGCCGGAATCTTGCCCATCGGGTTGATCGCCAGGTACTCACTCGTCAGTTGCTCGCCTTTTTCCAGATTGACGATCTGCAGGTCGTAACTGGCGCCGAGCTCTTCCAGCAGCACCAGCACGCCGCGCGAACGCGAGCGGGGATTGTGGAACAGGGTGATGTGGCGGTTGTCGGGCATTGCAGGTCCTTGGTGGATGCGGCAGGCATGGGCCGCGGTGCCAGCGCCATCCTACGCAGCCATTGCGGACAGTTCCTGTCCGCAATACGGTAGCGCGATGGCTTCGACCGCTGCCCGTTTGTTGCGTCTGCTCGCCCTGCTGCAAGGTGGCCGGACTTGGTCCGGTGCGGCGCTGGCCGAGCGCCTGGAACTGCACCCGCGCAGCGTGCGGCGCGCGGTCGAGCGCTTGCGCGAGCTGGGCTACCCGGTGCAGGCCGCGCCCGGGGCCGGAGGCGGTTATCAGCTGGGGCAGGGCGCCGCGGCCCTGCCGCTGTTGTTTGAAGAGGACGAAGCACTGACCGTGGCGATTGCCTTGCGCGCAGCGGCTCCGGTGATGCGCGGCATGGATGCGGCGGCGGCGCGGGTGCTGCTCAAGCTCGATCCCTTGTTGCCGCGGCGCAGCGGCCAGCGTGCCAGTGCCGCGCATGCGGCCACGGCCAGTTTGCCGATCACCGAGGACGCCGGTGCCTTGGTGGATGCGGCGCTGCTGGCGCAACTGGCCAGCGCCTGCCGCGACCGGACCACGCTGCGGCTGGACTATCGCCGGCATTCCGGCGCGCCGATCACGCGCTGCGTGGAGCCGGCCTTGCTGGTGAACTACGGGCGGCGCTGGTACCTGCTGGCCTGGGACTGCGAGCGTCAGGACTGGCGTACCCTGCGGGCCGACCGGATCGACCAGGCCAGCGCGACCGGCGCCCGGTTCGCCGCGCGCGCGTTGCCGGAGGAGCCGCTGCAACTCCTGCGCAAGGCGATCGGCGAGTCGCCGTTTCCGTGTCGGGCGCGGGTACGCCTGCACGGCACGCTGGAAGCACTCGCCGCGCGCATCCCGCCCTGGCTTGGCGCGCTGGAAGCCGACGGGCCGTCACATTGCTGGCTGGGCCTGGGCGCACCGAGCATGCCGGCGCTGGCAGCCAACCTCTTGTTGCTCGATCTGCCTTTCGATGCGATCTCCCCGGACGTCGTGCGCGCGCCCCTGACCCAGGCGCTGAACGCGTTGCGGACGCGGCTGGAGCAACTGCCCGGATAACCGCGGCAGCCACTTGGCAAGCCCGGGCCAAGCTGGGACACTCCGCCGCATGAAGGGGATGTCAAGAGTGCTGGGGCTGCTAGTTGTCACGTTGTCGGCGGCGCCGGCCAGCGCCGGCACCTTGTACAAGTGCGTCAGCGGCGACGGGATCACCAGCTACCTGAGCAAGCGCCAGAGCGGGGCGACCTGCAGCGTCATCAGCAGCTACGCCCCGGACCGGTCCGCGCGCCGCGCCGCGCCGTCCACGCTTCGGCCGACGCCGGGCGTGGTCGCCAGCCCGGCGCGCAGCAGCGCCACGATCGACAGTGGCGCGCCGGCCACGATCATCAGCCAGCCGGCCAGCCAACCGCCTCCTCGCGCTGCCGAGCTCGCCTCGGCGCTGAGGCCGCGCGCGCAGCCGGTATCGGAGACGTCGATCGTGCAGCCGCCCGCCGCTGCCGCGGTCAATCCGCGCCGGGTGGTCAGCGGGCAGGTCTATTCGTATATGAAGGATGGCGTTCGCCATTACACCAGTGCGCGCCCGCGCCAGGTCGCCAGCATCCAGGGCCTGCGCACCATCCACTACAGCTTCATCGAAACCTGTTACGCCTGCGGCGCCAAGCCGGGCGTCAATTTCGGCGCGATCCGGCTCAATACCAACGCCTATCAGCAGGAAATCACTGCGGCCGCGCGCGAGTTCGGGGTCGAAGAGGCGATCGTGCGCGCGATCATCCATGCCGAGTCGGCCTATAACCCGCTGGCACTGAGTCGTGCCGGCGCGCAGGGGCTGATGCAGTTGATGCCCGGGACTGCACGCCGCTTCGGGGTCAGCGATGCCTATGATGCAACGCAAAATATTCGCGGTGGCGTGCAATATCTTTCGTGGTTGCTGAAGCGCTTCAACGGCGATCTCACGCTCGCTGCTGCCGGCTACAACGCAGGCGAAGGCGCGGTGGACCGCTACGGTGGCGTGCCGCCTTACAGCGAGACCCAGCGCTACGTCCAACGCGTCGGCCTGCTGGCCGGACGCTATCGTGGGCAGGCCACGGCAGCCAACTGAGCTGGGTGCCTTCGCGTGCATGTGCTGCGCACTGCAGCCTGCCTTGACCACAACCAGTCGGGACGGATGTCGGGCTGCCACCACGTCGCGCAGGCAGCCTTCGCGGCTGCGCGCTGCCGCAGCCCACGCGCAGCAGGTCTTCGACTGGTGCGGGGCCCTTTTGCCAGCACTGCGTCACAGCTGTCCGTCCTGTGTCAGGCTGGCACGTGATGCAATCGACGCGCGCCTGCGTGCAGTGTTTGCACTGCGCCGGTCCGACTGCGTACATTGCGTTGTCTGTGTATTAAGCGTTCCGCTACACTGCGGTCGATTCATCGCGGCTGGACCCCCCGCCAGCCGTTGGCAGCCTCACGCTACCTAATCAAGATCGGAGAGCCGGATGGCCAACGATGGGGTTAACGCACCTGCTGATCTCGGGCGTCGTCGGTTTTTGACCGCGACAACGGCCGTGGTCGGTGCGGTCGGAGCAGGATTTGTCGCAGTTCCGTTCGTGAAGTCGTGGAATCCCAGTGCACGCGCCAAGTTGGCCGGCGCCCCGGTGACCGCCGACATCAGCGCCTTGCAGGAAGGGCAACGGCTGGTTCTGGAATGGCGCGGTCAGCCGATCTGGATCGTCAAGCGCTCCAAGGCGATGCTCGACGCGCTGCCATCGCTGGATGACCGGCTCAAGGATCCCAAGTCCGAGAACAAGGACCAGCAGCCGGACTACGTACTGAAGAATCCCGAGTACCGCTCGATCAAGTCCGACATCTCGGTGCTGGTCGGGCTGTGCACGCATCTGGGCTGCTCGCCGGAAATGGTTGCCGAGATCCGCCCCGAGCCCTACGACCCGCAGTGGAAGGGCGGCTATTTCTGCCCCTGCCACAAGTCGCGTTTCGACATGTCCGGCCGCGTCTTCGACGGCGTGCCGGCACCGATCAATCTGCTGGTGCCCCCACACCACTATGTGGACGACAACACCCTGGTGATCGGCGTCGATCCCGATGGTGCCGGTACGTCGGCCAACAGCACGGGGGCTGCCTGATGAGCAATATCCTGGTCCGTACCGCCAACGGTGTGTTCGATTGGGTCAACGAACGCGCGCCCGGGCTGATGCCCATGTATCGCAAGCATGTCAGCGAGTACTACGCGCCGAAGAACTTCAATCTCTGGTACTACTTCGGCTCGCTGGCCATCGTGGTGCTGGTCAACCAGATCGTCACCGGCATCTTCCTGACGATGCACTACAAGACCAGCGCCGCCGATGCATTCGCCTCGATCGAATACATCATGCGCGACGTGGAATGGGGCTGGCTGATCCGCTACATGCACAGCACCGGCGCCTCGCTGTTCTTCATCGTGGTGTACCTGCACATGTTCCGCGGGCTGATGTACGGCAGCTACCAGAAACCGCGCGAGCTGGTGTGGATTCTCGGCATGCTGATCTACCTGGTGCTGATGGCCGAAGCCTTCATGGGCTACGTGCTGCCGTGGGGGCAGATGTCGTTCTGGGGCGCGAAGGTCATCATCTCGCTGTTCGGTGCCATCCCGGTGATCGGCAACGGGCTGACCGAATGGATCATGGGCGATTATCTGCCTGGCGATGCCACGCTCAACCGCTTCTTTGCGCTGCACGTGATCGCGCTGCCGCTGGTGCTGTTGCTGCTGATCGTGCTGCACATCGGCGCGCTGCACGAGGTGGGCTCCAACAATCCCGACGGCGTGGAGATCAAGAAGGGGCCGAAGGGCAACCGCTGGGACGCGCACAAGCCGGCTGACGGCATCCCGTTCCATCCGTACTACACGGTCAAGGACCTGGTCGGGGTCGGCTTTTTGCTGCTGATCGCGGCCTTCATCATCTTCTTCGCGCCGGCGTTCGGCGGCCTGTTCCTGGAGCACGACAACTTCACCGAGGCCAATCGCCTGGTGACCCCCGAGCACATCAAGCCGGTCTGGTACTACACGCCTTATTACGCGATGTTGCGGGTGGTCCCCAACAAGCTCGGTGGCGTGCTGGTGATGTTCTCGGCGATCGCGATCCTGTTCCTGGTGCCATGGCTGGATCGGGCCAGGGTGCGCTCGATCCGCTACCGCGGCTGGATCTCCAAGGTCGCGCTCGGCGTGCTGGTGGTGTGCTTCGTGTGGTTGGGCGTGATCGGCTCCGGCCCCGGTACCGACGCGCACGAAACCTATGTCGGGCGCGTGCTGACCTTCCTGTACTTCGCCTTCTTCATCACCATGCCAGTGTGGACGCGGCTGGACAAGACCAAGCCGGTGCCGGAGCGGGTGACCACCCATGACTAATTCCAACGTGAGGTCATGGACGTCGCGCATGGTTGCCCTGCTGTGCGGGCTGCTTATTGGCGGCGGTGCGATTGCGGCCGAAGGCGGTGCGGTGCAGCAGGCCGGCAACGACATGAGCGACCGTGCCTCGCTGCAGCGTGGCGCGCAGTTGTTCATGAACTACTGTTCCGGCTGCCACTCGCTGAAGTACCTGCGCTATTCGCGCATGGCCAGCGATCTGGGCTTGAGCGAAGCAGAGGTCATGACCAACCTCAACTTCACCGGCGCCAAGATCGGCGAACACATCGAAGGCACCATGCCGCACGATGCGGCGGCCAAGTGGTTCGGCAAGGCGCCGCCGGATCTGACGTTGATCGCCCGCGTGCGCGGCACCGACTGGGTCTATACCTACCTCAAGTCGTTCTACCTGGATCAGACCCGCCCCCTGGGCTGGAACAACCAGTTGTTCCCGAATGCGTCCATGCCCAATCCGCTGTGGGAGCTGCAAGGGCTGCAGCAGGCGCAGTTCGGCCCGCCCGACAAGGCGACCGGCGACAAGCCGGTGCAGGCGCTCAAGCTCGGCCAACCCGGGCGACAGACGCCGGTGGAGTTCGACCAGACCGTGCGCGACATCGCCAACTTCCTCGAGTACGCGGGCGAGCCGGCGGCGCTGAAACGGCAAAGCATGGGCGTGTGGGTGATCCTGTTCCTGGCCTTGCTCACCTTCATTGCCTACTTGCTTAAGAAGGAATACTGGAAGGACGTGCATTGATCGTGCGGTGAACCCGAGGCGGCCGCGCAATGCAGCGACCGCCCAGGAATAGCAACTGATCGCCCGGTGCATGCAGGCGCTGCGCAGGGCAGGGGTGCGCATGCTATTTGCCGATTCCGGGCCTGGGCCGCGTCCGTCGGCGGTGGCGCAGTCGTTGAGCGGCATGGACGCCGTTCAAGAGCCTACATCGACGTACTTGCGGCGTGTGCCGCGATGGTGGGCGGGCAAGGGCCCTGCAGCACACTCGCAACGTCGAGGGCGCGGTGCCCTCACCGCTTGCGAGACACGCCGTGAACCCGTCCCTGGGGGGCTCGGTGGCGGCATCTATGCCGCCACACGGTCCCGCAACCGGCAAGGGCACCGCACCAGACAATTGGTCGGCACTGATCTGAAAGCCGTCTGTCGTGCGGTGCGCATCAGACGTGGAGCCGCTGCTCATGATCAAACGAGGCGCTTCCAGCACTGCTCTTCCCATGCACACCGACCATCTCGACTGGTCCTTGCCCGCTCACCGTCGCGGGACCCTGAGCGGCATGGATGCCGCGCCGGAGCCTACAAGGACGTACTTG